>JAHEZD010000009.1:79522-99688 GCA_023251255.1 Chitinophagaceae bacterium
ATAACCCTTTGAAAAAATCATTTATTCAATCGCAAAAATTTGTTGAATTTGAAAAAACAATTATTGGGAACGACGTATGGATAGGTGTTAATGCGCTTATTTTAGATGGTGTAAAGATTGGTGATGGAGTAATCATAGGTGCAAATGCAGTTGTAACAAAAGATGTCCCTGCTTTTGCAATAGTGGTAGGTAGCCCTGCAAAAATTATAAGATACCGGTTTTCAGACAAGATTATTGAAAACTTGCTGAGAATAAAATGGTGGGATAAGGAAGCAGCAGATCTGCAATCATCAATAAAATTGTTTCAGAATGAGGCAGATGATGATACGATAGATAAATTGGATAAAATCAATGCTTAAGATATCTATTATAACTGTTTCTTATAACAGTGAAAGGACAATAGGAGAAACCATTAAAAGTGTGTTAAGCCAAACATACCCTTTTATTGAATATATTATTATTGACGGAAATTCAAATGATAACACGCTGGCTATTATCAAGAACTATGAAAGCAGGGTCAATAAATTATTACGTGAACCAGACAACGGCATTTATGATGCAATGAACAAAGGAATTGCAATGGCTACAGGTGATGTTATTGGAATATTGAATTCGGATGATATTTTCTACGATGAACAAGTAATCGAAAAAATTGCAGAAGCCTTTTCCAAAAACACAGAGCTTGATTGTTTGTATGGAAACATCGTTTTCTTTGGGTCAGACAAGTATAAGACAACGCGGACATGGAAAACAAAGCAATATTCAAGATACTATTTTGAATTGGGCGAAGTACCGCCACATCCAGCCTTGTTTGTAAAAGCCAATGTTTATAAAGAGGCAGGGCTATATAAAACAGATTTCCAACTTTCAGCAGATCAAGAGTTCATGCTGCGGATTTTGAAACTCAAAAAATATAAATCTTTTTTCTTGGATCAATACATTGTGCGTATGAGAATTGGAGGTGCAAGTACTATGGGTTTAAAGAGTTATCTCATTTCCACAAGAGAAATAAAAAGGGCATGGAACTCTAATGGCTTTTCATACCCTGTTTGGCTCTATATTCTTAGGCCAATAAAGAAAGCAATGCAACTAATACAAAAATCAGCAAAGAACCGATAACCACAATTATGCAATCATCCATCAAGCAAGCAATTATTCTCGCTGGGGGGCTCGGAACCCGTTTAAAATCAGTTGTTGCAGACAAGCCAAAAGTGCTTTCGCCAGTTGCTAGCAAGCCATTTCTGAGCTATATCATTCAATACCTGCAGAAACAGGGGGTCACCGATTACATATTTTCATTGGGCTATTTAGCTAATCAGGTGCAGGATTTTTTAAAAGAAAGCTATCCTAATCTTTCTTATCAATACTACATAGAAGAAACGCCTCTGGGTACTGGTGGGGGCATTAGAAAAGCTATTGAAATGGCAACAGCCGAAGATGTAGTAATTGTAAATGCCGATACCTATTTTGATGTGCCTTTACAGGCGATGTATCAAGAGCATGTAAGCAGCCATGCTGACTGTACGGTTTCATTGAAGGCAATGACCAATTTTGATAGGTATGGGACGGTAGAATTGGATGGAAAAAATATTATTTCCTCCTTTAAGGAAAAAAAGCATCAAGTAGAAGGGCTAATTAATGGGGGGTATTTAATACTTAAGAAGAAATGTTTTTTACACTATACAGACGGGTTGCCTGAAATATTTTCGTTTGAAAAAGACTTTTTAGAGGTAAGGCTCAATCAAATAAAGGTAAAAGGGTTTATTGCTGAAGGCTATTTTATAGATATTGGCATCCCTGAAGATTTTGCAAAAGCTCAGAATGTTTTTGCAGATAATTCCCTTTTAATTAGTTGATTTTCTTACTCATCCTTTCCTTAACTTGCCCGCCAAATTAGCAAAAGAGAATGAATGTTTGCGTAATAGGAGGTTCAGGCTTTATTGGGTCACATTTAATTAAGTCAATCACTGCAGGCCACAAGGTTTTTAATATTGACAAACAAATACCTTCTAATGAGGTGAATGAAAATGTGCGTCATTTTAAAGTTGACATAAGAAATTATGAAGGACTTAAAAATGCATTTCCTTCTGAGATTGATTTTGTTATTCTACTAGCTGCAGAACACCGTGACGACGTCTCACCAACTTCATTGTATTATGATGTCAATGTAGATGGAACACATAATGTATTAAAAGTGATGGCAGAAAAGGGAGTTGAGCATATTATTTTTGCCAGTTCGGTTTCTGTATATGGTTTAAATAAAAACAACCCAGATGAACTATCTTCCACTGATCCTTTTAATCATTACGGCAAGAGCAAACTGCAAGCAGAGAAGGTTTTAAGAAGGTGGTTCGATAATGACCGGAATGGAAAATCATTAATAATAATAAGGCCTACAGTTACTTTTGGTCCAGGAAATAAGGGGAATGTTTACAATCTCCTGAAACAAATAGCTAGCGGCAAGTTTATTATGGTAGGACGTGGCAGGAACAAGAAATCGATGGCTTATGTAGAAAATGTTGCTGGCTTTATAAGTCATTGTTTGGATAAAAAACTCAAAGGATACCATCTTTTTAACTATATTGATAAGCCGGATCTTGCCACAAAAGAATTGGTGCACCATGCGGAGATAGCACTGAACAAAAAAATCATCCCTATTAAGATTCCGTACTTTATTGGATATGCAGGAGGGGTAATGTTGGATATGATTTCAAAACTTACAAAGAAAAAATTTCCCATTAGTGCTGTTAGGGTTAAAAAATTTTGTGCCACTACACAGTTTGATTCTGTTACAATACAGACAACTGGTTACAAACCGCGAAAAACGTTGGCGGAAGGGTTGGAAATAACCATTAAGAGCATAGTCAATAATCAGTAAATACATTTCAAAACATGAAAAAGGCCCTTATCACAGGTATAACTGGTCAGGACGGAGCATATCTTGCAGAATTTCTATTAAAAAAAGGATACGAAGTTCATGGTATCAAAAGGAGAAGCTCCCTGTTCAATACGGGAAGGATTGACCATTTTTATGAAGATCCACACGTACCGCACCGCCATTTGCATTTACATTATGGTGATTTAACAGACAGTACGAACCTGATTAGGATTATACAAGAAGTGCAGCCCGATGAAATCTACAATTTAGCTGCCATGAGCCATGTTCATGTTAGTTTTGAAACACCTGAATATACTGCTAATGCCGATGGTATTGGTACATTGAGAATATTGGAAGCAGTTCGTTTATTGGGTCTTATTGAAAAAACAAAAGTGTACCAAGCATCCACTTCTGAATTGTATGGATTGGTACAAGCGGTGCCACAAAGTGAAACTACCCCTTTTTACCCCCGTAGCCCTTATGCGGTTGCTAAAATGTATGCCTTTTGGATTACGGTGAATTACCGTGAGGCATATAAGATGTTTGCTTGTAATGGGATTCTATTCAACCATGAATCCCCTAATCGCGGCGAAACATTCGTAACAAGAAAAATTACAAGGGCCGTTGCCAAGATTGCTTTGGGATTCCAGGAAACTTTGTTTTTGGGTAATATGAATTCCAAAAGGGACTGGGGGCATGCTAAAGACTATATAGAAGGTATGTGGTTGATTTTACAACAAGATGAACCAGAAGATTTCGTGTTGGCCACAGGGATTACCACAGAAATCAGGGAGTTTGTGAAAATGGCTTTTGCAGAAGTTGGTATTGAGCTAGGTTTTAAGGGGGAGGCAGAAAATGAAGAAGGATATGTTGTTGCCAATAATGGACCTTATACTATTGAATTGAATAAAGTAGTTGTGAAGGTTGACCCTCGTTATTATCGTCCAACAGAAGTTGATTTGTTGATTGGTGATGCTACAAAAGCATATACCAAACTGGGTTGGAAACCTAAATATACTCTAGCTGAAATGGTGAAGGAAATGGTAGCAAGTGATATCAAGATTTTTCAAAAGGAGAAATTTTTAAAGGATAACGGTTTTGCAACAAAGAATGAGTTTGAATAATTATGGACAAGCAATCTAAAATTTATATAGCAGGGCATAGGGGCATGGTTGGTAGTGCCATATTCAGAAACCTTCAACAGGGGGGATATACTAATATTGTTTACAGAACGTCAAGTGAACTTGATTTGCGTAACCAACAGGCTGTGAATGATTTTTTTGCAACTGAGAAGCCTGTTTATGTTTTTATGGCTGCAGCAAGAGTGGGTGGTATTGTGGCAAATAATACCTACCGTGCGGATTTTATTTATGAAAACCTCATGATTGAAGCAAATATCATTCATGCAGCCTTTGTAAACAAAGTGGAAAAATTGTTGTTCCTTGGATCATCTTGTATATATCCAAAATTGGCACCCCAGCCCTTAAAGGAGGAGTATCTTTTGTCCGGTTATTTAGAAGATACCAACCAGCCGTATGCCATTGCGAAAATTGCAGGTATTGAACTCTGCGATAGTTATAGGAGGCAATACGGATGCAATTTTATTTCAGCTATGCCTACCAATTTATACGGTCCCAATGATAATTATGACTTGAACAAATCCCATGTACTGCCGGCATTGCTCCGCAAATTCATTACTGCAACAAGGCAAAATGCACCCTTCGTGGAAATGTGGGGGACAGGTAAACCTTTGCGCGAATTTTTACATGTGGATGATTTAGCAAGAGCTTGCTTCTTTCTGATGCAGCACTATAATGAGCAAGGGTTGGTTAATGTTGGGATGGGCATTGACGTTTCCATTTTGGAGCTGGCACAGCTTGTCCAAAAAGTAGTGGGTTATGATGGTGAAATAAAACTGGATACTTCCAAGCCAGATGGAACCCCACGGAAATTGATGGATGTGCAAAAGCTTACTAACTTGGGTTGGAAAGCTTCCATAACATTGGAAGACGGTATTAGAATGGTATACGAAGAAATTAAAGACGAGCAATGGAATTGATCTATTGATTCCATCTGCTTTTATTATGAAACCTAGTGTTGTCATTATTTTAAATAGACTGGTGATTGGCGGTCAAGCAGTTGATACAATTCCGCTTGCATATTATCTCCAACAAGATTTTACAATTGTTATTTTATATGGTGAAAAGGAAACCGATGAAATAGAGGCCAATTTTTTATTGAAACAATATCCTGGATTGCAAGTAAAGAAATTAAGGTTGCTTCGCAGGACAGTCAATCCTTTTATAGATTTCCTTGCTTTTATTTCCATCATAAAACAACTCAAATTTTTCCGGGCAGATATTGTTCATACCCATGGATCAAAAAGCGGTTTGCTTGGGAGGCTTGCTGCATGGTTCTTGCAGGTACCCGTCATTGTACATACTTTTCATGGACATTTATTCCATTCCTATTTCAATTCTTTTGGCAGCAAATGGGTGCGGATAATAGAGAAATGGTTGGCTTCCATTTCCACCAATATTGTAGCACTAAGTAACGAACAAAAAAAAGAGCTGACTGAGATTTTCAATATAGCCCCAACCAACAAAATTTCTGTAATACAATTAGGTGTGGATGAGCATGTACTGCAGATAGGTACTGCCAATAGCCGACAAAAATTCAGGAATCAGTTCCAGTTATCCAATACTGCGGTAGCAGTAGGTAGTATAGGCAGGATTGTTCCGATTAAGAACCAGCTTCTTTTTTTGGAAGTAGCTAAAGCCACTTTGGATAGCGGGAAACAGGATGTTTATTTTTTTGTGGTAGGCGATGGCGAAAGTAAAAAGGAGATGGTAGATTATATGCTTGCCAACAAGATAGCCTTTAGTGATGTTGGAAAACCCAAGGATAATGCAAGAGTTATTTTCACTTCATGGGTAGAGGATATGGCAGCAGTTTATAACGGTATGGACATCATTGTGCTTACTTCTTTTAATGAAGGAACACCGTTGGCTATCATTGAGGCACAGTTTTGCGGAAAGCCTGTTATTGCAAGCAATGTAGGTGGTGTTAAGGATACCTTCCAACCCGAAATTTCTGGTTTTTTGGTTGATGGTTTTCGTGTAAATAACTATGTTGCAGCATTAAATAAGTTGATTGACAATAACGAATTAAGAAATGAGATGGGAGATGCTGCTATTCAATTTGCAAACAATAGCTTTGCAAAAAGTAAGGAAGTAGAAGCAATGAAGAATTTGTACCTGAAACAACTTTCCAAAACAAAACCGTAGCATGAAAATTCTGGTAACGGGTACTGCTGGATTTATAGGGTTCCATTTGGCAAATCGCCTTGCAACAGAGGGGCATAACATTATCGGCATCGACAGTATCAATAACTATTATGATGTTACCTTAAAAAGTAACCGCCTTGCCGAAGCTGGATTCGATGCCGGGTTAATTGCCTACAATTCTAAGGTACAAAGCAGTAAGTTCCCAAACTATAGCTTTATACAATTGCAGATGGAAGATGCAGCTTCTTTGCAATTGCTTTTTACTATAGAAAAATTCGATATTGTTATCAATCTTGCTGCACAGGCTGGTGTCCGCTACAGTTTAACGCATCCTGCAGCTTACATCAATAGTAATGTGGTTGGTTTCGCAAACTTACTGGAATGTTGCCGCCATTTTGGAATCAAGCATCTTGTTTATGCAAGTAGCAGTAGTGTATATGGATTGAATGAGCAAGTACCATTTGCTACTACCCATTCTACCAACCACCCTGCATCATTGTATGCAGCTACCAAAAAAAGCAATGAACTGATGGCACATGTTTATAGCCATCTTTTTAATATGCCTGTTACAGGCCTAAGGTTTTTTACAGTTTATGGCCCTTGGGGCAGGCCGGATATGGCTCCCTTTCTTTTTACAGATGCTATCTTGCACGACAAACCTATTAAGGTTTTCAACAATGGTAACATGATGCGTGACTTCACTTATATAGATGATGTGGTGGAAGGAGTGGCACGTGTTATGAAATCTGCACCGGAGCCAAATCCTAATTGGGATGCTACCAATCCTGACGCATCATATTCCAGCGCACCATATAGACTGTACAATATTGGCAACAATAAACCGGTTGCTCTAATTGATTTTATTTCATGTATAGAAAATGTAACGGGCAAGAAAGCCATTAAAGAGATGTTGCCCCTACAGCTAGGGGATGTACAGGCAACCTTCGCAGACACCATTGGGTTGCAGGAAGATTTCGACTACAAACCTTCAACAACTTTGCAAGAAGGGATTGAAAAGTTTATAAGGTGGTATAAAATTTATTACAAGAACTAAATTTGAAAAATGAACAAAAATATTTTAATCACAGGTGGCGCTGGCTTTATAGGCTCTCACGTTGTACGGTTATTTGTAACAAAGTATCCTAATTACAAGATTGTTAACTTGGATGCGTTGACTTATGCAGGTAACTTGGAAAACCTGAAAGATATTGACCAATCACCCAATTACTATTTTGAGAAGGTGAATATTTTAGATGCTGATAAAATTGAATCCGTTTTCAAGAAACACGGCATTACAGATGTAATACATTTGGCTGCAGAATCGCATGTGGACCGTTCGATTGTTTCCCCTCTTGATTTTGTTTATACCAATATCATTGGAACAGTAAACTTATTGAACGTTGCAAGGCATTTGTGGAAAGAAGACTACAGCAATCATTTATTCTACCATGTTTCCACAGATGAAGTATATGGTGCTTTAGGTAAGGAAGGCCTGTTCACAGAAACAACACCTTACCATCCCAATTCGCCTTATTCTGCAAGTAAGGCTTCGTCAGACCATTTTGTGAGGGCGTACGCAGAAACCTACCACATGCAAACAGTTATTTCCAACTGTTCCAATAACTATGGCCCATTCCATTTCCCCGAAAAGTTGATACCGTTATTCATCAACAATATCATTACCAAAAAGCCCCTGCCAGTTTATGGCGATGGTTTATACACTCGTGATTGGTTGTTTGTGAAGGATCATGCATTGGCCATTGATTTGGTTTTCCATCAAGGTAAAGTGGATGACACCTACAATATCGGCGGTTTCAATGAATGGACGAATATCGATTTGATAAAATTGCTTTGCAAGTTGATGGATGAGAAACTAAATAGGGCTCCTTGTGAAAGTGAGCAATTGATTACCTATGTAAAGGATAGACCAGGCCATGATAGGCGCTATGCTATTGATGCTACAAAAATCAATAAAGAGCTAGGTTGGCACCCAACTGTGACTTTTGAGCAGGGACTTGCTGAAACCATTGATTGGTTCCTTGCCAATCAGGAATGGTTGAACAATATTACATCAGGAGCTTATGCCAATTATTATGAATCCATGTACACTAATAGATAGAAAATGAAAATAGAAGCAACCAAACTACAAGATTGCTATATCATTCATGATACTGTTTTTGAGGACAGCCGGGGCTATTTCTTTGAAAGTTTCAATCAGCAAACATTTGAAAAACTAACTGGATTGAACATCTCATTTGTACAGGACAACCAATCTAAATCTTCCAAAGGTGTTCTGCGTGGATTGCACTTCCAACAAGGAGAAAATGCACAAGCAAAATTGGTTCGTGTGTTGAAGGGGAAGGTGTTGGATGTGGCAGTTGACATAAGGCCAGAATCGGCCACTTTTGGTGAACATGTGGCTGTGGAATTAACTGCAGAAAATCACTTGCAGCTATTTGTGCCAAGAGGGTTTGCACATGGCTTTCTCGTTTTAGAAGACGATACTGTTTTCTTTTACAAATGCGACAATTTCTACAATAAAGCCAGTGAGGGTGGGTTGATGTTTAATGACCCGGATTTGAGCATAGATTGGCTATTGAAAGGCGACGAATTTATTTTATCTGACAAAGATAAAACAAACCCTCTTTTAAAAAATTTAAACAAACAGTAGGTATTGTGCAAAAAGAATATTCAAGTAAAGTGTATTCAACTTTACAGCATATACCTTCAACTTAAATAACATGAAAGGAATCATTTTAGCAGGTGGCAGTGGTACACGTTTATACCCCATAACAAAAGGCATAAGTAAGCAATTGATGCCTATTTATGACAAGCCAATGATTTATTATCCATTGAGCGTTTTAATGCTTGCAGGTATAAATGAAGTACTGATTATAACTACACCCGAAGATTCGTCGCAGTTCCAACGTTTGCTAGGTGATGGCAATGAAATTGGTTGCAAGTTTTCCTACGCCGTTCAAGCAGTCCCTAATGGTCTTGCACAGGCATTTGTAATTGGTGCCGATTTTATTGGCAACGATAAAGTAGCGTTGGTTTTAGGCGATAATATTTTCTATGGCGCAGGCTTCAGCAGATTGTTGCAATCATTCAACGACGTGACCGGTGCTGCTGTTTTTGCTTATGAAGTAAATGACCCCGAACGTTATGGTGTAGTTGCGTTTGATGAAAATAACACGGCTGTTTCAATCGAGGAAAAACCCATAAATCCAAAATCGAATTATGCTGTTCCTGGTTTATATTTTTACGACAATAGTGTTGTAGAAATAGCAAAAAATATTGCACCGTCTCAAAGAGGTGAATATGAAATCACAGATGTGAACCGCATTTACCTGCAGGAAGGTAAACTGCAAGTAGGGGTCATGAGCCGCGGCACAGCATGGTTGGATACGGGAACTTTTGACTCTTTAAGCGATGCCTGTGAGTTTGTACGTGTAATAGAAAAGAGGCAGAGCCAAAAAATTGGCTGCATTGAAGAGATTGCCTATCGTATGGGCTATATACCACATGAACAGTTATTGATTATTGCTGACAAATATGCAAAGAGCGGTTATGGCGAATACCTTCGTAAGGTAAAGAAATAAAACGCTGTCGAATTTGAGTCTATAAAACAATTGAAATAATCTTCATTAGCAGCGAGATGCATTGAATCCGCCAACGAATAGTAGGCGGATTTTTTTTGCCCAAACTTCCTATTTTATCCTGTTACTATCAAAACTGGAAGCCCGAAGTATATGGATGAAGTCATTCTTGCTTATTCAGTTTAAGAAGAAGATGATCTTTCACAAAATTTTCTACTTATAGAGTACCAGTACTTGCCTTAAGCAAAGGCCAACGCTTACCTTTGAGAAACTTATATAATCTGAAGATGCCGGAAATAATAAAAGTGCAGGGTCTTGTCAAGAAATTCAATGATTTTATTGCCGTAAACAACCTTTCCTTCACTGTTGATCAAGGGGATGTATATGGGTTCCTTGGTCAGAATGGGGCTGGAAAAAGTACGACCATCAGAATGTTGCTTACACTTATTGCACCGACGGAAGGCTGCATTGAATTGTTTGGCATGAACCTGAAAACACACCGTAACGAAATCCTCCAACAAATAGGCGCTGTAATAGAAAAGCCTGATGTTTATAAGTACTTATCGGCCTATGATAACTTGAAACTCTTTGCTAGGCTCAATGAAAAAGTGACCCACCAAAAAGTAATGGATCAATTGGAAGTGGTTGGCTTGGCCAGCAGGGCCAAGGACAAAGTGAAAACCTTTTCACAAGGTATGAAACAAAGATTGGGCATAGCCATTGCGCTTATACACGATCCGCAATTGATTATTTTGGATGAGCCAACCAATGGACTGGACCCACAAGGTATTGCTGATATCAGGAACCTGATCCTTCATTTGAGCAAGGAACAAAAGAAAACATTGGTTGTATCGTCACATTTACTAAGTGAAATAGAGCAAGTGGCAACAAAGGTTTTGATTATTGACAAGGGCCAAAAAATAATTGAAGGATTATCAACTGAGCTCTTCGACCCATCGCAAACCATTGTTGAACTGCAGACAACTAATAACAGTTTCGCATTACAGCAGATAGCTAACAGTACTTGGAGTGGGAACCTTCAGCAACAAAGAGATATAGCAATTGTATTGAAGTTGGATAAACAGCAGATTCCCCAACTGCACAAGGATCTGGTTTCTATGGGTGTGGGGCTATTGTCGCTGCAACCAAGGCATAGTTTGGAAGATTATTTTTTACAAGTAACATCAGGAAATCAACATGTGGACGCTTTTACAAATTGAGCTTTACAAAATATTCAAAAGACCTAGAACGTACATTGCTTTTATAGCAATTACTTCATTGATTGCCATTGTGCAGTTGGGGCTAAAGTCTGATGGCAAGGAGTACATAGAATTTATTTTGGGCGATTTGAAGAATAGCCTTTCCATTGAAGGGCAGATTTTGAATGGGTATTTTGTTTGTTATGTACTGTTGCAATTATTGTTGGTGCATGTGCCATTGCTTATTGCATTGATTGCCGCAGATATGATTAGTGGGGAGGCTAATGCAGGCACGCTACGCTTTTTGCTCACAAAGCCTATAAGCCGTTCGGAATTCATCTTGGCAAAATTCCTTGCCGCTACTGTATATACTTTAATGTTATTGATATGGTTAGCCATTCTTGCACTATTTGTGAGTATGGTGATTTTTGGAACGGATGACATGATTGTGCTTAAAAATGGCTATTTGGTACAATTAAAGGCTGATGATGTTTTTTGGCGTTACATTGGTGCATTTGGCTTTGCAGCTTTGGCTATGACCACTGTAGCAGCCTTGGGATTTTTTCTTTCCATTTTTGCGGAAAACTCCATTGGCCCAATCGTTGCAACAATGAGCGTTATTATCGTTGCAACTATTCTAAGTACCATGAGCATTCCATTGTTCAATAAAATAAAACCGTTTCTTTTCACTACGCATATGGTGGCTTGGAAGGAATTCTTTGATATAAGGGTTGACGATGCCAATGCAAGCATCAAGGGTACTGTGCAGCATCCTGAACGGATCATACGTAGTGCCTTTGTATTATTGGTGCATATCATTGCTTTTGTAGGAGCGTCGATATATGTTTTCAAGAAAAAGGACATTCTTAGTTAGTCAATAGTCAATAGTCAATCAAATGAGACAGATTTTAAAGATAACTTTTATCCTGGTTGCTATCACTTACTCGCCAATTGCTTTCTCCCAAGATATGACAGCACTGGTGCAAAAAGTGAAAGCTAAACTGGATGCCGTAAATGATTATGTAGCAGATGGAAAAATGAAAACGGACATCACGTTTATCAAGGCTCCCGTTGGCAATGTGAAAGTGTATTACAAAAAACCCAATAAGTTTAAGTTGAAGCGTGATGGCGGCATCTCAATATTGCCCAAAGGTGGTATTTCCATCAACATGGGCTCTATTGTAACCACCAATGATTTTGATGTTATTTATGCTGGTGAAGAAACCATCAGTGGGGTAAAAACGAAAAAGGTGAAACTGCTACCCCGTAGCGAAACAAGCGATGTAGTATTGACTACCATGTACATTGATGAAGCCAATCTGCTCATAAAGAAGGCTATTACTACTACCAAGGAAAATGGTACTTACGAAATTGAAATGACCTATGGGAAATTCAGCAACTATGGCCTTCCTGATAAAGTAGTTTTCACTTTTAATACAAAGGATTATAAGATGCCCAAGGGCATTACGATGGACTTTGAAGATGATCCCAAGAAAACTGAAGCCGAAAAATTGAAGAACAAAAAAGGGAAGGTCGAAATTTCTTATAGCAATTATTTGATTAATAAAGGTGTTGACGAAAATGTGTTTAAATAAATGCTTTTGTCACTGTGAACTATTAAGCCCGTCATTGTAAGGAACGAAGCAATCTTCTTGATTCATGACCAAACAGAAATTGATTCATAACGGCAAACTGCTGGATGCAGATAAACCACTTATCTCGCCCAACAACCGCTCCTTTCGTTATGGGGATGGATGTTTTGAAACCATGAAGATTGTCAATGGAAAAATTTGTTTGGCTGATTACCACTTCGAAAGATTGTTTACATCACTTGAGTTATTGCAGTTTGAAAAGCCTACTTATTTAACTGCTGCTTTATTAAGGGAACAGGTTCTTGGGCTTGCCAAGAAAAATAATCATTTTAAGTTAGCAAGGATAAGGCTCACTTTTTTTCGTGGAGATGGAGGCCTGTATGACGCAGAGAACCATTTCCCCAACTATATCATCCAATCGTGGGAACTCAATCCAATATACAACCAATTGAATGAAAATGGGCTGGTAATCGATATCTTCAAAAACGCCAGAAAAGTCTGTGATAATTATTCACACCTAAAAAGCAATAACTATCTATCCTATGCCATGGCTGCACTTTGGGCCAAGAAGAATCATTTGAATGATGCATTGCTATTGAACCCATACGATAATGTCTCGGATACCACTATAGCCAATATGTGGATAGTAAAAGATGGCATTATTAAAACGCCCGCTTTAACGGAAGGTTGTGTTAGCGGTGTAATGCGTAGGCACTTACTTAAAAGTATAAGGGATGAAGCCATGCCGATAGAAGAAACGCAAATAATCTGTGACGACGTACTGCACGCGCAGGAAATTTTCCTCACAAATGCCATTTATGGAATTAAATGGGTACAGCAATGCGGCAAAGCAAATTACCAAACACAATTGGGTGCATTGCTTCACAAAAAGATACTGGTTCCTCTTTTTACTAGTTAATGATTGGGCCTTGCATGTTTCATTTGGACATTGGCCGCTTCTCTCCAAGCTTCCTTGATCAACTTAACTAAACATATATGCCACTTTTAGAAGCTTTTTGGATTGATTGGTGGTATCCCTTGGCAGAACTCTCCGAAGTTTGTTATAGAATTTTTGTTAGACTTTTTTCCCTAACAGGAAATCCTAAAGCGGAATCCTTTTTTGCAAGCTTTAACTGTTTGAGGAATTGAAAACTTCGTATCAGTTGGGATTGCTTCTGAAAAATCCCACCTTTGTTATTTGCAGGGTGTGTCTTTGGTCAATTGCCTTTTTCAAATTGGTACTTAATTTGTCGTTTCAAGCATATTGCCCATGAAAAAAATCAAAAAATTGTCAGCCTTTTGTTTGCATTGATTTTTTCTGTTGATTGCGACAATACAAACAAGGCCCTTCTCTCGCATCAAACGACAGTTTGATCAAATTGGACAGAAACCTTTGGATATTTGGTGCTGGTGAAATAATTCTGGGAAAGGAAAGCCTCCGTGAAGACGCTTGGCCGCAGCAGGTAATCGGCCATGATTTTTTAATCGCGATCATGCCAAACAATTCACCATACAAATTGTTACACTTCATGAAGCAAAAAGTAAACATTATCTGGTTCAGAAGGGACTTGCGCTTAACTGATAATGCAGCATTGTACCATGCTTTAAAAAATAACAATCCAGTTGTTCCTGTGTTCATCTTCGATAAAAACATTTTGGATGAGCTGGAAGTAAAAGCAGACCGCCGTGTTGAGTTTATCCATGCAGCTATAGAAGAAATGCAGGGGCAATTGATAAAGCTAGGAAGCGGCATGGCAGCATTCTACGATACACCTATCAATGCTTTTAAGAAGTTGCTCAAAAAACATACTATTGAAAAAGTATTTACCAACCACGATTATGAGCTTTATGCCTTGCAACGTGACGAAGAAATAAAGAAATTATTGGAAGAGCATGGAGCATCTTTTTACACCTATAAGGACCAAGTAATTTTTGAGAAAGATGAAGTAATCAAGGATGATGGAGAGCCTTACACTGTTTTCACACCTTACAGCAAAAAATGGAAAGCTGCTCTGAAACCTTTTCATCTAAAAGCTTATCCCACAAACAAATATTTTTCCAATTTCTATAAGTATCCAGTCAGAAGAGTTCCTTCCTTGAAAAGCATGGGCTTTCAAGAGGTTGACAAACCTTTTCCTGCCAAGCAACTCAATGAAGAAATCGTTTCCCATTATTCCGAACAGCGGGATTTTCCTGGTATCATGAGCACCACACGTTTGGGTGTCCACTTCCGTTTCGGAACCATCAGTATCAGGGAAGCGGCAGCCAAGGCATTGGAACTGAACGGCAGATATCTGAATGAGTTGATCTGGCGAGATTTCTATCACATGATCATCCACCATTTCCCCCATGCTCAAAAAGGCCATGCTTTCCGCAAGGAATACGATTTGATAAAATGGTGCAACAACGAAAAAGAATTTGAAAAGTGGTGCGAGGGCAAAACCGGTTATCCGATTGTTGATGCAGGCATGCGGGAAATAAACGAAACCGGTTTCATGCACAATCGTGTGCGTATGATAGTGGCATCATTTCTCACCAAACATCTGCTCATTGATTGGCGTTGGGGCGAAGCCTATTTTGCCAAGAAATTACTGGACTTCGATTTTGCTGCCAACAATGGTGGCTGGCAATGGGCGGCAGGAAGTGGTTGCGATGCTGCTCCCTATTTCCGCATGTTCAATCCCAGCTTGCAAACACAAAGGTTTGACAAGGATTTAAAGTACATTAAAAAATGGGTACCCGAGTTTGAAAGCTTTGATTATGTACAACCTATTGTAAAACATGAAGATGCAAGGAAGCGAATGCTGGAAGTTTATACCAAAGCGTTAAGGCGTTAACCAGAAAATGGGATGATTCAAAAATGAATTAAATCAAGCAATAAAAATAGCAGATTGGTTGATTTTGGCAATTCCATGTAATTGCCCATATACTTCCAGTAATTTCAGTACAGCCTTCCTTCCATCATCTCCCAATCCAATTGAATAGTTATTCACGTACAAATCAATATGCTGTTTCATAACGGCTTCACTCATCTCCTGTGAATGCTGCTTTACATAATCTGTAATCAAAGGATAGTTGGCAAAAGCATATTCCAAACTTTTTTTAATCAGCCCATCAACTTTCGAGCTTATTTCAGTGTCGATTTTTTTATTGGCCACAATACCACCCAATGGAATGGGCACTTGTAATTGTTGCTCCCAGTATTCACCAAGGTCAACAATCTTTTGCAACCCCTTATCCTGATAGGTAAAACGGTTTTCATGGATGATGACACCTGCATCCACATTGCCACTGAGCACCGCATCTTCAATTTCATGGAATACCATAAACTGCTTGTTCTTGACATTTGGGCAAGCCAAGGAAAACAATAGATGGGCGGTTGTATTCTTACCGGGAATTGCGACAGAAAAATCGCTGGTTGTCAATCGGGAATCGAAAGTCCCTTGCTTTGTAATTAATAATGGCCCCACCCCCTTGCCTAAAGCCCCACCACTGTTCAGCAAGAAGTAATTATCAAGCACAAGGGGCAGCACACCATAACTAATCTTGGAAAAATCCAATTTATCTTGTAATGCCCATTGGTTCAGGGTCTGTACATCTTCCAGCACTACATCGAACTCCAATCCCTTCGTATCTATTTTCTTGTTCACCAGCGCATCAAAAATAAAAGTATCGTTGGGGCATGGGGAAAATCCTAAAGTAAATTTCATCTTAAAATTGCTTGTATTTAACGGGGAAATGGTGATTGTTCTATTGCTAAAACCAAAAACAATGTGGCGGTATAACCATTATGCCATTGTATATAATTGCTCAACAAGTTTTATCACCACCTCGTTCAGGTTGTCAATCGCCAGTTTCATTTGCCATTTTGTTTTGTCACGTTCACCCACATAATTGCTAATAGCCCTTAACTGCATAAAAGGAATGTTCATTTCCCTGCATACATAATGCAGTGCAGCACCTTCCATGCTTTCAATGGCAGGATTGTATTTTTTGATGAGCTGGTGGATATGCTCTTCGTTGGTACTGATTTCATTAATGGTTACCGCACTAACTTCAGGAAGTGCCAACAGGTTGAACTTGGCAAGCCATTGGTTGGGCAAACGCCTTTTCTCGTAAGGGGGATAGCTGCTTTTCTCCAGTTTCATTTCAAAAATATCCTTCCATTTCCCATCTTCCATTACACCCAAATCACCCACCATATCATCTTTGATGGCCACTGTTTTTCCCAATTCCATTCTGGCGTCAAAAGTGCCTGCAATACCCACTTGAATCAACAAATCCGGGTTCTCCTCGTACACCAATTTCGTCAGTGACACGGCACTGCTCAGCATACCTACGCCACTCTGGTGAAAAGATAGCTTGAACCGTTTGCTATCGCTCGTATACAATGTATTGATGTTCAGGAAAGTGGGCATCCATTCGCCCGTTGTTGCTGCTGTAATAACAATTCTCATTACTGTAAAGTTGAGGAAATTTCTATAGTACGGCAGATTATCATGGTTATTAGTGAAAAGCTGGTTGAACTTTTTGGTGCAGGTATTTAATTCAATTTTTCAACACTGGCCATTTGTTAGACTTTTTTTGTTAGAAATTTTTCTCTAACAAAAAAAATCTAACAATTCTGTTAGAAAAATTCTGTTAGGATTTTTTTTATAACAGAAAAAGTATAACAAACGCTGCGAGTACGTAACTTTTTTAGGTATTACCAATTATTATTGGCACAGGATAGGGAAAGGAAACCTTTTTGAAAATTTAAACGACGCAATGCTAAATGGGCGATACTGTATTGAGCCGATTCACCTGCATAAACAAAAATGATATTCAATACTTGCCACAAAACCAATTTGCTGTATTTTCACGCCTCAATTTTAAAAGCGCAACCGAATGGCTGAAGTTATTTTAATGCCCCGTTTAAGTGATACCATGACTGAAGGCGTGATTGCTGCATGGCACAAAAAAGTGGGCGATACCGTGAACAAAGGAGATTTATTGACAGAAATAGAAACCGATAAGGCCACCATGGAACTGGAAAGTTACCAGCAGGGTGTTTTGCTGCATATTGGCACGCCCAACGGCGGCAAATTGCAGGTAAATGATTTGTTGGCCATTATAGGAAAAGCGGGTGAAGATGTAAGTGCATTGGTTGCCCAACACGCTGGTGGTGCAAATGCAGCAAAGCCTGGACCTGTGGTAGAAGATAAAAAAGTGGAAGAAACGAAACCTGCACCAGCACCAGTTGCTGAAACAAAAACCGATGCTCCTGCTGCGCCGGCTGTTGATGCTGCTTCAATGGAAGAAGTAGTATTGATGCCGCGTTTAAGTGATACCATGACCGAAGGTGTTATTGCAGGTTGGAACAAGAATGTGGGGGATACAGTGAAGAAAGGCGATGTACTGGCTGATATTGAAACGGATAAAGCCACTATGGAGTTGGAAAGCTATAAAGATGGCATCCTATTATACCAGGGTGCAAAAGCAGGCGAAAAAATTTTAGTGAACGATTTATTATGCATTATAGGTAAGGAAGGCACTGATGTGAATGCCATAGTTGCTGCCGTTAAAAACGGGGGAGGCCATACTGATGCCGTCCCTAAAGTTGAAGCACCAAAAACCGAGGCTGCTGCACCAGTTGCTGCTGCTTCTGCAGCTCCGGCCGCTGCGCCAGCTGAAACTGTAGTAAATGAAGGAAGAATCTTTGCATCACCCTTAGCTAAAAAAGTTGCTGCGGAAAAAGGTATCGACTTAAAATTTGTAAAAGGTTCCGGGGATAATGGCAGGATTACCAAAAGTGATATTGATGCTTACAAACCAATTGAAGCTGCTGCAAAAACTGAAATACCAAGCGCTGCACCAGCGACCAGCCTGCCGGTAAGCACCCAGCCTTCCGCTTCTGGTGTAGTGAGTTTTGATGAAGTACCTGTTAGCCAAATGCGAAAGGTGATAGCCAAACGTTTGAGCGAAAGTTTGTTCACGGCCCCCCATTTTTACTTGACCATGAGCATTGATATGGATGCTGCTGTAGCTGCCAGGGCCAAACTGAACGAAAATGCCAAGGTGAAAATCAGCTTCAATGATTTAGTACTGAAAGCAACAGCCGTTGCATTGAAACAGCATCCAAAAGTGAACAGCAGTTGGCTGGGCGATAAAATACGTTACAACCACCATATCAATATTGGTGTGGCCGTGGCTGTGGATGAAGGCTTATTGGTACCTGTTGTTCGTTTTGCAGATACATTAAGCTTGAGCCAAATTACCACGCAGGTAAAAGATTTTGCACAAAAAGCAAAAGACAAAAAATTACAACCTGCAGATTGGGAAGGAAGTACATTCACCATTTCCAATTTGGGCATGTTTGGTATAGATCAATTTACGGCCATTATCAATCCTCCCGATGCATGCATCTTGGCTGTCGGCGGAATTTCGCAGGTGCCTGTAGTAAAGAACGGTGCTGTAGTTCCTGGCAATGTGATGAAAGTAACCTTGAGTTGCGACCACAGGGTTGTGGATGGTGCTACGGGTGCTGCATTCCTGCAAACCCTAAAAAGCTTGCTGGAAGAGCCTTTGAGAATGTTGGTTTAATAATAAAAAGTTTGTTCAGATAAAGCAAAAGCCACTTAATAACTATTGAGTGGCTTTTGCTTTCGTTAGCTCTAGATACTTATCTAACAATGGAGATATTGCCACTGATGGGAAGATACTGGAACCCCCTGTTGATAACATAATAATAGGTTCCGTTCGGCAATGTTTTACCATTGGCCTTTCCATCCCAAGGTTTGCTGTAACCAATGGTTTCAAACAGTAATTGTCCATACCTATTGAATATCTCCACGCTGCAGTGGGGATACCTTCTTAATAATGGGATTTCCCAAAAATCATTGATTCCGTCACCGTTTGGTGAAATGGCATTGGGCGGGATGATTTCTGGCTCGTTTATCACAACTTTTACTGAATGTACAACGGCGCATCCGTCTGTATTAAGCGCTTTGATATAATAGAGATTGCTCGTGTCAACAGCATTATAATTTTGCAAAGGAATTGTTGCCGATGAATCTTGCCAGTAAGAGAAGACGGTATTCGGCATAGGATTAATAAGTGTCCCTATGTTGATTGTTAAAGGAAATGCAACAGGCACAGGATTGTTAACAGTGAAGTTGGGTAACGGCTTAACAATAACCGAAATTGGTTGTATAACATTGCATCCATCTGTATTGCTTGCTTTAATAAAGTATATGCCGCTTGAAACAACTGATTCGGGATGTGTAAGCCCCACTGAAGTAGTATTGTCTGCCCAGAAAGAAACAATGGACCCATTTGTACTATAGGCAATAGGAGCAGTAAGATTTACTGAACCACAATTAACCAAATTGGTCGTATTAAGTATTGGTGTAGCTGAAATATTAGCAATTATTGGTTGTATCCCAAAACAGCCGTCTGAATTGGTGCCTTTTATATAATATGGCCCACCTGCATCAATTGCCGTAGGGTTTGCAATTGGAGAAGTAGCTTCGGGGTCAATCCAATAGGTATAAACCAATCCTGGATCACTTCCATTTCGGTATGTTGGATTGGTGATGTCCACTTTTTGCGGTGAACACGCAATTGGCGGAT
>JAHEZD010000010.1:0-10481 GCA_023251255.1 Chitinophagaceae bacterium
AAACAGCATTTTCCAATATTGGTAATGCAGCCATGGAACAACGTGAAAGCGGTATAATGAAAATGGCAGCAGGTAGCGGCATATTAAGTAACGTAGGCAGGACAAATGTTCCACACCATAACAACTTCGGTAAAGATGAGTAGGATTTCATTAATACACCAAGCTGGGGCCCTGCACTCCTATTTCCCTGCGTCCGAGATAATCCGTAAGGGGGAGAGGGAACTTATATGGATCGGCCATATTACGCCTACACCATTAAGCGATACCTATCGAATGAAGCTTCATTATAAAAAAGGGGAGTCTATTGATGTATATGTCCTTGAACCAAAGCTTGCTTTGGCAGCAGGTGCCATTAAGTTGCCACATGTTTACTCAACACCCAAGCAGCAATTATGCCTCTATTACCCAAAGAACAATGAATGGCATACAGGGATGTTTTATGTGAAATCGTTGATTCCCTGGGCAAGCGAATGGTTGTACCATTATGAAATCTGGGCCGGATCAGGCGAATGGCATGGGGGCGGAATTGAACACGAAGAAAAATAACAAAATAAATATTATGAGAGAGTCGTCACAACAAACAGTTCAGATTGTTATCGCCCATTATGGGCTTGACAGAAAGATCACACAGCAGGAATGCGAAGCTGTGCTTGAGAATAAAGAAGCTACCAATATTTTTGTTGACTTTGAAGCTGGTTACGCAAAACTGGAAGACCTATATGATCTGCCATTCGAGAACATAGCATTGATGCAGCAACGTAAATTCACAGCACTTGTAAAACCCTTGTTAGAGGAGTACCCTACAGCGCATATTGCTTATTTTGGATTGGCCCCAATCCCTGTCATTTTCCATTTTGGATATTTGGTTGGGAATACACATCCTTTTACAATTTATCAATGGCATCACCAGCAAAACAGATGGTTTTACAAAATTGATCCACCTAGTGATGGATATATCTTTAAAATTAAACCTGTGGTACTGCCCTTAGAAAAACAAAGAGGGAGCGGAGATGTTACAATAAGAATTGGGACATCATTCAGTATCGACCAGCAAGCCAGTTATGAGGTTGTAAGCAGCCCGGCAAATGAATTCGATATTGAATTGGAAGTGCCACATCCTGATTCGTTATACGAGCAAGAAAACATTATTAAAATGGTAGATTCATTTCAGGAAGTATTAAATGCGTATGCAAATAAACTAACTGACAGGGAGCAAATCCATTTGTTTATTGCTTCATCTGCAGGGCTTCCATTTGCTTTGGGCACCCGTATAAACACAAATATTTACCCCTATATACAAACATATCAATATGACAGAAGACAGGTTCCCAAAAACCGTTCTGCAATACTGATCACAAAAGAAAGCAACGATAAAATTGTATTAACAAAAGATGAAATAGAAGAAGCTAGTGTAATACGTAAAGATTGGAACAAGCAGCTGCAGGACCGTATCAAACCTTTTATTAAAACAATAACAGGCAAAGAGAACACTAGCTGGCTGCAATCAGTATGCGAATCGGATGCAGAGTATACTTCTGTGAGCAAGCATTTAAGAAGCCCCTGGAGTAGTGTTATAAGCATTGGGGCCACTTCGCTACTTCATGACCAAATTGACCTTTCGGTTAAAAATGTTGATGAAGGGTTTGAATACATTGAGAAGAATAATACATGGTTACTGGATGACGGTTTTTTATCAGGCCTGAAGAAAAGACTTGATAAAGACCCAAATACAGACTTAATGCAGGCTGGCCGCTTGTTTTTCTTTCATGAAGCCTTGCATTACAGCCGTGAAGGGCACAGACTGACAAGGGAAATTGCTACGGGCATAGGACAGTTCCCGAAGGTGATTGAAGAAGCCGATTACCAAGCTGATGTATGGGCACTGCTAACTGAATACCGCTACTGTTGTTTATATGAGCCGGATAAATTGAATGATGGGATAAAAGTATTTTTCTGCAATGCTATTGATAGTGCAGTTGAAACAATGTGGAGTTTTGCAGATACAGGCAATGAAATAAGCTCAATACAGATCCGCTCAATGAACAGGTTTTTAAATTGGTACTGGCAGTGGTTGTTAATCGAAAACCTTCCAGGAAAAGGAAAGCTGGAAGAAGTAATTTCCATTTTTTTCGATAAACCTGTCATTGAGTTCGCAGGAGCACCAATGGAACTGAGAGCACACCGAACATTTTATAAACTCAATATGCAACAACATCAAAATCTGCAATTGGCTGCTTTTGTAAACAATAGGGTCCACAGATTTGCTCCCGTAACTATTGATGATATAATTACCGGCTTTAAACAGTTAAAAGGGGAGAAAATAAAATATGGACTAAAAAGCTTTCAGGTAACAATATAAGTTATGATGCATTGACTTTTTTCTTTTCCAGTAGTATTTCAATTTCAGCAGCGATCAATTGTCGGATGTCATACTTGATCTGAAAATAGTTGTCCATGATTTCCTGTTGTGATACTTTGTTCACGACAGGAATATTTTTAAATGTTTTCATCTCGGCATTCATCTGCTCGGTATCATTCAATATTTCTGCATGGAACATTTTCAACTTTATTTTTTCATCAGGATTGTCTGCTACCATGCCTACAAACTCGCCTGAAGACAATGCTGCAATTTTTGAAGCAGGGATGGCAGCATCCAATTGCTTTGAACGGCTAATCGAGGTGTCTGTTCTGTTAATAGAAAGGCTCTCCCTGTCCTGCATTATTTTACCAAAGCGTTCCGATAATGTTTTGGCCGTATCGCCTGTTACCTGCCCACTAATGATATTGCCACAAATATTGATAATGACATCAGCCTGTTCCTTGCCATAGTCTTTCCGTAACTGGCTGAAGTCCTGCATGGCTAATGTTGTTGCTACTTTATTGCTTCTTGCGGTTGCTATCAATGAATCCATATTGTTGAAAAAGATAGTGGGGAATTCATCAAAGACCAATGAACATTTCTGCTTTCCTTTTTTGTTGACAATCTTGATCAATCGTGAAATATATAACGACAGCACCGCACCATAAATACTTTGCTTTTCGGGGTTGTTGCCAACACAAACAATCTTTGGCTTTTCGGGGTTGTTGATGTCGAGCGTAAAATCGTTGCCCGATAACACCCAATACAATTGCGGTGAAGCCAATCTTGCCATACCTATTTTGGCACTGGCTACCTGCCCTTCCAATTGCTCCATGGCATCGTTCTGAAAGGCTGTGATAAAAGGGTTGACCAACACTTCTATTTCAGGTTCTGTATTCAGCACAGGAAGCAGTTCATCATATTCTGCCTGCATGAGTTCAATCACATGCGGTAAGGTACAGTACCTGCCGTTATCATATTTACGCAGGAACCAGATAATGGCAGTTAGAAAATTGATGGGTGATTCAATAAAAAAATCACCTTGCTTTTTTATCCATTCCCTGTTCAAACCCATGAGTATGGTTCGTGCCGATTCTGTGGCATCGGTAATATCGTGCATGGCATCAGGGTCCAAGGGATTGCAACGATGTGAACGCGAAAGGTCATCAAAGTTGATCGCATAAAAAGAAGGCGACACTGCATATTTGTGTTTATTCTGTAAGAGCCAATTATAGGCTGCTTTGGTCAGGTCATCGTATTTGAAATCATAGATGAACATGGCATACCCTTTTTCGATTTGTTGTTTGATCAATGGGAGAATAATGAACCATGACTTGCCTGCACCGGGGCTGCCTGTTACGAGGAACCCCCTGAAAGGGTTAATGATATTGATAAAACTATTGCGTTTCTTATCCTTTAACCTGTAACGCCCTGTGAAGTGGATCGCATATTCATTCGTTATCCATCTTTCTTCCTGTGGAAAGGATTCATTAAGGTCGTTAAAAATATCACCTGATAAATTCTGTTTGATCAACCTCGTTAACCGAACGCCGCCTGTTAATATCGCTGCAAAACCGATACCTGAAAGAAGTATATACAAGCAAGCCAATAGTTCAACAGGGCCATTCATGGTTAACAGTGCAATGCTTGCACCATACAAAAACAAACCGGTCGTGATCCAAATCACAATAGGCTTCCATGTTGCCTTTTCATCTTTTCTTCCCTGTGCTCCCAGCAGTGAAATGATGAGTAACATCAGTGCGAATATTTTTGACTTAACAGGCGAACTGAATAAACCCGTATGCTCAATATTGATGAGGAAACTGTTGGTTATTTTCCATACCAATTTCCACTGCACAAAAGCTGGGTAGCAGAAATAATAACAATGTAAGAGCAGCAAGCAAATAGCTGCCATCCTTGTCATGTCAAGAATCTTCCGCAAGTCCTGTTCGTTTTCACCTGTTGACATAGTATATCATTTTAAGAGTGATCTTTCTTTTTTCTTCTTTTCTTTTTCAGCAGGTAGGGCGTGAGTGAATGGTCTTCAACGGGGTTCAAGAGCGTATCAAAAATGGAAACAGATAAGTCATGCTGCTTTGTACTCGCTATTTGTTGAATGTTGTTGTTTTTATCCAATGGTTTTTGTGGTGCAGTGTTCATTTGTTTCAGCAGGCCATTAACGCTGTATTCCTTGCCGACATCAGAACCATTGAATACGGCTCTATGCTGTGTGTCTACAAACGTGATCCCGTATATCCTTCCATCTGCATTTTGCCTTAGCACTGTTTTGATATTGTGCTTGGATAACTGAGCAATCAGTTCCTGCAACGAGTGCGGCTTGGTTAACAATGCCTCATCCACTTTGTACTTCACCAACGCCTTCAGCTTTTCTTTTGATAGTTTATTCTTTTCAAATCGTTCCTGGAGATGATTCAATGTTGGTTTAACTGGCAAGCTGCTTGCCTTGATGGGAACACCAATTGGATTGCCATCCTTGTCAAGCACTTTATACTGCAATCCTTTTTTGCTGTAAATGAAACCATCCTCCTTGCCACGGTCTGCTACAACATTGTACTGCTTCAGCACAGCATTGAGTTCAGGAAGCGAAACATAATTCCAGGAAGGAATGACCTGCAACAAAACATTGGCAATGCTTCTCCTGGTTTCTGATTTGCCATACTGCAATTTTTCTATATCAATAGCCAACGATTGTTGCTGCAAATTTTTTCTTCCGCCTGCCTGCACCAATTTGTATTTTGCTTCAATAGCTTTTCTTGCCGTTTCAGATTGATTACGGCCAATGTTGTGTGTATTGATGCGTGTGCCATCTGCACGGATGGTTATTGACAGGATATGTATATGCGGATGCCCCGCATCTTTGTGTTTGTAGATGAGGTAAGGCTGTTCACCAAAACCGATACGCAGCATGTAATCATCCGCAATGCTTTTTAAAGTTTCATTGTTGAGATTTTCAGATGGGTCAAAATTCAGTGACACATGCAATGTCTTTGTGGTTGCCCTTTCATTCAAACTGTTGCGTTGTTCAAAGCCTTCCAGTTTGTGATAGAAATTCATCTTGGAGGATGGTAATAAAAAATTAGCATCGCCTATTAATTCAGCTACCCCACGTTGCACTTTTTTTTCATTATAGTTCAACGCATCCAACAACCTGCCCGGTATCGTTATTCTTGCGACCATTGCTGATACATTTGATGTGCCTTTACACTGATGGCTTCTGTTTTGTTGGCGACTTCTTTTCTTGTCTGCTCGTATAGTTGTATCCATGCCCTGAACTCAGGTATCTTTTCCAGCGTATGCAGCTTGTGAACGGATTGGTTGAGATTGTTGCCAATGGCATTGAGTTCTTTGCGTAACAAAACCATCTCTTTCAGAAAATCATCTGCACTGCCATTCCGATGTATAACAGTGACAGGTTCGTGCAATGCCAATTTGCGTAAGTAATTGCCGAGATATTTTTCGGTTGTCTTCTTGCAGTTGGCATGCGCTTTTGAAAACTCGCTTTCATTCATCCGTAAGGTGACAATTTTGTTTCTTATTTCTTTTTTATCCTTCTTCATAACGCTCTCACTTTTTCTACCCCGCACGAGTTCCGAGTGAAGGGGCAAATGAGCCAAACGTATTACGTTTGTACATCTTGCCTCGGCAACCAAAGCCGATAAATCAGGTTCTTCAATGCGATGTTGAAGAGGTGGTTTTAATTGCTGTTATAAAATTAAAAAGAGAAAAAAGGCTTAGAAGGAACTGACCAAATTGCGGGCAGATAAGTAGGGTGGATCATAGTGTATTATGCGACTGGTATAGGCTGTATCCTGAAGTCTTTCAGGTTGAGGAAAAAGCCCCTATAGGATACCATTCCTTCACGGAACAATGACCATAAAAGTGAAGCACCTAAAGCAGCTAAAGTTGTGTTGATAAAGAGGTCCTGTTTGACCAATGCTTCGGCTAACGAACAGCTTGGTAAATCATCTTCCTGCGTGTCCTCCAAAAGGCTCTTGAACTCATCGGTAACTAACGGGAGTTTATTGATTGTTTTGTATTTTTTTGAAGCTGGCTGTTCCACTTTACCAGTAGTTGAAAGAATAACCTGCCCGGTATGCTGGCTGTTGCCAAAATCCATCCAGTAGATGGACCTGTCACGGTGGTACGATTTGCTTGTGCTTTGTAAAAGTTTAGCGATGTCAAAACGGCCCTTAACTGTATCCACACAACTGATGGTAATATTGCCGCAAAGTTCCCTTGTATTCACGGAAATTTTATCGGGAATGGCTTTCCAGTTACTACCGAAAAAACGGTTGACACGATTAGTCAATGCAACGCTTTTGCAGGAGCCAACCTCGCTTGCTGCAAATAATTGCCTGCCCATGTTTGCTTTTGTAATTATATCATCATCAAATGTCCTTACAAAAAGGCCAGGGTGGCCGAGCGCTACCAGCGAATGGTTGATCCTTGTTAAAGCTGTCAATACCTGGCTACCGGTACCGCCTGCACCAATAAGGTTTACAGTAACAGGATTCGTAGGTGCAATGAGATAATTGTCGGTAAAATGGACAGGTGCTTTATTCGTTTTCATGGAGAATGTCTTTTAATTTTTTTGGATGCTGCAATAATTCTTCAAAAGGAAAATATTCTTTTCCCAAAAGGCCCTGATACAACTGGATGATATTGCTCTTGACAGGTGAACGCTCTCCCAACAAATGCGAAAAGGTGCTGTTGAAAAAATAGCTTTCCCAAAGCATCATGAACTGTTCAAGCGTGCTATTATTTTCTACCTCTATATCCACTGTTCCCATGCAGACATTGCCACTAGCATGTATGTTGAAATAAGGAGCTTCATACAGCAGCGTATTTATCGTGGGACGTTTGTTGTTCTTCAAAGCATAAATGGATAGCTTTTCCTTGCCTGCTTTCCACAGCAAGGCAGGCACAGGATAGTTGCCGTCAACGAGCGTTAATTCGTGTTTGAAGAGAAGCCTTTTTTGCACGCCAGGCGTATGCCAAATGACACACCCGTTATCACCTGTGTGAACATAAAGCACGTTGATGGGCAATAACCCCTCACTTCGAAAACAACGTTCTTCTTTTTCATGGTCAGCAATCAATGTTTGACCAAGCTGGCGGCTTTCTTCTATCGTTAAAGGATGGGCGTTGATCATCATGCCCTTTTGGTTGAAGTCAAAGGCTTCCACATAGCAATTATTTTCCTTGCTGTCGGATGTGTATACGATGAGCGATTTGGTAGGCCAATATTTTTTAGTAAAGCGGCTTGTTATATTTTTCATACAATCAAATTTGTAACGTCTATTAATCCGCAAATAGCTTCCAATAATTCCTTCTCAAAAGAAAGGTCATGGCATGGTAACTGGTGTGCTTGGTTGAAAGCCTGCAAAGCGATAGGCTGGTCCACTACAGAGCGTTCCTGTAAATCGCAATTGATGCATTCGCAGAGATGGTCTATCATCCAACCATTAACTGTCCAGCAAAAGGAGAAATACTGCTCTACATATCCTCTTTCTTCTTCATCAGGATACAAGAACTCGCTATTGCAGTTTTCCACGAAAGACCTGCCAGGCCATGACCTGTATATTGATAATATTCTTTTCGATATCTCCAGCAGTTTTTCTTCCATTTCACAAAGGGGTTGGAAAGACTTTACACGGCTTTCGAATTCATCTAAATGAACCAGCTTACCTATTTGTTTATTAAGAACTGGCAAGAAGCGGTTCATTGCTGAAAAATCACGCAGGCACTGCTGGTGTTCTTCGGGTTCGTAGCCTCCTTGATTGTCCTGCAAACTTTCCTGCATCATATCATAGCAACTATAAGTTGGACTGTAGTCTTGACACAGGGGCATACCTGCTATTTGGTGCAAGTATGCGTATACTGATAACAGTAATGTAAAAGCAGGCTTGTTCCTATGCCTGTGCAGTCTGATCAAGGCATCAACAGGGATGTAATACAAAGTCAACCCCGTGCTTAATTCAAGTGCTGTTGACAAAAAAGGATAGCCTTCTTTATCCTGCGTGATAATCAATTCCGCTTCGCTTGCTTTTTGCTTCATCATTTCTTTTGCATGGGTGAAAGAAGCAAGGATGTTTGCAGGGTATTTTTCGTCCGTTATAATGAAGGGGTTGAACTGGTATAAAGTTGCGAGATGAAGTAACGATTGATAAAAGTATTGCCCAGCGTTTTTTGCCAGTTTAGAAGAAGGCCTGCCGAGGTCAGTGACAGGCCCGAATGACTGTGTCAAAAAAGCATCGGAACCAAATCCTGTGGTAGCGGTTTGGGTTTTATCTTTTTTACCCTTGCCGCATCCGGTAATTGATCGATGTTTTCTACGAAACGTTGGAGGTTGTTGTACAGCTTGCATAGCTCTTCATTTTTATCCACTATCACTTGTTTGTTTTCTTTCGCTTTTTTCATGGCTATCCTTTTGTACCTAACGTGGTGACGAACTTGTATTCCACCTGGTCATTCTTTATCTCAGGCCCTTCGATTTTTGCTGTCGTCAGGATGGGATAAGTGGGGGAATAAAAATTCAGCACTGATTCAGGTGAAAAATCCTGTTGCGGATCAGTGAGTACCACTTCTGCACCTTGATGCTCGAAGCGGAATATTCTTGGTAACTGGCTTGTGATCAACATGGCTCATTATTTTAATTGTTATCATTGTCGTTATCATCGTCATTGTCTTCATCGGGTTCAAATGGAGGTTCATTTATATCATCATTGTCATCATCATGATCCTCTTTCTTTTCTTCCGTACCTGTATCAGGTTGCGGATCGTCTTCAAACAGGGATAAGGAGCCATGCTTGGTACGCAGTTCATTCATTTTTGTTTTTATTTCATCGGCATACGCAGGATATTGTTTTTCTGTTGGCATCTGCCCGATGGCCTCGCCATATTTTTTCTTGGCTTCGAGGTCGGTTACTTTCTTCATCTGCTCATCGAATTTTTTGCGGTCACCTGATTTATTGGAACCGGTAGCACTACTCTTTGTTGTGCTGTTTTCTGTCTTTACTTTGCTTACTGCTTTTTCATGCTCAGCGAGGTTCACCAACAATTGATGTGTTTTTTGTAACGGTGCCGTGATGGCTGTAAAAAAGCCTTCATTCAATTCATTGGCCGAACCATTCAACAATAATGGCGGTATCGTTTTAACTGCTTTGTCCTTTACTGCATCATTGGTCAATAGCACCGATACGATCAGTTGACCGTTTTGCTGCGGCTGTATATTTAGTTTGAGGTTGCCCGTGATGGACAAGCCTGCGATCAATTCAAAAAAGTTTGTTTTCATGATCTTGTTTTTATTTGATGATAGAATATGCTCCTTGTAATTTTTTTCTTTCAAGGAGTATCTCAAGGATTTCGGAATCGCTGTCATACACATTGCCTTCAAAAGCCCAGCTATCGCCATCCTCGTTTTCTTCAAAGAGGTCGAAGTCTTCCCTGTCAAGGCAGATGTCTCTCAGTATACCATCAGCATAATAGAACTCGCCGTAGATCAGGTTGCCAGGTTCTTCGTATGTGTGCGTGAAAACAGGAATACCGAAATGATCAGCAATGGCTTTGATGACCTCTACATTGGGACAGAACTTGGTTTGATAAGTCAGCGTATTGGAATCCCAATAAGGGTCGAAAATGAAGCCTACCGTAGCTTTAAAAAATTCCGGAAGCTGGCCTTCTCCTGTTTGCCGTTGCATTGTTTCCATGGATGTGATCAGTCCCTGTACTTGCCTGATAGCATCTTCGCTTCCTGCAAAGCCTATTATGTTCGTACACCAGTTTGCCATGACTTGTTATTTTATTGGTTATTGAAAATTGCCTGAAGCAATCTGCTCTTTGTAATAGTCAAGGAAGAGCGCTTCATTGTAGTGGTCAAAACGGGTGACGTCTATGTTCAGGTCCTTTACCTGTGCATAGGTCATTGTAGTCATGCTGTCTGCAAGCACCAGCATAATACCGCCATGCAGTGCTTGATAAATATTGAACCGACCCGATACATAGCCATCGGCGACTTCGAAATGGAAATAATTCTGAAACCTTTTCATAGAATCTTATTTAAACAATAAAAGGGAGCAATGCCCCCTTTTATCAATTGGAA
>JAHEZD010000010.1:10491-99478 GCA_023251255.1 Chitinophagaceae bacterium
GGAAAATATTATTTGATCTTTTGCAAATGTTTCGCAGAGACGGAAGGCTGCCTGTGAACGCTGCTGACCTGTACCACCATATAATAGTGATTTGACCTTGGCTTCCTCATCCTTGTATTTCCGCACGTTCTGGAAGTAACCTGTTATGCCGTTGTATGCACCGAACAAAGTGCCCTTGGTTGTTTCCAATTGCTGGGTACTGTTCCCCATGGCGTATTCAAACGCACTGTCGCAGATATTGGTGTAGCAGGCGGACAATGCATCTTCCTTTCCTTCCTCCAAGTGTTTCATTGTTTCTTTGTTGGGTACAAGTGCCATACGGATCAGCTTCTTTACTTCAGGGTCAGTGATACGGACCTTGGCCCATTGGTTGAAAATGATTTCCATCTCTTGGGAAAGCTGGTTAGAAATACCCATGACCTTATGTGCCTGTTCCAACCTTTCCTTTGCATTAGCAGTATGTCTGATCTTGACGGCGTTGGAATGGTTATGCAATGCAGCATTGAGGGTGTTGTTGCAAACAATCCTAACAGGTGTGAATGCAGCGGTGATGCTGCCGTAACCATCATGCGATGTTGTGAGGAAAAGGTATTTTTCAATGAGGTCATCATTACCAACCTTGATATAACCGGGCAGTTTTGCCGTGATGAAAATGCGTTCACCTTTACCGAGTGCACCAGCGGTTTCATACTGGATACCATCGCCTCCAACTATAGCATCGAAGAAAGCAAAGGCATCCGTGTTCTGTACTATTTCGTAATCCTTCCCAACAACGCCAAGGATATCACCAGTATCCTTACGAATGGTAGCGTAATGTGTTTTTACGCGCTTGTTGAAATCCATGGCCTGGCCGTCACTGTTGAATGAGGTAGTATATAAATCCTCTTTTACTACTTCGTAATCCAGCCCTGCAAACTGCAACGCCTCTTTACCGGTAGGATAATTGTCTACTACCTGCCCCAATCCATGCCAAGGCTTTTCCTTAACAGAGAAGAAGCTATACTGATTCTTCTCTTCATTAAAATTCAATTGATGTGACATAACTCATGATTTTAATAGTGATCAATGGATTTAAAATGGCAGGTCTGCCAATGGTTCGGTAATTTCTTCAGCAGATGGAGCAACTGCAACAGGAACTGCTTCCTGCTTTACAGATTGCTGCACCTTGATCCTATCTGCATGGCATTGCAGGCTTGCTTTTGCTTCGCCTTGCATGTCGTTGTATGCATTAGCATAAAGCCTACCTGATACTGTTACAATGGTGCCTTTGGTCAGCAGCTTAGCCACGCCTGTGCCCATCCACCAGCCCACATTGATGTAGGTAACGAACTCCTTGGTCTCGTTACTGTCCTTTGGTTTGTAACGGTCATTGATGGCCACTGAAAAGTTCACTACTTCCTTGTCGCCCTTAACTGTGCTGACCTTTGCGTTTGCTGTCAGTCTTCCTGTGAATTCCATAACATAAATTTTTAAAGATGAATAATGATGAGAAGGGGTTTTTATCAATCCCCTCTCGATAGAGAAGGAGGGGTTGATAACAAATCCCGATCAGGGCTGGGCATAGATTTACCAGCGGTTACAGGAAGAACAATGAACCGGAAGATGAACGGAGCGTCGCAACGAAAGACACATCACAGCGATGGTGCCGGAACCAACCCACTTCTTACAAAAAGCCTGTGCTGCTCTTCCTGTATATAGGAAGAAATTGGTTGGCATTGCCTGTGGTGTTTTGTTTGGCCGGAAAGGATAGAAGATAATTTTCTATACTGTTCGGTGGATAGGTGAATGCTTGCTTCAAATACAACCTTGTACTGCCAGTCATAGCCAAAGGTTTCAATAAAATGGCTGGCTGCTTTTTTCTTTTCAGCGAGCAACCCGTCATCAACATAACGATCGGGTTTCACTTCAACCAATGTTGCCTGTTTCGTTTTCCAATCACGTATCAAGAAATCAGGAACATATTTCCTTGTACGTTCATACATTTCATCATTGGCAGTAAGTGACCGCTCCTCATAATAGATTTCAATCCCATCCCTTATATAGGCATGTGTCTCCTCAATCGACAAGAGGAATTTCAGTTCCAGTATTGAATCGAGCTGTATGCCCTGGTAACATACAGGTGTTGATCTGCTATATTCAAAACAAGTGTAATCCATATTGCTTTTTTAGAACGGAAAACATAACTGTTGGGGTGTGCCGAACATGACGAACTGGACTTTCCTATTATCGGATGTGCCATTGATCAATGACCGTGCAGCATGACCATATTTTTTGCTGTACTGTTCGAACCAGTTATTCAAATCAGTTTTCGTTTTGAGCCTGCAACAATCCTCGAAATCTTCGAGTTGCTCGGCAGATAAAACAATCCCGTTGTCGAAGACCACTTTGTATTCCCAGTCATACTTTTTCCAGCGTATATAGTTCTCTGCTACTTCCTTCCGCAAGGCCAGTTGCGGTTGCCCCTGAAATGCACGGGGCTTGATCTCCACAAGAAATGCTTCCCTTGTCTGTTTGTGGCGTATGAGGAAATCAGGCGTGTAAGGCCTGTAATTACTTTTGGGATTGTCAACAGGCATCCTATTACCAGGATTGTAATAAATCACCACCGGCTCACGCAGGAACTCGTATTCATCAGTAATCGAAACGACGTATTTCAATTCGGTCAATGAATCAAACCTGTAGCCCCACCCTTTTATCCTGCGGGGATTCGTGTATATGAATTTTGCTGTTTTCATAACCTGTTTTTTTACGTGGGAATTAACGGTCAAGGTTCATCAAGGTTTTCGCTATCACTTCGGTGACATAACGTACATGCCCTGTCCTGTCTTCATAGGTTCGGTATTGCAGCCTCCCTTCAATGCGGATATGGCTACCCTTGATATACTGGTTCTCCACCTGTTCTGCTGTTTTCTCCCAAACCACTACATCATGCCATACTGTATGGAGTGTTTTTTCATCACCTGCTTCCTTTACATAGTAATGCGTTGCTACCCGCAATGTTGCTTTCTTCACTCCTTTAGCGGTAGTGGTTATTATTGGGTTCTGCCCGAGATAACCGATCAATTCCACCTTGTTTATTGTTTTCATAACCATTTGTTTACTAATAGAATTTATTGACAACACAAAGGTCAACAGCCTAGAAAAACTAACTGGTATCTTAATCGGGTATATCGGATAGCTATCGATTATAACCGATTAAAATCGGCTTGTTGTTTGCTATAAAGGATTGAACGAAATGTATTATTTATGGCCAGAGAATTCGAAAATTGCTTGCAATGCAATAAAAAATTAGTAGGCAGGGACGACCAGAAATACTGTGACCTTAAATGCAAGAATGAATACCACCGAAAAAACAAAACAAATTTAGAAGAAGCGCAAGAACGCATCATCAAGATACTCAAGAGAAACCAACAGGTATTAAAGGATGTGCTAGGTGAGAAGAATTCAATGTCCATAGATATGGATAAACTTATTGCACAAGGTTTGACGATGACTACCTGACACATATCAAGAAATCAAAAATGAAAGGCTATGATTACTACTATGTTTTTGATTATGGTTACAGAAAAGAGGATGATAGAATGGTGAAAGTGGTTAAAGCATTTCAATGACATAATTTGCTATTGTAGAAGACTCCCTGCTTTTACAGTGATTAAAGAGGGAATAAACTGTGCATACTAACATTGGGATAATACGCAGGTAACAATTGATTCATTTGGCTGATGTGTTTTTTCATTGCAGCATGGACAGAAGAGACGGTACTTTACAAAGTTCTATACAACATTGTCAAACAGGAAACCCACCCCACACAGTACCGTTGCACACCCCGCGAAATGATCTTACACTCTACTTTTGATTGGGAATTGATCTCGAAACATTTATCGGTATTGGAAGCTGATGGACTTGTTGAAGTGCAGCAAGGCGATGCACCAAGTTTTTCGATCACGGAGAAAGGGATTGCCCATCTCCATTTGACTATACCACAACCAGCCAAAATTATTTACCCAGAAACGCCTTCCAATTTCACCTCACTTTAAGGTTAATAATATCGGTTCAACTGCCATTAGATATGAAGTGTCATTTTCTTCATTGTTTTGCAGCATGCTTATCGAAAAAATAGACAGGGAAGGTTTCCAGCAAAGACTTGTCTTGCTGCAAAAGGAAATCGAAAATGACCCCAAAGTGAACCTGAAAATTCCCGAAAGATTGATTGCTGCCGATCCAATGATTGTGGAGCTACATAATAGCTTAACCGAACCAGGCCATTATGTTAATGAAGGATTGGTATCCAAACGCACTGGGCAGTTGGATGTAGCAGTCAGCCCAGCGAATGTATCAAGGGCCCTTTGTTTTCTTGACACTTTGGTCAAGGCATGGAAAGCAAGGGGACATGGGATTGCTTTACGCAATGATGAAAGTTACGCCACGTATCAAAAAGAGGAAATACTGATCAAGGTTCGGGAGAAATCGAAAAGGGTACAAGGAAAAGGTGACAGTTATAGCCGTAAGCAGCCGACTGGCTTGCTCTATTTCAAGGCTGGTTTTTTCCAGCAAAGGGAATGGATTGATGGGAAGCTGAGGTTGGAGGAACAATTACTGAAAATACTGACTTGGCTGGAAGTGATGGGCCAACTGGAGGGTGAGGAACGGGTAGCTCGTGAACGACGTAATGCCATCAAGCAACAGGAGGCAGTATCTGTTCAGGTACTCGTTCAGGCAAAAAAATAGGACGAGGCAGCTTTTCAGTCACTTCTAAAAGAAGCTTCGCAATGGAGACAGTCAAAGGACCTGCGAGATTACCTAGAGGTTGCTGAAGCGAAGGCGGTGGCCAGCAATAATGTTACAGCATCATTTACTGCGTGGCTTGCGTGGGCAAAAAAGAAAGCAATGGAGTTAGACCCGTTGGAGCGTAGCTCAGACATCCATGATTAAAATTATTTTCAGACAAAACAATATATTCCTACCTTTAAGTTTCCATCCTATAGTCCCGGTTCTGGGACTGAGAGTAGCGAAGCTGTAAGAAATTATCATGACGTTCTCTGATTTTGAAACACACACAAAGACCTTAATTTCCAAGAACCTTAAGAAGGAACTAGGAAAGACTGTGAAAGTGCGGCAACAACATGCATACACTTCTCAGACTGGAAATACATACAAGATAGATGTGTCCTTTCTTGTAAATATTCTTGGGGTTGATTATCTCACCTTAGTTGAGTGCAAATACTGGAACAAGCGAGTGGATAGGGAGAAGGTTGGATATTTCAAAGCAATCATCGATGACCTCAAAGCGCAGAAAGGGATTATTGTCACGACAAAAGGATTTCAGAAGGGTGCCATCGAGTACGCCCGAAGTCAGAACATAGCACTAATACTGCTAAGAGGCAACAAGCTGGTGGTATTGTTGTATCTAGACCTCACTGATTTTGAGATAGAACAAATAATGAAAGCTGTTTTGCATGTTAAAAATGAGCTACTGAATATCTGTTATAACTAAATAAGAAAATCATAATTGAATAAAAAAACGCATGACGAGTCATGCGTTTTTTTATTTTACTTAGTGCCAATTGAAATCTTTAAACAATAAATGCAAATAAATAATGAATACAGTTTACATGCCCCAAGAAATAAAGGACGGTTACCTATATGTAATGAAGAAGGCAAGGGAAAATCGAGAATGGTTCTTGACTTGGTTACAACAGGAAATTGAAGAAGCCATTAAGTTGATTAATCAATATGATAAAATATATGTACTTGGATTTCTCGGAAGCAAATTGATTAAGGCGAGTCCTTCTATAAGTAATCAATTTCTAGCCAATTATACTGGTGAAGACAAGGACCAAATCAGAGAAGATGAATTGTTGCAAGATGATCCACAAATAGAAACAATGTTGGAATATGCAATGAGTATTGCCACTGCGAGCGATAATCATCAGACTGCCACTCCAACCAAAGAAGAGTTGGAAGCTATTTACGAAAAACTATCCTCTATAAAATCTAATGTAGGATTTTATGAGATGACAGCAGAAATTCCTGCAGAAGGAAATGAAGCGGATCAGTGGTTGAGGTTCATAATCGTAACTGATTCAATGAATGTGCGCGGGGATGGATATCAAATGCACATTACTCAGGTGTATAAAGAACTCTTTGAACCATTTTCTGGTTTTTTGGAAACAGCTTATGGGTTTAATCATCACGACCTTTTAAAGGCAATTCTCAAAATGGATACATTGGTAGGGTCCAAAATTGGAAATACAGATGGTACAGCCCAATCACATGCCCGATTAAAAGAATGGATGGAAAAGAACGGTGAAAACCGGGTTATGGAGATATGGCAGCAAACTGGCAAACATTTTATTCAACAGTTTACTGAAGCAAACCCTGATCTATATAATGCAGAACAACATGTTAGTGTATTGATGCATGATCTCAATACTATCGCCAGCTTCCCAACAGTTTTCTGGGTAATTCCGCAGGAAGAAAAGGAAATCAAAATCTTTGAAAAATTATCCATCTCCTTTGGTGAAAACAATATGTTTTTTCAGCCACCTAAGTTCAGAGCTTTCCCCCTCAATGATACTGAGATCCAGGCGAGGCCGCTAATTAAACATGGAGGCAAGTATTTCCATTTCTCTACGACATTGGGTTTTCGAAATATTTTCAAAATAGCAGAAAAATTAATCCGAGATAAAGATGCGGTTTACTTTGATAATTATTACAGGAATAACAGTTCTACAAATTCAAGAGATAATTATATTGAATTAAAAACAAAAAGCCTTTTTCAGCAATTACTGCCCCATGCTAAAATATACCATGGCCTTAAATATGATGTAACTGAAAATGAAGTTATCAAACACAATGAACTTGACCTGTTAGCTCTAACAGCCTCAACAGCATATATAATTGAAGTAAAAGCAGGTGAACTGAACGCCAAACACCGCAGGGGTGCCATGAAAGGACTTAAATCCCGTCTGGATGAAACCATCAATAAAGGGTCTTTTCAATGCCACCGTGCATTAAAATATTTACAGGATAATGAGAATCCAACCTTCACTTACTCAGAAAAAGGAAAACAGCAGAAATTGATTGTCGATAAAACAAGTATCACTGCCTATTACAAGATAGCAGTGACATTTGAGCAATTCTCTGCCATATCTGCCAATTTGCAAAGGCTAATTGATGCGGGTGTTCTCCAAGACGAATTCAAATGGAGTTGGATCATTTCTATTTATGATCTTTTTGTATTTGCAGACCTCATTGAAAATGAAACGGATTTTAATGAATACCTAGATTATCGCTTAGGTTTATACGACAAAGAAAACATAACATTTGAAGACGAGACAGATGTGTTAGGCTATTATTTTGAAGGGAATTTCCCCATTACAACAATTAAAGATGATGAGCATATCACCATAACAGGATTTAAGGATGAGATTGATGAATACTACACTAAAAAGGGTTTGGGGTTTCCTGGCCTGACTAAACCAAAGAAAAAATGATATCTCATGAAGCTTATAATAAGTAAGTGCTATTGCCCGGCAGGTATATCTTTTCCTGCTTCTGGATCAAAGGTTTGAAGTAATTTCAAATAAAGCCTATGAAGCAGTTCCAAATTCAAATAGCCTTCCTCTTCATCACTGATAAGTCTCAGCACCGATTCGTTTACTTCATGCAACACATTTATTGTTATCTGCATGGGGTCAATTAAATCCTCAAAATCTGGTCTTGAATCTGTTATGTCAACAGCATAAATTTTATTATCAAAAGTTACTTCTTTGAAGACTTCGAAACTGGCATGCGTATGTGAAGAAGCCCAAATATAGAACGGCCTGAATTTACCCATGTCCAATACATCTTCTATTGCCCTAAGTGTTGTTTTTTTGCCTTCGAGCTTCTGCACTCCTTTAATCCAACTGTAATCACCCTCTACAAATTCTTTACCATACAAGTCACTTAGCCGTTGATATGAATCATTGACATTTCTTTGTTCGTCATCGCTAATAGCTTCAAACCCTGTTTCTGATAACCTTGATTGATAACTATCCATCATTCTTTTGGAATGACGAATGGTATGTTCCGTAAATCTTTTACTTAAATCTTCCGAATCCTCTTCGGCTATTAACATACAAACGAGGGAAAACTCATAAAAGGCCCGCCATAATACCAATGCGGCATCATCATACCCATTCAATAACATGATGCCTATCTGGTCAACCTTTCTTAAAAGGTGTGCGTACAATGGTATAACAACATGATCGGTTTGATTGGTCTCAAATTGATCCAATTGTTTTAAAACTTTATTCAGTATAACATGGCAGGCACTGAGATAGGAGAAATAATAGGTGAAAGAGTCTTTATACGTTTGAGCAATCGCTTTTTGTGTGGCGATGATACTTTTGTGATAAGTAGCAAATTTTATTTTATACCGTATGTCTGCATGGGTTTTTATGGCACTCTTTTCGAAAGCGTCTGAATATTCATCAAGTTTTTCTTCATATTTTTTTGTAAACTCCTCCCTTGATAGTTTTGAACTTTTAAATGCTGCAGTTATAGAATTCTGGTATAGTTCGTCCAGGTTATCATAAAGCAACCCTTTTATTTTTAATCTTGCCATAATTAATAAGGAAATGAGTTTGTCTTTAAATCATAAAAGGAGAACATGGGCATCTCAACTGGCTTCAAGTGTTTAAGCGGTAAAATGTTCTTCGAGATTACTAATGACTTAATAGTCGGCTTGTTGGGAAAAGCCAATTTTATCTGAACCTGCTCAATATTTTCTTCCAGCCATCTGTGCCTTTTGATGTGCTTTTCTATTAATCCTTCTTTTCCGTCCACTCCTAAATAATTATCCATCTCCATTTTATAATCGTAAGTCAGTTTTGCCTGTATTGTGTTCTTGCACTCGATAGAGTAGACGATGCCGTTTATTTCATCTATCCCTAGAATATCAATATCACCTTTGTCAATGTCACTAACAAAAAAGCCTTTAGGCTTGATTTTTACCTCATGATCAAATACTTTTAGCTTAGTATTTTGTTTTAACCATTCCAGTATCTCGTCACGGTATTCATCCCCTTTAATTTTGTTCCTTTCAGCCAATAATTGAATAATCTTCTTATTTGCTTTGTCTACTTTCAATGCACCGTTAAAGAAAAGCGACATGATATTTTCAGAAGCTGTCAACAAGTGTCTTGCACTTAATAAAAAATATTCTTCCCCATCTTTTTGTAAAGAAATAATTGGTCGAAGCAAATAAGACAGGCGCCTGTTGAATCTCCATGGATACACTTCCCATCCTTCAAAGCCCGGTGGTGGGGTTAAGGGAGCAGGCCGCTGCAGGAACTTCATTATTTTCAAAAATGAATATATTTTCTCCTGCTGAAAGTCTGTTATGTCCAACATCCATTTTATAAAATCGTTTTCTGATAACAGTCTTACAGAAGTGTTCTCAGAAAGCAGAACGGAAGCAATCGCATGGCAGGCCATATCTAACTCACCTAAAGTAAGTCCCCATTCATCGAGGAAAGCCTTGTTCAATTTTTCTGCAAAATGTTTTTGTTGGGGGCTCGATACCTTTTCCTTTTTCTTCCTTTTGAAATATTGATGAAAGTCTTCGGTATAAGAATGAATTTCTTCTGCATACACCTGATCCCTGAACCGGCCAATCCCCTTTCTTTCCTCTTTACTTATACCGACCCTGCCTGACGGCAGTGCGACAATTTCAGGGTCTTCGATTTCATATTTGATAGAATCTGAAAGGCTTGCGTAATTAACCAGTTGTATGATATGGGCAAGTAAAATATCTATCTCGTCCTGTGAAGCGATTTTTTGCCCTGTCTCTGGTTCTAACGCAGTAAATTCAATGAGTATCCTTGCAGCAAGGCTTGTTTCAACTAGATCGGTTTCCGATTCAGAAAATTCCTTATTCACGTCATAGTACTTGGAGTAGCAAAGAAGCTTAGCAGGATAGTTGATATGCCTGAATGCCCTTGCCTGAAGCAGCGATTCATTTTTTCTCATCACAGTAATGAGTAACTGCTCTTTGTCTAATTCCTTTATTTTATTCGTTATTATTTTATAATGTAATCCAACCAGTTTATTTAAGAAAGCTATTTTTTCAATAACCTTTTTTAGTGGCTTGTCCAGTGGTGGGTCTAATGCAAGCCAGTCAAGCTGGTTCTCCAATATATAGGAGAGGTCTGCATCCGGGATATACCTTTTGGGCGGAATATCGGTCTCGACAACCTTGATATCATTATCACCATTAAAAAGCAGCAGCATTTTTCTAGGGCTTATCGGGATATACTTTTCCAGCAAAAAATGTTTCTCTGTCTCATCCATTAAAGTCCCACCCATGGCAACAATTATCTTTCCAAACATATCCAATAGGAAATCAATAAGTATCCTCTCTCCACGGTTTTCCGGTCCGGAAAAAAACTGGATCATTTCAATCGGGATAGTAAAAGCTATTTGACGTTTTACCGGGTCAACCCTAAATGGTATATCATGATCAATATCATCATATATCTCTAAATCTTCCAAGCTTTCGAGTTTATAAAACTGTTCGTGAAGTTTTACTTCCACCCTGATTGGTGGTAAACCTAACTGGTTGAGATAGTCTTTTACACCTTCGTGGATTTCGTTCAACCAGTACATGATAGCATTGATATACAAATCGCCTTTTCTGTCATTTTCTGCTGCTTCGAACCAGATAGGGCAGGAATACTTCAGCAAACAGGAACGTGCGATTCCGAAATACATTTCCTGTGATATGTATACAGGGTAGTATTCTTCTTTACGTACGCACTGCATAAACCCAAATGTCTCTCTGGTGCCGTAACCTATGCCAATTTTATCAAGTTTTGATAACCCTTCCCTTCTCACATTGCCCGCAATGCTGAATTCCAGCAGAAGGTGTGTGTACCTTTTATCATCGCTGTGAAAAAAGGATTCCACATGTTCTTTATAATAATGAAAGATTGCCAAATGCGATGTCATTGGCGCCAGTTCAACCGATTGTTCGGCAAGGGTTAAATATTTTACATATTTCCATAAAGTGAGGCTATTGAATTTCCAGTTTCTCGTCAGCACCAATAATTCAACCGTGGTTAGACTGATGAAATAGGTTATGCCTTTAGTCTCACCAAACGCCAACATGGAGTAGCTCACCAGCCCGACTTTCGAAACAATACTTACCAGCATTATCTCCACTGTTCCGATTGTCTTCTTCAACTTCTTTATAACATCATCAAATCTCTTTTGCAGAATCCCTGAAAAGACAGGCCCTGCCTTCTCTTTCTCTAATGGTGTAAGAATATTTTCAGTCAGGATAACCACATAAGTGAATTTGCCCTCATCTACTTTCCAGATACTTTCATTTAAAAGCATATAATTAGTAGAAGAACCATCAAGTGAAGGAAACTCAAAAGATACCTTTGACCACCTCATTCGTGCAAATACAGACATGACCTCCGGCTGGGCAGATAATGCAAATTCTTTGACCAATAAAGCTGTTGCATTGTATTCACCAGCTTTCTTCAATATAAATTGAATAAGGCTCTGAATTATGGCAGTGGGCATAACAAGCAAAAAGACCCCTTCCACAAATATGAAAGGCTGATGAAACAATTGACTGTCATCATCGTCCCCAAATTCAAGTGCTTGGGTTTGCCATTTAAAAACAAACGCATCCAATGTTTTGTATGGTATCTGATAGTTGTCGCAGACTGTTTTGATATCTGTGAAGCTGAAAGCAAGAATGTCTTTGTTTTGAACCAGGTAGTTGTTATCAGGTATGTATAACGTATCCTGGTTTGCCTGCTCAAACATCCGATGAGAATGCCCGAGCTTTTTTGCTATCTCCCTTTGTATGGTAAGCAGTAATAGGAGTGCATGGTTACATTCCGTTAAAAAGTTATCGGGGAAGCCTGTATCGTGGATCAAGGCATTGATGTGATATTGCAATATTTCTACCACATCAATAAAAATGCCCGGGTATACTACATTGTTCCCATTGGCATATACGATATTCTCAGTAAAGAAATTGTCCGGTGGGTCTTCTCTATAATCCTTCGGAAATTCTTTTAGCAGGTCCTTTCTAAATTGGTCAATATCTAAAAGAGTATTCTTTTCATTCATTGACTTGATCACTTCTGTAACAGCTACTTCCAGCCTTATATTCTTACCATGATTTTGAGGCTGTAATTGCAGTAAGGAAAGGATTTTAAGAACTTCCACAGATGGATGATTATTGCAAATCGAGAGTGTTGATTTTGGGATGTTTTTTTTATTTGAAGAAGCAGTGCCTAATCGCCATGGTGCGTCGGGCTTGTCTATGCAACACCTTTTATACTGCTTTCCGCTGCCGCACGGGCATTTGGCATTTTTGGCAATCATATACGTACAATCTCATATTTGCGATAAGTAGCTAAAATTAACAATTAGGTTTTATATAACCATTCATACTGCATAACACTTTCTTTGCGATCCGTATCTACCTGATTTGAATTCAAATAAATAACCTGGTTCTCCTTTGTTGCCTTTTGCCAACTGTCAAGATGTTTCCTATATGTTTCTAAATCCTTGTCTTTGTGGCTTTTTTCGATCATAATCAACAACCCATCCCGGGCATCTGTAGCAGTAAAAGAATTCTTCCCTATTTTAACATCGGTAATGAGCAACCTAAATGCTTCGAGGTATTTATGTTCTACAAGTGCATTGGAAAAGTTATGGTAGACAGGCATAAGCACAACTAGGTATTTCCATTTATTGTCAATTCTTATTGCTGACACAACCTCACGGCCTGCTACCAAATAGCGATTGCTTTTGTACGTCAATACCCAAAGACCCTTTGAAAATAATTTGAGAAGAGCAGCCATTCTTTTCCGTTCGTTAAAAAAGGAAATAAGTAAATTTTCCGGTATAAAAAGCAGATTGATAATATTCACTATCTCTTGTATGGCAGAATGGATGTTGCCTCCGCTGAATCCATAATCTTTAGGGTGGGCCAATAGGTTACGGATATTACGGGCCCAGTTTAGCTGGAAATGCATTTGCTTGCCCCGCTCTTTTTTAGTAACATCCTTAATAAGTTTTGATAAAGTTTTTTCTTTTAAAATCCCTTTGTCAGTCAGTTCTTTCAAAGGAATGTTCAATGCTATGCAGCGCTTCTTTATAGCCATTTCAAAAATACCAGTCAAGCGGATCATTGCTTCATCGTACATTGGATAGAAGTAGTAAGCATGTGCCATTATGTATTCGGCAACTTTATAGCTCTTGACAATATCTTCCGGGACGTTTGAATGAAAACGGCCTTTTACAACAAAAGTTTCTACATAAGATTCATAGGTCTGGCACCAAATTGACCAAGTGCGATCGGGTTCATGGTATTCCATCAGTGTATTAGGTTTAATATAAAAGGTCTATCATAAGAGAGAGATTCATCCCTACTTGATAGATGCCTTATACGTGCATAAGCCATCACGGTTTTAAACCATAAGCTTTTAAAAAGCTGCTCTGTCATCAATGCACAGCATAACTTTTTAAAATCAATATCCTGGCGGATAGTATACCAGTTGCCTGCTATAAAGAGGGCAACGCCCGTAAAACCTTTACTGACAATAAATGCAGAACAGTTTTGTTGATGTTTCACTGGTAACCATCTTAGTTTCTGGGCAATTTTATCTTCAAGCCCTTTCTCTTTAATCACCTTGGTAAAATGCGATGTAAGGTTTGCATTAATTTTAACCTTGTTCTTTTTTGTAAAAGCCAATCCTTCCCATTCTGCATACAATAACTTCCCAAATTCAGTTTCCTCAAGGTTATCATAAGGCAAATAATATGTGCCATAGTGATAACGGTTCTTTTTCCTGCCAAATCTTTTGAACCTGACCGGGCGTAGCATCTTCTCAAAAAAAAGATTAGGCAGATAGCCCGCAATTTCATCCAGTTCCTTTTTACTGATACGTGCAATCTCAATTTTGGGTTTATTGCTGGCATCGCTCGTGTTACGTGTCAAATGGAGATTGACATCTGGTGAATTATCATTGAAAGCAATAGATATATGCACGTCAGCCTGCATGCCTTCATAAGTGAATGAAACCATGTGCCCAGGAAACCTTGCCCAGAAATGATCCTTTAGGCTAAAGGTGTTGATGGTATACTCTGATTTCAGGGAAGAGTTCATATAGTAATGGAATATATTTCCTGTTTTGAACTGGTTTGTCGTAATTGAACTGGATCACTTTCTTATTGAATTTTTCGTTTGAGCTATGCTTGCTAAACCTGCCATAGGCATCCAATGCATCCATATAAAAATCACCATATTCTTTTCGTGCATCTAAAAAATTATGTGACACCTGTAAAAGGTTCTGAAAGGCAAAACCTATAGGAAAACCGTACTGGAGTGAAGCAATTGACGATATAACCCTTTCCAATTTGATCGTATCAAAAGCCCACTCCTTGCTCTGGAGATTGGATATGGCCTTGCAGAATGCCCAACGCCTTATTGCTTCCCTTTCATATTCCGACCCATTCGCAGAATTCTTTTGATATAAACTATCGATAAGTTCTTGGTCCCTGCCAGTGATTACATAACCTTTACGGAACAGGCAAGCGAGGTAATAATGAAAGTCATCCCGGTTGTCAAGGTTAAGGACCTCTCTTAAAATTGGGTTGTTCTTATACTCAAGAAGGTTGAAATTAATTTCGATTCGATCTTCAGCGCATAGAAATTTCAAGAAGCCAGGCTTCGACCTTTCTGTAAAGAACTTGGTAATAAACGGAATATTCTTTCCCGTAAAATCAAGCTTCTTGTTGACCTCGATCACAATATCTTCCTGCATGCCAACAAAAGGGTCATCGAGTTCATCAGGCACTGACCCATCAAAAGCATATTGCTCCCTTACATACCGCACTGCCCAGTCCGCAATTTGTACCTTTTCCTTTTCGGCAATGGCTTTTTGTAATTCTTTTCTTTTACTATTTCCATCCATGAAATAGCAGTCCATCGATTGCTCATTGAATGTAATATCAGCAAGATTTACAAACCTGTACTGCCATTGACTATCAATAGCATCACCATTTAAAAAATGCTCCTGGTAATAACATTTGAAAAACAACCGATTATTTGCTTCCGATTTTTCAATAGCACCCTTATCAAATACAAAAACATTGAAGTTGTTGTTATAGTACACATCTTTTTGTGTGAATTTTTGTAAATCGGCATTGACTGAAAAACCTGGGAATACCCACAACAGGAATATATTTTGTTGCTTGTAGAACAGGGTTCTTGCAACAATCACTGACAGAAATGTAGTGCTCAACTGTAATTCAAAAGCAATTTTTCGATTTGTAAACTCAGCTAATACATCCGGTCTTCTCCACTTATGGGAGATTGCTTCGTCCCTATAAATTTTGTCAATGACAACTTTCTGTATATTTTTTTCCTGTTCAGCATATTGCCCAATCAGCCCTTTTAGTTTGATATGCAAGTCGCTTTCTTTTTGGGCATTGAATTTAATCCGCCTGACTTCTTCCTCAGTAAAACGGCTAGGGGTTTTGATGACGCAGTCCTTGCTGTTATATGGATGGGTAAAATAAAAATGACTATGCAAGTCGTGTGACTTCCTTCCACGAATGGCTACTGCTTGCTTACAAAAAATACAGACATATTGAACCCTGCCCAGCTGGATATGCTTTTCTATTTCTGTACGCAATTGGAATATATCCGCTTCTCCCTGAGCAGTCGTATCATGGAACAAGTCATCAGCTTCTATCAGTTCACCCGTTGCTAAGTTGAGAATGGTTTGTATGGTTCTTTTATGTTCCGTAAGGGTTAGGTTAGATATGTAAGTAAATATAAAAAACATAGAGTTCATTCTTCAACCAGAATATGGGCCGGATCAATAGGATATATATTGCTAAAAGATAAAATAGGCAGCCCTTCCATCTTAATTGATGACCACCTGGTTTCAAATTGGCCGGAAAATAATTTTACAACCGGCTGGTTATGCAGGTAATCTTCAAAATTGTCGCAGAACTCAGTCTCAGTTTTATATAGCAGTATTTCGCCTACCTCTTTTATTTCATGCTCTCCCATTTCCCTTTTAACCACCCTGTTGGATTGAAAATAAACGGTAAAAAAATTGGCGTCGATGATAGGTATCCCATTGATGGTGGCACCTGTAAAAACAGGAATATTCAGGATAATAACCTTGATGACTTTTTTTAAGCCAATTGAATCGATAGACTGAAAAAATTGCTGATTGTCTGTAAGGAATTTAGTTTTACGGTTCAGCTGTTTCTCCGCTTCTACAATACTTTTCGCAAAAATGGATGGGTAATCCCGGGAATACATTGGGTACTTAATACATTTCACCTCAGCTATTATAAAGGTTTTTTCCGTTTCCAAGATCAAATCGATCTCTTCAGAAAAATCTCGTGCAGTAAAATTATTCTGTTGAATAAGATTAAATTTATTGTTGCCATTATCAGGAGCAGACAACAATTTATCCCTAACAAACCTTTCCAAAGCTTTCCCTCTCTTTTCAATGCTTAGTCCTGCCATAGTCAACCAATGGTCAATCAGGTATAAATAATTTGCATTTGTAATGGTGAAATATGGAAAATAACAGCACTCTTTATCGTGGATAATAGGGGAGGCATATAAATTTTCTTTTCCTGACCCTTTAAATGTTAGTAGTTGAATAAATGTGTCCACTTCGACACCTGTACACGTGCTAACATTCAATAAATAATCTTTTAAGTCTGCCTTGGCTATTTTGGGTAGATAATGCTTTGTGAAGCCTGTAGTCGATTCGTATCCAGCATCAGGTAATGGATTAAGATAAATCTCTTCAATGAGATTCTTTAGTTCACTATGCAGAATGAGTATTTTTGTGATTGTCAAACCATTTAAACGCTGTAAAACCTCATTTGTATAAAACGGATAATAGTCATGAATCGTGGCAAGATAATCTATATAAATATGATAGTCATAAGGGTTTCGATCCCTTAAATTATAAGTAATAAAGCCATTGACCAGCAAAGCTTTGTTCAATATCTTGCTGTTATTGTTTTGAGGGATGTTCTTCTGAAAAGCCCCGTTCTCCCCCAAGAATTTATAATAAGCTAAACGGTTGAACCGCTGGTTTTCAATAACTGTTGTAGAGGTGGACTGGATAATAGCAAATTCATCAACTCCTGTATCAAAATGAATTTCTTTATCCTCATCTATCCTGATATCTCCTGCAAAAGAAAGGCAATCACCGTAAAAAGATTTGACCAAGTGGTATTTGTTGACACATCTAAAGACATCAAATAATATGTCAAACGTATCTAATTTGTTATCGGTACTAACTGCTGTAAATTCTAGATTGCTCGAATAAATAAAATTGCAAAGCAGGTTCCCGTATTCTATTAGTTCTTCTGATTGATGAGTAAGATTATTGATCGTATCCTGATGGTCCTTTATTATTTCTGAAGCGTTATGAATATCCCCTGCTGAAAAAACATCTTTTTGAATGATAAGTTTTTCTTTCTTTTTTCTTATTCCCTGCTGTTGTTGATTCAACAATGCGAGGAATAATGATATAATATCTTCTTTCTTAAGATGTATTTGAAGAAGTAATACAGAAAGCTGCTTGACAAGGAGAATATGAAAACGTTGATGGAAAATATTGCCTGATTTGATAAGGTTTACAATGTTTGTTGCTTCGTTGTTTCCCTGAGCAACTTCTAATAATTGCCTATTCTTTTCTGCATCGAAGCCGAATGAAAAGGGGTTGTAGCCCTTTTCATATCTTAACTTATTCAAGTATTCATTATTTCCATTAGGGACTTCTATCATTATACTGTATTAAGAAGGAGTAGTAAGTGTTTTTTTGAGTATAAAGGCATGGTGAAATTCCGCATAAAAATTACTTGTCCCCAACGTTATATGCCTAGTTGAATACAATGCTTCCTGGAACTCTTCATTGTTGTTGACATGTTTCAGTATTACCAACAGTTGAGGGATACTTAGGAACCAGCAGTTAAAGAATGGAAAATGATTGAATTCGGGATCAATGCTGGATAATCTAGCTGCTTGTTCTACCCAAAGTTCTCTTTTCCTGTTTATTTTTTCAAAAGCAGTTACTAATATCTCATCGTCTTTTTTAATAAGCCCAAGTTCGGTTTTTACCAGTGACTCTAAAATATTATTGATGACGAGCCTATCCTGGAAACTTCCATAGTCCCATTGTGTCAAGGCAACCCGTTCTACTTCACGCCCTTCTAATGCAATCTTCGTCGTTGCTTTATTTAAAGTAAGGTCAACATACCCTTGCGTCCGCAAAAGCAGTTCAGTACGACCCGTTTGTATATGGGCATCCAGGAGACTTGCCGCCAGGTCAATAATCAGGTGTATATCTGAACCTGTTTTGGCTTTTCTTGTAAGCACCTTTTTCTTCAATTCAATCAGTGTGATGGACTTCGAAGCTTCAATCAGTGCATCTGCCTCCCCGTTTGGCACTGTACCATCCGCATAATCCCCATGAGAGAACTTGATATTCTTTTCGGCCAGTTTCCTGTATATAAATTCTTCCAGAGCAAGGCCAATTTTATTATTGCATTCATCCTTTCTTGTATCCAGGCCCCGGGCCAGTGTTGCAAATACTTCATAAAACCCAAGGGCGCACCAGGATTTGTCGCATAACAGATATTTTTTTTGTGAAATTTTAATAAATGGCTTAAACCCAAAATCCAACTTTTCATATTCATTAAAGAAAGTGTACCCTTTATTTACAAGACCTTTTTCATGGGATAGGTGTTTGAGCATCATTTGTATTTTACCCTCCCCAATTATTGGTAGCGATTTATGAAATGCTTCGATGGAAAATATCACAGGGCCTGTTTCAATTGAGAACTGATTGATATAGCTGGTTAATGCAAGAAGTTCTTCCGGTGCAAACCCATATTCTGCCACAAACCTTTCCCTGCTCAACCAGAGAAAAAGATTCTGCATTAATTCAAGTATATCCGAAAGATCATATGAAGGAAAGCTGAACGAGGCATCAAACAAGCCTAGCCTACTGATAGATTTCGGAAGATCTTCGGGACCCTGGTATATTTTCTCAAAAGTGCTGTATACACGCATATCCAATATTGTTCCCAATGCTGTTGCAGTCTTCAATAGCTTGTCATACCTTTTTTGCAATGATTTATCGTTTTCTTTAAAGCTGGTTTTGTTTTGGGGATATTTAGCACATAGGTTCAAGAGAAAACCATAAGGCACCATTGGCTTTGCCTGTTCAGGGATCAAACTTATTTCGTTGAAAATTAGGTAGCGCCTATAGGCAGGGTAATAGCGATGGGTTTCTTTTAAATAACTAAAGAGGGCACGCATTATATTAATGCCACCCAAGTACAGTATTTCCTTTTCAATACCAGCTATTATTGGTTCAAGAGCGTTTACCTCAAGTACAAGGCCATTCAATTCAACCCTGGCACCCAATGCCATTAATTCTTTATGAGCAGATCCTATATCGTATTGCCTTGGATAGGCTTCCCGAAGACTAGTATGGTTTATTATATAAGTATTCTCAAATGAATTGAATTCCCTTGCATACCCAATCGCCTTTTTCCAGTCATCTTCATATGTGAAATCCTTGATCCGCCTTTCACTACTAAGAATAATTTTTAACAGTGTGAGGTAATAGGAGTTGTCAATGGACAAAAGGACGGATTCAAAAATCAAGGCATCCTGTAAATCAATCAAGGTAGCTCTCGATGCAAGAACATCTTTAGCGCCTGCAAGCAACGTATTGGCTACTCTTTCTTTTAGTTTATCAGTTACCCATGTACGTGCGTATCCATTTGTAAGATCAATATGCAGGTATGCACAAACTTTTTCATGATCATGTCTAATGGCCTCAATATGATTCTTGGAGGTGTCCGCCCAATTTTTAAATGTTTGTAAAACTGACATGAATTATCTACCTGTTGGTTAGTAAAGCGGGTATAATTGTAAAAATAATAATCAACCAAATCAATTAACCTCCCGCAATGATGGTCTTTGATTTTCGATAATGATTCTTAGCGCCAAGGTAACTTTTAATTTATTTATCTCATTTGAGCCCGTTTTCTGCAACCATATAAAATTTATTTATAACTTACACGAATAAATAAGCTGCATTATTTTATCTCGATATTAAAGTACTTCCAAGAGAAGCGTGGACAGGTGTCCGGCCGGTAACGGTTTGTTGGGTTCGATTCCCAGCCGAAGAATCATCTGTTTTTGATATTCTTCGGCTGGGGTTGACCAAAATTTCTGAACTATGACTACAATTGAAATTGGACAATATTTTCAGTATCACAATTCAAATATCAAGCTGCTTAAAATAGGATTTGACCAAATTAGAAATCAAATCAAGGGGCTTTATCTTACTAAGAATAAATCAGGCGATTACATTTTTTCGCTTAATGACAATAACCTAGAAAAAATAGAAACCCGAAGAGTTGAAAAAGCTCTTTCCAGAATACTTTCGGGGATTCAGGTGTCCTGGGCTGAAGAAAGCATTAAGCGTCTTTTTTATGAGCCAAACCTGTTAACTGACGGACAAAGAACATTTTTAATTGAACAGCAAGCTCTCGACCAAAAATGGTACACAACATTGAAAGTGATTTTTTGTATTGCCTATGACTTGGTTCCTGCAACAGATGAAACTTGCAGTACAGTTAGGATTGAAAGGGAAAGAAGAAATTTAGGGGATGAACTTGTGGACCAATATTTAGAATTGAGAGATATGATAACAGACCACTTGGTTCCAAATTTTTCCATCAGAAACAAGGTTCAGCATGGTGAGTGGGAGTTTGCTTTCAAACCAAAATATTCTGCAGAATTCAGTCAAGATATTACAGATAAAATTAATAATGAAAACTTCATTACGACAACTTCAAGATATACATTGGTAAACGCTTTTTATCAGATGATAGTAGACCTTGGACGGTTTAAGAGCAACAGATTTGCATTGGATTCGATGATGACGCCTTTCGAATTTTTTTACAAAAGCTATATGCGTAAAATTAAATTTGAAGTAGATAAAATTACAAATTCAAATTTGGATTCATTCATTAATGAAAAATTGCTGAGAGAAATCCGTGGTCAACACTATAGGTCTTTGGAAAAAGTATAACAAATTTTTGAAAACAACTTGCAAGTGCAAAATCCAATTGCATTGACCATTGCAATCCGATTTGATGTACCAATGTAATCCGGTTTAGGTTGACCCTTTTGTGCCGGTTCAAATTGACCAGTTGTAATTACCTTATTCCAGATAAATAATTCCTCTCATAAATGAATCGCCTCGGCGATTCATTTATGTTTATAGCATTTATGCAAATAAAAGTTACAGCGTCAATTAAATAGTTAATCACAAAGCTTCGTATCAGCTAAAACAACTACTTCGATCATGTGATAATATAGCAATGCATTTAAAGATTACAGAGGGGAATAAATCAAGAAATCTTGTGTGGTAAGTGAAGAAGGATTTTAAACAACTCTTTGCGATAAAAACTGCTGCTCAGTTTGCACCGGAATCAATGGGTCAATTTAACTGGATTGTGCATCTTGAATACTTTAACCGCACTTAAAGAAGATTAAAATGATTCAAAATAAACGGAGACAGTACTTTTTGAAAGTAAGAATTTGTATAAACGATTTTTTAAGCAGCAATCATTTAATTTTTAGTTTCTTGTTTATTTTTGGAAGTATATAAATACTTTTCAATACATTATTGACAATATCGAGAGCGTAATTGAGCTTGTCCAATGAAATTGCTTTTATCTCATGTGTTGACATGTTTCCAATCAATCTTAGTTTATCGAGAATGGGCAGTTCCGCAGTAGATATCAATCCGGCAGTGAGAAGGTTCTTTATTTTATCCTGTAAATTCCTGCCCGCTATTTTTTGATGCAGGCACATTGCTTCCACTAAAGTGCGCAAACCAATTCCTGCCAATATATTTGAACCGTTTTCGAAAGCATTTTTTACTTCTTCGTACAAACTATACAAATCATTCGGTAGCTCCTGTTGATCTTCTCCATTCAAAAAATTAAACTCATCATAGAAGTTCGAGTAATCAATGGGATAGTGGTCATCAACGAATGCCATTTTCCCTTCCACCTCGGGATCTTCTATATGTTGCCTCCTTAAAAATGAAACCGTTTTACATCCCATGCATTCAATTGTCATGAAATCAAAAATGTCAATATCGGATTCATCAAATTGATCTATGTGTTTGACCTTTTTTGAAAATAGTATTTTCTGATTCGTTTGCCTTTCGCAACCGGCACACTGTGTAAATACGTTTCTTACTTTCATTTTCTTTAGTATTTCAATAATTATCTTTTAGCCGCCACCTGGATCTTGCTGAGCTTTCCACAGAAAATAAACCGGGTTCAACGCTGATTTATTCTTGTCCCCTCTTACCTCAGCCCAGGTAGATATCATTTTTATCAATCCCCCTGATCCGAGTAATGCGGTTCCGACATCAGCATAATTGATACCTGCTGTAAACAATCCCATTGAGCCTGTCAATACGACTAAGGGAGTAGCTATCCCATTAAACCGCCATTTATACTTTGCATTTTCCAATTCAGTTTTCAACAAACGCATTTTAGACTGAATTTCCTTATCAATTGCATATTTCAGTTCTGCTGTGTCGTCTGTGCTTTTCATTGCCTTGTTGACTATATCATATGCATAGTTCCTGAACTCCAAAAAAGCAGCAGGCATTTCATTTTTGATGTCAAACAGCCTTTCCGGCGGAATGCCGTGAACATAGGGAACCAAGCAATCATAAACAGTCCTATCCTGTATTTTTGCCGTTTTTTGTTGCTGAGGGGCAGTGAAATTCTTAGCAGCCAAATAATCCGCTTCCCTATAAAAAAGTGCCGGTGCATTCAGCTTATAACTATTGGCAACCGTCTCCAGAACAAGGTTAATATCGTTGCGGTATTCTTTCGTGATTGCCTCAAGCATATCAGCTTTTTCCATTGCCATGAAATCCTCTTTAGTAGTCCATTGAAATGGAGTCATAAAATCATAGGAAACACCATTTGTGAGCTTGCCTTCATCAAACACATGCTGTGGTATATATGTACCCATAGTCCTTACTGCATTGACAAGTCCTTCATATTGAATATCCAGTTGTGTCAAATTATCAGAAGGGTCATCATTAATCGGCGAAGGCTTCTTTAAAAAAGCGGTCATCTGTTCATAGTTGCTAAGGATTTCTGGTTGCTTGATAAGGCTATCTGTTTCAATAGCCATTTGCTCATGATCATCTTTAAGGTAATGGTTGCCAATAAATAAAATGTAACCGCCTTTGACGCTCTGTTCTATGGTTGCCAAGAAAGCCAAGAGTCTTTGCAGCTGTTCACTTTGATCGCTGAGAGCTATGTCTTTACTGTTGATCAATTGCAGGATAGGGTCGCCAATCACAAGTTCGTCATAATACCAAACGACATTCAATGATACACCAAATGCCCACCTGCTATAAGGCAAATGGCAGCGGAAAAGGTTAGGGGTTGTATTGAGGTAACGAAGCAAAGCTGTGTCCCTTTCACGACAAGCAATGCGGTATTTTTTACAAAAAGAACTGAAAGCACCTTCCGGAAACCCTTTGAGATCACCCGACCTTTCAAACAATCCATGCTCTTTAATCAAATCAAAAATGAAAGCAGAGTTATATACATTTTCCATAGTCCTATTGTTTCCTTGTACTTATAAATTAGCAGATGGACTTACACCTGCCTACATCTTCAAAGACCTTTGCCTTATATTGATTTTCTCGACAGGCATATATTCAATACAAGGATGTAGAATGCTCAATTCCCGTAAGACTTCTTCCTGCAACCAAACGTTTTCAGCAAGTATCCCATAATTCGTATTACCCCGTAAATATATATAACAGTATAACTTGGCACCTGACTTCTGTGCAGTAAAGTCACTATAAATAAGTGCATTTGAAATGATCAAATATGCTTTACCAGAAAGCCCGCTGAATTCAATTACGGTCACATCATTCAGCAATACAGTTGTTTGTTCTACCAGTTTTGTTACTGCATTTTCAAAACGAACCGGTAACGAGAAGGCACCATTTTTTACAACCGTATGTTGTATGATGTCAATGCCGAAATCAAAAGAAATTGATTCCCTATATTTCATAATTTCCAGGTCTTCCGGCTCTTTTAGTTGTTTAAAATATTCCTTGTCCTCATCAGGCATATCCAGCCAATCCTGCTCAAATACCTTGATTGTGATAATTGTTTGCACATTATTAATTTTAGGGTTGATTACCAATAACACAAGTTCTAAAATTACTAAATATGCCTTATTTAATCACATACTTTTAAATGAGGCAAAGACAGAAAATACTAAAAATAGATATCCCAAGAAGAGAGGTCATTATTTATAACTATTCGGATTTTTTGTGAATTGCTTACTGCTTTTCGAATAAAGAACTAGTTTATGTTTCCGCTTCTGTTACAAATTTTTCTATCCACGCAAGCGAAGCTGTGATGTCCGGCACCTAGCAGGCAGCGTTTTGATTATAAATAATAAACTTGAAATACTCAGGCCGGTTATTTCAATTATGGAATTATAAGTCTATCCTTTCGCAGTATTGCAAGGCATAGTTGCACCTCCCTTCCAGGCCTGCATTACAAAAACTGATTCGTTTGGAAATTTCCATACCAAAATTTGTAGGGTTGGTTATCTTAATTGCACCGACAGCTTTAAAATCACTAATGACCTTATCTGTAAGGGTTTCGGTAGTGGATAATACGTAACTGTTAAGACCAGCTTCATATTTGAATGCATGCGTGTTGCCATTGCCATCATCAAACCAGCACATGGCATCCCCTTCTCTGGCATCCCCCTGGATCTCATTTGGATAATGCCTGAATTTATTGAAGCAACTTAGTTGCAGCTCGCCCTTCTCAAAAAAATTGTCGATCCATCTTTTATCATCCATTAACCTGTAGACCGGGTACCGTTTTGTCCTCCAGAAAAGGGGCGATTGAAAATTGTGTTCTGTATAGTATATCAAAATTTGATAAATGAATTTTAGTAGAATGTATTGCTTTACAAGTTTACAATGATTTCTTTTACAGCAACGCAACTACTAAATTCACAATAGATTTATACGTAAGAACAATGGCAAAAAAGATAAAAGCAAACAAGGCTGAAATAGAAGCAAAGATCGAGTACCAAAAAATCATTGGTGAAGTAAGTAGGGGTGGCTATCAGCCTATCCGGTTTACAAGGATTAAATACAAAGCCTCCAACGAAACGCATATTGATATCAGGAAATTCCAGAGAGGCCCAGGTGACTATGATAAGGAAGATTATGAAGATGTATATTACCCTACCAAATATGGTTTCCGTTTCCTCGAGAGGGAGTTTACTAGGGTGATCAAAGAATATACCCTAATGCCTGAAACCTATGTCCATCCTGACATTGTAAAAAAGAGCTTCAAGTTATTGGACAGTGGGCAATACGAAAGTGCCGTACTGCAGGCATTCAAATGTATTGAAACACGCATCCGAAAATTGATCAAGGCAGATGCTGAAGAAGTCGGCATCAAACTTATCCGGAAAGCATTCCATACAGAAACAGGAAAACTGACAGATTATACTTTGCCCATTTCTGAAAGGGAAGCTTTTGCCAATTACCTAGCAGGTTCATTTGGATACTATAAGAATGCCTGTTCACACAGGGATGTAGAGATGGACCATTTGTCTGCATTTACGAGGATCGTTGTAGCAAGTGACCTATTGAAAATTATTGATCAATCAGTAAAATCAAAAGGGAAGCCATTCGATGAGCCACCTTTTTAGCGACTTGTATAAAGAGATTTTTGATCTTATGCCTCATTATCACCATGCCTGTTTCCAATAAAGGCACTTGGGCAACATTTTTGGGGATGAATATTGTTATAAAATGAACAGTGAAATTAATAAGTCAAAAGATGAAAATAGAAATCAAACCTTATCCGATTTTTTGAATTTAATCCGAAGGTTCAAAACTAAAATAATAGATTGGCAAGAACAATATAATAAACGAATTAATTAACTAACTAAGAAATTTATAACAGCAGCCGACATAGGTTTTTGCAAACATGCTTTGACAGACAAAAATCAAGTAATAAATAATTCTAGAAAAACAGCAAAAATGATTCTCCTGACTTTGTAGTAGCTTCTTAGTTGCTCAGCCAGCATTTCAAACCTTTTAAAGTGCCAAGTATCGTATTGTTGCACAATGGTTTGTTCTTTGGTTGGTTCATCAATCATTTTTACCGCTGCTTCTGCCGCAATCTTGCCTGTCCACAACGCATTTAAAATACCTTGACCTGCCGCTGGGTCAAGTACTCCAGCTGCATCTCCTGCTAATAGTATCTTCCCACTATATAACGGTCTGAAAAGGCGCCATCTGGTGTCTGCAGACCTGACACCAGTTTTATGATTCTCCATTATTGAAAATGGAGGTGTAAGTGCCGCATGATTAGTGAGGGCAACCCTGGTCCAGCCAGTTAAGCCATTTTCAAGCGGTGCGAGCCATGTCCACCCATTTTCTTCCGAGATAAAAGATGCTGCATACGTAGGTATTTGAATATTAATACGATCAATTCCCGACCAGACTGTGAGCCGAGGTGAATAATATTGCCGAGGTAGTTGCAGCAACCTGCCTGCAACCTGTTTTCGCCCGGTACAATCTATTAAATAAGAAGCTGTTAACCGTCGGCCATCGTCTAAAACTATAGTTACCTGGTTATTGTCGTTGAATATATTTCTTGCCTTCGTGTCATGAATAATGTTGATGCCAGCGTTGGTCATAACCGATAGCAATTGCGCATTAAAGACCCCTCTGTCCAAGTGGATACCGTGCCGCAGGCTATTTCCTGAAAACTTTGTTGGGGTGTATTGCCCGTCACTATAAATACCACCGAAAATGCCTAAGGAGGCTGTTGCTGCTATAGTCTTGCCGCATATATCATTAATCAGTGTATCTACTACTGGTTCAACACTTTCAATAGTTACTTCACTGCAAACATTATTAAAAGAATTTCTCGTTATGACCAATGGTTTTTTGCCCGCTTTAAGTAAAGTAAATGCTGCAGCAAAACCAGAAGGCCCGGAGCCGAGAATAATTGTATCAATTACATCCATACAGGGGTGAGGCTATCATCGGTTAAGCTTAAACTGCAAAATCTTTGGCTGGTTTCATTTACTTGGGCGACAATAATTTCTAAACAGTCTTGTATGCAGCGTTTTGAATCTAGCTGGCGAGTATAATCACTTTTTGTTTTCACGAACAGAAAGAGGTAACCTGAGCCATTTGAGGTTAAGCGGGAGTTGGTCGCCCAATTGTTAGAACCTCCAACAAGGCGTTTTGGAATACAATAGCCATGAGCACCAAACGACCAGTCATCTACTTTTTCAACGCCGACTAACCAAAATTTTTTCTTAAGAGGTCTGTCTTCCCACTGATAGCACCGATTTAGTGCATCCATACGTGCTAAAACTTCCGCTATCGTAAGCCCACGCATTTGTGACATATCAAATAGACCATCTATAGCGTTATGTACATAATCAGCACGACCAATTTCTACGAAATTGATTACCACGGCATTGGTGTTACTGATACTGATAAAAGGACCTTCCTCACCATCCCAGCCTTTTATTGCATTCATCCCATAGTCTAAATGGTAAGGAGATTGTGGGTGATATCCGAGTTCTCTGTCTAGTAATGGAATTGCGGTCGGCGGATAGTTCGAATTGATAACACTTTTACGTACTTTAGTTAGTGAACTACGAAATGTCCGCGCGGCATCTGGAGAGGCTGCCGCCCACATGCCATTTACTGCCGCACAAAGCTTGGAATCCTCTACGAAGGGTGAACCAAGCCCATAACTGGCATAAAATCTTATGTTTTCAATATTGCCCATTTCCTTCTCACCAGCATAAGTAATATCCCAACCCGGGAAAAAAATTCTTGTAGCACTATCTGGTAGAAAAGTCGTGCTTGTTAACTGACGATTCTGACGCTTACGAACTTCATTGTTCATGCGAAGTAAAAACTCGCTGGGATAACTCACTGCTCGCATAACGGTTTGCGCAACTGTTTCCCTAATATTATTTGCCCCTCCATGAACAGGGAAAGCTAGCTCGTTGCTTCCTGGCAAAGGAATGTTTGGATTAGCCCTTAGAACACCCCCCGCCATATCTTCTACGCCTCCTACCATGAACATATCCTCATACTCTAGTAAATCAGCACTATTTATTAATGGAAAAAAATCTGGCGCAGTCACAACGGAAAACGCAGCAAATACAGGCAAATTATTAAGTTGACTAGCAACCCCTTTGATTTGTACTGTTACACAACCATCACATATATTGTCCTCAAAAAGTCCTGCAAAATAGGATTGGTCAATTTTGTTTTGCAGGTCATTTTCTTCCGGACCCAGATAGTATTCTAGTTCGCCTGTTAATTCATTTACTTGTTCCCGAATGTTTAAAAACATCGGTGCATCCCTAGGGACGTGATAGTTAGTAATCGTTCTGCCTTTGTACAGGATGGCCGATACAACAGCATCATAAGCATCACGTTTCTGCCCAGGTTTTGGTGTCAGTTTGAAAGATGTATAACGCCTGTTAGTAGCTTCGAATATATCGGGTTTCTCCACAACCGGTATAGAAACCCGTAAGCGTTCTTTTTTATTATTGACTAATTGATAGGCCGGGCTAACTAGAGGATGTGGCTGGGAGCATAAAAGGACTGATGAACCCATTGAAACTAGAGAGACCATTGTCTTATCACCTGAAAATACAGATCCGGGTTCTGTTGAAGAGTTACTTATTTTCTTGAAAGGCGCTTTTTCGGTATTAAAAGATACAGACGCAGGAAGTTTCTGATGCTCTGTTACCCTCTTTAGTTTTTCGTTTAAATGGCACTCCACAAAAAATATATCTGCATTGTTTAGAAGAGAATCATTTTTAAAAAGCTTTCTTATAGGCAGGAGGAACTGATAAGTGCCTTGCCCATCACTTCTAATTATGTCTGGAAATTGCGGCATTACATCAACGGACGCACCTGATGTTTTTGTTTTATGTACGCCTGAAAAGTTGACTACTTTGGCTAGGAAAGCACCATATCGCGCAGGATATACTGCAATGTCTTTTTCCGATCCATGTACAGGTTGGTTCGTATAGCAACGGTTGATTTTATCATACTCGCTCAAAGGCTGGTTACCTACCCTTGCAAAACCGGTTCGGGCAAATACCATGTCAGCATGGGATAAATGAGGTGTCTTACATGCAGGCCGGTATTCATAGGCGAATACTGCAATAACAGTATTGCCGTCAACTAAGTTCTTAGTACCCTGTAGACCATAAATTACATTTTCCAACAAATCCAATTGTTCAAGTGAGGGGTAAGTGTTCGAATTTCCTGGTTGCTTTGATTTGGAAAGTGGATGAGCCATCAGGTGATATAATAAACTTAGCTGTGGCTTACCTGGTTCAATCAACCTTCGGCCGGCAAAATCATTCAACCCTTCATTTTGTATCATAGGTGTCACTTCCCTAAACAAACTTTCATGTACAGGATTAGTGGTATTAAGATTAATACCCGTGATGGTACTTATTATTTCATCCCACTGGTTGTTTTTCATCCAGTTCAACAATTCTATAAAATCATTGCTAATCGCCGGTGACAAAGTTGGCAAAGTGGATGGGTCTATATTGGCTGCCGGGGCTTCAAAGAATCCAGCGACTTGCCCTATTACACTGGTCTGGGTAAACAGTGCTGCCAGACTGCTCATCTTGATAAATTGCTTGCGGTTCATGTTTATAAAGGGTTATCTAAAAATGATATTTGTAAGGTATGTAGAAGAATTGATTCTTGCAAGATGTTTACGAAATTTAAAATGAGGTTTTTCTCTATTGCAAAATCCAATTGCATTGAACAATGCAATCCGATTTGATGTATGACTTGTCCTAAAAAATCGTGCATTTTCTTTTTGTCTACTTTTAGGTAGTGAAAGATAAAGGAGATGCTTTTGCAGGATTTTTTTGGGAGGCACTGGTACTTTTTGTTTTGCGGATCGTATACAGGGTACCGGTGATGAACCGGGAGGGATTGTATTGTTCCGAATTGCTGATTGGATACTGGTAGAATATTAATAGAATGGTAACCGATCCCCGCTACCCAATCCTGTGGAAAGCAGCTAAGACCTTGTAATTACCGTCTTATTGTTAACTGTCAACGGAGGATATGTCGAACCTGCTACCCAATGAGCCTGAATTGCTGCAACGCCTGATCGACGGCGATGCGGAGGCATTCCGTAGCGTGTACGAACACTACCAGGGCAAGGTCTTTTTGTTCGCCTTCCGTTTCACCAAATCCCATTCACAGGCAGAGGAAACCGTGCAGGAGGTTTTCATCAAACTATGGGAACGCCGCATGCTGGTGGACCCTGCCAAACGGCTGGAACCCTATATCATCACCATCACCAAGAATTTCCTTTTGGACGGGTTGAAGAAAGCAGCATTGGACAGGGGCCTGCAGCACAAGCTGTATGAGCAGATGCAGGCATTGCAACACCACTCTGTTGATGAATTGATTGCCAAGGAAATAGCGAGGCTGCAGCAACAGGCGGTTGACAATTTATCAGGGCAGCAGAAAAGGTTTACCTGCTCAGTAGGGAGGAAGAACTGACCTACGAAGAAATTGCCGCCAAGTTGGGGCTGTCAAAAAATACGGTCCGCAGGCATATGGCCGAAGCGCTCTACTCCATCCGCCAGTATTTGGCGAAGCATCCCGACATCGCTGCCATCCTTGTGGCTGCCATCATCAAGGGCAAGTAAAAAAATATTTCAAAAATATTTTCCACTGCACTGGTACTCTTTTTCTTTTCAACAGTATACCTTATAAGATGCCTAATCAAGAATTAAAGGAGCTATTCCAAAAATATTTGGATAACCAACTAACGCCGAAGGAACTGGATAGGTTCCTGAACATGCTGCATGATGCCTCGCATGAAATGGAAGCAAGCGAACTGATGAGTGCCACCTGGCAGGAAATGTTCGAGGCCACCGGTATCGATGCACGCCCGGCGAAGGTGGTGTCGATGCATAAAACGAAATGGTGGAGGACGATCGCTGCTGCCATTATTATATTAATACTGGGTGGCGGTGCATTGCTTTACTTCAATAAATCAACTGAAAAACCGATTGCTGTTATGCCCGTGCAACAGGAGATAATGCCCGGTGGCAATAAGGCCACGCTGACCGTGGGCAATGGCCAGAAGATCGTGCTGGATGAAACCAAGAATGGCACTGTGAACACGGGTGACAATACACAGGTCACGAAGACCGATGGGCAACTGACCTATGCTACTACTACCCCTGCGGAAGTGAGTTACCACACCATCACCACACCAAGGGGTGGAAAGTATGAACTGGTGTTACCTGATGGTACCAAGGTCTTATTAGATGCGGCTTCTTCCTTGCGCTTCCCCACTGCCTTCACAGGCAACGAGCGTGATGTGCAGTTAACAGGTCAAGGTTATTTTGAAGTGGCGAAGAATGCAGAAAAGCCTTTCCATGTCAATGTAAATGGCATGCAAGTGGAAGTACTGGGCACGCATTTCAATATCAATGCCTATGATGATGAGGCAGTCATCAAAACCACTTTGCTTGAAGGCAGCGTGAAGGTCACTAAAGGCAATGAAGCCACGAAGCTGCAACCCGGGCAGCAGGCACAACTGAACAAGGATGGTAATCTACAATTGATCAAAGAAGCGGACACCGAAGAAGCAACCGCCTGGATCAATGGGGAGTTCCTGCTCAACGGGTCGGATGTAGCAGCCTTTATGCGGCAGGTAAGCCGTTGGTACGATGTAGATGTTGTGTATGAAGGCAAGCTGCCAGAGGGGCATTTCAAAGGCAAAACATCCCGAAGCCTGAACCTCAGCCAAATGTTCAAAGTGCTTGAGTACATGGGCATCAATTATAAAATTGAAGGAAAGAAAATCATTATCAAAGCAGACCAACCATAACCCTTATGAAACGTTTTTTTGCAACAATATCTATTATACTGCTTCTTGCATTTGCGAACCATACAAGTGCACAGAACGTGACACTGAACGAAAGCGGTGCAACATTGGAGAAGTTGTTCAAACTGATCGAAAAGCAGACGGGCTACAGTTTTATCTACAAACTGGAAGCCATCAGGGATGCGAAGAAGGTGGATATCAATGTAAAGAATACAGCACTCAATACTGTTCTCCAAACGATCTTCCAGGGGCAGCCCTGTGTCTACAACCTTGTGGGCAAAACGATTATCATTAAGGAAGCAGAGAAAAAAAAAGAAGAGCCACCAACAACAGCACCGTCTGAACCATCACTCATCAATGTACATGGCAAGGTTATCAATGAAAAGGGTGACCCTGTTCCCGGTATCAATATTGCCATCAAGGGAACAAAAAGGACTTACACTACTGATGATTACGGGGAGTACTTTATCAAAGATGTAGATCCACAAGCTAGCCTCTCTTTTAAAGCTATCACCATTGAACCTTTTGAAATCAAGGTCAATGGCAGGAAGGAACTTTTTACCTATCCTGCTAAAACCCATACCAGCCAACTAGATGAAGTCCAAACTATTGCCTATGGCAAAAGAAGTAAACGTTATAATACAGGTGACCAAAACACTATTACAGCCGAAGAAATTGGTAAAATGCCTATTCGCGATCCCCTGCAAGCAATATCAGGCAAAGTGCCGGGTGTAATTATTACCGAAAACAGCGGTATGCCTGGGGCTAGGATAAATGTACAAATACGAGGACAAAATACTTTGCCTCTTAGTCTTGCTAATAATCCTTATGATCAGCCATTGTTTATTATTGATGGTGTCATATTTGCACCACAGGATAATAGCATCAACCAGATTAGTTCTTTAAGTTCTTCAAATGGAACAGCTGATAATATGATGAATTCGAGTGGTAATATGGGGGGGATGAGTGCTATGAGCAGTATCAACCCAGAAGATATTGAAACAATAGATGTATTAAAAGATGCGGATGCCACTTCGATCTATGGTTCAAGGGGGGCTAACGGAGTAATCTTGATCACCACAAAAAAAGGAAAAGCAGGCAAAACACAATTTAGTTTTAAAGCCAGTACGGGAGCAAGCTTTGTAACCCGCACCATCCCTATGATGAATACACAACAGTATTTGCAAATGAGGCATGAAGCTTTAAAAAATGATGGGTTAACACCAAATATTACCAATGCTCCTGATTTGTTGATATATGATACAACCGGTTATACAGACTGGCAAAAATATTTTTTTACTACGGCGCATAGCACAAACATCAATGCTTCTGCATCGGGAGGTTCAGCTAACACAACTTTTCATGTCGGTGTAGGATATAATCAAACTTCTACAGTATTTCGAGGAACCAGCCCTACTAGTCTGTTATCCATTAATGCGGGCTTTTCACATCAGAGTTCAGATAAAAAATTAACTGTCGCTTTTTCTACTAATTCTTCCTATAGTTTAATTAATTCAATGCTAAGCGGAAATTTAACTCAATTACAGAGACCTCCTGATTACCCCCGTTCGCAGCAAAACCCTGATGGAAGTTTTGTTTGGGTTTATAATGGTGTCCACGTGGGGAACGATTTAGCTTATGCCTTGCGATCATACACATTACAGAATTATAATACCATTGATAATTTAAAATTTACTTATCGCTTATTGCCGGGCCTATCTGTTGGCACTAGTCTAGGTTATAGTGGCTTTAGTTCGAATGAATATTTCAAGAATCCGGCGAGTTCAAATGATCCTGCTAGTGGTATTCTTCAGGGGAGTGCCAATTTTGCTACTAATAATCTTAGATCCTGGCAGGTAGAGCCCCAATTAGATTATACCAAAAGATGGGGTAAAATGAGTTTCGGTTTATTGGCAGGGGCAACCATACAGCAACAATCAAATACTACTAGTAGGATTAGTGCCGGTGGTTATACTAATGATGCATTACTTAGCGGGCTGGCAGGAGCAACAACTGTAGGTGCAGGTTATGGTTACACGCAGTATAAATATGCAGCAGCTTTTGGGAGGGTAAACATGATATATAATGATAGATATATCATGAATATAACCGCCAGAAGGGATGGTAGCAGCCGTTTCGGCCCGGGTAGGCAGTTTGGCAATTTTGCTTCTATAAGTGGTGGCTGGCTGTTTATGCAGGAAAAATTTATGAAACAGGCTTTGCCTAGTATAAGTTTTGGTAAACTACGAATCAGTTATGGCACCACTGGTTCTGATAATGTAGGCGATTATCAATATTTGCCTTTATGGACCGGTAATAGTGCCGGTAATACCTTCCAGGGTTCGTCCACATTTACTCCGCAGATATTGTTTAATCCTGATTTTAGCTGGTCCTTAAATAAAAAATTGGAAGCAGGGCTGGATTTGGGCTTCTTGCACGACAGGTTATTGTTCAACATCAGTTGGTACCAAAATCGTTCCGGCAACCAATTGATCCAATATCGATTACCTTATGCTACTGGTTTCTCAACAGTAACAAAAAATTTTCCTGCTGTTGTTCAAAACAGCGGTATAGAAATCTCCTTAAACTTTACTACTGTTAAAACCCAATCATTTACCTGGAGTAGCAATCTCAATTTCAGTATTCCCAAAAACAAATTAATAGCTTTTGATGGCTTGGCTACATCTCCTTTTGCAAGTTATTTAACAATTGGGAGATCAACAGCTAATGTGCGAGCGTATCATTATCTAGGCATTAATGATACAACAGGAATATACCAATTTGATGATGGGAAAGGAAATCCAACTTACGCACCAGACATTAATGTAGCATACGGCGCTAGCGTAATTGATATGACCCCACAGTTTCAAGGTGGCTTCAATAACAGTTTTACATGGAAAGGCTTTCATTTGGATATAACAATGAGTATAAGCAAACAATGGCATAGAAATTATATAAGCGTTCTTAGTAATGGTTACTATGTTGATGGCTCAACCAATTTTCCAACCATTTATTTATCTCATTGGCAACAACCAGGTGACAACAGTATTTTCGAAAAATTGACAACCAGTTCTAGTAGTCCTGCGGGTAAAGCTCAAAGTTATCTTGCAAATTCAGATGTAACATATTCAGACGATATTTTGATGCGTGTTAGAAATATTTCCCTGTCTTATTCCATAAGCAGCTCTCGTTTTCAAAAAAAGACAGGTATACAAAATCTTAACTTCTATATCAATATGCAAAATCCCTTTACCATTACAAGATTTATTGGAAACGATCCTGAATCATTTATAACTGGGGTTCCTCCATTAAAAACCATAGTTGCAGGATTGCAATTCACTTTTTAAATCTATTGTATCATGAACTGTAATTTTTTTATATCATTCTTACTATACTTCAAAAAAACTAAACTACCTGCCTTACTATTTTTTTTACTACCATGGGTTTTTATCCAAACTTCCTGTAAAAAATTAGTACAAGTAGATCCACCTATAAATAGTATTATTACCCAACAGGTATTTGCAGACAGCGCTGACGCTACAGCTGCGGTAATAGGTATGTATGCGAAATTGGCTAAAAACTATACTACACTTACTACAGGTAGCATATCTCCAGGTATAGGCTTTCAAACCGGAGGCATCACTTTATATACATCTCTTGCTGCAGATGAGCTATATGCTAATGTTGCCAACAGCTCCTATCAACACGAAAGCCCGTTTTATGCTAATGCTATTTTATCCTCCTCTACTTTTAACTATACTAATATGTGGCAAGCAGCTTACACTGTCATATATGATATTAATGCTTGCCTAGAAGGGCTAGGTTCGTCTAATACAGCTCTTGTGTTCTCTACTAAAAATCAACTAAGGGCGGAATGTAAGGTAGCTAGGGCGTTTATGTATTTTAATCTGGTTAATATTTATGGGGATGTGCCCTTGGTGCTCACTACCAACTATGAAACAAATGCTGTATTGCCTAGAGCTTCTGTGAATGATGTGTATGAGCAAATTATTGCTGATCTTACTTCTGCTCAAACCTCCTTGCCCCAAACTTATCTCACTACAGGCAGGGGGCGGGTTAATTATTATGTAGCTACTGCTTTGCTTTCCCGTGTATATCTGTATAGAAAACAATGGGCACTCGCAGAAGCCGCAGCTACCCAGATAATCAATGCAGGTCAATACAGTCTTTCGCCCTTAAACAATGTTTTTCTTTCTAATATAATAACAACAACTAACAAAGAGCCTATTTGGCAATGGTTCCCGACCAGTGATAAAACTGGGGGCTATGAAACTTATGAAGGGCAGATTTTTGTAGCGTTGGGCGGTGTTGTACCTAATTATATTATCAGTGATTCTTTATTAAACAGTTTTGAGGTTAATGACCAACGTAAAAACAACTGGCTAAAAGCCAATACAGTGGGTATAGGAGTGCAAGCCAAAACCTACTATTTCCCTTATAAATATAAACTACAGAACGATGGCACTATCGTACCAAAAGAATTATACGTGGTGTTAAGATTAGGGGAGCAATATTTAATTAGGTCAGAAGCAAGGGCGCAACAGGGAACAGATTTAACAGGTGCAGCGAATGATTTAAATATGATTAGGACTCGGGCAGGGCTACCCAATACCACAGCTTCAACACCATCCGATCTGTTAACCGCTATTTATCGGGAAAGAAGACTAGAACTATGCTGCGAATACGGACATCGTTGGTTTGATTTAAAACGAACAGGCCTCATTAATGCAGTAATGGGTGGCTCCACGGGTGCTTGTGCTACCAAGGGGGGCACTTGGAGCACCAATTGGCAATTATTCCCTATCCCCTTCGATGAAATACAACGTAACCCATTCTTAACACAAAACACCGGTTACTGATTTTTTATTAATTAAGTATTGAAATTATATGAAAAATACCATCATAATAGCCCTTGTATTCTCTGTATTACAGGGTAAGGCTCAAAAAGAAGGCATAAAACCTTTAAATGTTGGCGATAAAGTACCCAATATAGCCATCTCCAATATGTTCAATTATCAGGTAAGAGAAAGCCATATATCTGATTTTAAAGGGAAATTATTGATACTGGATTTTTGGGGTATACACTGTGCCTCTTGTATTGCAGAAATGCCTAAAATGGAAAAGCTGCAACAGCAATTTGGAGATAGCGTCCAGGTATTATTGGTTACCACGGACTCTAAAAAGCAGGTGGATGAATTAGCAAAAAAAATTAAGATTATTAGAAATATTAAGCTTCCCATTGTTACATCTGATACATTATTGAGTAGGTTATTTCCATACAATGCTTTGGGCTTGCATGTTTGGATTGATGGCAACTCAACTGTCAATCAAAAAACAGATGGTGGAGCTTATGTCGCAGCGGACATAGAGAATTTCCTACACAAAAAAAAGGTTTCATTAACTCAACGTAATGATGATGATGGTTATTTTAAAAGAGGTGAGCCTCTTTGGCTGCAAGGCAATGGAAGACAGGTAAAATATATAAAATATCATTCTCTTATCAGTGAGGATTTACGTGGAGTTGCTAGTGCTGGCGGCGGTAGGGTTAATGATCCTATTACCCACAAAACAACTCGTATTTATGTAATAAATATGCCCATACAGTTTCTATATGAAACAGCTTTTAAAGAATATGGGAAGCATAGCTGGTCACAGATTATTTGGGAGGTGAGTGATAGTAGCAAATACTTTGTTCCTGAAAATCAGAAGATGAAAAGTTATGAATGGAAAATGACGCATTCTTACTGTTATGAAATACAGGTAGATACTTCTAAATCTGACAAAATTTACAGCATGATGCAACAGGATTTGGAACGCTACTTTGATGTGACAGGCAGTATTGAAAAACGAAAAATAAAATGTTGGTCGCTGGTAAGAACTACGATCTCTGATAGTTTATTTCGTTCAAATAATGAAGGAAAACCCTTTGTGAAACCTGCTGGTCGTGATGATGTTGATTCTATAACGCTACACAAAGCGCCTCTTAAATCCCTTGTGGAATATTTAAAAAATGAAGAAAACATTCCTGTAATTGATGAAACAGGATATGAAGGGCTTATAGATATTTCAATTCCTTACAAATCGGGTTCAGGGAATTATATAGCTACTAAAGCAGCACTTCTAAAATATGGCTTGGACCTGCAGGAAGTACATAGAGATATGGACTGTTTGATTTTGCGGGAAAAAAAGCAGTAAAAACTGTTGTAACTAAAACCTTGTAATTATTCATAACAAGTATTCATTATTTAATTAAACTTTTAAACTAATTATATGAAACTAAATAAACTTCACTTATCACTATTATTTCTTCTCATATCTGTCATAAGCCTGGCACAATCACCGTTTACTGCTGGTAATCTAGCTGTACTGCGTATAGGTGATGGGTCGGCTGTTTTTAATAGTTCTAGCAGCTCCCCCAATTATTTTTTGAATGCTTTTCCAGTTTTTATTGATGAGTACACCCCTGCAGGGGCTATAGTACAATCAATCTCGTTGCCTACTACCGTAAATGGTGCAAATGCTGCATTCGTATTAGCTCCTTATCAATATTCTGGCATGATGAATTTATCTGGTGATGGCAGGTTCCTCACCATGGCAGGATTTAATGCTTCTCTTGGTGCAACTGTGGCTTCCTCCTCCTCTTCGCAAGCTTCTGTTATTAATAGAATAGTAGGTTTGATAAAATATGATGGTACTATTAATACTGCGACAGCATTAAATGACTGCGCATCTTTTAATTATCCAAGTTCAGCCATAACTTCTAATGGCACTGATATATGGGTGGCCTCTGCTGGCGGTTCGACAGATGCTAATTCAGGTGTGCCAACTAATGGCCTTCGCTATACTACATTAGGTGCAACCGGAGCCTCCGTACAAGTATCTACCTCTCAAACAGCTTTACGTTCATTAGGTATTGTATCTGGTCAGTTATATCTCTCTTCTTCTTCTGCTGCTCCAAATGCTAATTTGCTTACTGTGGGTTCAGGTCTACCTACACAAACAGGGCAAGGCCTTACTGGTCTTACTGGCATAACAGCAGGCAGTGCAATAAACCAATTTGTGTTCTTTGATGAAAACCCTTCTATACCTGGAGTGGATGTGTTATATTTTTCAGGTAGTGCTGGATTAAGAAAATATTCATATGACCCAATTAATTTCAAATGGGTTTTAAACGGTGTCATAGGTTCAGGTAGCGATGGGTATATAGGACTTACAGGCACAATAATTGGTAGTACAGTAACCCTGTTCGCTACTCGGGCTGGGTCAAACACTGCAAATAATTATACAGGGGGGCAATTAGTTTCTATTACAGACGCAACTGGCTATACTTTAACAGCAAGTACATTTGTTAGCACACCTACTATTTTGGTAGATTTGTTTGCAAGCAACCCTACTACATTCCCAATAAACAGTTATAGTTTTAAAAGTGTAGCCTTAGTACCACAAAATACCACCTTACCTGTTACCCTCACGACCATTACAGCTACCAAACAGGTAAATGATATCATCCTCAACTGGCAAACAGCTACAGAAATAAATACTAAGAGTTTTGATGTTGAACGTTCACTCAACACCATCGACTTTACAAATATTGGCAGTATCAATGCAAAAGGCAGCAGTAACAATTACAGCTTTATCGATGTAAGCGTAATAACTAAAGTACCTGCCAACAGCACTGTGTATTACAGGCTAAAAATGGTAGACAATGATGGCAAGTTTACTTATTCAAAAATTATTGCTGTTAAGCTTAATGATAAAAATGTAGAATTAATAAGCACCTATCCCAATCCATTTGATGATGCAGTGACAGTTAAAGTAAACGTCACAACTGCAAGCAACGTAAACTTCAGCATCGCAGATGTGACAGGTAGAATAATAAAGAGATTGCAACTGAATTTACCTGCAGGAAACAATACAGTCTCTATCCCTAACCTGCAGGGATTGAATAAAGGAACCTATATCCTGAAAGCAATGGTGAACGGCGCTGTATCAACTATCAAAATAATCAAATAAGAAAAACCATCAACAACCTATTATAACCTTATGAGCCCTGTATGGAAAATGCAGGGCTTATAAAAACTATACATCCGCAAATGTTTATCCAACAGGTAGAACATGTTAATTGCAAGGAGATAGACCAGGAACAGAGGTCGATAAAAAGGATCATGGATATCTCAATAACAATTCTCGTATTACCTATTGCGGCATTACTTGTAGCTATTGCCTGTCTACTTATCAAACTAAGTTCAAAAGGTGAAGTGTTCTTTATCCAGAAACGTGTGGGCCTAAATGGGAAGATATTCACGCTGTACAAGATCAGAACGATGCAACAAAAAATGGTTGTACAGTTTACCAGTGAAGATTACACTGTCGTAAATGATCAACGGATCACCGTATTTGGAAGATTCCTGAGGAAAACGAAACTAGATGAATTGCCTCAACTATGGAACGTGATGAAAGGAGATATGAGTCTGATCGGTCCAAGACCTGAACGGGTAGAGATAGTGAAACGGTTCGAACAATTGCACCCGTTTTATAAAAGCAGACATAGTATCAAACCAGGATTAACAGGACTGGCACAGGTCAATATGCCGACAGCAACACCCGAAGAGAACCTTTTAAAACTTAAGTACGATTTATATTATATCAATCATGCTTCTATCCCATTGGATATATTGATTTTACTTAAAACAATTGGGATAATCGCAACAATGAAAAGTCTATAAAAAAACGAATGAAAAAAGGAGTTATTGTAAATGGATTCTTACTGGTATCATTGTTCTTATCTGCACAAGAAAGGAACTGTACCATTCATGTAAGCACTCAAGGTATGCAAGATGGCCAGCAGATCTTTTTAACTGTTGGAAGCAACACCCATCCCGCAACCATTCACGATGGTTCTGCAAATTTTAGTGAACAAATAGATAAAGCTAGTACAGGCTATTTGATGTTGAGGGAACCAAAAGGAATAGTTTACAAGTACGAATTTAAGTATATCTACTTGTTACCAGGCACCATTGATGTTACTGTTAACGATAAAGATTCCATTTTTAAAGCTACCGTCAAAGGACCTGCTTTAACTGTTGCTTATGACAGGGAACTGAGGCTGCCGGTTGACAGGTATAATCTGCAAACGTATTTATTGAATATTCAATTGGCTAAAGCAAGAAAAGAGAACAGGGATACGACACAATTGAAGGAACAGCTAGAATCAAGTATCAAGGCCTGTTTCAATGTACCACAGGTTTATATCAAAGCAAACCCTAGTTCACCATTATCGATTGTCGCATTGGATTTTCTAGGTAATGGCAACATTACAAACCCTGTACATCTTGAGGATTTAGAAAGACTGTACAATTCATTGAGCGATGAAATCAAGCATAGTGAAGAAGGACTGAGATATGCAGAAAAGCTGAACAAATTAAAAGCTACCGATAAAATGAAGAAAACAACCAGTACTGATGGGCCTTATCTGTTTTATGCAAACGACAGTGTAACTGTAAAAAATACCATAGTATCTGGGACATCAACTATCCATGTATTCCCTATTGAAAGTATCAACAAGCAGGTGCTGCATGTCGACATAGACAAACATCCTGATTGGGGCTTCACTGTATCATTGAAAAGTGCTTTTATCGTCCCTCCTTCCATCTCTTCAGGACCAGAAAGAGCATTGTACCTGTCCGATATTGAAGGGGAATTCGCCGTGCTCAGGCAGATACTGCTAGACAATAAGGTAATTGATGAAAACTACCACTGGATATTTGGTAAAGGAGCATTGGTAATCGCAGGTGACCTGATGGACAGGGGCAATGAAGTCACACAAGTATTATGGTTACTGTATAAACTGGAAGATGAAGCAATCCAACAAGGCGGCAGTGTACACGTGATACTCGGTAATCACGAGATCATGAACCTAAGTGGTGACTTTAGATATTTGCAGCCTGCCTATCTGAACAATGCCGCACTCATAAAGGAAAATTATGCAAACCTGTATGCTGCCAATACTGAACTGGGAAGGTGGTTAAGGACAAAAAATGTTATTGAGCAGATCGGAAATGTATTGGTTATGCATGGTGGTATCTCGCCAGAAGTCCTGCAGTTGCAACTTCCTTTGGACAGCATCAATGCCTTATGCAAAAGCAATTATGCTACGCCTGCAAAAGACTTGCGTAATGCAGATACAAGAACAAAGGTCCTGTTTGGTGGAACAACATCTCCATTCTGGTACCGTGGCTATTTTAATGCACCCAAAGCATCAATGAGTTTGGTAGATAGTACACTTGCTTTCTATAATTGCAAACAAATTATTGTTGGGCATACCATTGTCGACTATGTATCTTCTTTATATGATGGTAAAGTCTGGGGTATTGATGTAGATGAACATACCGGTACACATGAAGCATTGTTGAAGGAAGGGGAAAAATGGAAGGTTGTGAAGGTTGAAATGAAAAAGTAAAATGAAGAACTATTTTATATCAAAACCAATTATTATGAAAAAGATACTTTTGTTACTGATAGCTTTCGGTGCTGTCACTGTTTTTTCACAGGCACCCTGCCCAGCGGATGCGGGCCCCGGTTTCAGGACAGCTTGTGAATCGTCACTTTTCTATTCAGGTATTACGCTTGGCCCTGCTTCCCCCAACCCCAGCTTGACCTATTCCTGGTCTCCCAGTACCGGGCTGGATAACCCCAATATTGCAAATCCCCATGCAGCCGTTTCCGCCACGACGCTGTACACCTTGACCGTATCGGACCCTTCTTCCGGCTGCTCCACAGCACAGGGTCAGACGACAGTAAAGGCTGTCGATTCCAATCCGGTTGTACTAGTGGACAATGGGCATAACACGCATGATATTTTAATCTCGAATATTGACTATTACTACCAATTCGAAACTACCCAGCATATTACTTTTACGTCCAATTATGATTACGGAAACCTATGGTTGCAAAATGGTATTCCCGTGACAGGTTCAACTGCAAACACTTTTGTTACCAGTTTTACCGGATCGGGCACTTCGTTTAATTATTACACTTTGCTATCGGAAGACGAGAACCACCATACATGCGGTGGATTCGATTTTACATGGGAGGTAACTACATATGGCTGCAATGCGCCTAGCGACTGGCCCGGAACCATCACGGGTGCCAACTGTTCCACACAGTTCCCTGTCAGTCTTGCACAGGACAACCTGGGCACTACTGCGACCTATGAGTGGGTGACGGAAAACAGCCCTTCCAATTTTTCCTTCAGCAATTTTTCCGGCAATACCTGTGACCTGAACCTTACCGGCTGCTCCACGGTCTGCACGGACGGTATCTATACCAAAGCAAGGAGGCCTGCTGCACACCTTGTTTTCCCCACGCTTACCTATATGTATTTTGTAACGGACGGCCTAAACAGCAGCTATACCGGCTGCATGAAGGCAGCACCGCAACCAGTGCAGCTTGCTGCCGTAGATGAGATTGAAAACGCCAAAGTGAAAGTGTTCCCGAACCCTTCGAGCTCCTATATCACGATAAGTTCAGGCAAGGCCATCAACGCCGTGGAACTGTATGACATGAGGGGGGTACTGGTGAAAAGGATAACAGGTATGAACTCCTATAGCATCAATACTTCCCTGCTCGGCCTGGCAAAGGGTCTGTACAACTGCAGGGTCTTTACAAAGGGTGGGATACAGAACATCAAAGTGTTTAAACAGTAGTATATGAAAAGGAACTTAGTGGTGCTCGTTGGTCTGTTGTTCGGTGTGATGGCTTCCGCACAGGTGCCTGTGCATTTCACCTACAGTGCAAAGAAAATCGATGCGAAGAATTATGAAGTGCATGTTACCGCAACAGTGGATGAGGGATGGCACCTGTATTCAGGTACGCAGCCCAAGAGTGCCATTGCATTGCCGACCAAGATCAAGTTTTCTGCAAATCCCTTGATTAAGCCGGTTGGAGCCATTAAAGAAATTGGCAAACGTCAAACCTATAAAAATACAGAGATCGGTGTCACGCAGTACCAGTACGAAGGCAAGGTCGATTTTGTGCAGGTGATACAGTTAAAGGCTGTTGCCAAAACAAATATCAACGGGAGCATTACCTACCAGGTATGCACCAATGAAATGTGTTTGCCACCTGCAACAGTTAAGTTCGATGTAAAGATCGAGTAACTTTTTTCTCATAGTCATTTAGTTTAGGAATAAAATGACGCAGGGGGTGATGGGGAGCCAAGCATCCCCTGTTTTAAAAGATCAGAGCAACCAAGAAACTGTACCAAGCGATGTGTGCAGTCCAACCGGGAACCGAAGCGGTTCGGTTCCCATTTTTAAGTTCTTATAAACGCTGTTTTTCTCCATGATTCAATGTTGGTAAGGGGAAGGATTTGGCCTTCCCCTTTTTGAAAAGGAGTTGACAATAGTTTTTTCGCAAACCAGTTAGTTTAGATTCCCAGGCGTTGTGTTTACTCTGCCTGTATTTTAAAAGATTGCTTAGCCATGAAAAGAACGAAAATATTCCTCACGCTGTTTTTTATGTACCTGTTGTTGGTATGTATGGCGTATGGACAGATGGGGATGAACTATCCCATTAAGCATTCCAACAATATCCTGATTGATAAGAATTTCTATTTCATCACGGTGCTTTCAAGGGATAAACAGGCTTGCGAAGCTTTGCAGAAAAACAAAGTTCTATCTGCTTATTTGGATAACCAGAAGCAACAGATAAAGGTGCATAGTACAGATACTTGTATGACTCCTGTTTCCTTGCTCAATGATTTCAAATGGCAGACAGATACAACAGCTTTATGCGAAGTGCTGGGCAATATATATGAAGCAAACAAAAATGTTTTTGATGCCATCATTGACAAAGAACTCAGACCATCAGGTTGCTATATTTTATTCAACACCCGAAGCAATAAAGAATATTTTTTGTCCTGTTGGAAGGAGACATTCAAGGGGGTTAATACAATTATCAATCATTATGGATTGAACAAAGGCTTCAGGTATCCTTCGATTGATTCGGCGAGTTATGATGTGAACGGTACCTATTATACCCATTACCTGAAAGGCTATCTCCTGTACCAAGCTGGAGCAGTTAAGGGATTGAAACTTTTCTACCAACCTTCTTTGGAAATAGCATTGGCACTGATGCAGAAAAATGGCAGGACGGAACCAGCGAACTACGAACCATTAGGGAACGGCGAAAACAAACAAGCAGTTGTACAGGTCGGGAGGACAAAGTTTGAAAACTATACTTACTCTGTTATACTGGTTCCTGGGCAGGGGCCGGAAATAGCAGGCGTTGCCATTGACCCTATTGGCAAACAAAGATGTGACCTTGCAGCAATAAGCTACAAGCAAAAGCTTTCACCTTTCATCATCGTAAGCGGTGGCAATGTGCATCCTTTCCATACGCCTTACACGGAAGCACTGGAGATGAAAAAATACCTAATGGAACATGACAGCATCCCTGAATCAGCTATCATCATCGAACCGCAGGCCAGGCATACGACAACCAATTTCAGGAACGCTGCAAGGCTCATGATACGGTATGGGATACCCATAGACAAGAAGGCTTTATGTGTAAGCTCGGAAGACCAGGTTGCTTATATCCTGAACGGAAATTTCGATAAACGCAATATCAGGGAAATGGGGTACGTACCCTATACGGGGAAGGAAAAACTATCGGGTACGGGGGTAGTTTTCTACCCTGTAAGGGACTGCCTGCAGATAGACCCTATTGACCCATTGGACCCTTAAAAAACAACAGTTCTTATATAAGAGATTCATATAGCTGGCAGCCCCGTTCATAGTGTTGCCTTGGCTAAGGGGTAACAGTCCTGTTGCCCCAACAAATGTCTCACGTGTATTTTTTAGTTTTTGAACAACCAGGTGTTCTGTCCAGTCTGCCTGTCATTGATCGTTGGGTAGCATGATCAATACGGGAAGCAATCGGAAGGTTGCTTCCCTTTATAAAACAATGAACCATTGAAGAAACTGATTTTTATATTGCTTGCTTGTCTGTCTGCTCCGGTGCTACATGCACAGGACAATACTGCGGTGCAATGGAAGGTTGCATTGCAACAGATTGACAGTTCACATTATGTTGTACATGCCACTGCAACACCTTTAAAGGGATGGTATGTGTATGGTGCGAACAAAGTGAATGAAGTGGAAGGGGTAGCGTTTAGCTGGAGCAACGAAAATGTTGTTGCTGATGGGAAGGTAGAAAGTGATGTGCAACCTGTTTTGATCAAAGACAAAATATTCAATACAACAGTATCAGCATTTGAAGGAACAGTCATTTTTTCTCAACAGGTAAAATTGAATGGTAAAATTCCTTCATTCAAACTCAATGTTACAGGGTTTGCGGGTAACGGTGCGGAGTTCCTACCAATTGATTACAGTAACATCATTACATTAAATGAAAACACTCCCAGTAATACTGGCAATCAAATTCTGCTTGCCGGTGTTGATGTTGCTCATCCTGTTGCTGATTGCGGTAAGACTATTGAAAGGGATAAAGGACTGTTGGGTATCTTTTTCCTAGGTGTTGTTGGTGGGTTGATTGCACTTATAACGCCTTGCGTATTCCCTATGATACCAGTAACGGTTTCGTTCTTTACCAATAAGAAAGAGATCAAGGGAACACGTAATGCTATACTCTATGGATTGTTTATTTTCCTTATCTATATATCGGCAAGTGTGCCTTTCCATTTGATTGGCAATATTGACCCGCAGATATTCAACACCATTTCCACCAGTGTCGTTGTTAACCTAATCTTCTTTGTTGTCTTCATTGCCTTTGCACTGTCCTTCTTTGGGGTCTTTGAATTGACACTCCCTTCTTCCATCGCCAACAAAGCAGACAGCAAAGCCGGGCTGCATGTTGGCGGTATCTTTTTTATGGCACTCACACTTGCCATTGTTTCCTTCAGTTGCACTGGACCGATACTCGGTTCATTGCTCGTTAGTTCTATTTCATCCGACAAAGGTGCCTGGCAACTGACTGCTGGTATGGGTGGTTTCGGTTTTGCTCTGGCATTGCCCTTTGCATTGTTTGCACTTTTTCCGCATTGGATGAATAAGTTACCCAAGAGTGGTGGATGGTTAAGCACCGTGAAGAAAACATTGGCATTTGTGGAACTGGGTTTGACACTCAAGTTTTTAAGCAATGCCGATTTGGTGAAGCATTGGGGATTGCTCAAAAGGGAAACCTTTATTGGTTTATGGATTGTAATTGCTTCGCTGTTGGCTTTGTATTTATTGGGTGTTATCAAGCTTGGTAAACACAAAGAAAACATTGGTAACGCAAGGATGATGGCTGGTGCTTTTGTGTTGCTGTTTGCACTCTACCTCACACCTGGATTGACACAGACAAAATATGCCAATCTCAAATTGTTGAGTGGTTTCCCACCGCCGTTGAGTTACAGTATTTATGGAAAGGACAATGTTTTAAATAAGGGTGTTGAACCTGATGTCATCAATGACTACGCTGCTGCTTTAGCCATGTCCAGACAGCAGCACAAACCTATACTCATCGACTTCACGGGATGGGCCTGCGTGAACTGCCGCAAGATGGAGGAACAGGTATGGACAAAGCCTGAAGTGGCGGCACTGATCAAAGAAAAGTTCATTCTTGTTTCGTTGTATGTGGATGATCGAAAAACATTGCCAGCAGAGCAACAATTCGTGTATGAAGGAAAGGAAGTAAAGACAACAGGTGATTTATATGCTTTAATGGAAAGCGTGAATTTCAAACAGGCAACGCAACCGTTGTATGCCATCATTGGGGAAGATGGCAAATTGATGAATTGGCCAGTTGGTTATACGCCTGATGCAACGAAGTATGCGGCGTGGCTGGAATGTGGTGGTAAATGATTTTTATGAAAAGCTTTTTCAAAGCACAGTAGAACAAGGTCAAGGTATTTCCATGCAGGGGCCAGTGTAGATTTTTCTCATATTCACCGGCCTGCTGTTTTTACAGCGGGGCCTTTTAACAGGTGCTGTGCTTTTAAGATATTGATTGCCGAACCACAGTCGGCCGATTGTGGTAAGCATGGCTACTCCGTTAGCTGTGTGCACCCGAGCAATCCGCTACCCCCGCAAGGGGGTAGTTTGTTTTGGGGGCATTTCCAAAAAAATCAACTTGTAGATTGAATGGAATTTTTATATTTGTGATAGGTGTTTTTGGTATGCCTGCTCGTTCGTGCGAAGATTTCATCAACCAATAACAAGATAATATAACCTTCAGAGCTTATTATCCGAACACAGTATACGAACGCAATATCTCAGGATGATAGTCTTTGAATTAAAGGATTATATTATGAACACTATCGACTACTTCAAGCTTCAAGCAAAAAACCTACACAGGGATTTCAAGACACAAACCCTAGTTGTTGACAAAGAGACAGGCGGCCTTCAGTACGAGTACTCGCCGAAGTATTTTCACATTGACCATCTCATTTCAGACTTTGATATCGATGAGGAGAATTTTACCCTCATGAACGCACAGCATATCATCGCCAAGATTGCAGACTTTGATCAATGGAATACTCTGATAAAAGTATCTCCGCCAGAATTGGAACTTGCGAAATTATTATTTGAGCACCAGGATAAAATTGATTTGACTTCATGGCAATTTTATATTGCCGATGCTCAATCCATGAATGAACAGGAACTCGACGCAGAGATTCAAGTAGAAATATTCAAACAGGTGGTTATTGAAGAGAATATTTTTGACATGGTCATGGAGAGTTACCTTATCAAGCATGACTATTGATGATTACTCTGTAATGATTTGATTGATGTTTCGGTGTTGCAGGGTTGCTGCTAACGAACAAGTATTGCTGCTGGTGGGGTATTTGATGCTATGTCTGCCCAATTTGGCAGCAATACTTTGTTGTCTGCTGGCTTTTCTGTTGTTCTATTTCACAATTATAGATTGACCTTTGAACATTTGGTTATCATCCTTTGAAGTCGGAGAAAGGGTTATCCCTTTTATTTTAACCTGCTCAGTATTTGAAAAGACTCTATTAAAATCCTTCAGAAAACTAAGCAGAGTTATGTCGGAAGATTGTTGAATATTATTAAAGCTTCGGATATAGTCGAATAAATTGAATTTACTTCTTATTCTTTTACCCTCCTCTGAATAAATTGTTGTTACACCAGTTACAGCATTGTGACGCACTTCGTGATGACCTGTCATAGCTGAAACTCCCCCGACAGGAATCATCGAACTTGGTTTTACGTAAAGCGTTTTCGGTAAAAGATGTTGTCTATGAGTAATTATCTCTGAAGGCAAATGAAATAACGGTAATGCGTAAAAAACATCCCATCCAAGTAACTCCAGAATATATAATCTTAAATGTTGATCTTGTGTCGCTGTTCTATTAAGATGATATAAATATTCTTTTTTCCGCTTCCTATATTCTGCTCTTTTGTATTGTATCAAAAAAGGTTTGCTTGCTCCAGGAAATCCAATTGAAGTATCAAAACCGTATGTAGCTTCTTGCGGTTGTGAAGGTGCTAATATATATGGTCTGACACCTGTAACTACATAAAAATAGTTAACTAACTCTGTCGTTAAATTCAGTTCAACTGTTTTTTCCGAAATCATGTTAAGAGTATTAATTTGTTAAGCTTGCAGCCAACGTTCGAGTATTTGCGAAGGCAGGGAATTTATTGATTGTCCAATCCGGTATGAATGCCCAATTGAAAATATCTTGCTGAAGTTAAGAGCTAAAGCTGAACATTGAACGTCGAGCTCGAATCGCTACTGATACTTGCACATAATTGATATTATATTGTCCAACCCTGCTTTTGCAAATAGTTTTGTTGGCGGTAGTAATTACTCATCACAAAGTCTGTCAAACTTTCTTAAGAATGCTCTTTTTCTATCATCAGATGCTAACAAGTCTGTTTTGTAATGTGTATTTACAAAGTCGGTCAAAGCATTATAGAAATCGTCTCTATAAACTATTATTTCAGTTGCTGTTGTCTCTGTTAGAATATTTGATGAAGATTTGCCCCAAATTGTCCATTTATTATTTGTTCTTGCCTCGTGCAATAAACCACAACGAACATTACTATAAAATGATTCCGTCAATGCATTGTCAAAGTGAGCAGAAAAAGGTTGCCGCTGAGTTAAAAAGTCTACAAATATCTGTCCGCTTGCAGAATATTCAAATTGTCCAAGCGGTGGGTCGTGTCGCCTAACATATCTGTAATTAATTCCCTGGTAAGTGGTTTCTAAAAATTCAATAAGGGAACATATAATTGTCATAATAGAAAATCCTTCACCACTATAACAGCCATCTTGTTTTATAGAATTGATTGGGTCTAAGTAACGGTCTTTTAATCTTGTTTTAAAATAGTCATTGAATACAGTATTCCAAATTGCTGAATTGGTGAAATCATTCAAAGTCGGTCTAACTGTTAGCCAATCTGAAACTGTTTTTCGTCCTGCGATGTATGTCGTTAATGGTAGTTGCATTTTTTATTGCATGTCAATTCATGCATTTGTGCAAGTTAGTATTCAAACTTTCACAAAGCAAACTACTGTAAGTGTATTTATGAAACTGCTTTGAACATACCATGTTTGCAACAATTGGCTTTACCAATGGGGCTGGCATATATTCGAGACAAAGGGATGTTCAGTGGAAATACCTGAAAAAAGGGGAAAAATCCCCATTGCAGGGGAAAATCCGGTGAAGTAATTTTAGGATTGTTCTATTGAATAAAATCAACAACCTAAATTTTCAATAATGAAACCCTTACTTACGCTCTTACTTTTTGCACCTCTTTTATTGCTGGCTCAGCCCAATACAAACCAGTCTTTTGGTGTTTCAACAGATATGTATATTGTCAATGGCAGGTTGCCATATATAGATGTCAATATGAAAGGGCACAATTGCATACCTGCAAACCCTAATTGTTTGCAAGGTAAATTTCTGCTTGACTATGGTACCGACACTTCAACAATAGATGTTTACGGTTTTCCAGGTGACTATATAACTTATGTCCCCAACAAGAATTATACGATCAATCTTTTTCAAACTTCCTTTACCTCTTACTTCTATGATAACCAAGGATACCATTACTATAATTTGAATGGGGTCCGACAGGCAGGAATATTGGGTACCGATTTCTTATCACAGCATATTATTACATTGGACTATGACAACAGGAAGGCTTATTGCGGAGATACCTCAATGCCCGATTTGCATTTTAATAAATTAAAGAGCCTCGGATTCATTCCAGCTTCAATGAAAGGTTATTTTAGCAACGATGAGAAAAAGCTTCTTGATCTCAAACTACCTCAAAAGAATAACAACCCAGCTATACCATTGTATATTGGGGAAACTAATAACTATGTGCAATGCCCAGCACAGCTTGATCCTGGTTATGATGATAATTTTTACACCAATAAGGGTATTCGTATTACCAATGTAATAAACATAAACAAAGCATATTTTGATACTTTAGTCAAACAGCATATTATCAGCGGTGTTGATAAAAATGATCCAATCTTACTAGGTAACCGAAATTCTGCGGATACACTCTACAAGTGTGTGTTTACTGGAAGTTTTGATATTAAAATTCTTGGGGTAAATGCTGAAAGCATTTTAAAACGGAATTCTTCTCAATGGAATGTGTATTTAAAGATATCATCTCAAGAAGGATTGGCCGCAGGCGGCATCACAACATTCCCATTTCCTGCTGCACAAATCGGGGCTAGCCTTCTTACTCAATGTTCCAGAGTCATATTTGATCCTTTTTTATCGCTACTCTGGTTTCAAGAAAAGACTCAATGAAAAAAAATAAATGCCCTTGAATAATGATAAAGCAACTATATACAATCCTTTTCTTTTTTTCCTGCATACATGTAGCAAATGGACAACAAGCATCTGTTCGGTTTGTACTTAATGACACGTTTCAGAGTGTAAAAAGAAATTTTAAGGATTCTGCTTTAAAAGCACTTCGAATCGAAGCAGAGGTGTTGTCTTCCCAAGAATTTAAAGACTCCTTAATTAAGTACACTTTTAGCTGTAAGAACAACACGGTATCCCCTTGTGACTGTTTACATGAGAACAACACTTGTAACGAAGCAGTTAGGATACCAGGATTGACAGTGTACAATGCCCTATTAAGGGATAGCGTTGTAAATATTAAATTGATTGTTGCGAAAGCAAGCTTTAGGCTAAGGCATTTTTCCAAAACCTATGGATCATCCTGCCCTTGTTACTACATTACAACAACATATACCTGGTGGCTTGCAAACGATGATCTGCCTTTGACCTATTATTATGCTGCCCACCTCGCACATGAATACGCCCATATCACAGGATATATCCACGGTGACCAACCTTTATCTGATGACGTTGCTTACGTGGTTGGGAATATTGTTGAGAATATTTTAAAAAGACGAGCCGGGGTTTTATGATTTCTAAGACGTAACCATAATTGTATGAAACAAAGCCTATTATTCCTTGCAGTATTTTCTTTCGCAATAAATGTTCATTCACAGACAGGTATATGTAATATGCCTTTCCCACGTCACACAAAATATGCTACAAGTACTATCTTGCCCCATGCTGATAAAAAGTTAATGTCGGATAGCACCATGTCCTTTTTTAATCAATGGCAGCGAGCTTATATAAAATATAAAAATTATGGAAATGAATCGTGTGCCTATGTGTTTTCTAAGGATACTGCCAAAGAAAAAGATGAAAACAAAGACCAAGATTATGATTGTGTTTCAGAGGCCTTGGGCTATGGGATGATCATCGTTGTACAAATGTCAGACAGCAGTAATTCGAAAGCAAACCAGGTACTGTTTAACCAGTTATTCCGATTTTATAAAAGACATCCAAGTATAAGGGATAAAGAAGGGATAACAGGAACAGAACAGTCGATATTAATGGGTTATGGCATCCATGTCACAAAAGAGGGAAATGATGTTTATGAAACAGCTGCAGCAAGTGATGGCGATATTGATATAGCCTACTCCTTATTGCTTGCAGATGCCCAATGGTCGAGTACTGATACTATAAACTATTTAAAAGAGGCTGGTGCATTGATCAAAACAATTTATGCTCAAGATATTAATAAGCATACGAGACTGATCCTGACATCTAACGAGAATGAAGATGATAATCATATAAAAACTGCTATTAAGCAGAAATACTATGATATCCGGACATCCGATTTTATACCATCAGAGTTGAAGGCATTCAATACTGTTTTAAAAGATGGGTGTTTCGGTTCAGTTGTAGATTCTAGTTATAAATATTTTTTTGCTGTCCAGTCGCTTGGAGATAAGCACACCGGACTGGTACCCGATTTTGTGCAACATATCGGGGATACGATCCAAGGGAAAGGATACCGCATCATCATACCCCCCAAGGATTATGAGAAAGAAAAAAATGCCGGTAAGTATTTTTATAATGCCTGCAGGGTGCCTTGGCGTATCGCTACGGACTATATTGTTTCAGGTGATATCAGGGCGAAAAATTTTGTCGAGCCGATAAATAATTGGATAAGGTCAATATGCAAGGATGATCCCAACAATATCAATGCTGGCTATACATTGGATGGGAAGGAAATTCTTAAGGACAAGGAAAGGGATACCCGAATGATGAGCTTTGTTAGCCCGTTTGCAGTTTCTTCCATGGTTGATCAAAAAAATCAGCCATGGCTGGATAAGTTGTGGGATAGCATTGTAAAACTGCCACTGACGAATGTTGAAGGCTTGAAATATGGCTATTTTGAGAACACAATCAAAATGCTGGACATGATTATTCTTTCGGGGAATTATTGGTCTGTATCAAAATAAAAGACTAATCCTGTTTTTACTTCTATTAAAAGATTGCGAGGCATATAGCGGCAACATTTTATGAAACCAGTATTCTCAAGAAATACAGACATTGACAAGATTGCTTTTTTGAATTGGCGGATTGACAAGGATAACCATATCGTGAACTTGTTGAATATTGCCGATGGCTTTTTGCTTTCTGCCATTGAACTTGCAAAAGTGTGTTTAGAAGACAATCGAAACAAGAGAGCAGATATTATCATTTTCGCAATCCTGACAAATGCAAATCATGGATTGGAACTTTATCTGAAGTCATTGAACTGGACCTTGAATGAACTTCTTTCAAATAATAAGAAAATAGAAGGCAAGCATAACCTGAAACAAATATTTCAAACAGTAAAGGCCAAGTTCAAAATTTATAAAGGAACAATCAACTTCAAAGATTTCAAACAAGAAACAAAAGAAATAGAAAGCTACATCAACGAACTTTTTGATAAGATCCAATCAACACCTCAAAACGATAAAATGGATTTCTCCCGTTATTCAATTGATAACAACTATGATGACCATTTTTATGTACTTGATTTGGGAAAAGGAACTATTGATATTGACCTGGAGAACTTTGTGACAAGATTTGAAACAATCCGGAATAAGATAGACAAGCTATGCCGCTATATGTATTACAGTGAACTGCACGATGATTGGTAAAGTAAATCTTGGCATGTTTCTCGCTGTGTATTTACCCGCTCGGAAGTACATAGTTTAACATGGAGTATTGATGCTTTAAGTAACCAGGCCGGATTACTTAACGAAACAAATCAATACTATGAAAAAATTGTTCTTTGCCTGCCTGTTGGCGGCCACTGTTTTCGCATGCAAGAAAACAGAAAATGTTCCCGTTACCGATCCTTCTTATGTTGCTGTTGTGGAAAAAGCACTACAGGACAGCCTCCCTGCAGTGGATTATGCTTCACTGGACCTCACCCACGCCATCCAGATGCATATCGACAGTGCCAACATCCACCTCTTGCGTGTACCGATCATGGGGAAAGACATTGCCAAGGATTTTATCGTTGTCAAAACCGATGCCGCCGGTCATATCCAACAGGGCAAGTTCATTTCCATCACGAAAGACAATGATGCCAGTTCTTTCAATGGCTCCATTGCCTACCGCAGTTTGAAAGGAAACCCTGCCAGTACGTTTGCTATCAGGAAGGGGCGTATCAAGCAGCCGCAGGCTTTCCGGACGAACCTGCTGGTGAAGGAGGCCGACCCTGAGATGAACGGCGGTGACCTGCCTGAAGTGATCGTGTACAGTTTCGTTGCCGTTGATGGCGGCATCAATTGGAGTGACTGGTACAATTTACTGGCGATGCTCAATGCAGGCAATGACGGTGGTGGTGCAGGTGGCGGTAACTGGTATTATCCCGGCGGTGGTGGTGGGGGCGGCGGCACCGCACCAGCGGTGCAGATCGATTTTGAGAACTGGGACAGTAAGGCCGCCATCGACATCAAAAAATACATGGACTGTTTTGGGACGGTACCCAGCACAAATGCCACTTACACCATCAGCATCTCCAGCGACATTCCCGTGGATGGCGACCCTTCGGCTTTTTTTGACTGGTCTGAACAATCGCCCGGCCACGCCTTTATTACCATGACGAAATCTTCGGGCAGCAATTCAGTGACACAAAACTTTGGCTTCTATCCATCTTCCGGTGTAAAAGCAGCAACCGGTAACAACACCGATGGGAAGATGGTCGATAATGCAGGCCATGAATTCAATGCACAGTACACTATCAACATCACCGCCTCACAATTCCAGTCAGCACTGGCTTCCGTGAATACCTACAGCAGTTTCCAGTATATCATTTCTTCTTTCAACTGCACCGATTATGCACTCAACATCTTCAATGCGGCTGGTGGCAACCTTTCTATTCCTAAATACCAGATCCCCAATTATGGTACACCCAACGGAAGCAATACGCCGCAGGGATTGTACAATGCCATCAACAGTTTGAAAACGGGTGGTAATACCAATGCTTCGGCCGGTTCTGCGAAACAGTATGCAGGGGGCAGCCATGGGCCTTGTTAACCCCCATCCCTGCCCCCTAACCCCCTGAAGGGGGAATTGATGATTAATTAAAAAATATTCGTATGAAATTTTTAGCGCATCCTGTTACGCAGGTTTTAAGTTTCTGTATTGTGCTGATCAATGGCGATGTGGTGGGCTTCCCTTATATCGTGTATGTCTACCATGCTTCGCTGCAGTTTATTCCTTATGGAATCCTTGGGGCAGACGGTATGGTGTTGACACTATGCAGTTTGATCGGTCACCATCGTGGGGTACAATTGGCAGGACTTCTTTTGATGTGGGTTTCGCTGGCCGTGTTTTTTTATAAGAGTTTGCAGAATGTGAGTGGGACGTTTACGACGCCGTTGTGTTTGTTGTTGCTGGTGTTGTTTGTTGTGGTGAGTGCTGCTGTTGTAACGAGAACCATTTCAAAAACTTAACCCATGCTCAGCCTGCTGCATTACCTGCAATCGATCCATCCCATCACCCCCGAGGCACAACAGTACCTCGGGAAGGTGCTGCGGAAAAAAGAACTACGCAAGAACGCCTTCTGGCTCAAACAGGGGGAGACCTGCAACCGTATTGCCTTTATTGAAAAGGGCATGGTCAAGATATTCTTCGAATCGGGCAACAAGGAGATTGCTATCTGGTACAACAAGGAAGATGACGTGATGATCTCGGTCAAGAGTTTCTTTTTTCAAATGCCTTCGCAACTTGCCATCAAGGCCGTTGAACCAACCACGCTGTATTATATCGAGTATGCCGAACTGCAGGGCATCTACCAGTCATCGCTTGATTTCAATGTCAATGGGCGGAAGATCCTGGAGCATTATTACAGCACATTGGAAGAACATACGATGATGATGGCGAAGCCGCCGAAAGAACGGTATGATGACCTCGTGCGGCTATACCCTTGGATGAACGATTCGAAACGGTTCAAGGACTATATGCTGGCGGCGTATTTGGGGATTGACCGGACGACACTGAGTAGGTACAAGAATGGAAAGTGAGATAAAGGCTTGCCTTGATCTAAACTACTGTAAATCAAAATAATACATTTTTTGTCTGAAATCGTCTAACCTTATAAACACAAATAGCCGTTAGTTTAAAACTAGCGGCGATGATCCTGCAAATTCTTGTAAATAGTATTTTATCAGCAATGCTACTTGCTTTAATTGCCATTGGATTCAACATGATCTTTAATGTATCCAAAATTTTCCACCTAGCACATGGTGCATTTTATACATCGGCAGTATATCTTTTTTATGGATTGCGTAGCATAATAGGCAAGCACTTGTCTCTTGTGCCAACCATCTTAGTTAGTATTGTTACTTCTTTATTAGGCATCGGTCTTTTAATACTACTTGTTGAATATTTTATTTACCGCCCACTTATTAAAAGTAAATCGAATCCTGTCATTTCATTGATTTCGTCATTGTGTGTTTACTTAGTGATGATAAATATCCTGATCCTGATTTTCGGGAATGATAGTATTACACTGAATCCCAGTTATGCAATAATAATCGATAACAAATTTTTCAGAATGACAACTGCAGATATGGTCGTTTTTGTTTTCGGAACGATTGTAATTGCCTCTGTTCTTTTATTTACACGGACAAATCTTTATAATCAAATAAAGGCAATATCTGATAGCACATTAATAGCAAAAAAATTTGGCATCAACGAACAACGCATAAGAATAATAGTCTTTTTAGTTGGAACCATTTTGGTAGGGATTGCCGGAATATTGAAAGCTAACCAAACTGCTTTTGAACCAAATCTTGGCCTGACAGCCATATTAACCGCTTCTGCAGCAGTTATAGTTGGTGGGGTTAATTCATTAACAGGGACGCTCATCGCATGTTTTGTCATTGCTCTGCTTGAAAATTTTTCAGTTGCTATCATCCCGGCAATATGGAAAGATTCATTGACATATTTCCTTTTAATTATGGTCCTAGTCTTTTACCGGAAAGGGCTTATTTCAATAAAACAAAGAATCGAAACAAGATGAACTGGATGCATATTTTTTTCATGTGCGAAATCTATATAATGCTCTCGTTGAGTGCGAACCTTTCTTCGGGTTATACCGGTTTGCTTTCATTTGCCAATGCCGCTTTTTATGGCTTAGGAGCATATGTAACTGCCCTTTGCCTGAAAAAATTATCCCTAACATTTTTCCCATCATTATTAATCGCCATCTTATTTAATATGGTGGCAAGTTCAATTATTACTTTTCTTTCAATGAAACTGAAAGAACTTTATTTCACATTGGCAACCCTTTCATTCCAGGTTATCGTTTTTTCAATTCTTTACAACTGGGAAAATGTAACAGGTGGCAGCTATGGGATTACTGCAATACCGTCTGCAACTATTCTCGGATACAGTTTTACAACTACTGCCTCCTATACTTTTTTAGCTGCTATCTTCCTGCTGGCCATTTTTTCTTTTTTTCTTTTTTTTAGGAGGCGACCTTTTTTTGATCTACTAGAATGCATACGGGATACTGAACTGGGCGTAGTGTCGTTGGGTAAAAATGTTTTTACAGCCCGGCTTGTTTGTAATGCTATCAGCTGTTCTTTTATGGCTGTAGCTGGAGCCTTGTTTGCGGTATATAACAGCTATATAGACGCTACCTCCTTTACACTGAATGAAAGCATATTGATTATAAGCATGATATTAATTGGAGGGATGGGAAATATTAAGGGGCCAGTATTAGGTGCTTGTTTTTATGTAATGCTGCCTGAAATAATAAGACTCATGCCTATTGACAGTTATAAAGGGGCTTGCCTGCAAACTATTATCTATAGCATAACCCTGATTTTTATTGTTAGGATTAAACCTAATGGCATTTGGGGAAAATTCAAATTCAATTGATGGATAATAAAATCCTCCATATAAAACACCTAAGTAAATCTTTCGAAGGGTTGAACCTTTTCGATGATGCCAGTCTTGAGATTTCAGCAGGAACTATCAACGTATTGTTGGGTGGAAATGGTAGTGGCAAAACCACACTTTTTAATATGATCAATGGCTATGAAAAACCAGATGCGGGAGAAATCTGGTTTAATGGCTTAAAGTTGCACGGTTTACATGAATACGAAATTGCAAGGGTTGGAATGGGACGGGTATGGCAATCGCCGATAGTATTTCCGAATCATACTGTGCTTGACAACTTACTTATCAGTAGCCATGAAAGAAAAGGAGAAAATATTCTATACTGCTTATTCAGATATCAATCATTTGTCAAAGACGAAAAGCGTTTGAAAAGCAAAGCATTGCTCTTGCTCGAAGAAATCGGTATGCTTTCTAAAAAAGAGTGTTTAGCCGGAGAATTATCACTTGGCGAAAAAAAGATCTTGGGTATTGCCATGTTGCTCATGAATGATTCAAAATTACTCCTGCTGGATGAGCCATACAGTAATATAACTGTATTGATGATTGAAAGGATTTCATCTATTCTAAAGGATATCAGGGAGCAAGGGAAGACGATATTGATGATTGAGCATAAAGTAATGTATGCACGTGTTATTGCGGATAAGATGTATAATATAAATGACAAAAAAATCGGAGCGAAATAATCAATGAAAACTAATGAAGCTGACATATTCATTATTAATAACCTTGTGGCGGGCTATCCATCTGCGGTAGTCCTGGAAGGAATAGACATTTCATTTCAAAGAGGTGAAATATGTGGCATTATTGGCGAGGAAGGTGCAGGAAAATCCACGCTATTGAAGGCGCTTACGGGACAAATTATTCCCAAAGGAAGCATAGTTTACAATGGCAAGGATATTTCAGGATTACCTACTCATAAGATCATACAGAACAATATGGATTTTATAGTACAAGGAGGCAATATACTGCCTGCTTTTACCGTGGAAGAGCATCTCCGTCTGGCTGTGTCTGGCAAAAGTAAAAAAGAAGCGACTGTATTATTAGAGACGGTAGTAGAAACATTCCCGATAATGAAAACTTTAAAAAAACAATATGGAGGTACATTGAGTGGTGGTGAAAGAACCCTGCTTTCAATAGCATGCGTATTAGCTACCAATAATGACTTACTGATCCTCGATGAGCCCACTGCTGGTCTTTCACCAGAAATGTGTTGTTCGATTGAAAAATCACTACTATACCTGAAAAAACAAAATAAAACAGTCCTGCTCCTGGAACATAACTACGATTTCGTTTTCGGTGTCGCTGATTCGGTAGGTGTGTTGAAAGATGGGAAAATGAGCAGGAAGTTTAGGGCGGATGAATTTACTATGGCATCTTTCATTGAAAATGAATTATATCAATAAATAAAAATAAATACCATGAAAAAGAATCTTGTCAGACTAGCATTTTTTGCGTTGGTGGTTGGCTTTTTTATTGTTAGCTGCCAGTCAAATAACCCAAAAAATGATTCCGTGAAATTTGTGGCAATCGTAGGCCTAACTGGTAATTCCGGATCATTAGGAGAAGACACCAAAAATGGGATACAGTTAGCAATTGATGAACAAAATGCAGTGGGAGGGATATTGGGCAAAAAGATCATACTTGATGTAAAGGATTCGAAAACAGATGGCAATACCGGAGTAAATATTGCAAAACAAATCCTGGAAGGTCCAGATGAAAAGCCGATTGGGATCTATACACAATCCAGCGTGGTCAGTATGCCTGTAAAACCGATAGCGGAAAAAAATAAAACCATCATGTTTGCCATTTCTGGTGCAGATAAATTATTAGAGGATGCTAAGTATACTTTTAGGAATTGGGCCAATCCACAAACTGCAGGGAATAAAATAGTTGCTTTTATAAATGATTCGATGAAAAGCAAATCAGTTGGTATTTTTTATTGCAATAATGATTACGGAAGGAGCATGCAGAAATATGTATCAAATAACTGCACTGCAAAAGGCATCACAACAATTTTCTCCTCTGCGTTTGATGAAAAAGATGGTGACTACAAATCATTGCTCGCCCAGAACTTGCCGAAGGGTAAGCAACCTGATTGCATTTACACTGTTGGACTTGGCAGCGGTTTAGGTATATTGACGAAACAAATGAGAGAAATGGGATACGCAGGGAAAATCATAAGTGATATTACTGCCCCTTATCCAAATATATTAAACGCAGCAGGTGATGCAGGTAAAAATATGTATTACCTTGATTTTGCTTATGATAACAAAAGTACTTCTCCCGACCAGGAAGCATACCATTCCAGCTTCCTAAAAAAATATAACAAAGAGCCACTAAATTTTTCAGTTGTTTCCTACAGTGCATTAAAACTCTTTTTTAAAGCAATAGCTGCTGCAGGAACATTTGACCCAGACAAAGTGGCGAATGAACTGAATAAACTAAGAGATGCCCCAGGTGCTTTTGGTAATGTGACCATTGAGAATAATGAGGTAATTTATTCCCTTAACATAAAACAAATCAAGTGAAGCAAATAGTATTTGATTATAGGACTGGTAAGGGGATGATCTGGAACCTTCAAGAAATTCTCGCAGCATACCCTTTTGGCTTAACAGATTCACCATGGAATAAGCCTGGCATAAGCACTACAGACGAAGAATGGATAGACTTATTTGTATATGAGGGCTATAGCCAATATGGAAAGGATTTCCTTAAATATGTGGAAGGGAGGTTTGCCATAGTATATTATGACAAGGTAAAACATAGAATATTTATTACACGTGATTGGATGGGTGAAATGCCTTTGCATTATTTAATTGCTCAAAACGGATTTTATTTGGCGAATACTATCTATAGGATCAAGGAAGCGATGCAGCAGGATTTTACATATGAGAATATACGTGCTTTTCCACAAGGGTACTGCCAGGTGATCGAATTAAACAATAGTGACGAAAATAATATAGCTGCCACTTATCGGCCTGATAAGCGCCAACTGTATTATGATTTTGAAGAAGAAGTTATCTCAAAGAGTAATCTCGAGACGGATATAGAGAAATTCGATTTTCCTGCCCTCTCTGCTTACATCAAGGAAGCGGTACTAAAACGATCAAGGAATACAAATGGAATCAACTGCCTTTTGCTTTCTGGTGGGCTTGATAGTTTATGCATTGCGGTTGCCATGAAATCGGCTGGAGTCAATTTTGAAACCTTTACACTTTCCATAGATGATAAGCTGGGCGAAGCTGATATGGCGGATATTTTCGCCAAAAAATTAGGAGTAAAACATACTGTGATAAATGTAAGCACGGATGAAATTGTCTCCAGCTTTGATGAAAGTGTCAGGATTGGAGAGGCTTATCATTTATATAATGTGTACTGCACCTTGGGAATGCTATTGTTGGGCAAAAAATTAGCTGAATTGGGAATTACAAAAGCTTTTTGTGGTGAAGCAATGAATGAAGCCGTTGGGGATTACAAGGATTGGTGTGTATACAATCCAATTCTCAAGAAAAATATCCTGCTGCAGAAAATAAACACTGAAAGATTACAGAATATACCAGAAAGGATCCTTTATGTGTGGGGCAACTCTGTAGACAAAGGCAAATACAACCGGCAACTGGGTACAGGGCTTGCCAAACATGCAAGTGCCCGTATGGTCAAACCATTTATGGCAAATAATATTGACTTACATTGCCCGTATTACCAGCCTTCTTTTTTGTCCTCCATTGTTGCATTCTCACCAAGGCAACTAAAAGAAATTGGTTATAAGCCTGGACTATTATGGCGAATCTTTAAGAACGACTTTGAGCAGTATGGGTTTGATGAAGCGATGATCAAGCAATGCAAAAAGATCCGTTTGCAGGATGCTTCCGAAAATGGCGAGTATGGAATATCTTCAATATTGCTTGCTTCAGGCGATAACCAGGAAAAGGCATTATCAATATTTAATAACTTCTTCAATACTAATTATAATATAAAAGACAAAACCAAAACATTGCTTTGCACAGCTTAAAATGAGCAACCTTAAAGAAATAACGACCCACATCAACAATGCAGTTTCCCAAGCATTGGTTAAAGAGAACAATACCCTCGAAAAGAAGATGTTTTCTTTCCTGTCTGCAATGCTGGAAATGAATGAGCAGGGAAAAATGATTTGTGAGAGTATACGCAAACTAAATGAAGATGTGGTATACGTAGTCCTTAATGGAATCGACATCCGTAATGACGAAAGGGCATTCGTGACCGGAATCAATTGGTCCAATATTTCCGAAAGGATCATTGAAAAGAAAATTGGAATAGCAGCAATAGAGGGAGCCACATTGCAAAAACCCTTGGAAGAAGGAAGGACCATTTTATATGCCAGCAAAACTGAGAAACTACAAAACAAGATTGAAGACGCCGCTTACATAAATGAGGTCTGGAAAGAAATCTGGTCTAGTTATCTCGTGCTCACAAAAGATGCGCAAAAGGAAGGGTTATTTACACTGAACCATTGGTTATTCAATAAGGTGCGGAACCCGATGAACATTGGGTTTTACTGGGGAAAACCAATTGAATCAGAAGAAGCAGAAAGTACCTATTTTTTCCTACCTCCAGAAACCCTTCGCAAACTATCCATTGATGGGACAAAAAATGAAGACTTCTGTTCCATTGAACTTCCCAGCGATTTTAGTGGCCAAGTTGCTTATGACAGGGCATTGAATGAAATTAAGAATTATATGGATGACATGGGACAGGACGATCCTGGCATCAATAATTTTACAAACATCGGTTTTGCTATTTATCATATTATCCGCTCGTTTGGTTGCTGGGGCGGAGAAGCTTTTTACAGCATCCCGGTGAACCTTGGATTTTCTGGGAAGCAAAAAATCGGAATATTATCGATCTGTTCAAAAAAACCCCTTAGCCAAAAACAAGCTGAAACCTGGACACTTGTTGCTATGAAGGCAATCAAGGATGTTATTTCACCCGATATAGACCTTTTTAATGAATATGTAAGGCAGAACAAATTAATTGAAGCTACTTATGGGATTGGTCACCTGTATGGGAATGCTATCAAAGAAATGGAAACACCTTTCTCACTACTAAAATCGTATCTGGAAAAGGAGAATTTCCTTGCGAATTTTTATGACAAAATATTTGAGAAAATCGATGAGCTGGAAATAGGCCTTGGTAAATTCAAAAAAATCAGCACGCTGCTGCACATGCTTTCCAAAGCGTTGCAAGCAAAGTCTGCAAATATATTTGAAAGGCCAGGATGGCATTCACAGCAACCAATCAACCTCCTTCAATCGATAGAAAATCTCAAAAAAATAACGATTGACAACAAAAAGTGCAATATTGAATGCACCCCACAGTCAATAGTAATAGAACCGTTTCTTTCTTTTAATACAATAACTCCTGCTGCTTTTATCTATGACAACCTTTTATTGGAAATATTGGTGAATTGTATCAAGCATTTGCCAAGTAATGTTAGTGAATGCACCATGCAAGTTTATATGGAAGAGAAGGATATTGTATTTAGCAACGTTACTACAGGGAAAGAGACTGGTAAGGTAGAAATCAATGAAACTAACTCTAGTGGTGCTATCCTGTATTTCGCTTTTCTTTTCAGGGAGACACACATTGGTAATATATATCGGCAAATCGAAAAGAAGGGCGAAGCACTTTTTTTTAAAATCATACTTGAATTATATGGCATAACTATAAAATAAACTTTATGGAACCAATTAATATCCTGCTTATTGATGATGACCCTGTTTTTTGCATGGTCTCAATAGAAGATGCTATAAATCTTGGGTACATCCAAGATGGCAAATTTACAAAGGAGCAACTGGCAAAGAAAATCCCTGTATTACATAATACTGCACCAAGAGAAGAAACCCAATGGAAAGAATTCCATAAGTATTTTAAACTTCAATGGTTGCAGTCGCCTTTAGATGTTAAGGAGTTTAATACCCTGAGTACTGAAATTGAAACAAGGTTAACTCCTAAAACCCTAGGAAATTTTGGTTACGTGCCTGATATTGTTTGCAGTGATTACGCACTTACGGATAAAATGGATTTTTCCTATTATGATACACCTAATGATAATAATATACTTTCTTTAATTAACCCTAATTATATCCTTACTTCTTTTTTTCAAAAAATATTAAAGGAGGAAAAAAAGTTGCATCGTGATCTTAGTGGGCAAAGTCAAAATTATGAAGTAGAATATTCGCCCAACAAGGACAATATGGGCTGTTATGCAGGTGGCATTACTGCGTTCAGGTTCCGTAACCATCCCTGCTCCATAATCCCTACCACATTCAAAACAAAAGAGAAGGTACAAGGCAAGGATGCTGGTTATTTCGAATGGCTATTGGAAGATGAGTTTGATAGTGCATATGATTGGCAAGACAGAGGAACAGACAAGGCTTGGCATAACATTATTAAGCATGGCGTCTATCAGCTACGTAAACGTATTGAAAAGCAAACCCTTTCACAACAGATTTCCCCAGATATTTTGGCAGTGTTGAATTTGGCTGCTGACGGAGGTGCAAACAATAAAGAAAGAGCAATTGTTTTTCATTCTGCTTATGGAAGAAAAGAGATGCCTTTGGATGGATTGTTTATTGATGAACTGCCTGAAAACAGGACTAAAGCAATTAAAGCATGGTGCCAAGGGTTATTAAACACATTATTAAAGCAAAAAAATTATTCATTGTCTGGTTCGGACAATTTGCTAATGAGCGCTTTTAGCATGAGTAAGAAATTATGGGAGGAGTACAAAAACACCAAACAGGTAATTGATAGATTGAAGCTTTCAGAACTTCATTACCTGCTTTCTTTGGGAGATAAAGACTTGGCACGCAAATTAAAATTTAAGGAACCTTTAGATAGATCATTTATTGAAAAAAAAGAGTCGCTAGAATCTGAATACAAATCACTATCCCAAAAATTTGGTGTTAATAAAGGAGAGGTCAAACATAATTATGACATGAGGTCAGGTAATTTTTCAAAAGATGAGAGACGTTTAGGCGTATTAATAACGATGCTTAGACTACACCATCATTTTGTTACCTACAGTCAGAACCCAGATGAACTGATGTCTTCTTACCTAGGCGCAAACATGGAGCCTGATGAAGATGATTATTATTTGGCATTATATCCGAATGCAAGTACTCCTATTACTACACGCTTCCATGCATCAGATGCGCAGAACTTTAAAAACGCTCTTAAGCGGCAAACTACCCTTACTGGGGATGAAAAAGAGGGTTTGGAAATAAGGAGTATACTTGAAAAAGATGGTACAAGCAATGATATACAACCAGGAGAAAGATACTTGCTCAATTGTATTGCTCAAAATGAAGAATTATTTCCATACTATCAAGACAAGAAAAACTTACCCAAATGGATAAAAATCTACTGATATGGAAAACAAAAAGCACTTTCTGAATCTAGAAGATATTAAAATAATATTGGCAGGTTGCCCTGAGCCAAAGCCAATTCCAGCAAAAAGTACAGATAATGTCGTAGCAAATAATGAAGCTGAGGAAAATGAGAACTTACGACTTAGCCTTTTGGTGCGCTTTGTAGAGATTGTAATGCATGCTTTTACTGAAGGAAAAGAAAAAGGACGTGCTTTATATAAATTAATTGAATTCTATTCGCATGGAAAAACCGATGACAGTGATGCACACGCTATCTTAGAAGCCTGTATCTTGAAAAGATATTTGGTAGGAACAAAAGGTGTTGAAAAAGTTAATGCGCTATTAACCGATAAAGACCTTACACAAAAATTTTTAAACGATTTGCGATTTGAAACATTGGATTTCTTTAAAAGAGAATGGAGAATTAAAGACAAAGAAGAGAAAACAGGTATCCTTTTAAATAAGGAAAAGAACACAAATGAAGATAAGCAGGTTCAATCGCTTGATTATATTGAAACTGACCTTTTGCATCTGATTGAAAGCGTACAGATAAAAACTCCGACTTTAAGCAAGTACCTGGCCTGCAATTACAATAAATTGGAAAAATTTAAAACAAATTTTACTGAGGCAACTATTTCTATAACAGGTGAATTCAATGTCCCTTGTACTACAATCAACAAATACTACGCATGTAATAATACTAATCCTTCCCAAACAAAAACAGATAGTGTCTGAACTTGTCCTATAAATATTTTGCTTCCTTCCGTTTATAAGTGCAGCTGCAACATTTATCAAAACTAAATCAAAAATGAGATGGAAGCACTAAACGAAATGGGTAAGATTGGGAACCTGCCATTCAGCTTCAGGGGAGCGAGGATAGCGAATTCCATTCGTAAGAGCAAGGTAGGATTGTTTATCAAGAATTGGTTTATTCGAGTGACGGTGTTTATTATTGACATATGCCCATTGCACAACAAGTTTGTGACCGATGAGACAAAGGGCACTTATCAAAATCAGTCAATAGAGGTCAATAGCAATGCTCCATCCGAAACAAGCCTGGAAAAGAATTTCGAGCGTACAACAACGCAGTTCAAAAAAATCACTGAACAGAGGAAGAACACCCGCAGGTACATTTATTCTGCTATTGCCAACGGAAAGGTGAGAAAAGAAATGCTGGATAAGATTGATAGCTTATATGAACAAACTATCAATACGCTAATAACAACCAAAAAACCGGAAGTGCAAGCTTTAAGCTTTGTAAGCAATTAATAATAAGGCGAAATTTATGAAGATCTTGCCTCTACAGGCTGCTATTTTCATAGCAGCCTTTTTTATACATAAACAAATAGCAGATACTCTTACTTTATGTAGCAAGGACTACATTTTTTTTATGTATAGTTAGCAACCACCACCTAACTTACTTTTTGGATGAGATAATTTTACACCAGCAATTCAAACTACTGCTTATCGAATGAACAAGATTCATAAACGATTAAATAAGCAGTTATGTTATCCTCCATCTCCTGGGCACAGTTTGCCACTTATCTCTTACTCGTATTGGTAGTGTATTATGCAGTTGTTCTCTTCCTTTTTTACAGGAACGATATCAAAGCACTCTTCAACAGGCAAACATTGCAACCGTCTATGGCGGCTGTGGTTGCGAAGCCTCTGCCGCTACAGGAGGATTCAAATCATTTTCTCGCACGGTCTTTTACCGATGCGGTGCAGGCATATTTCTTACAGGCAGGAACAGAGGCGTTGGGCAAAGAAGAAATACTGCCTGCACTGCACCGGTTATGCAAACAATATAGCGGCCTGCAGGACCCTTCTTTACAGGATGTGTTATTGGTCCTGATCGCAGATGAAGCGGCTACGAAATGCGGTATCACCCTCACGAAGACAGAACTGCAGGGATTGTGGAACCAGTAAACAATCAACTCCATCGCTAGCAGGAAACCCAATTGCGTGGAAGGGCGATGGAGTTGTTTAAACTATAAAACAAGTGATATGAAAAAGATGGAACTCAAATTCTGGCTGGCCGTGGCTGCGATAGTACTTGCCGTGTTCGCCCATGCACAAACAGCCGATGGCAATGCAGGCATCAACCAGGCAACGACACAGGTGAAAAGTTATTTCGCCACGGGCACCAACCTTATGTATGCCATTGGTGCGATACTCGGTTTGATCGGCGGCATCAAAGTGTATTCCAAATGGAACCATGGCGACCATGACACGGGCAAGGTCGCTGCTGCATGGTTCGGCTCCTGTGTATTCCTCGTGATCGTGGCCACTGTACTCAAATCATTCTTTGGTATATGAGCAGCGTGTACAACATCAACAAAGGCATCAACAAGCCGATCGAGTTCAAGGGGCTGAAGGCACAGTATATCTGGTATCTCGGTGGTGGGTTGGTGGTGCTGTTAATTGTATTTGCTGTGCTGTACCTGTGTAGCGTGAACATGTACCTGTGCCTGGTTGTGATTGCCATAATGGGTACAGCGTTGTTTGTGAAAGTATATGCGTTGAGCAACAAGTACGGTGAATATGGTTTGTTGAAAAAAGCAGCGAAGAAAGGGCTGCCCCATTATATCAGGCTCCATTCCAAAAAAATATTCCAATGGTTGAAATAGAAAACATATTGCCAGTGTACAAAGTGGAGAACGGTTGTATCCTCTCCAAGCAGGGAGACATCACGATAGGCTTCGCTGTAACCTTACCTGAACTGTTTGCTCTGTCCAATGAAGAATACGAAGCTTTCCACCAGGCGTGGATCAAAGCCATCAAGATATTGCCGAAGCATTGCGTGTTCCACAAACAGGATTGGTTTACACAGGAAGGATATAAAGCTGATTTCCTGACCAGTGACCAAAGTTACCTGTCAAGGTCAAGCGAACGGTTCTTTAACGAACGGCCTTACCTGCATCATCACTGTTACATCTTCCTGACGAAGAAGCCAAAGGGCAGGAAACAAAGCAATTCTGTTTTCTCTACGCTGCTGCGTAAACATTTGGTGCCCAGTGAAAGTTTGACCCCGCAATTTGTCAATGATTTTTTGGATAGTGTAGGGCAGTTCCAACGGATACTAAGTGACAGCCGTTTTGTGCAATTGAAAAGATTGGACAATGATAAATTGATTCAATGTGTTGAGGAGTATTGTTTGCTAGGTGGTACCGAATTAAAGGACATACACTTAAAAGATGAGCTGCGTATCGGTGAGAACCATTGCCAGTTGTATTCCCTTGCTGATGTGAATGACCTGCCAGCATTGTGCGGTTCACGTATCAACTATGATAAATACAGCACTGATAAAACAAAGTTCTCTATTGGTTTTGCGGCACCCTTGGGATTGCTCTTGCCCTGCAACCATGTATATAATCAATACCTGTTTATTGATGACGCCAATAAAACGATCAAACAATTGGAGAGCAAGAAACTGCGGTTACAATCCTTGTCGGCTTATTCAAGGGAAAACGCTATATCAAGGGATGCAGTGAATGATTTCCTCAACGAAGCAATCGGCACACAGAAGCAACCCATCAAAGCACATTATAATGTGGTGGCATGGACGGATAATAAAGAACAGTTGAAGGACATCAGGAACCTGATTTCTTCTTCACTCGCCCAAATGGATGCAGTGCCCAAACAGGAAACAGATGGTGCTGCACAGGTATGGTGGGCAGGGCTGCCCGGTAATGAAGCGGACTTTCCCATGAATGACAGCTTTGATACGTTTATTGAACAGGCGGTTTGTTTTTTGAACCTCGAAACCAACTACCAGTCTTCCTTATCGCCGATTGGCATACGGCTGGGTGACCGTTTAACGGGCAAACCGGTGCAGGTAGATATCTCCGATGAACCGATGCATAAAGGCATCATTACCAACCGAAATAAATTCATCCTTGGCCCTTCGGGAAGCGGTAAAAGTTTTTTTACCAACCACATGGTAAGAAGCTATTATGAACAGGGTACGCACGTGGTGCTGGTGGACGTGGGTCATAGCTATAAAGGGCTTTGTGATTTAGTGAAAGGTTACTACTTCACTTATTCAGAAACCAAGCCGATCACTTTCAATCCTTTTTATATCGGGGAAGGTGATGCATTGGATACAGAGAAAAAAGAAAGCATCAAGACATTGCTGCTGGCTTTGTGGAAGAAAGACGATGAAAGTTTTACCCGTTCCGAATACGTGGCGTTGAGCAATGCACTGCAACTGTACTATGATACCAATACTTCTTTCGCTTGTTTCGATTCTTTCTACGAGTTTTTGCAGACAGATTTTGTGGCAGTACTGCAAACCGATAAGGTAAAGGACAAGGATTTTGATGTATCCAATTTCCTTTATGTGCTCAGGCCTTATTACAAGGGTGGCGAGTTTGATTACTTGCTGAATGCGAAGGAGAACCTGGACCTGCTACAGCAACGGTTCATCGTTTTTGAACTTGACAATATCAAGGACCACCCGATCCTGTTCCCTGTTGTCACCATTATCATCATGGAAGTGTTTATCTCGAAGATGCGGAAGCTGAAAGGCATCCGTAAGATGATCCTGATCGAGGAAGCCTGGAAAGCGATTGCCCGTGAAGGCATGGCGGAGTATATCAAGTACCTCTTTAAAACAGTGCGGAAGTTTTTTGGTGAAGCAATTGTTGTAACACAGGAAGTGGAGGACATTATTTCTTCTCCTGTCGTGAAACAGGCCATCATCAATAACAGCGATTGTAAAATTCTATTGGATCAATCGAAGTACCAGAACAAGTTCGACCAGGTGCAGGAACTGTTGGGGTTGACCGATAAGGAAAAGGCACAGGTACTTTCCATCAACAAGGCGAATGACCCTACGAAGAAATACAAGGAAGTGTTCATCTCGCTGGGCGGCATGTTATCGAAAGTGTACCGTACCGAAGTATCACCACAGGAATACCTCGCCTATACCACCGAAGAAAAAGAAAAGATCAAAGTGCAGAAGGCGGCGAAAAAATTCGGCAGTATCGAAAAAGGGATCACGGCATTGACATCCTATTTGCTGTTTTGTTTTTTATGGATGGGTTGTGTACGTTCTGCTTCTTCTATTGAAGGGATGTATGTGAACCGGTCCGAAGGCAACTACAGTATAGCAGAAGATACATTGGTGATACATGCAGTTCAAAATGGGTATTCTATTAACAGGATAACAGGGATTACAAGAAAATCATTTCCAAAACAAGTTAAGCGAACTGCCTTGAGTGGGGCGTATGATGCAACCACACATGTACTGCACGAACAAAGATTTGGTTGGGAGATGAAGATGAATAAGAAAGGTTTATCCATTGGTGCGAATAACTATCAAAAGATTAAGTAATGAAAAAGATACTTGTTATAGTAGCTGCCGTGTTTTGTGTGCAAACACAAAGCCATGCACAAATAGGCATTATTACAGGGCTTATCAAAAAAGTGATCAAGGCGATTGACCTGCAGGTGCAAAGATTGCAGACACAAACCATCTGGTTGCAGGATGCCCAACGTGTCGTGGAAAATACCATGCACCAATTGAAGCTGACAGATATTGCTGATTGGTCGGACAAACAGAAGAACCTGTATGCAAACTATTACAATGAACTGTGGACGGTGAAGAACCTGATCGGTGGCTATCAGAAAGTAAAAGATGTTATTGTGAAGCAAACACAACTGGTGAATGCGTACAAACAAGCCAGTGCCTTATTCCACCAGGACAGCCATTTCAACCATGATGAACTGGATTATATGGAACGGGTGTATTCTGGCATCATTGACGAAAACCTGAAGAATTTGGAACAGGTGTACCTAGTGGTGAGTTCGTTCAGCACACAAATGAGCGATGCGAAGCGGCTGGAACTGATCGATGCGGCTGCTAAAAAGATTGATGGCAACTATACTGACATCAAACAGTTCAACAACCAGAATATCAAGCTAAGCCTGCAAAGAGCGAAGGATATCAATGACGTGAACACGATAAAACAATTGTATGGCATTCAATAAACTGATAGGGTGTGTTTTGTTGATGGCTGCCCTGCATGTCAACGCACAATCCAAACAAAGCAAGACCATGCTGGAACAGATCGCTGCGTTGCAGGGGTATATACAAACAGCAGAGAAGGGCTACAAAATTGTCAGCGATGGGGTGCATACCATTAACGGTATCAAGAATGGTGAATTCAATTTGCATTCCATCTTTTTTACTTCCCTGCAAAAAGTGAACCCTGCCATTAAGCATAGGGCCATGGTTGCGGAGATCATTGCACTGCAAATCGCTATCGTGCAACAATGCAAGCGGATAGCACAGCCAAGCAGTTATACCAATAGTGTTTGCAATAACTTAATTAATGAAAGCCTGAAAGATATAGATGCACTGATGCTTGTCATTACCGACGGTAAGGTGGGGATGACGGATGATGAAAGGATTGCGTGTATTTCTAAAATACATACAGCGATGAATGATAAATATATGTTCTCGCAGTCCTTTGTCAACAGGGCGAACACACTTGGTGTGCAACAGCAACAGGCACTCAATGATATCAACGTACTAAAACAGTTATACAAATGAAAAAGATCATCATGATAGTTTGTTTGTGCTGGACCATGAATGTACAGGCACAATCAGAGGAGATGCAGCAACTCGTGCTGGACCTGCAAAAGCTGGCACAGCTCAAAAGCATCCTGACAGACATGAAACAGGGGTACGAAATTATTTCCAAGGGATACAATGCGGTCAGTGAAATTGCCAAGGGCAATTTCAACCTGCATGAATTGTTCATTGATGGGCTGCTGTCCGTTAGCCCTGCAGTGAAGAATTATTACAAAGTAGCAGAGATCGTTTCCTGCCAGGCATCCATCGTAAAGGAATACAAGGCAGCGTATAACCGGTATGCTTCCAGTGGCAGTTTCAATACCGATGAACTGGGCTATTTAAGCAAGGTGTACAGTAATTTGTTCAATGCCAGCCTGAAGAATTTAGATGCGTTACTGATGGTGGTAACAGCCAGCGATTTACGGATGGATGATGCGGAACGGTTGAAAGCAATCGATAAAATACATAACGATACCAAAGATCAATTGAATTTTCTACGACGGTTCAATAACAATACCAACCTCCTTGCCCTTGCAAAAGCAAAAGAAACCAATGATGCCAAAACGATGAGCGGCATTTATGGCATAACACATTAAGCGAACGATATGAAACCATTTTTTAAGACTACTGTAATGGTAGCAGTTACTTTATTGCCTTTACTTTCCCATGCGCAGGGTATTGCAGACAGCCTGCACGGGATGCAGTCGGTATTGGACCAACTGTATGACCAGATGCTGCCATTATGCAGCCAACTCATCGGTGTAGGGAGAGGCATTGCAGGCTTTGCTGCGACTTGGTATATCGGTTCAAGGGTATGGAGGCATATTGCAAATGCCGAGCCCGTGGATTTCTACCCATTGCTAAGGCCGTTTGCTTTAGGTTTTGCCGTACTCATTTTCCCGGCGGTGATAGGACTCATTAACGGCATCATGAAACCAACCGTTACGACTACCGCTTCGATGGTGCAGAATTCGGATGCGGCCATTGCCACACTGCTGCAACAAAAAGAAGAGGCTGTCAAGAAAACATCTGCGTGGCAGATGTATGTAGGGGATGATGGCAGCGGCGACCGTGACAAATGGTACCAGTACACGCACCCCGATGACCCCAATGACCAGGATGAAAGCTGGTTCAGTTCGATCGGCAATGATGTGAAGTTTGCGATGGCGAAGGCCAGCTATAACCTGCGTAATTCGATCAAGCAATGGATGAGCGAAGTGCTGCAGGTCCTGTATGAAGCGGCTTCGCTCTGCATCAATACCATCCGCACTTTCTATTTGATCGTGCTGGCAATACTCGGCCCGTTGGTCTTTGGCATGGCAGTGTTTGATGGCTTCCAGCATACACTTACTGTTTGGATCGCACGTTACATCAATATCTTTTTGTGGCTGCCGGTGGCCAACATCTTCGGCTCCATCATTGGCAAGATACAGCAGCTCATGCTGCAACTCGACATCCAGCAAGTGCAGAACAACGGGGATACTTTCTTCAGTTCTACAGATGTAGCGTATCTCATCTTTTTGATCATTGGCATCATCGGTTATTTCACGGTGCCGAGTGTTGCGAACTATATCGTGAATGCAGGCGGTGGCAATACGCTGCTCTACAAAACAACTTCCCTGTTCAGTTCCTCTTCCAAAGCTGTGATGCATACGGCTGCATCGGGTGCAGGTATGGCAGCAGATGTTTTCGGCAACCAACGGGAGAACACGTCAGGCAGCATGGCTTCCAACAGCGTAACTGAAGGTTATTTCAAGGACAAAATCTCAGGTAAAACCAAATAACATGTTCCAGCAATTGAAAAATATAGACAAGGCATTCAGGCATATCAGGACATTCTCGTTTTTGTTCCTGGTGGTATGTGCCGCTGTGTGTGGTTTCTCGGTATACAAAAGTTATGAGCTGGCGAAGAACACACAGCAGCATATATACATCCTTGCGAATGGCAAGGCACTGGAAGCATTCAGCGCTGACCGCAAGGACAATATACCTGTTGAAGCGAAAGACCATGTGAAAATGTTCCATACAAATTTTTTCACGCTGGACCCGGATGATAAAGTCATTCAGTCGAATATTACCAAGGCCCTTTACTTGGCAGATGCTTCTGCACAGACGGCCTATAAGAATTTAAAGGAGAGCGGTTACTATTCCAATATCATCAGCGGCAATATCAGCCAGCAAATCTCCATTGACAGCATTGCGGTCAATACCCATGACTATCCTTATTACTTCCGTTGCTATGCTTCTGAGAAATTAATAAGGTCCACTACCATCGTTACCCGCAATTTGATTACAGAAGGGTTCCTGCGGAATGTATCACGCAGCGATAACAACCCCCATGGCTTTTTGATCGAGAAATGGAACACAATTGAGAACAAGGATATCAAAACTGAAGTCAGGCCATGAAAATAAAAACCATCATCAAGGATAAGCTGCATGCCATCCAGCGGAAAGCTGCCGATCATTTGAACCGCAGGGCCGGGCTGTTAAGCCAACAGCAATTGAAAATATGCCTGGCTGTTTTCGTGGTGCTGTTCGCAGCAGCAAGTGTACTGGCGGTACTGGATTCCTTTCACACAAGGATCACAAAACCTGCAGAGATCAGAACCATACCAAGAACAGACCCTGTTTTAAAAAGGATACACCGCTTCCGCTTGTACATGGACAGCATCAAAAAATTTGATGCCGTAAAATATGACAGCATCACCCGTGCAAGGCCAAGGCTGATGGACAGCATACTTACCATAGAAAAGATTAATCACTATTAAAACAGATACTATGTCACATTCACAAAAATTCCTGCGGCAAAGAAAATTCCTCCTTGTACTGCCCGTACTTGTCGTGCCGTTTTTATGCATGTTCTTCTGGGCACTCGGTGGTGGCAATGGAGAGGCGGCCGTGGCACAAACCAACCTACCTAAAGGCCTTAATGTAAAACTACCGGATGCACAGTTGAAAGAAGAGAAGGGCGTTGATAAAATGAGCCTGTATTCACAAGCGGATAAGGATTCGATGCTGTTGAAGCAGGAGATGCAACTGGATCCCTATTACAAGGATAGCGTTAACACTACTGCTGCAAAAACAAATCCTGTTTTCCCTGTGAACACGAATGAGCAAAGGGTCAACGAAAAACTGCAACAGTTACAGGCAGTAATCAACCAGCCACCCGAACAGAAATATGCCCCTCCTGTTACGGCCAGTGCTGATGTAGACCGTTTGCAGAAAATGATGCAGGTAATGCAGCATGACAATGAAGGCAATGGCGAACTGAAACAGTTGAACGGTATGATGGACAAGCTGCTCGACCTGCAGCATCCTGAAAGGGTGAAGGAACAATCGTTGAAGAACAAGGAACAGGCTTTTGTTGTATCGCTTACCGATAGCACGAAACGGGCGAAAGGTTTTTATGCACTGGATGATAATCTATCAAAAGGAAACCAGAATGCGATAGAAGCCATTATCCCTGAAACACAAACCTTAACAGCAGGTGCCACGGTGAAGCTGGTGTTGCTCAATGATGTTTTCATCAATGGCATCTTGGTGCCGCATAACAGTTTTGTATTCGGCACTGCGTCACTGAACAATGAAAGGCTGCGGATCATTGTTGCTTCGCTTCGCTACCTCAACAATATCCTGCCTGTTTCACTGGAAGTCTATGATATGGATGGGCTGGCAGGCATCTACGTGCCCGGCTCTATCAACCGTGATGTAGCGAAAGAATCCTCCGACAATGCCATCAATTCATTGGGCTTCACCACGCTTGACCCTTCGCTGGGTGCACAGGCTGCCGGTGCAGGCATACAGACCGCCAAAGCATTGCTGAGCAAAAAGGCAAGGCTTGTCAAAGTCACTATCAAAGCAGGCTACCAAATTCTTTTAAAGGATAACAATAAAAATTAAAACCATGAAAAAGCTATTCACCATTTTACTGTTCTTCATTGCTGACCATTCAATGGCACAAACAGCAACCGCATTTATCGAACCCTACCACTTGACCATTGCGGCGAACAAGACCACCAACCTCATTTTCCCTTTTGCCATACAGAGTGTTGACCGTGGCAGTGCGGAAGTGCTGGTGCAGAAAGCAGGCGGTGCTGAAAATATACTGCACGTCAAGGCAAGCAGGGACAGCTTTGCTGAGACCAACCTGACAGTCATCACCACGAATGGCAAACTGTATTCCTTCCTGGTTGCCTATGGGAATGCACCTGAACATTTGAATGTCGCTTTCAACAGGGAAGATGCTTCGCAGGCGAATGCACTGTTCAAAATTTCAGAAAAGGTAGTTGCCAAAAAGAAAATGTTCCGCCACCTGAAAGCGAAACATGCAGGTATGCAATTGCAGTTAAAGGGTTTGTATATCAACAATGATATTTTTTATTTCCAGTTTGCTTTGATGAATGTTTCCAACGTCAGCTATGATATGGATGCCATCCGTTTCACGGTAAAGGACAGGCAGAAAGCAAAGCGTACTGCCAGCCAGGAAAATGAACTGCAAAGCCTTTATCAATACGGGAATGCAAAGGCTGTAAAAGGGAAAGGCAGCAGTTCGTTTGTTGTGGCCATACCCAAGTTCACGCTGCCCGATAACAAGTACCTCTCTATACATCTCCTTGAAAAAAATGGCGGGCGTGACCTGGAACTGCGGTTGAAAAATAGCAAGTTGATGGATGCAAGAACGATTCAATGAACACAAGCCCTGTCATATCAGATGAAGTATTGCAGCAGGTAGAGACTGCGTTGTTGAAAGGAGAGCATTACATGGTCTACAATGGTTCGCTGTATTTCATAGGAAAAGAAGATGTCCACTTTTTTGATTCAGAAGATGCAGCGTATGCCTTTGTTGCAGACAACTTTAGCGACCATGATAACTTTCACGCCATTCATATTACTTCCATTGCTGACGTGCTGAAGCGGATTCCTTATGGTGAAGAATTGCACAAACAGCTTGCTACTTATATCCCTACTGCGAAAACAGATTTCGATAAGAACCCGCTTTATGATAAAGACGGTAATGCTTTCACTGATGCTTTGATCGATCATTCGGAGAAACAACAATTATTAAACAATAAAACAAATGTTATGAACACAGAAAATTTTGATTACCTGAAGGATCAGGTAAAATACCTGGGATTCGGGGAAGGGCTGCAAAGCCAGTTGGAAAGAAAGATGAAGGAAGGGATGCCTGACTTCCAGTTGACAGCGAGCCATGAATTTGGCAAGGACAAGATGGAAGCTGTGCTGCATTTCAAGAAATCCGAAAAGCCCGACAGCGACCGTTACTTCTTCAACAAGTACGATGCAACCTTGTTGAACGAAGACAAGAAACTCAGCCAAACTTTTTGGATCAACAACAAGGGGCAGAGCATCACGTTCAAGGAATCCTGCAACCTGCTGAACGGGCGTTGCGTGTTCAAGGAACTTACACCGAAAGAAGGACCTGCCTACAAGGCCTGGGTGCAACTGGACCCCACCAACAAGGATGACAATGGCAATGCCAAGATGAAGCATTTCAACAGCAATTACGGATTCGATCCTGTTGAAGCGGTGAACCGTATCCCTTTAAAGGAACTGGCCTTCCCTGACCAGACACAAACACTCATTGCTTCACTGGAAAAAGGCAACCGTGTGGAAGCCACCTTATTGAAAGATGGCAAGGAACAAAAGGTGGGCATCGAAGCAAACCCGCAATTCAAGACACTTAATCTATACGACAAGGAAGGGAAGAAACTGTTCATGCCTGCTGCCAAACAGGAGGTGAAATATGGGCAGGCACCTGCTGATCAAAAAAAAACGGAGAAGCAGGAACTGCTCACGAAGAAGACCCAAACGAACGGGCTGATTGAAAAGAAGGCGACCAAGAAAACAAGGGGACAAGCCCTTGCATAAACCAGGAGTTATGAACGAAAAGAACATAGAGATGCTCAAAGCCCGGTTGGGATCGCTGGGCTTTGTTGAACATACCGAAGCGATGCTGCGGTGTGCTATCTGTTTTTTGCCACAGCAGTTCCAATTGGCTTTTTTACTCAATAGCGGCAAGGATTCCTGCCATTTCACTGTTCATTTTGTGAAAGGGGAAAAGGACCTGTATGATTGCCTGTACTACCAGGCTGTTCTGCGTAAGGCTGTTGCTGTGCCTGATGAAATGAAGGAACTGGATATGCGTATGGAGGCGATTGACTGGAAGCAACTGGCAGCCTGTAAAGATGGTGGGAACATAAATGAAGCGATTGGTAAAGAAGCTTTGCAGGCTGCTTTGTTATTGGAGGAACTATCTTCTTTCCCGCAGGGGAATTTGTTGCAGTACAAGTATTGGGCAGGCACTGCATTGGAGGCTATCATTGATAGTGCAGGCCTTTTGAAGAACCAATACGAGATCAGCCAGCGCTTCTATTTCGTGGAGGACCAACCACCCATTTCAGCAGATGAGGCAATGCGTTTTTTACAAAGCCGTTGGGCAGAGAAGCAGGCACAGGCCAAACAAAAACTCCTGCCGAAAAAGACCGAGAGCAGTAACAGCAGTACGACCAAGCTGCTGCTAAAACGCAAGCGTAGGCAGACTGAACGTGGCAACCATTAATTGAAATTGAAACATGAACCTGGCAGTATTTTATGAAACCATTGCGGAAGACCCACGCATCACCATCACGCACATCAGCTTGTATTTTGCTTTACTGAATGAGTGGCAAGTGAACGGTGAACCGATGCTGTTTGAACTGGACAGGCAATCTATCATGAAGGCTGCTAAAATCAATTCACGGACAACCTATGATAAAACGATGCATGGCCTTCATGATTTTGGGTACATACAATATGAACCTTTTTGTGGTTGTGGTAAAAGCAGGATGGTGTTCAGGAGATTGGAATGACAATAAAAAAATGAACTATGGGTATTGACATTGTAACGAAAGATGATTTGCAGCTTTTCAGGACATTGTTATTGGGAGACCTGCGTGCATTGTTGCATGAGGCTGCAGGCAATAAACCAGAACCCGTTGAAGGGTACAAGACGAAGCATGTGCGAAACATACTGGGATGCTCGGTGAACAAACTTGTTTCGTTGCGTATCACAAGGAAAATACGGGTGAAGAAAGTGGGCGGCACTTTATACTATAACAAGGAGGATGTGAAGAAGCTGGTGCAGGAAGGGTATTGATGGGTAGCTTCTACTTTATTTGTAGCTCATGTAATTGTTAATAAAGCCATACTTCATTTGCTCGTGCATGCTTACTGTAGCATGGATAAATGCCTTGTTCTCTTTTTCTGATTTGTCCTGCAACTTCAATATCGTTTTAAGATTGGCGATCTGGAACTTATTGAACCCTTCAAGTGCTTCCTCAATTTCTTCCATTGTCTTGGTATGTACAAAATAGCAATACTTGCCCATCAGGCCCGTAAATATATCGGAGACCTGTAGGTACATGTCATCCTTCGATTCATGGAAGGTATAGTTGGTCAAGATATTGCCGCCATACAATATTTCATATTCTTCTATCAGTAACTGTATTGTGTCTTCTTTATCGAAAATATGGCTGGACGCATAAAAGAGGAAAATCTGGTGCAAATAGAAGGGCAAGAAATTCTCCTGCAATATCCTATCCTCATTATCCTGAACAAATACCAGCATACCATGCTGCCTTGCAGATACTAATAGTTGCATCAATGCATCCTTCCCAAATTCCATGTGTGCATCTTCTTCATGCTCATCATTCTGGATCATAGAAAGTAAACCATCAATAAAGGTGTTCACTTTTTCAGGTGGAATGTTAGGGTAATTACAATCAATGAACAGGGTGTGTGCTTCTTCATGATTTCGCTTCACCACTTCGTAAAGAACACTTTTGAGCAACTGCTCATAAGGAATCATTTCTTCCATCTTTGCCAGGGCAGAATCCACAATGTCAACGAGTGCGTAGTAAAAGATATTGAGTACCGAAAAATGCGTGAACAGGTCACTTTCATAAAGCCAGTTAAGGAAGGTTGTCAGCTTGGGTGATTTGAGACAATCTTCAAAATTCCCCTGTGCAATATTCTTCAATTTGACTTCCTTGGTACTTTTATCCAGTTTAAGGGCATCAAAGAGTTCCTGCAAATTGGCAGAGGATTGTTGAAAACAAATACCCCCAAGTACGAAATTGAGATCAGTGGGTTGGTTGTAACCTTCTTCCTTCAGGTAGAACTTCCTGATATTATTGGTTTCGTCATGGTAGAAAATATACCTTTTGTCTATATTCTTCAACCCGTGTAATTGGATTATGCTGTCCCTGATTTCCTTGTAATCTATTGTTGTCATAGTAAGCTGCTATTTGACAATTTGTTTTGTATTGCCATGAAAGTAAGCCTATCTTAAAATTCATCAGATATGCATGTAGAATTAAGATTCAACAGGCATTTGATCAATGATTTCACTAATTGCTTTGTCAACATCGTAAATGCCACTTCCCATACCCCACGAAGGTCCATATGCTAAAGGGAATCGAAGCGGATCTAGTTTGTCACCGAATGACAGCCCCCGGAAACAGTAGTTGCCATTAAAATGCACTGTGAGATATTTGCCTTCCCCATCTCCCCGAAGGCATGCAGCTTGGATATTGCCACCTACATAACGGTTATTGTGGTCATTGACTGCGCTTTTCAAAGCACGTATGCAACTGATTTCTGCCGGTGCAAAGGATAGTATCTTATTATTAGCCCAGTTAACTATTTTAATTTCTTCAAAAATTTTATCCCGTACTTGTTTTTCATTTGTCCCCATGACTGCGATCACATAGCCATTTTCTTCTTCCACTTCTTCGATTTGTGGAGGATTTTTTTTAAAGCATTGCATCTGCAATAACCTGATATTCTTATCATCATCAAAGAGCATAAAAAGAAAACCCATTTCCTTATCATAGGCATCTTGCCAGAAACTACTGATAGTATCTGTTATAAGACTGATTGTCTGTTCATAATTCAATTCCTCATAAATACCTTTAAGCGTTGATTCAAGATGTATCGCTGTGTGTAGCCCAAATGACACAGCTCCAGCAATGGAGATAACAATATCCCTTTTAGAGAACCTTGGTTGATTTATGACATATATCTTGATGCCGTGATCGTTTGTATTTTTTATTTCCTTGTTGGATTGGCTGAGATAAATTCCATTTTCATTTTTGCGCTCACCTTCAACAGTAAGCCTTGAATCTGAAAGTGCAAAACCATGGGGATGTTCTCCTTTCTTGTTTATATAAGATATACAGAGTGTCATGATAGTTTTTTAAATAGTTTAATCAACCAATAGCTTTTGTAATGATTGCTTATGCCTTGAATTATTCTCAATGTCCCAATAACTGGAACGCACCATTCGTATTGAGTCGATAAAAAGCATAACTGTCTGGTCGAAGTGCCTTTTTGCCTTACAGCCAGTAGGATACAAAGTTTTTATTTTTGTTAATGTATCGATACAATCATGTGGCTCGCTATCAAGTCTTGTAATAGGCCAGAGCATTTCATAAATATTAATTGGCTGGCCATTTTCATTGATACCATGATGCTTAAAATGATATGTCATTCTGATATTGTAGGGACTTACTTCAATACAGAAGCAAGGAAATTCAGTAATTGACACCTGCAAAAGATTTAAATCTTCAAGCACTTCCGGGGAGATGATTACACGCATACCGGAAAGACCAGATTTTTCTGAAGTATTGTATGCCCTAGCAACTGCTGGCCCTATTGGATTGAGTTCTTTTGTGCCACTCACCATTGCACCGATATCGTTGAATTTGATAAGCCAGTCCTTCACTATTCCGCACCTAAGTAAGGGCGTTCTTTCTTCTATTTCTAAAAAATTGGAATAGAAGCCAAAAACATAATCGTAAACTGTTTTCACTGCAACCAATAGCGGTTCTGCTGCTGCACAGTCGAGATAAAAGCTATCGCTAAAAGAACGGATATAAATCTTGTTTTCGTACTGTTTGTTAACATCATTGATTACAAGCATGAATTGCGTGGCAAGGCTTGTGTATATGCTGTTCAGCATCTTCAGCTTATGTTGCGTTGTTGTGACTTCATCCAATACCAGGCTACCATAGCCAAGCAAGTCAATGAATGCACAATATCTTATTTCTTCTCCCATTGTATTTTGTTTCACAAACAATGTAGAATGAAAACCTTGAATTAGACGAGAAACCAAACAGAAATTCTCAAAGTTTTCGTAAATTTGATTTGTAAAGTTCTTTCACTTTTATCTGCTTTCGTGGGTTATTCATAAGTGTTAATCCAGGGAACTGATAATAATTGATACACCGTATATACAGGTAATTTCCACTCATGAGTAATCCTGTGAGTTGGAAATGATTGAAAAGATAAAATGCAATGGCGGCAAGGGTTTCAGAGGAAACAACGAATCCTGTCCTCCCGACTGCCAAAAAAGCTTGCTAGAAATAGCAAGCTTTTTTTATGCTACCAATCTCAAATCAACAATCCTACATCATAAATCTTCTTCTAAGTGCCATTGGGTATTTTGCCCCAAAACAAAATAAAGCTTGTGTAAAAATCTTCCAGCAACTATCTTTCTTCCATACAAACAAACAAGCAGTTCTCTAAAACAAATACCCAACAAGGGGTATAGCTAAAATGGAACTTTGCCTGTTTATTTGAAACAAAAAAACATTTATTCAAAACCGAAATCTTAAAACGGATAACATGAAAGCAATTAAACTAAGCCTTGCACTGTTAGCAGTGCTGCTTATCTCCGAAAAAAGCTTCAGCCAGAAACAAAAAGTGAACCAGAAATATGGCTGCAGCAGCGAGGTACCCAAAACGATGCAGGACCATCCCTCATTTATGGCAGACACCACAAATCCCAGGAGCCTTGCAGACAATTACTATCTCTGGGACAATGGCAAAACATTGTACATTAAATTCCTAAGCGGTAGTGCGCAATTGCAGGAGAAAATAAAAGCCATTGCCAAGGAATGGGAGAAATACGCCAACATACACTTTGAGTTCGTAACAATAGGCACTACGCATATACGCATCAATCTCGATGATAAAGGAGGCCACAACTCGCTGATTGGTACATTGGCAAACATGGCAGGGCAAAATGAAAAGACCATCAATTTCGATACCACCGATTTCAGGACCTATGCAGCTATGTACAGGACCGTTATCCATGAATTTGGGCATGCCATTGGTTTGCTGCATGAGCATTACAGCCCCATCGCAGGAATCCCTTGGAACAAGGAAGTAGTATATGCTGAACTGAGAAGAACACAGGGCTGGGACAAGGAAACAGTAGATGTAAACCTGTTTCAGCAGTATGCCCTGTCCTACACCAATGGTACCAAGTACGACCGTTACTCCATCATGCACTATCCGGTATTTGCAAGGTGGACAACCAATGGTTATAGCGTGGATTGGAACAACCAATTGTCTGCTGGGGATATATACATAGTCGGACTGTTGTATCCTAAAAATGGGGATAGGGTAAATGAAGTGCCACGTTTCACTATTGAACATTATACTAAAATGGAAATAGTCAAGAATACTGCCAAGCAAGGCTTCTCATTGTTCCCATCCTTTGATATCGTTACAAAAGGCAAACAGGGTGGTGTTTACTTCATAGCATTCTTTTACGATAAGGATGGCAACCCCATCAAGAAGGAAACCGAATCCTATGCCATCAATAAATCGGCAGCAACCTTCAAGTACTTCACTATTGGCGCAGACAAGACCTTGTCGGCCAATAAGCAATCGCCAAATGATTTTGAACTCTTCATACCTTATTCGGAACTGCCCGTACCTGTTGGCAACAATACAATAAGGGTGGAATTCAGGGCATACCTGCTCGATAAAAAAGAAGACGGAACATCCGAGATGAAAATGATTTACGCATCCAAACCCGTTTACTCAAGTTTCATCAAATCATAACGAAGTTTTAGTTTTAGTTACAGTTACATGGTGATAGGGCCGCATGGGGATGCGGCCCTTTTTTACAAGTGCTTAGCCCAATATAAATACCCATTAGATGGTATGTTCAGCAGCTACTTTTTGACTACTCTTACATTGAATTTAAAACAACCCACACATGAAACTTTTACAGTACTGTTTATTGACTGCATCAATAGCATTGGTAGTTACAAGCAATGCACAAACAAAGAAGCAGGATACGGATAAGAAAATTGGCTGTGTCACCATTGAACCTTTTGGGTTCAATGCTTTTGACACTGCAAACCCAAGGGGCCTGGCAGATAATTACTACCTCTGGGACAATGGCAAGACCCTAGTAGTGAAGTTCATGAACACTGGCAACAGTAAGTACAAGGAACTGGTAAAGAAATACGCAAAGGAATGGGAGCAATATGCCAACCTCAAGTTCCAGTTCGTGGAAAGCGGCGATGCACAGATACGTGTGCTGCTAACCAGTGGCGATGGTGGTGGCCATTATACACGGGGCTTGGGCATCCAATTGCTCAATTACCCCCAATCGGAATTCAACCTCCATTTGGACACTTCCGATTTTGTTAGCCCCGACGCAGCTTACAGGACCATCGTCCATGAATTTGGCCACGCCATTGGGTTGATGCACGAACACATGAGCCCGGTGTCCGGTGTTAAGTGGGACAAAACTGCAGTATATGCACGGTATAAATTATTGCAGGGCTGGAACAAGGAAATGGTAGATGCCCAGCTCTTTGTAAAGTACAATACATCCTATGCCAACGGTACCAAGTACGATCCCAAATCAATCATGCACTATCCAATCTCACGTTGGGAAACAACCGATGGATACTATGTTGACTGGAATTCATCCATCTCCGAAGGTGACAAGAACATTGTGAAGGCCCTATATCCAAAAGGAACGAGGACCAATGAAGTGCCCCGCTTCTCCGTCACCAACTTTTCCAAAATGGACATTGAAAAAAGCAACGTTAAAAACGGCGTTTCCTTTTACCCATCCTTCACCATTTCCACGGCTGGCAAGGAAGGAAGGGTTATTTATTTAACGGTCTTCTATGATGAGGAAGGCAATCCCGTTTCAACCACCAGCAAGGATTTCAACTTTTCCGGTTTGGCTGCTACCAACAAGTCAACCGTATTATTGCCCGGACAGAAAATTGAAGTGAACAAAGGGAAACACGATCTGGAACTGTTTATCCCTTACAGCGAGATACCGCAGTCCATCAGCAACAAAAAAGTATCCGCAAGGTTCTTCGTATTCCTTACCGATAAGGAAGAGTTCAAGAAATTATACGTGTCTGATGCCGTTGCTTGCAACATGGTAAAATAACCATCTGCTGAAACATATAGACAGTTCCTACAGCCCCTCCCCAGAAGAGGGGCTGTTTTTTTTGTCAATTCCTATTGTTACGGTAAACCCTGGCGGCAGTTTTTGCCCCGCCAACGGTTGCAAAGAAAATAGGTATGGTTGTTATACTTAAGCAGAACAACGCCCAATCTTTCAAAAAAAGCGTACCCCTCTTGTAACAATCCCCCATAACCTGCTACCAACAGTGCTAGGCATTCAAATTTGCTTGCATCTGCAAAAACTAACACTACATTTGAAATACAAACCATTTCCTTATGAGCAATATGTTGGAACTCCACAACCTCAAAAAGTATTTCGCCACCCAAAAAGCTGTTGATGATGTAAGCTTCAACATTGCCAAGGGCAGCATCTTTGGCCTATTGGGCCCCAATGGTGCTGGAAAGACCACTTTGATAAGGATGATTACGGGCATCTTTTACCCCGATGCTGGCGATATCATATTTGATGGCCAGAAGTTCAGCCCTTCTAACGACACCGTTAAAATAGGCTATATGCCCGAAGAGCGCGGTCTGTACAAAAAAATGAAAATAGGGGAACAGGCACTCTACTTGGCGCAGCTCAAGGGCCTAAGCAGGAGTGATGCTATGGCGAAGATCAAGTTCTGGTTCAAGCGGCTGGAAATGGAAAGTTGGTGGAACAAAAAAGTGGAAGACCTCAGCAAGGGCATGCAGCAGAAATTGCAGTTTGTGATTACGGTGCTGCACGAACCCAAGCTCATTATATTGGACGAACCCTTCAGCGGCCTCGATCCTGTAAATGCCAACCTTATTAAAGATGAAATCTATGGCCTGGCCCAGCGCGGCAGCACCATCATATTCAGTACCCATAGAATGGAACAGGTAGAAGAAATATGCGACCATATAGTGCTGGTGAACCTTGGCAAGAAAATACTGGACGGCACCGTGCACGATGTGAGGCAGCAGTTCAAGGAAAACAAGTTCAGCATCAAGCTGCGCGAAGTACCGGCCAACATCAGCAATCCATCTTTTGTAGTGGATGAAATAAAGGCCAATGCCCTAACGGTGAGGATCAACACAGGCTTCAGCAGCAATGATGTGCTCAGGTACTTCCTGGACCAGCATATCACCATTGAAGCATTCAATGAAATATTGCCTTCGCTCAATGAAATTTTCATCAGCCTGGTAGAAGGCACTAAAGCCAAAACCAGGGCCTTTCAACCAGTGGAAAACCAGTAGGCAACAATAACCATTTGAAGCCGGTACCAATCAACCAATTAACTAATTAAGTATATGAACAAGATTCCACTCGTAATACAAAGGGAATACCTCTCAAGGGTAAAAAATAAAAGGTTCATCCTTACCACCATCCTTACTCCATTATTGATTGTTGGCTTCATAGCAGGAGCCACCTTCCTTTCCATTCAGGGCAAAGGCTCGCACAAAATTGCTGTGGTAGACGGCAATGGCTTTTTCAAGGATAACTTGAAAGGCAGCAAGGACATAGCGTTTGAGTTTCCGCAGGGTGTGGATACTACCAACTATGTAGCCAAGGGGTATTCGGACATTCTGTTGATACCAAAGTTCAACGGCAACGAGAAGACACATTATATACTCCGTTCCAAGAAGAGCATTGGAATGACTACCCAGGATAAGATAGAAGAGAAAATCAATGCAGCCATAGAAGACAAGTCCCTGCAGGATCAGGGCATTTCAAGGGCGCGCCTGGATTCCATACATAAAGGCTCCCAGTTTGCCGAACTCAAAGCCGAGCAGCAGGATGGCGACAGTGTAAAGGAAAGCAATCAGGGCCTTGCTTATGGAATAGGCTTTGCCAGTGGCATGTTAATTTATATTACCATGTTCATTTATGGTGCCATGGTGATGCGTGGCGTAATGGAAGAGAAGACAAACCGCATAGCCGAAGTAATAGTAAGCAGCGTAAAGCCCTTCCAGTTAATGATGGGCAAAATTGTGGGCATAGGGGCAGTGGGCCTAACACAGTTCTTCATGTGGATATTGCTCATTTTTGCCCTTACTACGGCAGCGCAGGCCTTTGTTCCGCACGATGTAATGGAACAGGTAAAGACATTGCAGCAGCATGGAGGTGCCATGCCAGGGGGAGGCATGATGCAGGCATCTGAAAGCGCACAGAAAATCTACGATGTCAAGCATACGTTTGCCACGGCCAATTGGCCATTGATCATTGGTTGCTTCATCTTTTATTTTATAGGTGGTTACCTTTTCTATGCAGCTTTGTTTGCAGCAGTGGGCAGTATGGTCAATGAAGACCCGCAAGATGCGCAGAGCCTCATGCTGCCCATTACCATGCCCATCATTTTCTCGTTCATCATTATGACCAATGCGGTGCAGGACCCTAACACCCCCATTGCCGTTTGGGCAAGCATCATCCCATTCAGTTCTCCCATGGTCATGATGGCACGTATTGCTTATGGGGTACCGGATACGGTAACCTATGTGCAATTGATAACAAGCATGCTCAGTTTGGTGGCAGGCTTCCTGTTCACTACTTGGTTGAGCGGCAAAATTTACCGCACGGGTATCTTGATGTACGGCAAGAAAGCCACTTGGAAAACCATGTTGAAATGGGCCTTTGCAAAGAGTTAGCCCAGCCTGACTGGGAAAGGGGAAGGATAATGATGGTCTAACCACATAATTGATGATACTCAATCGCAACTAGCCCAAAATAAAAGAGGCCCGTTTAAACGGGCCTCTTTTATTTTGCATTTAGCTATTTAGAAATCAAATTTCAATAACCAGTTCCTCCGGTCTTCAATATCCTCATCCTTATAATTGATGATTTCAATATTCAGT
>JAHEZD010000130.1 GCA_023251255.1 Chitinophagaceae bacterium
TACCAAGTATCCATCAACAATGGTGTATCGTGGACCACACCAAGCACAGGGGCAAATGGCCTGTCGCATACAGTAAGTGGCCTGGCACCAAATACATCGGTAACCATCTTGGTAATGGCATTGGGCTACTTAGCTTGCCAAACAAGCATCAGCGACCCAACTACTGCCAAGACCTATACAGACGCAGTGTACGTTCCAAATGCATTCAACCCAGGCTCCAACATGACTTCCGTTTATGGAACAGATAACAGGGTATTGAGGGTTTACGGTTATGTGATCCAGAGCATGCAGTTCATGGTGTTCAACCAATGGGGCGAGAAAGTGTTTGAAAGCACCAACCAGAACAGTGGCTGGGATGGTACATACAAGGGCAAGGGCCAACCATCGGGTGTTTATATCTACTTGTTGAGGTTTACCACCACAACAGGGGAAACAAAGGAAATGAAGGGATCGGTTAGTTTGATTAGGTAAGTTTATTGAATATCAGGTTGGATGTGGCTTGCCGGTGGCATTGCGGCAACGCAGGCTTCGGCAAGCTTACATTACCTGCTCCAAAATAAGGTCATCTCCTGTAGGACCAGCAACCGGTGATATTTTGTTACAGTACAGGAAAAATCAAAAGCCCATTTGAAGAATCTGTAATTGAAACGTATTGATACCAATTTTAGAACCAATGTTTTAGTAAAAGATGAACAGAAAAGCACAAGTAAAAGGAAGTAAGTGGAGAAAGAAGGTAATGCTATTGTTAATCACAATCGGCATTTCCTTGGTTAGCTTTTCGCAGGCCGTTACCAATACTGGTAAAGAGTTCTGGGTAGGGTATGGGCACCACCAGTATATGGAAACCTCCTGTGACGGGAATACGGCTGGTGACAATACCATGAATATGCGCATTTACCTCAGTAACACCAGCAACCTAGTGGCCCATGTTACACTTACTATCGACAGTTCAAACAGTATTCCCAATACGCCACCTTATACCAGTACCTATACAATCAATCCCAATTCGGTTATTGAAACGGAGAACATGCCCAAGGGCACGACTAACTCGATTAACGGTAGTGGTAATACAAACCCTAATTTCGATGCACGTTTGTGGACAGAGAGGCCGCCCGCAGGAACAGGAGGTGAAGGTATTTTCAGGGGCAAGGGTATTCACATTGTTAGTGATGTGCCCATTGTATCATACGCCCATATTTATGGGGGTGTATCATCTGGTGCCACTATGCTATTGCCTATAGAATCATGGGGCTACAGTTATACTTCCGTAAATAGTGAGCAGGGCGGTGCAGTAGAAGGTTGTTATAGTTGGATGTACGTAATTGCCAAGGAAGACAATACAGTGGTGGAAATTACGCCATCAGAGGTTACACGCTTGAATAAGCCTGCGTGGGTTCCCTTTCAGGTTACTTTGATGAAGGGCCAGATATATCAATTGGTAGGGCAGGCAGATTGTGTAAGTGGCTCCGGTGTGCAATTAACAGGTACAAAAATCAGGTCAGTATCGGGTGGTTTTGGGGACTGCAAGCCCATAGCGGTGTTTTCAGGTAGCAGTAGGACCGGTGGTGAAGCGGCCATTTGTGGGGCATCCGGTAGGGACAATGATATGCAGCAATGCTATCCTCAGCAGGCATGGGGAACAAGGTACCTAACATCTCCGTTTTCCAGTTCCAGTGGGGGTACCTTAAGGCCCAGCCAGTTCCAGAACGGTGTGTTCAAAGTGGCTGTAAAGGATCCTGCCACCGCTGTAAAGAGAAATGGGGTATTGCTCAGCAATAGTACCGTAAAAGTCGCAGTGGTCGCAAGTGCTACATCGATTTGCCCTGGAACTTCTGTAAAATTTACAGCTATCCCGGAGAATGGCGGGTTGGCTCCAACCTACCAATGGAAAATTAATGGTGTGGATGTTCCTGGTGGTACTGATGCTGCTTATGTTACGGATACTTTAAAAAACGGTGACAATATTACTTGCTCCATTGTGAGCAATGCAGTTTGTATTACCACAAATACGGCAACAAGTACCCCCCCCACTTATATAACTGTGGCCAATAGTGTGGTGCCATCGGTTTCCATTTATTCCACATCAGAAAGTTTATGCGGCAGCAGCCCTATTGACTTCAAGGCCATTCCAACTAATGGGGGAACGCCAAGCTATCAATGGATACAGGACAATATACCTGTGGGTATCAATAGCGATACTTATAGCCTTAGCTCACCGTCGGCTGGTAATGTGGTAAAATGCGTGATGACCAGCACGGCTTCCTGCATTAGCACCAGTACTGCCAACAGTAATGTAATCACATTGAACAACAATGCTTCCATTACGCCTGGGATCAGTATTTCAGCTGACCAGGATGTTACCCAGTCTATTTGTGGCGGAACACCCGTTACATTTACGGCCATACCCACCAATGGTGGCAATAACCCTACTTTTCAATGGATGGTCAATACCATTCCAGTTGGTACTAACAGCAGTACATTTACCACTAGCACATTGGCCTTTGGGGATCTTGTGACCTGTAAATTGGTTAGTAGTGCTGCTTGTGCAAGTCCTGCCAGTGCCACAAGCAATCCCCCTATTTATATGATTATCGGGGCTAATTTGACACCCACTATGGAAATGTTTGGTTCTTCCAAAAGTTTATGTGGTAGTAGTACGACTAAGTTTGTTGCTGTGCCCAAGAAAAATTGCGGATCTGCACCTATTTACCAATGGTACCTGAATAATACACCCGTAGGAACCAATGACTCCATTTATACAGTAACAGGCTTAAAAGAACTTGATCAAATAAAATGTACCATTAGAAGTAGCTTAACATCTTGCCTAAACCAGCAGACAGTGAGTGTCACCCAAGGTATGCAAACGCCTAATTTAATTAACCGCTCCTACTATATCTACCAAAGTCAAACGGCGGATTATATAGAAGCAGATAAGGCAGTAATGGTGGCACAGTATATGTCAAATGGGACCAACTGCAATGGTGGCTCTGGCGACGGTGACCCTGAAATGGTATTCCTCAGCCCTATTGATCAAGGCATTAAGAAAGCGGTTTTCTATAGCACGAATTTGCAGGCAATCCTATCCAATTATGTATATGTGATATTGCCCACATCAGCCCTGCCCTCGCTGAGGATCAACAACAGCAATATTTTCAGTTACACCTATAATATTACCAACAAACCGGGCTACTCCGTGGCCATAAAGGGCTGGGCTGCCACCAAGTTCCAGTGGACCATTACCTGCGACTCCGGTTTCAATGCGATTACCTATGGTATGGGCGGTGCAGAGAGCTATGCCTATAATGCAGGTACCAACCTGAACAATATTGATGGCCTTCCGGCTTACCATAACATACCCGATACAAGTGCATTGTCCGTAAGCCACCCTTATACTTATGTGGGTTCGCCCATGGTACTCAGGACAAACGTGGCATTCAAGCCCTCACAAATGGTATGGAAATTGAGCTATTTGGGATGCTCCGTTGTTACACCTTGTACCGATGTTACGGTGGTCAACCCTGTTCCAAACGATTCAGTTATTATAGGTACGGCGAAATACTACCAGTACAGCCTGCCGGGCAATTATGTGTTCAATATTCCGGGTACCTATAACCTTCCCATAGAATTGACCTCGCCCAACTTGGACAATGGCAATTGCAGCAACAAGGAAACGGTAAGCCCCGAAATACTGGTGAAATACAAGCCATCCATGTTGTTCAACTATACCCAGGCAATTGGTTGTGGGGTGGACACCATCCGTTTCCTTGCAGATACCATTACCCCCGAACTGTACAAGATCATCAAATACAAATGGCAGTTCACCGGTAACGTGGCCGATACTTCCAATCTGCAGAACCCGTCCTTCTATTTTGCCACACCGGGAACCTATCCGGTAAAACTGTCCATCATTACATTGTACGGCGGTATTGCGGATACAACCATCAATGTTACCGTTACAGGCGGATCGCAGGCCCATTCCAACTTTGGTGCCAACCCTTCCACCATCTGTTTGGGCCAGCCAATCAATTTTGTCGATTCCACAGGCTATTTCCAAACGGATTACTGGTACTGGGATTTTGGCGATGGGCATAGGGACACGGTAAACAATAACCTTGACAGGCCCTATACCTATACGGCCACCGGAACCTATTTGGTACGCCATACCGTGATGGGTACCGGCTTTGCTTGCCTGCCCGACACGGTAACAAGAACAGTTATTGTGGCATTGACGCCAACCATTACAAGTGTTACACCCAAATCGCCCACCAATTGTGTCAATGGAACGGATGGTGGCATATATGTGAATGGGCTCCTGCCCAACACCCCACATAGTTTAAGCTATGTTTTCAATGGCAACACTTATACGGTTACGGCCACCAGTAATGCGAGTGGTGTGGCCATGATACCCAATTTGGTCATAGGTACCTATTCCAATGTTGTTGCCACCATTGGCAACTGTTCATCTACCTCGGCAGGGCCTGTTACCATTACGAGCCCGCCACCACCCGCTGCACCAACAGCAGGCAGTAACACCCCTGTTTGCTCGGGTACGGATATCAACCTGACATCCTCCCCCTTCATTGCAGGAGGAACCTATGCTTGGACAGGTCCTAACGGCTTTACAAGCAACCTGCCAAACCCAACCATTGCTGGTTCAACGGTCACCACAGCATCGGCAGGTAACTATTTTGTAACCGTAACGGTCAACAGTTGTGTTTCTTCAGCAGGTTCCACAACCGTTGCCGTGAACAATATACCATTGATAGGAAGTGTCACTACGGCCAATCCTACTACCTGTGCCACGGCTACAGGCTCCATTACACTGAACGGATTATTGTCCAATACATCTTATGTGGTGCACTACTCTTCGGCAACTGGTGCGCAAACAGCTACCATTACCTCTTCTGGAAGCGGGTCGGTAGTTGTTCCGAATCTTGGTTCCGGCACCTATACAGCTATCAATGTAACATTGGGGGCATGTAGTTCCAATAATGTGGGTCCTTATACTTTAAGCGACCCCAACCCTCCGGCCACACCGGTGGCCAGTGTATTGGCAACACCGATCTGTGCGGGCGGTACCATCAATTTGTCCGCCACATCCTCCACAAGTGGGGTGAGCTTTGAATGGACAGGACCAAGTTATACGGCTACAGGCGCTACACAGGCCATTACGAATGCCACAGTTGCCGCATCCGGCAGCTACACGGTGGTGGCCAAACTGAATGGTTGTACTTCCTTGCCAAGCAATGCAGTGAGCGTATTGGTTAACCCCGTACCACCTGCACCAAGCATAGCCAGCAATGCACCTATCTGTGCAAGCAGCACATTGAACCTCACTTCTTCGGGTGTAACAGGCACGGCCACTTACACTTGGTCGGGGCCAAACAGCTTTACAAGTAGTGTGGACAATCCATCCATCACCAATGCTACTGTAGCCGCCTCAGGCAACTATACTTTGACAGTTACGCAGAATGGTTGTACATCGCCTGCTTCGTCACCCATAACGGCAACCGTAAATGCAGTACCTGCTATTTCAGGGACTGCTTCATCCAACCCTACCAATTGCAGTTCATCCACCGGTTCCATTACCTTGAATGGGTTACTGGCCTTGGCCACTTATACCGTTAACTATACTAGCGCAACAGGGGCACAAACCTTGTCCATTGCTGCCACAGCAAGTGGAACCGTGGTAATCCCCAATTTGCCTGCTGGCACTTATAGCAATATTTCAGTTTCACGTAATGCCTGTGCATCCAATACAGTAGGCCCTATTACACTAACCGATCCCGCTCCCCCAGCCATACCGGTGGCCAGTGTGCTGGTCACACCGATCTGTGCTGGAAGTACCATCAATTTGTCCGCCACATCCTCCACAAGTGGGGTAAGCTTTGAGTGGACAGGACCAAGCTACACCGCCACGGGTGCCACACAGGCCATCACCAATGCCACGGTAGCTGCGTCCGGTAGTTATACGGTTGTGGCCAAGCTCAACGGTTGTACCTCCCTGCCAAGCAATGCGGTGAGCGTAGTAGTGAACCCCATACCGGCAACACCAACCGTAGCCAGTAATTCACCCATCTGTGCAGGTAGCACATTGAACCTCACATCTTCGGGCGTTACAGGTGCGGCCACGTATACATGGGCAGGACCAAACAGCTTTACTAGTGGCGCTGCCAATCCATCCATCACCAATACTACTGTAGCCGCCTCTGGCAACTATACTTTAACTGTTACGCAGAATGGTTGTACTTCCCTTGCCTCGGCTCCTGCATCGGTAACAGTGAATGCGGTACCGGCAATTTCAAGTTCAAGCCTCACTAATGCTACCACTTGTGCCACTGCCACAGGAACCATTACCTTAAATGGGCTCGTTGCAAATACAGCTTACACAGTAAGCTACAGTGCGGGCAGTACGCCGGAAACAGCAACCATAACCTCCAATGGAAGTGGCACTGTGGTTATTTCCGGGTTAACGGCTGGTACTTACTCCAATATGTCTGTTACGCTGAATAACTGCACATCGAATGTGGTTGGGCCATTTACCATTGCGGATCCCACACCGCCACCGCCACCCACATTGGTAAGCAACAACTCACCTATATGTTCTGGTAGTTCCATTGTGCTAACAGCCAGTACATCCACATCGGGTGCCGTAATCAACTGGACAAGCCCATCTGGTGTGAACACCACGGGTGCAACGTTTACCCTGCCCAATGCTGCTACAACCGATGCAGGCGTGTACAACGTCAAAGTAACCCTGAACGGTTGCAACTCCTCATCGGTACCTGCCACTGTTGTAGTGAAAGCCACACCGGTAATCAGCAGCAGCAGCAGTATCAATCCAACCAATTGCGGAACAGCAACGGGTAGCATTACCTTGAACGGACTGTTACCAAGCACTTCCTATACCGTTACATTTGTCAAGAACAGTGGTTCCCAAACATTGGGCCTTAGTTCCAATGCCAGTGGCAGCATAACAATAGCAAACCTCTTCTCGGCATCCTACAGCAATGTAGCCGTTACCTTGAATGGGTGTACATCTGCTGCAGTTGGGCCATTTATCCTGTCTGACCCAGCGCCACCTGCTACTCCGGTAGCTATAAGCAACTCGCCAATATGCAATGGTAGTACCCTGAACCTTTCAGCCACATCTACCACTGCTGGGGCAAGTTTCAACTGGACAGGGCCAAATAGTTTTGTAAGCGCTGTTGCCGCTCCTTCTATACCAAATGCCACTGCTGCTGCAACAGGAACCTATAATGTTACGGCAACACTCAATAGTTGTACATCCCCTGCATACAGTATATCCGTGGTAGTGAATACCACACCTGTTATCAGTGGGGCACCAAGCACTGCCAACCCATCCAATTGTAATGGTGCAAATGGCTCCATCACATTAAATGGATTGGCTGCCAGCACTTCCTATACCGTTAACTATACAAAAAACACGGTAGCACAAACAGCAACCATCAGTAGCAATGCTAGTGGCGTATTGACCATACCAGCACTAACTGCAGGAACCTATGCTGGCATCAGCGTAACCTTGGGTACCTGTACATCAAACATTGTTGGTCCGGTTACCCTCACCGATCCTGCGCCACCTGCAGTGCCCGTTATTGCTGGTACCGCCAATTTGTGTGAAGGTTCCGCACTTAATTTGGTAGCAAGTTCCACCACCGCAGGTACCACTTATGCTTGGACCAGTACCGTTGGTTACAGTACTACTGGCAATACCGCAAATATTGCAGCCACCACAACGGCAAACAGTGGTACCTATACTGTTACGGCTACTTTGAATAGTTGTACCTCATCTGCTTCACAAGCAGTGGTGGTTAGTCCTTACCCAACAGTGGCCTTCAGTATGCCAGCATTTGTATGTATGCCTAATGGGGTAGCCAATTTCGGTAACCAAACAACCGTTACGGGTGGCGGCAGTTTGACCTATACATGGGACTTCGGCGATCTGTCGGCACCAGCCACAACAACAGATGCCTCACATATTTATGCAAGCATAGGATCATATCCTGTTAAGCTCACTGCTACCTCAAATGGTTGCAGCAAGGACCTCACAAAGACCTTCAGTGCGTTCTATGATAAGCCAGTGGCTGCCTTTACCATCAACAAGGACACGGTGTGTCAGGGCGTGCAGAATGTGTTTACGGATGCAAGTACGGCACCTAACAGCACCATAGCCAGTTGGGCATGGAACTTTGGTGATGGCACACCTGTAAACATCCAAACAAGTCCCACCAAAACCTATGGTTCGCCCGGTACCTATCCAGTAACCTTGGTGGTGAAGAATGCACAGGGATGTACCTCGGATGCACTTACCAAGAACATCAAGGTTTATTTGCAACCGGTAATAGATGCAGGACCATCCTTTGTTGTTCCGCAGGGAACAACGGTTGTGTTCAATCCAAAGACCAATGATTCAACCACCGTTACATTTGCTTGGACACCTGCTGGCGACTTTGCCAATCCCAATATTTTGCGTCCTTCATTGGTGGTAATGAAAAACCAACAGTACACTGTTACAGCTACAGGATTGGGCAAATGCACTGCTGTTGATACCATGCACGTGGTGGCATTGAAGCCCTTGACCATACCCAATGCCTTCTCACCAAATGGCGATGGCATCAATGATAAATGGGATATTGTCAACCTGAGTGACTATTCATTTGCAATTGTCGAAATATTCAATAGGAACGGTCAGTCCGTATTCAAGTCCTATGGGTACAGCAATCCTTGGGACGGAAAATATAATGGCAAGTCCTTACCTGTAGGAACCTATTATTATATCATGGATTTCAAGGGCGTGTTCCCGCAGCGGTCAGGGTATGTGGTTATTTTAAGATAGAGTCAGAACCAAACTAAACTATAAAGCTAAAGATTATGAGAGCGATGATTAAAACCTCACTGATTTTGTTTCTTGCATGCTTAGGCGCAATGGAAAGCAGGGCACAAGTGGACCCCCATTTTTCGCAGTACTACATGTATCCCTCCTATTTGAACCCTGCTTTAACAGGGGCCTTTGATGGTGAGTACAGGGCCACTGCCATTTACAGGACGCAGTGGGGCAATATCACCACGCCGTTTTCAACACCGGGTGCTGCCATCGATTTCAATGGCAACAAGAGTTTGAACTATGGTGTGAGCGTTTTGCAGCAGAGCGCTGGTGATGGTGGTTACAACTACACCACCGCTTACGGCAATATTGCCTATACTGGTATAAGGTTTGGGCCGGCAGAAACCCAGCGCTTGGTATTTGGCCTGCAAGCTGGTTTGATACAGCGTAAGTTCAACCCCTCCAAACTAAGGTGGGGTACCCAATGGAACCCTTCCTTGGGATATGATGCCTCCTTGCCCGGTGATGCCCTGTCAAGAACAACGGCCACCTCTTTTGATGCGGCAGCAGGTATATTGTATTACGATGCACAGCCCGGTAAGAAGGCCAATATATTTGGTGGCTTGGCCGTATCGCATTTGACCATGCCCGAAGACAAGTTCAGTGAAACCAGCACCGAGAAATTGCCCATGCGCCTGACCCTTCATGGAGGCGTGAGGTTATCGGTAAACGAAGGCCTTTCCATTACGCCCAACCTCCTGTACATGCGTCAGGGAACGGCTTCGGAAACAATGGTGGGTGCCTATGCCCAGATCAAGGCAGATGCCAATACCGATGTGCTGGCAGGGATGAACTACCGCGTTAAGGATGCATTCTCCCCCTATGTAGGGTTTTATTATAAGAATTTTACCTTGGGCCTCAGCTATGATATCAACTCCTCCGATTTGAGCAAGATCCAGAAAGGTTCCAACAGTTTCGAGATTTCCCTTTCATTTATCGGGCGCAAGAAGGTACAGACCCCTGAAACGGAATTCATTTGTCCTAGATTATAATATTGATTGTATAACCCACGGTACACAAACTATCTTACATGAAAAAAGTTACATTGATACTTGCAATAGCCTTCGGCTTCCTTACAAGCCAGGCACAAGTTGTATATGATTATTTGAAATCCGCCGATGCCTATTATGCAAAAGCCGACTATGCTTCTGCCGCACTGTATTATGAAAGGTATTTAGGCCTGAACAATGATAAGGTCAAGGGGGATGCCTATGACCCGTACACAGTGGTGTCATTGAGCAAGAAACAGAAGATTGCAGTAAGCAACAGGCAGCAGGCCATTTACAGGATTGCGGAAAGCTACCGATTGCTCAACTACCATATAAAAGCAGGGCCTTATTATGCACAGGCCGCTGCTTTTGACTCAACAGTTTTCCCGCTGGCCAATTATTGGTACGGAAAAACATTGAGGGCATTGGCAAAATACGATTCAGCCGAGATTGCCTTCAACCACTTTATTGCCATCCATGCGGCCAGTGATAGCTATAAGGAAGATGCCAATCGCGAAGTGGGCAACCTTAGGTTCATACAGGCCCAACTGAAGAAAAAGGATCTGGGATTGTATACGGTTACAAAAGCGGCCAGTATGCTCAACACCAATGGGGCCAGCTATGCACCGGTTTGGATAAACAAGAACGCTTTGGTGTTCACCTCTACAAGGCCCGACACCGCTTCTGCAAGCAGTAAAACCAAAGCCTATACCAATAGGATCTACTTGGCCTCTTATTCTGACGGCGTGGTTAGCAGCGTGGAAAAAACAGACCTTCCCCAGGTTACGGATGTTCATCAGGGAGTTGTAAGCTTTACGCCAGACGCCAATACCATTTTCCTGACCAGATGGACAATCATGAACGGTAAGAAAAATGCGTTGATTTATACAAGCAAGAAATTGAACGGTACTTGGGGCAACCCTGTTTTACTGGACAGCAATACCATCAATATTGCAGGTAGCAGTACACAGCAACCTTTCGTGATGCCCGATGGCAAACATTTATTGTTCGCAAGCGATAGGCCCGGAGGTTTGGGCGGATTTGATATTTGGTCAGTGGACCTGGATGCTGCTGGAAATGTAACTGGTACGCCAACCAATTTGGGCGCACCGGTCAATTCAAAATATGACGAGCAGGCTCCATACTACCATAAGCCAACAGCCAGTTTAATATTCTCAAGTAATGGGAACATAGGTATGGGAGGATTCGATTTCTTCCAAAGCAAGGGGAATATTGGTTCTTGGGGCAACCCGGAAAACTTGGGCTATCCCTTGAATTCCGTAAAGGATGATATTTATTTCGTGAGCAAGGGCACCGAGAAGAATATTTTGGCCGATGTAATGTTCAGTTCCGATCGTTCAAGTGCCTGCTGCTTGGAAATGTTCACCCTTAACAAGGTTAGGCCATTGAAGCAGATTTCCGGAACAGTGGTGGACTGCGAAGACAGCAAGCCATTGCCCTGGGTTAACTTAACGGTAACCAATGAAGCCAATCAGATAATCGAAACCAGGTCCACCGGTATGGACGGACGTTATAGTTTTGAACTGGATGAGTTCCTGTCCATGAATATTACTGCTAAGGCAGAAGGGTATACAGACGCTTCAATATCAGCAAAAGGCGAATCGAACAATGAACTGGTCAGCCAATCACTGCAGACCATCTGCTTGAACAAAATCAAGTTCGACACCATACCGCCACCGCCAGCAGTTGATACGGTAGTGGTAATGAACAACATCTACTTTGATTTCGATAGGGCCGTTATCCTGCCGCAATCCTACGAATACATAGATGCACAGATTTTGGCCATGTTGAAGAGGTACCCTACCATGGTTATTCAAATAAGTGGGCATACTGATAATCTTGGAAACGACCAGTATAACCTGGAACTGTCACAGGCCCGTGCTATGGCAGTTAAGTATTACCTGGAAGCCAAGGGAATTGCAGCGGAAAGATTGCAAGCAATAGGATTAGGCGAAACAGTGCCTATTGCCCCCAATGAGATCAATGGCAAGGACAATCCCGAAGGAAGGAAGAAAAACAGGAGGACTGAATTCAAGGTACTACACTACTAATAGTCAAATCATCGTTAAAAAAAGGCAGACCTTCACAAAAGGCTGCCTTTTTTGGCACCTGCAGTTTTCCACAAAGCAATTAATTGGGAATGCGGGCTTCGCCGTATCGTTTCAAACCATACCTTTGCGGCTCGAAAAATTAAAATTAAGAATTCTCTATGGCCGACTTAAAACTACAACGCAACTTTGGTATTGCAGCTCACATCGATGCTGGTAAAACCACTACTACCGAGCGTATCCTACGGTACACAGGTATGATCCACAAAATTGGTGAAGTGCATGATGGTGCAGCTACTACGGACTGGATGGAACAGGAAAAGGAGCGTGGTATCACGATTACTTCTGCTGCTGTTAGCTGCCAGTGGAAATTCCCTACTGTAAAAGGA
>JAHEZD010000064.1:0-17335 GCA_023251255.1 Chitinophagaceae bacterium
GTTCTTGGCCTTTTCCACATAAATATTCCTCACCGTAAACATTTCACTGATGTCCACGTCCTTGGCCCCTTTTTTCAGGCTCATACTCTCTACCAATGAAGTGGTACTGAAGCACCAGCATGTACCTGTGGACTGTTGGTTTTTTACAGGGGTGCATTCATTTTTCTTTACAGGCGTTAGAACAGGTGCTGTTGCATTTTGTGCAAAACTGCCGGCAACAATAACTGCAAAAACAATAAACAAAAAGCTTCTTTTCATGTTCGGGTTTTGATATAGGTATTAAACAGCTCCTAAAGTAACCACATGCCCTTTCATTACAAAGTAATTTTGACGGGTGGTCCCCCGCCAAAACAAAAGCCCCGCTATCATTAGCAGGGCTTTTGTTTTATTACCAGTAGCAATAATTATTTTTTTGCTGAAATGTGCACAGCAAATTGGATATCATCAGCAGCCATAGGGCTACCAATGCCAACAAATTTCTTATTCACAGAGAAGAATGCTTCGGCAAAGAATTTGGTTTCGTTAGCTGTTCTGATATAGGCTGGGAATTTAATGGTGGCATCAACTCCTTTTACGTTCAGTGTACCTGTTATTTCTGCATCTGTAGCGGAAGAGTAGGTAACGGATGTGATTTCAAATGTAGCTTCAGGAAATTTGGCAGCATCAAAGAAATCAGGTGATTTCAAATGGCCGTCCAATTTTTCGCCGGCGCCATCAGTTGATTTGAGGCCAGCCATGTCAAGTACAAATTTCCCACCAGTCAATTTCCCACCATCCACGGTTACTGTGCCACTTTTAATGGGAACAATACCAGGGTGTGAATGGTCCTTTACACTACCGCTCCAGTCCAATCGGGAAACTGTCGTGTTGATGTTGAAAGTGTCAACCAATTTGTTTACTGGGACGAAAGAATAAAGTCCAACAGTTGCTGCTGTTGCAATGAGTAAAAACGCTTTTTTCATGATTTTTCTATTTTAGTTTAGATAAAAAGATTGTTTATGAAGTAAAATTAGAAGCTTTGATGTTACAACAATGAAGCCAAAATGGAATTTCCCAAAAACAGAAATTTGGAACCCAATCGTAATAATGGCATTAAGCCCTGTTGACGGTTAACCCTGGAATAACCTCCCTTCTCAAATAGGCAAACCTGAAGCAATGTACCATTTGTTTCCCTTGCCAATGGGCCAGTGCAATCGTTACCAGCTTTTTATTGTATCAACCTCAAAATACCATTTTTTAAAAACTCCATTCTCTTATCTTCGCCACACAAAATTTTCATCAATGAACCTTCACGAATTCCAAGCTAAGGAACTGCTTAAAAAATACAATGTGCCTGTACAAGAGGGCATTGCCGTAGAAAGTGTAATGGCTGCCGAGGAAGCTTACCGTCAGATCAAGACCCAGACCAACAATAACTTTGCCGTGATCAAGGCACAGATCCATGCTGGTGGCCGCGGTAAGGGAAAAGTAAATGAAAGTGGCCTGAATGGGGTGAAAGTGGGCAAGAGCCTGGAAGATATCAGTACCTATGCCAAAGGTATTTTGGGTGGTACTTTGGTAACCATACAAACCGGCCCTGCTGGTAAAAAAGTGAATAAGGTACTAATAGCGCAGGATGTGTACTATCCAGGCCCCAACGAAGTAAAGGAATTCTATTTATCTATTTTATTGGATAGGGCAAAAGGCCAGAATGTGGTAATGTACTCCACCGAGGGCGGTATGGACATTGAGGAAGTGGCTCATAATACACCTGATAGGATTTTTAAGGAATGGGTGCATCCAGGTGGTGGATTGCAAGGTTTCCAAGCTAGGAAGATTGCTTTCAACCTTGGGTTAAGTGGGGAAGCGTTCAAGAACTGCGTGAAGTTCGTGACCAATTTGTACAATGCGTATGTAGGATTGGATTGCTCCATGTTGGAAATTAATCCGCTCTTCAAAACAAGCGATGAAAAAATAATTGCGGTTGACTGTAAAATGGGCCTTGATGAGAATTCATTGATGCGCCATCCAGACCTTGCTGCTATGAGGGACGTAACAGAAGAGGACCCAACAGAAGTAGAAGCTGGCCAGTACAACTTGAATTTTGTGAAGCTGGACGGTAACGTTGGTTGCATGGTAAATGGTGCCGGCCTAGCAATGGCAACCATGGACATGATCAAATTGGCTGGTGGCGAACCTGCCAACTTCCTTGATGTGGGTGGTAGCGCCAATGCACAAACTGTGGAAGCTGGTTTCCGTATTATCATGAAAGATCCTAATGTAAAAGCAATCCTCATCAATATTTTTGGTGGCATTGTACGTTGCGACAGGGTTGCTGCAGGTGTAATAGAGGCGTACAATAAATTGGGCAATATCAACATCCCGATCATTGTTCGTTTACAGGGCACCAATGCAGTGGAAGCAAAGAAACTAATTGATGAAAGCGGATTGAAAGTACAGTCTGCTATTTTGCTGAGCGAAGCTGCTGATTTGGTGAAGCAAGCCGTAGCTTAATTATAAAAAATTGATGAATGAAAGGAAAAAGCCACCTGTAAATGGGTGGCTTTTTTATTACTGCATCGTGAGCAATCTCGTACTAATCCTTTTTCCTATTGGGTATCCTTCCATAAATAGAACTTGTTCTTTTCCTTCAATTTCTCGTCTTCATACAGTTCAAAGAAAAACCATCCAGCATGTATGAAATTCGTTTTATCCAGAAGTAGTTCTGTTTCCTTTACCCGTTTTATTTGGAAAATTTCACTGCCGCCTTCTTCAAAGAACACAATCCGGTAATTGCGTTGCTTGGCCAAAGGGAGAATAATCCTTACATAGCCCTTATCATTGGTAAAAACAAAACTGGACGCTTTCCAGACCGGCCTGAAGACAAAAGGCTTGATAATTACTTCATCGCCGACTGTATAATAAAGTGTATCCTTGGTATTCCTGGAAACCGAGTCCCTAAAATGCTTGTATTCGTTGTAATCAAGTTCAGTTACCAATGAATCCTTCGTTCTGCGGTAAATCTTGATATTCTTCTTTTCTCCTGGTTTTGGAGGGAGAAGAGGTTTGGTAGATTCCGGTTCATCTGGTCCAACCTGCGTAACTTTTACTGCTTGAAAACCTGTTGGGCTTTTTGATTTGGTAAAAAAATAAGCTCCCCCCTCAAGTACATATTGGATCCTGTAATAGACTTTATAACCTACTGGTACTGCATTGTCAATAAAACCATTTTGAGGAAGCCATGGTGATTGCGAGGAGAAAATGGTACGGAAGTATTTTGTGCTGTCAAAAGAACGCTGCACGGTCAATTGTACCATTTTATCAAACTTGTTTACCCAGCTCACTTGGGCCTTGCCCTTACCTACATCCCTTACCGTAAAATTGGGCAAGGTATCCTGCGCATCAACTGTGGCGGTAGTAAGAAGGAACAATAGAGTGATTACAAAAGAATTCTGCTTCATGACGGTTTCAAAGATAATGGCTCACTTGTTATTAAAATGGCAATATGTTAATTGGCAGGGAAAGGTTGCCCTGCAATCCGCCACTGTGAATAATTAGCAACTTGCTCCCACTGGGAAAATGGTTCCTGTGACAGAGGTCCTTCACTGCGTACATCATTTTTGAAGTGTACACAATGTCTGTTGGCAGGTTCTCCTGCTGCCATAAGTATGCCATCCATTCAATCAGTTCCTTTGGGTGTTTTGCATAGCCGCCAAAATGGTAACCATGAAAAATGTTCAGCACCTGTTGCTGCTTACTTGGTGGCAGCAATTTTTTTATATCGGTTTCCAGACCAGTATGATTCTTCAAGGCACTGATGCCAATAACAGTTTGGTGCGGCAAGGCCACATTGATCAACCCTGCCATCATGGTGCCAGTGCCGCAGGAACAAATGATATGGCTGTAAGTTGTTGCATCAACCACTTTCAGTATCTCGCCTGCACCCTTCATCCCATCCGGGCCGTAACCTCCTTCTTCTACCCAATGGCAACTATCAGGAAATGGGAGTTTCAATGCTGCCTTATCCCTGAAACCTTCCCTTGATACAAAATGAAGCTCCATGCCATAAGTGATGCAGGCATCCAAAGTAGGGGACAATGTTGTTGACTTTTCTCCGCGAATAATGCCAATGCTTTTTAATCCCACCTGTTGGCAGGCATACGCTGTAGCCACAATATGGTTGCTATAGGCCCCACCAAAAGTGGCGATGGTCTTCTTTTTCTGTTCAAAGGCTGTTTGGATATTGCATTTAAGTTTTAACCATTTATTGCCACTAACTATTGGGTGCATCAGATCCAGCCTCAGTATATCAATGGCATGACTGTTGAACAACTGCCCACGCAAATTATGCAACTGGATTTGATCTTGTAGTAACTCCATTTTTAAATAATATTTATCCCTTTATCTTCGCACAACTTTAAAACAAATGTATGCAACCAACGCTTGTAATTTTAGCAGCAGGAATGGCCAGCCGGTATGGAAGTATGAAACAGGTTCAAGGTTTTGGGCCGAGCAATGAAACCATTATGGAGTATTCAATATACGATGCCATCCAGGCCGGGTTTGGGAAAGTGGTCTTCATTATCCGTGAGGAGTTCCTGGACATGTTCAAGGAGTCTTTTGGCAAGAAGCTGGAAGGTAGGGTTGCAGTTGATTATGTTTTTCAGGCATTGGACAGTTTTGTAGGGAACAGGGCCATCCCCGAGGAAAGGAAGAAACCATGGGGCACCGCCCATGCCGTACTTTGTTGCAAGGGCAAGGTGAACGAACCTTTTGCAGTAATCAATGCTGATGATTTTTATGGAAGGGACGGTTTTGTGAAAGCATACCATTTTTTGACAGAGCAGGTATCCGATACCAATTACGCCATTATTGGTTATGAACTGAAAAAAACATTGAGCGATAATGGAAGTGTTAGCCGTGGCGTGTGCAATGTGGATGCTGATGGAAACTTGGTTGATATTAATGAGCGTACAAAAATTTACCGGAACGATAAGGGCATCATTACTTACGAAGATGAAAATGGCCTGCATGAAGTAAGCGAGGATGCAAGTGTAAGCATGAACTTCTTTGCTTTCTCCCCCAACTTCATCAACCAAGCCGAAACTTATTTTGGGGAGTTCCTTGATGCAGAAATCAATAATCCCAAAGGGGAGTTCTTTATTCCTTTGGTAGTGGACAAAGTGGTGAAGACAGGTACTGGCCATGTAAAAGTTATCCCAACTTCGTCACAATGGTTTGGGGTCACTTATAAGGAGGATGCCCCAGATGTGCAAGCAAGTATTGACAAACTTGTGGCTGATGGCTCTTACCCCGGTAATTTGTGGGCCTAGTTCTATCTCCAAAAGCGATGGCAAATGATGTGGAAGTGCAGTGTACAGTGTATACTGCACTTTTTTTATTGCTATAATAAGCAATGGGCCGGCTTGTTGGGGTGAATGTTGCACCATCAATTTGACCAGCTAATAAAAGTACAAATTACTGCTGCGGATAACCTCGAAAAGCTGTCCATTATCAAATGAAGACGTGATTATGGTCATATTTGGTTAACTGGTTTTAAGTGAAGATTTGAACAACGAAATAATCTTATCACTTAAAATTATAACAATGACGAATCACAAAAGCAAGCTTCCTTTTTATGAGCCGACTCAAGTAAAATCAGAGTTGGAAACTTGGGTCAACAACATTGCCAATCAGTGTGGGGCAAAGGACATACATTGGTGTGATGGCTCAAAGGAAGAGTATGATAACCTCTGCGAGTTGCTGGTAAAAAAAGGGACCTTTATAAAACTGAACCCAGCAAAACGCCCCAATAGTTTTGCTTGTTTCTCAGACCCAAGCGACGTTGCCAGGGTGGAAGACAAAACATTCATTTGCAGCAGGCGGAAAGAAGATGCAGGACCAACCAATAATTGGATGGAGCCAGCAGCAATGAAACAAATATTGAATGGACTATTGGAGGATGCAATGTCTGGAAGGACCCTATATGTAATTCCTTTTTGCATGGGACCAGTGGGTTCACCTTATTCAAGGTATGGTGTTCAAGTGACCGATTCGGAATATGTGGTAGTGAACATGTACATCATGACGCGCATGGGTGACCAGATTTACCAGCACCTGAAAAAGAACGAATGGGTTAAATGCGTGCACACCATTGGTTCCCCAATAACCCCTTCACAACCCGATACAAGATGGCCAAACAATCCAACCACAAAATACATTTCCCATTTTCCTGAAGAAAGGATGATTATTTCTTATGGCAGCGGTTATGGTGGAAATGCCCTGATGGGGAAAAAATGTTTTGCACTCCGCATTGCGTCCGTAATGGGCAGGGAAGAAGGATGGTTGGCAGAACATATGCTGATACTCGGCGTTGAATCTCCTCAGAAGCAAAAGACCTATATATCTGCAGCATTCCCAAGTGCCTGCGGCAAAACCAACTTCTCCATGATGATCCCTACAAAAGGCCTGGATGATTGGAAGGTGACCACTGTTGGGGACGATATTGCATGGATCCATAAAGCAGAAGATGGGAACCTGTACGCCATCAATCCAGAAGCTGGATATTTTGGTGTGGCTCCGGGAACCAACTACAAAACGAATCCCAATGCCATGGAAAGCATTAAAGCCAACACCATTTTTACCAATGTGGCTGTTACACCAGACGGTGATGTTTGGTGGGAGGGGATGACCAAGGAAATTCCCGAAGGATTGATTGATTGGCATGGACTTCCTTATGACCCCTCATCAGGAAAACCTGCCGCTCATGCAAACAGCAGGTTCACTGCTCCCGCATACCAAAATCCAGCGATTGATCCCGAGTGGAACAATCCCAAAGGTGTGCATGTGGAAGCTTTCATTTTTGGAGGAAGAAGGAGTACTGCAGTGCCATTGGTATGCCAATCGTTCAACTGGAATTTCGGTGTGTACACGGCTGCAACAATGGGCAGCGAGATGACAGCCGCCGCATTTGGTGAGATAGGTAAAGTAAGGCGTGACCCATTTGCTATGCTTCCTTTTATGGGCTACCATATGGGCGATTATGTAAACCATTGGTTGCAATTTGGCCGTGACCTTCCCAATGCCCCAAGGGTATTCAGTGTAAACTGGTTCCGCAAAGATGAAAATGGCAAGTTCCTATGGCCAGGATTTGGCGAAAACATGCGTGTGCTGAAATGGATCGTACAACGTGTTCATGGTGGTGCAAGTGCGGTGGAATCACCAATTGGATGGATGCCACGTTATGAGGATATGGACTGGACAGGCATTGAAAATTTCAGCAAGGAAGACTTTGCAAAAATCATGACCATAGATAGGGAACCTTGGAAACAGGAATTGCTTTCACACGAAGAACTGTTTGCAAAACTATATGACAAACTTCCCAAGGAATTCTACTTCCTGAGGGAACTATTGTTAAGTTCATTGTGGCGCTCTCCAGAACATTGGGCTTTGGAACCTGAACATGTATAATTAATAATACGTTTATCGCAAGAGAAAGTACAGGAACTGTACTTTCTCTTCTTCATCGTCATTCTCTAACGATTGCCAGTCATAACAAGTTGATAATGCCATAATTGCTTGTGGCTCATGCCAGCTTATTCATAGAAGCTTTGCCTATTATTGGCTGTGAATGGCATATAAACAGGGATGGTTTTAAATTGGTAATTTATGAACTGGTTCACTCAATTGTTTACCCAGCCTTCGGTTGCACAAGCTGCCATCATGTATTCATTGGTTATTGCCAGTGGCATTGTACTTGGGAAGGTCAAGATATTTGGAATTTCATTTGGGATTACCTGGGTGCTTTTTGCAGGATTGATTTTCTCCTATTTTGGTATTACCATAGAAAAGGAAACGGAACACTTTGTAAAGGAGTTTGGGCTGATACTTTTTGTTTACGCCATTGGATTGCAAGTGGGTCCCGGATTTTTTTCTTCGCTAAAGAAGAATGCGTTGGGCAATAATATTCTTGCGGCATCTGTGGTACTGTTAGGGGTCATTATCACCATTATCTTCTACTATACTTCTGGCAACCATATTTCTGTAATGACGGGTGTGATGAGTGGTGCTGTTACCAATACGCCAAGCTTGGCTGCAGCACAGGCAGCAGTGAAGGACCTGAACGTTGCAGGTGTGGAAACCACTACCATTACGCTAGCTTATGCAGTGGCATATCCATTTGCTGTTCTGGGCATTATCCTGTCGTTGGTGCTACTAAAAAAAATATTCCGTGTAAACCTTGAAGATGAAAAGGAATTCCATAGGAAGCTGAATTTTTTCCAGTCCAACCGCCCACTTTCAATGCCGATTACGCTGGAAAACAAACAGCTTATTGGCCAGCCAATCAGGAAAATATTTGCAATGCTGAACGAGCCAATCATCATTTCAAGGATTCTTCATCAGGGTGCGATTATTACGCCAACCCCCGATTTTGTGCTTGCTGAGAAAGATGTGCTGCACTTTGTTGCCCCTAAAAAAACGATGGACCAAATAAAAATACTGGTTGGCAAGGAAAGCAGCATGAACCTTAAGGATGAACCTTCCAGTAACCTTATTTCGAGGGAAATAATTGTGACAAGGAAAGAGGTAACACATAGGAGGTTGGGGAGCATTCCGGAACTGCACCACGAAGCACTTACACTGACGCGGATAAAGAGGGCTGGTATTGAAATGGTGGCACATGGAAATATCTTTTTACAATTGGGGGATACCATCACTGTTGTTGGTAAGGAGGAAAGTGTGAAGGGTTTCACGGAAGTGGTAGGCAATTCATTGAAAAGATTGGATGCCCCAGACCTGGGCCCTATTTTCTTTGGAATAGTATTGGGGGTTATTCTGGGCAGCATACCTTTTTATATTCCCAGTGTTCCAGTACCTGTAAAAATTGGATTGGCTGGCGGTCCTTTGATTATTGCCCTTTTGCTAAGTAGGTACGGTAACCATCTTTACTTGAACAATTTCACAACAAACAGTGCCAACCATATTGTTAGGGAATTGGGCATTGCGCTGTTCCTGGCAAGTGTAGGTTTAAGCAGCGGGCATAATCTATCCTCAGCTTTTCACGATGGCAGCGGTTACCGTTGGATTTTGATGGGCATCGCCATTACCACTGTTCCATTATTGATTGTGGGTATTGTGGCCAGGAAATTCTTCAGGAAAACATATTTCGAAATATGCGGGCTGCTGGCGGGTTCTTGCACAGATCCTCCCGCGCTGGCCTTTTCATTGAAGATGGCTGGGAACGACATTCCCTCCGCAACCTACGCAACAGTATATCCATTAACAATGATATTGAGGATACTGGCAGCCCAGTTATTGATCCTTTGTTTTACATAAACCTTTTTTATCTCATTTAAATGCTAACAGTACAACGAAAATAAAAATGGACCAGGCAATTAAATCTGTACGCAGGGAGGAAATGAAGCAATTGGGTAAAGTGCTGCTTAAGGCGGGCACGATGCTCATGAGTGCTGGCGCCAATACAGGAAGGATCAGGAACACCATCAATAGGATTGCTTCGGCCTTTGATTATTCAGTTGAGCTGCATATTAGCCAGCGGGCATTATCGCTTACCATTATGGATGAAGAAGAGTCTTCATTTGTGAGCAAGCTCAGACGGACGCCACCGCATGTCATCAACTTCACCATACTTTCTGGCATCAGTAAAATGAGCTGGAACATTGTACAGGACAATTGGTCCAGTGAACAAATTCTGGCGGACCTAGAAAGGCTCGAAAAAATGCCCCATTACCACCGTTGGATGGTGTTGAGCTTGGTTGGCCTGGCCGGTGCAGGTTTCTGTGCATTGGCCAACGGTTCACCAATGGACCTGCTGTTTACTTTCTTGGCATCCTTTCTTGGGTTATTTGTAAGGCAGGAAGCCGTGAAAGCAAATTTCAATCCATACCTGGCCATCTATTTTGCAGCATTGACCGCATCATTGATTGCGGGCGGTGCGGTCAAGTTGGGCTTGGGCCATGCAGATAGCTATGCATTTGTAACCTCTGTTCTTTTCCTGATCCCGGGTGTTCCCTTGATCAACTCTTTTTCTGACATCATCGACGGCAATATTCAGAATGGTATTACAAGGGGCGTCAATGCGCTCGTGATCTCATTCAGTATAGCATTGGGCATATTCACTTCAACCTTCATCTATCAATTCCAATAAAATGGACTGGCTGTTATTTTATAAAGCAATTTGGGGTGGTATGGCGGCATTGGGGTTTGCTGCACTTTTCAATGTGCCTGCACGCTGCTTGCCCATTATCTTTTTATTTGGAGCAGTGGGCATCTTTGTTAAGCTGCTACTCCTGCTTTTTGGAATAAACATAGTGTTTGCCTGTTTGGCAGGGGCGGCTGCTATCGGGTTCCTAAGTATACCTGCAGCCCATTACAAACATGCGCCACCATTGATTTTCTATATACCCGCCGTTATACCGATGGTGCCGGGCATCATGGCCTACCGGATGATGTTGGGGCTTATTAAACTTACGGAAAGTACGCAAACGCTCAATTACAATACCGTGCTGTTTGAAACGGTCAACAATGGCCTTAAAGTGCTGTTCATTTTAATAAGCCTTTCTGTGGGTGTCATCGTTCCCATGTTATTGATGCGCAAGGAATCGATCAAGCATGTGCGGGTCCCCTTTTCAAAAAAATAAATACAAACCTTTAATTCCCATTTCATGAACGCAAATAAAAAAACAGCCCCAGGTCTGGGGTGGATAATGATAGGATCCCTTTTTTTTCTGTTGCAATTCCCCCTTGCCGTATTGGCCCAAGAAAAATTGACCAACAACCAGGACCAATCTTGGGTAAGTATCAACAGCACCATACGGTTTAGCAATAAATGGGGAATGATGGCTGATGCGCACATGCGCAGGAACAATTTTTTTGCGGACCCAAGCTTCTATTTCCTGCGTTTTGGCCTGAATTACTGGGTAAAGGAAAATATCATTGCCACTGTGGGACTTGGTGAAATGTGGGTAGCACCAACCAAAGATAGCTGGCACCATTTTGCCAAAGAAAAACGCATTTACCAACAGGTTCAAATGAACACAAAAGTTGGGAAAGTAAACATGCTGCAAAGGATACGGAATGAACAGCGCTGGCAGGAAAAAGTGGCCAATGATGAATTTACGGGTAGCTATAAGTTTACGGATAGGGTACGTTATTTATTAAGTTTTACCATACCCGTTGTAAAGGACCCCCATTATCCTTCATTGGTTGTTTCAGATGAACTCGCCATTCAGTTTGGAAAGGAAGTGGTATACAATACTTTTGACCAGAACAGGGTTTTTCTTGGTATCAAGCAACCGGTTTGCAAATACTTAAGCTTCGATTTGGGTTATATGCTCGTGTCACAAGAAAAGGCCACTAGTTACCAGTATGACAAAAACAAAACATTCCGTTGGTTCTTCTACTATACACCGGATTTCAGGAAGAAGAAAAAATAGCCCTTCAACTAGGTCTCTCTTGATTGTTCGCCAACAATTAAATTCATCAGTTAAATTCCAGCACCATCTTGTTGGAATTTGATTGGTGAATTTTTGTTTTAGGGTTACTGGCAAGAAAAACGGTCATCTTGTTAAACCATTGTGAACTTCGCGGGTCTTTGGAGTGCACTTAGCGAAGCTATATTATAACTTAGGCAAGCTATATTACGGGAGGCACCGATAATTAACAGGATAGGAGCCATTTTGTTTTATCTTTCAAATCCGATTATTCAACGCTCAATGCTAATTCATATGAAACCAATCCTCAAATTTATTGCTTGCTTCTGCACCATTTCCATTGCAATGGTCGTAATGTCTTCCTTTTTTGAAGGGAGCAGTGCAAAACCACGTTTCAGTTTTCCATATAAAAAAGCAGGATTGAACGATAGGCAGGCTGCAGCACACCTATTGAGCAGGTTTACTTATGGAGCAACCCCCGGCCAAGTGGATGAAGTGGTGAACATTGGGCTGGAAAAATGGTTCCAGCAACAATTGGATGCAAATATCGCCGATGATTCATTGAACCTTCTGCTTGCTGATTACGATGCTATCAATATGACCAATACTGAAGTAGCAAAAACCTTTCTAAACAATGGGCAGGTTTTCAGGATGGCCATTAAGGAGGGCAAGGTAGACAAGGATTCAGTAAACAAGGCTGATAAAAAAGAGTACAGGGAGTTCGTACAAGCTTATATGAAGGAGAAGGGTTTAAGGCCACAGCAGGAACTCTATCGCCAGTTCATCAATCAGAAAATATTGAGGGCTGCCAATACCAACAATCAATTGCAGGAAGTATTGACCGATTTCTGGTTCAATCATTTCAATGTATCCATTACCAAAAATGATTGTGCAGAATACATTCCAGCTTATGAAAGGGATGTGATCCGCCCCAATGCCAATGGCAACTTTGAAACCTTGCTACTGGCCACAGCAAAATCGCCTGCTATGCTTATGTATTTGGACAATTTTACCAGTGCTGGTGAGAACACAAAAGAAATGATGCCACAACAGCGGAAGAAAATAGAACAGAAGATGACCGAAGCACTGGGTGATTCTGCGGTAAAAAAAATAAAGGCCAATAAAAAGAACCAGGGCCTAAATGAGAATTATGCAAGGGAGGTGATGGAACTGCATACATTAGGTGTTGATGGCGGCTACACGCAGCAGGATGTAACACAGGCAGCCCGTGTATTAACAGGCTGGACATTGTATCCGTTTACAGAATATGGCATTGGCAGTGCCATGAAAAAAGTAATTGAAAAAATTGGTGAGGATAAATTGGTGCAACGGGGATTTGTTCACGAGGGCGACTTCATGTTTGCCATCAATAGGCACGACAATGGGGAAAAAGTGGTGCTTGGGAAGAAATTCCCTGCCGATGGCGGTTATGAAGAAGGAGTGGACCTGCTGAAAATGCTGGCACAGCATCCATCCACAGCAAAGTTCATTTCCAAGAAATTGGCTGTACGCTTCGTGAACGATAACCCATCCCCAGTGCTGATTGATAAAATGGCAAAGACTTTCACTGACAAAAAAGGCGACATTAAAGAGGTAATGATTACCATGGCAACAGCCCCTGAATTCTGGAACAAGGATGCCCTCCGTGAAAAAACAAAATCACCCTTTGAACTGGCCATAAGTTCTGTACGCAGTTTGAATGCCACGGTTAGGCAGCCTCAGCAATTGAATAACTGGATAACTAAAATGGGGCAGAAACTATATTATTACCAGGCACCAACAGGTTATCCGGATAGGGGACAATATTGGATCAATACTGGCTCCTTATTGAACAGGATGAACTTTGGTCTGGCACTGGCTTCCCAAAAAATACCGGGCATTACTTTTAACCTGGCTGCGCTGAACAGTAACCATGAGCCGGAAAGTGCAGAAGCAGCATTGACAGTGTACGGTAAATTATTGATGCCGGAAAGGAACCTGGATGAAACTGTTAAACGCCTTACCCCATTGCTGAACGATCCCAATTTGATAAAAAAAGTAAATGATGCTGCAGACAAATCAGCACCACCCGTTGAAGCAACGGCAGCTATGCAAAGTGGTGATATGATGATGGAAGCTACTGATGGAAAGGACCAGCCAAAAGATAAGTTCAGGAAAAAAGCCAATGGCAAGAACAACTCCACCATGGATATGCAGAGCTATGCTGGTAACACCACCATGCTTTCGCAAGTGGTGGGTATCATCATTGGCTCTCCTGAATACCAGCGGAAATAGTTTAGTCAGCAATTATTGATCAATCATTATTTTAAAACAAACTAACTATCGCATGAAGGAAAGTAATTGAAGTTCTTGATGTCATACTGAGCTTAGTCGAAGTATAAGGAACACACACATCTTGATTAAAAAACTGGTTTCGACATGCTCAACCTGACATACTTTCCTTCATACGATAGTCAACTAAAACAAATTATATGTCATCAAGAAGAGGTTTCCTAAAATCAGGCGGTCTTGCCCTATTTGGAATTGGCATAGGCGGTATTCCCACTTTTTTGAAAGCGGCAGCGGCCACTGGTAAGATCATCAGGCCATACAAGAAGAAAAAAATAATGGTATGCATTTTCCAGCGTGGGGCCATGGATGGACTTATGGCAGTGACGCCTTTTACGGATGAACATTTGAAAGCGGCACGCCCAACCCTGTTCATGGATGCTGCCAAATCCGGAAGCAATCCCTTGATAGACCTGGATGGCCGTTTCGGTCTCCATCCAGCCATGAAAAGTTTTGAGCCCTTGTTCAGGGAAAATAAATTGGGTATCGTACATGGTATCGGTTCCCCGAACAGTACACGCTCACATTTTGATGCACAGGACTATATGGAAAGCGGAACACCTTTCAATAAAGGCACCGGAAGCGGTTGGTTGAACCGTGCCGTTGGCTTGATGGGCCATGACGCCACCCCTTTCCGGGCAGTGAGCCTCACTTCATCCATGCCCCGTTCTTTCTATGGCGATAATCCGGCCATTGCCATCAGCAACCTGCAGGATTTCGGTATCCAAATGAAAGGTGGAAGTGCTTCCAGTACCAGCATGGTTTCAAAAAGCTTTGAAGACCTATATGACCAAACATCCAATGGACTTTTGAAGGAAACAGGCAAGGAAAGTTTCGATGCCGTAAAGATGCTGAAGAAATCCAACGTCAATAATTACAAACCTGAAAACAATGCGGCCTACCCAACAACCGCATTGGGCAACTCCTTGAAGCAGATTGCCCAGTTGATAAAAATGGACATTGGCCTTGAAGTGGCTTTTGCAGAATCCGGTGGATGGGACACGCACTTCAACCAGGGAACAGACCAAGGTATTTTTGCGCGCAATGTTACTGACCTGAGCAATTGCATTACTGCTTTCTGGACAGATATGGGCACCACTTTGCAGGATGATGTTACCGTAATGACCATGACCGAATTTGGCCGTACCGTAAAACAGAACGGAACGGGCGGTACCGACCATGGAAGGGCTTCCTGCAATTTTATTTTGGGCAATGATGTCAATGGCGGTAAAGTACATGGCAACATGAAACCATTGGCCATTGAGAACCTGGAAGACAGGAGGGACCTAGCAGTAACAACGGATTTCCGCAGTGTGTTCAGTGAAGTGGCCGATATGCATTTAAAAATAAACAATGATTCCGTGCTCTTCCCGGATTGGAAAGGGGAGAAGATTGGCGTGATGAGGTCCTAGCTAGGATAATTTAATAACTGGTGTTACGCAAATGTCAAACACTGATGTCAGGTTGAGCTTGTCGAAACCTGTTTGGAAACCAGATTGTCTTCGAGGGCCTGAGGCTGACATTATTCCCACAATCTTTGAATAATATCAGTTAATAAGCTTTTTCATAATGAAAAAGGATTTGTGCCGTTCACAAATCCTTTTTTATGTCCATTATTTCAGGTAACGTTTTATTTCCCTGTCCGTATCCCGTTGCTTGATGGTATCCCTTTTGTCAAAATTCTTCTTGCCCTTTGCCAGGCCAATTTCCACTTTTACAAAATTCTTCTCGTTCAGGAAAACCTTCAGGGGCACAATGGTGAGGCCCTTGTCCTTCAGCTTGTTTTGAAGTTTGTTCAGTTCCCTTCTGTTCAGCAGCAGCTTCCTGTCATGCACGGCAATATGGTTATTCACCGTGCCGTGCGAATATTCGGCCACATACAGGCCCCTTACCCATAGCTCGTTTTTTTCGAACATGCAAAAGGCATCATTGAAGCTCACTTTTCCATCGCGGATGCTTTTTACTTCCGTACCCAGCAAAGCAATGCCCGCCACATATTTATCTTCTATGTAGTAGTTGTAGTAAGCCTGCCTATTGTTCATTTCCTTTGCCATGCTATATATTCTCCTAAACGTAAATGCAATGCGGCCTCATGAGCCTGTTATTGCAATGAACTATATTGTTTTCTTTTTCCATGAAAAAAGTGCCCCTCCATACATAAAGCTAAGATTGGCATTGCTGTAATCAGTTTGTTTGAGCTTTGCAAATTGGTAACTGGAAGCTATACTGAAATTGCCAATCTTGGTAATAGCAAAAGTATAGCCAACGCCAATAGTAGCTCCGATCCCCTTTTCTTTTTCATAAATGAACACATCAGGTGAATAGGTTTCATTGTAATCGGCTGATGCCCCATAAAAAAATCGCTTTGATTTTGGGAACTGGTTTGCATAATTGATACTGTATGTGTATAATGCCAAGCCCTTGAATTGACCACTGGTTGTAGTTACTAGCTTGTTGGTAGTAAATATGTTGATATTCCAACTGACACCAAAAGCGCCTATTTGGGTAGGATAGACCAAGCCAATAGACCCACTTAAAGTAGGCTTACTATCTTTAATACCTGTGGGCAAGGATGAGCCAAAGCCTATGTACATACCCACCATATTGCACTTGCAGCTACTGTCTATTTTTTTCTGGGCAATAGACTTTAATGAGCCTAGAATAATAAAAGCAGCTAGGACTAACGTTTTTCTGCAAAAAATCATGAAAACTAATTTTTAAACAACCGTATTACCTGTGTAATTTTTTCCTTCAAATTCTTCCTGTCAATAATAAAATCGAGGAACCCATGCTCCAATAGGAACTCACTGCGTTGGAAACCTTCGGGCAGATCTTTTTTGATGGTTTCCTTAATTACACGCGGACCGGCAAAGCCAATCAGTGCACCCGGCTCTGCAATGTTCAGATCGCCCAGCATACCAAAACTGGCAGAAATGCCACCAAAAGTTGGGTCGGTCAACAAGGAGATATAGGGCAATTTGGCATCGCTCAATTGGGAGAGCTTGCCACTGGTCTTGGCCAATTGCAGTAAACTGAACGCACTTTCCATCATCCTGGCCCCACCACTTTTGCTGATGACCATATAAGGAAGCCTGTGTTCTATACAATGGTTCACGGCGCGGCTGAATTTTTCGCCCATCACACTTCCCAAGCTACCGCCAATAAATTCAAAATCCATACAGGCTATAACCAAACCTTCCCCATTTACCTTGCCTACTGCTACCCGCATGGAATCCTTCAAATCTGTTTTGGTATGGATTTCATCCAGGCGTTTCTGGTAGTTCTTCAAATCCGTAAAGCCCAGGAAGTCCTTGCTTACGATATTGTCAAACAAAAAACTATAGCTGCCTTCATCAAAAATGTATTCGAAGTATTCGTCGCTGCCAATGCGGTGGTGGTAATTGCACTTGGGGCAAACGTATTTGTTCTCTTCCAGTTCGGAGGTGGTCTGTATGAAGTTGCAACTGGGGCATTTGTTCCAGAGCCCTTCCGGTGTTTCCTTTTTGTCCGATGTATGTGTGGTAATCCCCTTCCTACGGCGCTGGAACCATTTTGGTTTCACTTCCCCATTGGGT
>JAHEZD010000064.1:17345-18523 GCA_023251255.1 Chitinophagaceae bacterium
GGGTTGGGTGGCGGTTTCCTCGCCCGAAAGGCTGGATTCTATTTCGTCTTCTTTTTCTTTTTTCATCTCTGGGGGTTTTAGTTAAACACTTCTATGAAACTGTTTACACTTTTAAAAACGTTCTTTCAATCGTCATTTGTCTATGTTTCAGCGAGGCTCAATATGACAACTGCTGTCAGCCTGAGGCGCTCGAAGGCGATTTTATGAACAAGATCTACGTTTTAGAAAAGTTTAAACAGCTCCTATCTGTAAAACAGAACTGCCTCAAAATCTTCATTGCCCATTAAAGATAGGGCATTGAAGACCTGTTGGTCAATTTCGTGCTTGTATTCCTATTGGGCGGGCAAGTTAAGGCAAAATTGATTTAGGTGGGAATGGGGGAGTTTTGTTTGGGTAGCGACTCGTTTTGACTATTTTCAGCGCCTCACCCGATGATTCAAAATGAGTCACTACCGAGATTCGAGTGGCATCAGGCTAATTTTTACGCCAGCAGTTGCTTCCAAAAAAGACGTTGAACTAACTGCCTACAACGGCAAAAATGAAAATGAATCAGGTTAAGACAAGTAAATCAGGCCAAAATGGGCCATAATGACAAAGAAACCTAAAAGAAAAACTGAATTCAGTGGTGCAAGCACCGCTTGCAAAAAGGGTGTGTCAAGTTTTCGATGTCAAGAAACGGGATGTCAAGAAATAAAACTTGACATTGAAATCTTGACAAGTGCTTTGGTCAATGTGCATGTAAAGGAAGCATGAAGAAAAAACTGTTTATCCTGATGGGCATAGGCAAATAGGTGAACATTATTGTATGCTGCCTTTGAAAACGCTGATTGCTTTGCTGGTAGTGCTGCCCTGTAGACTGCCTTTATGCAATTTCCATAATGTCTCGCCCCTTGTTCCGTAGCTTAAGCAGCGGAGCAATGTTCCAATAGTCAGGCTTTTTTGGTTCACTTTTTTTACAGGTGGACTTCGAATAGCTTTGGCAATGTTCCATTTTCAGCGCTCAATGAAGATTCTGAAGGCAGTGATATATAAGGTATGCGCATAGCATGAAGTGCCGGATATTTTTACTGGTGGGAAAATGGAATGTTCTTGAAGCCGGTTTTCCGCCCATATCTCGAAACCGAGTATCCCGGTTGCCTATTGATGTATTTTGGTCATTAACAGTATTTTGTCAGTTA
>JAHEZD010000064.1:18533-35279 GCA_023251255.1 Chitinophagaceae bacterium
TTTATTTTAACCACCTGCCAATTTTGCATTTCGTAAACGAATGGCATAATGGTTGACTGATGCCCCTGAACTCAATAAATAAATACTATGGGCAAAATAATTGGAATTGACTTAGGAACCACCAACAGTTGCGTTTCTGTAATGGAAGGTAACGAACCAGTGGTGATAGCCAATGAAGAAGGAAGGCGTACAACCCCTTCCGTTGTTGGTTTTTTGAAAAATGGCGAGCGTAAAGTGGGCGACCCCGCAAAGCGTCAGGCCATCACCAATCCGCATAACACAATCAGTTCCGTGAAGCGTTTTATGGGTAGGAAATTTGATGAAGTAACTGAAGAAATCAGTCACTGGAGCTACAAAGTGGCAAAAGGTGACAATAATACCGTTCGTGTGGACATTGATGGCAGGTTGTACACGCCGCAGGAAATTTCTGCGATGATCCTGCAGAAAATGAAGAAAACAGCCGAAGATTACTTGGGCACGGAAGTTACCGAAGCCGTTATTACGGTTCCAGCGTACTTCAACGATGCACAGCGTCAGGCTACCAAGGAAGCTGGTGAAATTGCTGGCCTAACAGTAAAACGTATTGTAAATGAACCTACAGCCGCTGCATTGGCTTATGGACTGGACAAAAAAGGACAGGACCAGAAGATTGCGGTGTTTGACCTGGGTGGTGGTACATTCGATATTTCCGTGCTTGATCTGGGCGACGGCGTTTTTGAAGTAAAATCTACCAACGGTGATACCCACTTGGGTGGTGACGACTTTGATAAAGTAATCATGGACTGGTTGGCCGATGAATTCAAGGGCCAGGAAGCCATTGACCTGCGCAAGGACCCTATGGCCCTGCAACGTTTGAAGGAAGCTTCTGAAAAAGCGAAAGTTGAATTGAGCTCCTCCACAGAAACTGAAATCAACCTGCCTTATATCACCGCAGTGGATGGCGTGCCCAAACACTTGGTGGTGAAATTAAGCCGTGCAAAATTTGAACAGTTATCCGATAAATTATTCGAGCGTTGCTTGAAGCCCTGCGAAGCTGCATTGAAAGATGCTGGCTACAATACTTCACAAATTGATGAAGTGATCCTGGTGGGCGGTTCTACCCGTATCCCTAAGGTGCAGGAAATTGTGGAGAAATTCTTTGGCAAGAAACCCAACAAGGGTGTGAACCCGGATGAGGTGGTGGCCATTGGTGCTGCCATACAAGGCGGTGTATTGACTGGTGAAGTAAAGGATGTATTGCTGTTGGACGTTACCCCGCTTGGTCTGGGTATCGAAACAATGGGCGGCATCATGACCACGATGATTACCAGCAACACTACCATCCCTACCAAGAAAACAGAAGTGTATTCCACCGCCAGCGATAACCAGCCCGGTGTGCAGATACACGTACTGCAAGGTGAAAGGCCAATGGCCAACCAGAACAAGAGCCTGGGTATCTTCAACCTCGATGGAATACCACCAGCTCCTAGGGGCGTACCGCAAATTGAAGTAACTTTTGATATTGACGCCAATGGTATGATCCATGTTAGTGCAAAGGACAAGGGTACTGGCAAGGAACAGAAGATACGCATTGAAGCCGGTAGTGGATTGAGTAAGGAAGAAGTGGAAAAAATGAAGGCAGAAGCCAAGGCCCACGAGGCCGAGGACAAACTGGCCCGTGAAAAAGTGGAAAAGATCAACCAGGCCGACAGTTTGATTTTCCAAACAGAAAAGCAACTGAAAGAGTTTGGTGAAAAAATCCCTGCCGATAAGAAAGCACCGATTGAAGCTGCACTGGAAAAATTGAAGGAAGCACACAAATCACAGGATAGTGCGGCCATTGATACCGCCCTTGCAGAAATGAACACTGCTTGGACTGCAGCCAGTGAGGAAATTTACAAGGCACAGGCTGAACAAGGCGGCGGCGCTGCACAGCCACAAGGCGAAGCGCCACATGATGCTGGACAGCAGCAACAAGGTGGCGGAAACGACCATGTGGAAGATGCACAGTTTGAAGAAGTGAAGTAAGAAGAAAGTTAGTTGGTTAATTCGTTAACTGGTTGATGGAGAATTATAAGGAAGGCCCTTGCAGTAATGCAGGGGCTTTTTTATTGAAGAAATTTTGCTATAGGGAGAAATGATACTATTTTTCGTTATTACACTGTAATGCAAACGAACAGGAAGATTGGTTAAATAAATTGTACCCAAATACAGCGGATATGGATTCCATTCCCTTGTTTCATCTCCGCCAATATTATATTTTTTAACCAACAATCAAATTTATCGATACTTGTTTTTCTTAGGTTTCATTCTTGTATCGTACATGTTCAATACTTCTATTGAGCTTCCTTCAACTCTGTAGTAAAGCCTGTTGTGTTTGGTAATTAAAATGCTCCTTATATTTTTCTTGGATTCAAGCTGGCCAATGTAAGGCTGATTTGAAAGCAGGTTGAGATGGGCTTTTATCTTTGCAAAGAAGTTGGCAGCCACTTTATGCCCCCATTCTTTTTCCAAGTATTCAAGCAGTTTGAAGAGTTTATTGGTAAACCTTTTCTTCTCAATTATTTGGTGTCCCATCTTGCCATCGTTTTTAAAAACGCTTCATGGGTAATGCAGTCTTTGCCAAATGGTTCTTCTATAAGCTCCAATAAATCTTCTCTATTTTCAGGGGAAAGGTTTTCAAAATTGTCCACAAAATCCGGATCAAGTTCGTTTTTAATGTTGTTGAGGAAATCAATATCATGCTCTTCATCAACCAATGACGCTACTTCCCTTTGAACTTGGTTAATGGTTGGTGTTCCGTATTGAATAGCAGGTTCCTGAACAACCGAAGTTGCTGTTCTTGCTGATTCCAACAATAACTTTATATGGGTTAGCTGGTGGATGTCTTCACACTTATCAATCAATTGATGGATTGTTTGTTTTAATAGTGTATCCATAAAGCTGGTTTGATTCAAATTTAGCAAGATTTTTTACAAAATTGCAGGGCCTTTTAACTAAAAATAGGTTCATCGGTACCTGTTTTTCTTGGGGTTCATTCTTGTATCGTACATGTTCAGTATCTTAATTGTATTCCCTTCAACTGTGTAATAAACTCTGTTGTGTTTGGTAATTAAAATGCTCCGTACATTTTTATGGCCGCCGAGTTCTCCAATAAAAGGTTGTTGACTGATTAGTTCGAGATGATTGTCCATTTTTTCCAAGAAGGACTTGGCTACTTTAAATCCCCATTCAGTTTCAAGATAATCGAGCAGTTTAACCAGTTTGTTCTTAAACCTTTTCTTTTGGATTAACTGGTACGCCATCTTGCAGTTGCCTTTAAATACTCCTCATGGGTAATGATGTCCTTATCTGCCGGCTCATTAATCAGTTCAAGTAGTTCCTCTCTATCTTCAGGGGAAAGGTTTTCAAAATTGTCCACAAAATCCGGATCAAGTTCGTTTTTAATGTTGTTGAGGAAATCAATATCATGCTCTTCATCAACCAATGACGCTACTTCCCTTTGAACTTGTTTAATGGTTGGCGTTCCGTATTGAATAGCAGGTTCCTGAACAACTGAAGTGGCTGTTCTTGCTGATTCCAACAATAATTTTATATGGGTTAGCTGGTGGATGTCTTCACACTTATCAATCAATTGATGGATTGTTTGTTTTAGCAGTGTATCCATAAAACTTGTTTGATTCAAATTTAACAAAATTTCTTTGCTATGGTTAAGCTCCCACCGAATTTTATCACCACTATAAACCAAGCTTCACTATTTTCCACCCATAAACCCAGCTATACCATGTTCATCCATCATAGAAAAAAAGCCATTGTGCTTATAGCAGTTACAGGTTTTGTTGCTGTAACCATTTTGGCCTTCAGCCCCATACAAATGCAGCCGGAAAAGTTCAAGAACCTGAAAGTATTGCCGGCCGATATTTCCTTCAAGCAGATGGATGATACCATGGACCAGTTTGAAGTGGACCTTGGCATACAATGCAATTATTGCCATGCACACTCCAGGGAAAACAACCGCAAAATGGATATGGCCAGTGATGATAACAAGAAGAAGGATATTGCGCGTGACATGATGCGCATGACCAATGAAATGAACAGGAAGTACATGGCCAACATCCCCCATGCAGATACAGTAAAAGTGCAGTTGATCACTTGCAATACCTGCCACCGCGGTGCTGCCAAACCAACAGATAAATCAATTGGCACGGGACTTAATCCTCACAAATGAGTATTGAGTTCTGAAGTTGTCAATCTCCTGCAATTGCCGCAATAAAGAAAACCTAATTCATTTTATCCTTTCCCCTGAAACCGATCCTACTCCTGGGCACTGTTGGTTGTTCCAGCATCTGTTTAAATATTTTGAAAATGGCCTGCATATCCTCATCGGTAAAACAAGGAGTTGGTTTGCTTTTGCCATAGGCTGTTGTTTGATAAGGTATCGGATTTTGTGATACCTTATGGTTGATTAATTTATCTCGCGTATATCCATCCAATTTTCAACCCCAACGTAAAATCAACGGTATAGCCATGGAAGGTTTTATTGCTGGCACCGTTGATCATGGATTCATGGTAATGGTACAGGGAATCCTGTTTTGCTTGCGTAATATCGGCATCCACCATTCTTTTTCTTATCCCGATGCCACCATAATAATCCAGTATGAACCGTTTGCCCCATTTATCCACTTCGCCAAATTTTGCGCGGAGACCGTTTACCTGCTTGCTTACATAATAGCTCACTGGGGTAGTGGGTGTAGGAATGCCATTTTCAAAAACCCTAATATTGTCATGCACCGTGTAGGCCTCTGTTTTATAAAAGCCTTCCACTGATAGGTAACGTGCGTCTGAACGGTCCGTGAGGAAGTAACGTTTCAGCTCCGCTTTGATGGAATAGCCCTCTGTTAGGTTGATGCCATAGGAAGCGGTGGCAGACATCCTTTTATAAATGGGGACTTCTATGCCGAACCTTGCAGTGCTCGAATAGGGCTGCAGAACAGCGAAGGGTTCAATAAACAGATAGTAGAAATGCGGCTTCACCTTTTCCAATAAGGCTTTCTTTTCTTGGGCCTGCAGCAGGCTGATTACCAGAAGGGCAATCACTGTTAATGCATTTTTCTTGTTTGCGGTCACCAGTATTTTTTTGTTTGCTTAAAATTATTGTTCTCCCTCATTTAATCCAAATGAATTAAATAAGAATAGTATCAATAATTATCCATTAATCAGTAGTCCACAATTTTGCGGGGCTGATTTTTCTCCCGTGCAGGAATTCACGGTACTTAAAACTTTGGGCGATAGGTCTTCTCCAAAATAATCCAACAAAAAAGGCCACTGCTTTTTTGCAGTGGCCTTTTTTATATGATCTGATTTTTCCAACCCCCGATTTTGCTAGCGTTCAATTGAACAGTTTCTTAATGGAAACTGTTTCAACTGGCTCACAAATTCAGGTAACCTTTTACCTGATCATTTACATAATTCGCAGCATCTGCTACAAATTGATCACAGTAATCCGTGTAGATAATATTGGCCACTTTGGGTGTTTGGGTGAGATTGCCGCCATTCACGACTATGGGGAAACTGCTGATTGAAGTTAAAAGCTGCGAATTGAGGGCCGTGGCAAGGTCCTCAATGCTATCTCCATGAAAGGGCCAGGCACCACCATTGGCAAATTGGTCATACGCTCCTTGCGTGGCAGTCCATGACAGCAGGAACATATCACCCTTGTGGTAATTGGTGGTACTGTACTTTGACAGTTGGTCAGGGTATATTTCACCGTAAGTATCCTGATTGGAATAACAGTCGTACAAAATAAAATCAGCTATGGGCAAAGGCCTGCCATTGCTGCCATCCAGTACATATGTAGGGTTATCGCTAGAGTCAGGAACCATATCCTTAAAGGAATAGTCCCTGTCATTGGTAGATAGGTTGCTGATATTGTCAAAGAGAAGCACCACCCTGCTATGGCCATCTGAAAGTTCGTCCAGTGTGCAGTCCCAAATTCTCCATGCGGCTTTTTGGGCATCGGTTAAACTATTGTAATGCGCCGTAATCTTGTCATTGTTATATTTTAACCGCCATTCCTGGTTGTTACTGGAGAAATAGCTATTTACATATGATACCAGTTCCGTTTTGAAAGGATTGAAAACTGAGTTATGGTACCCATCATCTTCAATGGCATTGTCCACTCCTCCGTTGATATTGGTGTACTGGAAATAATGGGAGAACTTGAGGATTACAATTTCCTTTCTGGTCTTGGAAACAAAATCAAGTACATCGTCCAGTATATCATCCAAATTGGCGCCAGTGGCGCCCATGGTACATGAAGCAGAAGTGCCCTTGTTCGAAGTGTGGAAGTGACCCGTGCGGAAAGTTTTTGTGCCATCCTGATGGATGTAGTAGCCGGGCCGCACATCAAAGTACCGGATACCAGCCTGCAGCATCTGCTTGAATGTTTTGGATTGGGTGAGTACATTTTGCCCGTCGCCATAGGAACCTAGGTTAGTGGAATGTTGCGATTCGTACATGCCTGCATCATGCGCCCCAGCCATGCTGATCAACTTGTACGGGATGTTAGAATACATGTCGCCCATCCAATTGGAGTAATCAACAATTGGATTGCCCACCAGTGGGTCATTTGTTGCCATAAGATAAAATTTTGAGGTTGAATAATGGGCACCAAAGTATAGGTGTCCATCCATGTAAACTAGCGTACTGCTACGGTAATTTTTTTCGTTAATTACTTAGTTTTTTAGTTGCATATCACGGGCTTTACCCAGTTGTGGGTGGTTCATTGCTAAGGACTCTCGGGGAAGAATTGGGAATGATTGTCTACTGTTTATGCTCCCAACCATTATTATGCTGAACCAGCACCCCATTCCACACTTCTTTGTAAAATATTGCCCACGTAGCTTAGGTGGTACCATATTTGGCAGGTTTCCATAAAATAAATCCCATGAAAAAAATATCCATTTTGCTAATCGCAGCATCAGTGATGCTGGTAGCCTCCACCATACTAGTTTCATGCAGCAAGAATGACGATGCAACCGTTCCTGTTACGGAGTCCAAGCAATACCCCATTTACTTGACAAGCAATTCAATGGTGCGAGTTGGTACAGTATCCATTATAAAATCTGGGGACCTAGGGGCAGGGGCCACCATCCAATTGAATGAGGGTTCAGGCATACCTACTGGTTCCAATGCATATATCACCACAACGGGTAGGGAAGGGGAAGAGAACATTCTCTATGCATCGTTGAACGATATCAACAGTTCCGGTCAAAGCGATACCAATCCGGTATACCTGGCAAGCACAACTACAATCGTGAGCTATGATGACCTGATTACCAGAACCAGCCTCACATTGGTGGTTGCCAACCAGAACAACATTCTGGCAACAAGCAATTTGAGCAAATAGCTGTGCTTGATGCCGATTTTGTGGAGAATACTCAACAGCCATGATTTAGTGGAGCCTGTTTTTCAGCAGCATTTTTCAATGGCACGGTATTCCTTCACTGTACCTAAACAATTTTTTATGAAAATGCTATTTATCAAGGCAAGCAAGGTTTTATTGATTACCGTCCTGTTTTCCTCCTGCGTTGCCAAAAAATATTTGACTGCAGCCAATGACAATATCCAGCGTTTGCAGAACGACAGCAGTATGATGGCCAAGCGTATTGGTCAGTTGAATACGGATATTGCCAATTTGAATGGCGATGTTGCCAAGCTAACAAGCACTAGGAACGACCTGCAAAAACAATTGACCAATCTACAAGGTCAGTTAAGCGGCACAAGGCAGCAATTGCAGGGAACAAAAGCAGAATTGGAAGGCACAAAGGATGCAGCAGGGCGTACCATTGCCAGCCAGCAACAACGCTTGGAACAATTGCAGGCGTTGATCAATCAACAGAAAGCTGCCACCGAAGCATTGAAGAAAAAGATCAGTGATGCACTGGTTGATTTCACCGCCAATGATTTGAGCGTGACCACCAAGAACGGTAAAGTGTACGTGAGCCTTTCGGAAGAACTATTGTTCCCCTCAGGAAGTGCAGCCGTGAATGCAAAAGGCAAGACTGCACTGCAGCAATTGGCCACAGTGTTGAACAACAATAAGGACATCAATGTGGACATTGAGGGCCATACCGATTCAATACCCATTAAAGGAAGGTATGCCGACAACTGGGAACTGAGTGTGGCACGTTCCACTTCCATTGTACGTATCCTTACAGAAAACTATAAAGTAAGTGCGGATAGGGTTACGGCCAGTGGGCGCAGTAAGTACGATCCCGTTGATACCAATATCACTTCACAGGGCCGGGCACATAACAGGAGAACGGAAATTATACTCGAACCAAAATTGGATGAGCTGATGAAGCTGATTCAGGATGGTAATGCAAGCCTTTAGTACCCATCCAAATATTCCAATCATAAGGAAGGGCTGCCCTCAGGGCTGCCTTTTTTTATGGCCTGTTTGGGGGTACTGAATATTTGTCAATTACAACAGCCATTCCCCATGCAATCAATGTCCCCATTAAGTAGCACAGCAGATCGCTCCAAACAAAACCAACACCAAGCATGAGCTTGCCCAATTTTGTTTGCCTGATGGCCACAAACCATGGAGCTGTAATTAATTGCGAGCATTCGTCCAGCACGCCCAGTACATAATTGATGATGGCCAGTTTCCACAAAGGGGTTCTGGTAAACAGCATACGCAGGAAAAATACAAACATGCCGGCCCAGATAATATCCCCACCGTACACTACCACTAGATGTGGGAACCATGATTGATGGCTCCTGGTGGCCAATGCCAACCAGGTACAGAAGCAGAAAAGCAGGAAATAGATGATCCTTCGTTTTAGCATGGTAAAAAATAATTTTTGTTGACTATCGTATGAAGGAAAGTATGTCAGGTTGAGCACGTCGAAACCAGTTTTTTGATCAAGATGGTGTTCGTTACACTTCGACTAAGCTCAGTGTGACATCAAGAACTTCAATTACTTTCCTTCATACGATAGTTAGTTAGTTAATTTTTCATTCTAGTTTAAGTGTAGAAAAGCAAACGCCCCATCCGCCTTTCGCCCCATTACGTTGCCCTAAACATACGTTTAAACGGCCAAGTTTTGCCATGAAGCGATTCATTGATTAAATTGTTGGCCAATGATGAAACCTGTACCCATATTCCTATGCTGTTTTTTTGTTTTTGTAACCATTGCCACCGCACAGCATTCCTACAGCTTTTCCAAATTGACCACTGCTGAGGGGCTTAACGACGGGCATGTGGAAGCCATTGGCCAGGACAAATATGGCTATATGTGGTTCGGTACTTTGGGCGGGCTCAACAGGTATGATGGTTTTACAGTGAGGACTTATACCTATAGGGCTGGTGATTCCACTTCCGTTCCGGCCAGTTTGATCATTTCCATGGCCACCGATAGTTCGGGCAGGTTTTTTATTGGCTTTGAAAATGGCATGATCGAATACAATTTCCTGAAGAATTCCTTCCAGAAAATCCACCTGCCCGATAATGTATCCGTAAATGATATTGTTGCTGTTGCAAAGAACAAGATCTTCCTTGCCACTTCAAAAGGATTGGTAAGGTTCAATCCTGAGAGCAATGAACTGTTTTTTTACACTGCTGCGGAAGATTCATTGTTAAGGGCTGATATGAACAAGATCCTTTACAAGAAGAACAAGCTTTATTTAGCATGTGGCAACGGCCTGTGCCTATTTAACCTGCAAACGGAAAAAGCGGTAGCTGTTCCTGTTCCACAATTGGGCAACGCTGCTGTTATGGATGTGGAACAGGATGGGGACAGCAATATTTGGCTGAGCACTTATGGGGCAATAAAGATCATGAAGCTCTCGCCGGATTTCAAACGTTATGAGAGCTATGATCGGTACCTTACACAGGCTACGAACTTCGTGACCAATACGTATCAAATTGCCATCGATAAAAAGAACAGGGTATGGATCCAAACAAAACTCGATGGACTTGTGCTGTACAATCCCCTCAGTAACCAGCTTGAGAAATACCTGCACGACCCACTGAAATCCTGGACGCCATCCACCAATCTCCATATCAGCATCTTCTGCAACAAGGAAGGCATGTTATGGGTGGGTGGAACCAACGGTGTGAATTATTTCAATCCCGATAAAACATTTTTCAGTATACTCCTGCCTTTTGATAAGGACCTTTCCAATAAGATAAGACTGGGCGGCAGGACCGTCACGGAAGATAGGACCGGCAATCTATGGTTCGGTACTGCCGATGGAGTGTCGAGGTACAATCCATCAACAGGCATCTATAATGAATGGTGCAACCGCGACAATAAGACAAGGTCCATTTATTTCAATTCGGTAAGGGGCGTTACTTGCGATGATAACAATGATGTCTGGATTGCTACAGGTAAGGGCATCAACTGCTACCGGAGCAAAACGGGCAAGATGGATTTTTTTGATACGAAGGACTCCGTTCCTGAAGGTGGCTTCATGTCTGCCAAGAGAGACAATGAAGGCAATATCTGGTTCGGATGCGTGAGCAATGACGGGTTCTATTATTACAGCCCAAAGGATAAAAAGTTCCATAGCATACGCAACCATCCAACATTGCGGAAAATTCCCTCGCCTGCTGGCTGGATGATGCTGCAGGACAGCAGGAACCGTTACTGGTTCGGCCTGCACGATAATGGTATTGCCATGTACGATCCTGCAACGGATAAAGTGGAGCAATGGAATGCCAATAAGAACACATCGGCCATTGCAGGCAATATCATGGTAGATATAAAAGAAGATCTGAAAGGGGTGGTATGGGTGAGCACCTATTATGGCATATCCGGTATAGATCCCGTTACCAAGAAGATTATTTCATTCAATGCCACCAATGGGCTTTTCAGCAACTCCGCTTCCTCTTTGGCCATAGATGGCTTCAACCGTTTATGGATCGGTACCAGCCATGGATTGATGCTACTGGACAGCAGCAGGAAATTCTTCAACTCATTTGGCTTGAATGATGGCCTGCCTTCTCTGGAATTCCATGAGTCGCCGGCCTATACAGCCAACAATGGCGACTTTATCATGTCAACCAATAATGGTTATGTGAGGTTCAACCCAATGAGGTACCTGCTCACCAGTAAGCGGATCGGTTGCCATTTATCGTCCTTCAAGGTATTTGACAAAGAAATTTATGGGGCCAACATCAACGAAATGGACCGGATCGATCTAGGCGCAAAGGAAAATTTCTTCACTATCGCGTTCACGGCAGTTGATTTTGAGAACTCTGCCAATATCTGGTATGCATACAAATTGGAAGGGGTTGATAAAGACTGGATCTATACCAAGAACCGCTCTGCTACTTATACCAATTTATCCGGGGGAAATTATGTTTTCAGGTGCAAGGCCACTACCAATTATGCCAACTGGAACGTAGAAGAAAAAAAACTGACCATCCATATCAATACCCTTTTCTACATGACATGGCTGTTCAGGATTGGCCTGTTATTGTTGATTGCTGCAGGCATCATCTCCTTCTCCCGCTACAGGAGGCTGCAGAGGGAGAAGCTCGTGCAGTTGGAAGGCAAGGCACAGCTATTGGAAAAGGAAAAAGTAATGGTGATGTATGAAAGCCTGAAGCAGCAGTTGAACCCCCATTTCCTGTTCAACTCCTTAACGTCGCTGAGCAGCCTGATCAGGGTCGACCAGAAATCCGCCGTTGGGTTCCTCGACGGCCTGAGCAAAACATACCGCTACATTTTAAAAAGCCGTGATAGTGAACTGGTGAACCTTGCAGATGAACTGAAGTTTGGTGAATCCTATATCCAGCTTCAGTTAACAAGGTTCCAAATAGGGTTTAAGGTAAACATCAATGTGGACGAAAGCTTCAATTACCACAAAATAGCACCCGTTACCCTGCAGAACCTGATAGAAAATGCTATCAAGCACAATATTATTGATGAGGAAACCCCTTTGGTGGTGGATATTTATGTGGAAGATGAGTACCTGATCGTAAGGAACAACCTGCAAAAGAAAAATTTTGTGGAAACAAGCAATAAGCAGGGGCTTGCCAATATGGTATCCCTGTATCAATACCTTACTACAAGACCATTGGAAATTAAAGAAGAAGATGGTTATTTCATGGTGCGGATCCCATTATTGTAATTATTGTGTCATGGCATTGTCAATAATAAGAATTAAAGGCCCAATGTGGGGAATATTTTAAGCAACTATTTGCTTTGAACTAAAAAATAACTGACTGGAAGAAGTTTGGCACCTTTTTCTCCTATAGGTAGGAAATTATACGTTATGAAAAAGATCTTATCAGTTTGCGTTATCGCCAGTATCATGATTGGCTGCAAGAGCAAAGCAAAACAGGAAGCCGAAATACTGCAGGCAAAGCAAATGACCATTGACTCCATTGCCAAATCGGAAGACATAAGAAAGAGGACCATCGATTCAATGAATGCTGTGGCCGATGCCAGGGTTAGGGAACAAAGGGTGGTGGTTGTACATTCAAATCCTTCAGGTAATGGAACCACTACCACTACTACCACTACCAAGAAAGGTTGGAGCAATACATTAAAGGGAGCCGTGATCGGAGCTGGTGCAGGTGCCATCACTGGTGCAATGGTTGACAAGAAGAAAGGTGAAGGCGCTATTGTAGGTGGACTGCTTGGAGCAGGTGCGGGTGCAGGAGTGGGTGCAATTATAGATGGTAAGCAAAAGAAGAAACCACAGCAATAGAAGAAATTCAATATCCGGAACTAGATTCAATATCCGCATTGGTGAATAGCCCCCAAGTTTGCTTGGGGGCTATTTTTTTGATTGTGTCAATAATAGACCATAGGGCCCATCCTTGTTGAAACCTGGGGTGCGATGATTTTACGGGAAGCTGCAGTTCATCGCAGCCAACAATTCAAAGTAGGGAACTAATTGAGGGGTACGGTGAACAAGTTGCTTTGTAAAGTGCAGTAGGAAAATGTGTCAAATAAAAAATCCCTTTCAAAATGCCCCATTTGTTTTACACGGTGGATACCTGTGAATTTTCAAATGTTAGCTACCTGTTTAGGTGTGTTGGTCCAGCCCTTTCGCTGCACGCGAGAAAACACAATGGAGATGACAGCATAGGCTGATGGGGAATTCCATCAACCGCATTAACGCTATGGATAAATATATTCCATCACACTGTTGCCCATAAAGTTGCCACCGGGGTAGGAAGTGGTATAGTCAAGGTTCAACCAGATATTGCCCTTATCGTCATTATGGTAATTCAGTTTCTTGCCGTTGCTTTCCTGCACGAATAATTTGTTCTGGATCAGGCTGCCAATTGTTTTTAGGTTTTCCTGTGTACCAATAAGTATTTCAGGATAGATATGCCCCTTAACGCAAAGCAGCCTCACTTTTCCGCCAATGGATTTTATTGCGCCCGCCATTAAAATGGAATAGTCGTCGCAGTCGCCAGCAAGCAGCCCCACACTTTCACTTGCTTTTGCAAAATATTCTTCCTGTGCAGGGTCGCTAACATAGTTCCAATTGCTGTTGATTTCCTTGAACACTGCAAAGCTCTGTATCAGTACACGGGTTTCATTGCTCCTTGCTTGCTGCTGTTCCTTCTTGAAAAAAGTATTCGTGGCCGTTACCGCGAAAGTCCTCACTGCGATGTTGCTGTAGTCAATGGCCTTCAGTATAGCCTTGTCATTGTACAGGGAGCCATAACCAGTGTACACAAAATTTTTGTTCTGCTTGCTGCCGGTGATATCATTGATCACAAACCGGCCATCGTTGTAGAAGTTGTAGAAATTGTAATCGGTGTTGTACCAGTTATTGCCAAACCAAAGTGCTATAAAGGCAACGCATAGGATAATGATGGGCCAGAAGATCCTTGCCAATAGTACCAGCACCAAAAGTAGGAGGATGAATGTCGCAATTTTATCCACGCTATATGGCCAGTCTGTAGTTGGGAGGTATTGATAGGAAATAAGGAAGATAATGATGGCTATTACAAGGGATAGAAAAGGGATAAGGATATTTCTGTGAAGCGGTTTTTTTACAGATGTTTTCATTGATCGAAACAGTTTAAAGATAGACTGCTATAATTATTCCGAATTCAATCCGCATATGCTAAAGTTTGGAGAAAAACTGCTGAATTGTGGTAAGGCTTTTGCAAAACAATTTAAAATACCAGTATGACCATCCAGATGCAAGTGATTGAACTTTTTGTATTGGCCCTTCCCATTGCATGTATTGCTTGGACAATTACGCATGAGGAGGTTTTCCGTGAACCGAGGGAGTACTGCATAAAGAAAAGCAAGGAATGCAGGACGCTGTTGCAGCGCAAGTTTTTTTACCTGTTCACCTGTGAATATTGCTTTAGCCACTATGTTACACTGTTTGTGCTTTGGATGGCACGCTACCAATTATTGCTGGTTGGATGGAAGGGCTACCTAGTTGCAGGGTTCTCATTGGTATGGATTGCCAATGTGTACATGAGCCTGTTCGGTTTGTTGAGGGTTGATATCAAAAAAGAGGGAACAGAGGCAAAACTGGAAGAGAAGAAATTGGAGGAAAGGAATTAATCATCCTCTTTTTTCAGCACATTGATATCTTCTATCAGCCTGTCCATTTCCACCAGCAAAGTGCCATTGTAAACGCCCCTGATCCTCCGGTGCCTATCAAGCAGGATGAAATTCTCAGTATGCAGGAATTCATTACCGGTTTGGTAATAGCCAATGGTATCACCAGCAAAGTACTGCTTCTTTGCCAGGGTATAGATAGCTTCCTTGTTGCCCGTAAGTAATTGCCATTTGCCACTGATTACACCTTTTGCTTCGGCATATTTTTTCAGTACGGGAACGCTGTCCATTTCTGGCGTTACCGAATGCGAAAGCAGCATGATATCCTTGTCGTTTTTGAATGCCGCCTGGATCTTGCCCATATTGCCCGTCATTTTGGGGCAGATGCTGCCGCAGCGGGTGAAGATGAAGTCGGCCACATATATTTTTCCTTCCACTGTTTTTTCGGTAATGGTCTGCCCATCTTGGTTGGTGAAAGAAAAGGCAGGAATTGTGTGGATGTTCCTGTAACCGGCAGACGATGGTTCAATCCATTCAGGTGTGAAATCCGGCTTGTTGATAAAGGGCAGGGGCAATGTTTTTGGCTTGCCCTTGCAGGCAAGCACCGTCAAAATTACCATACCCACAAAGGTGCTATTTCTTGGTAACTGAATCATAAGGGTTGTTGCATATTTTCAAACCGATCAAACCATATTTCTTGCCATCCCGTATTACATAATTGGCGCGGATGGTGCCGTTGTCCCACCACATTTTCTGGCTGCCTTCTTCCTGACCGTTCATGTAATGGAAATCCCTGTTCAACTGTCCCGCAGCATTCCATTCTTTCAGTTCATCGGTAAACAGGTCATTGGAAAAATGGTAGATGAACTTCTGTTTGGCATCTGCCCACCAACCTTGCTGCAATCCTTCTTTTTTTCCATTGATAAAAAAATGTTCCTCCGCCAACTGTTTGTTGCCGTACCATTTTCTTTGTGGACCTTCTTCCAGGCCATTGAAATAGGATTGCACCAATTCGGTATCACCATTGGCAAACAGCGCATACCTGAAACCTGTGAAATATTGCTGCATGTAATAGAGCGTGTCCTGGTGGTTGGAGAAATAGTTGTCTGTTGTTGGTTTATAGTTTTGGGGAACGGTTTTGGCAATCTTGATGTCCACAGGTTGAGGTCTTTTGTTGGTGCAGGACAGAAGGCCAACAAGAAGAATGAACCCAACTTTCCAATCTACCATCAACTTTAAACAGCTTCTACAAAGTGGTGCGGCTTGCCGAACAAAGAACAGGCAACACAGGAGTGCGGTGCAACTGGAATTCAATAGCAAACGGGAAGCTGGGTTCATGATTGCCTTTAAGGTATAAGGTTTAGTAACTGCTGTTACGCAAATATTTATGAGAATAATGTCAGCCTGAGGCTCTCGAAGGCGATCTGGTTTCTAAACTGGTTTCGACAAGCTCAATCTGACATCAGTATTTAGAATTTTGCGTAACATCAGTTAGTAACTTACGGTTCCTGCTGTTCCCCAAAAACCATTCCCATTTATATAAGGGGCAGCAGCAGTGAAATGATAATGATAGATACCTCCAGGATAATCTGCAGTAGCACTTGTATGTCCATTGTATGCATCCAATCCTGTAACCAGGGCGCCGTTTTCCTTGGGGCCGTATACAGGGAAACCATCCAGTAAGAAACCCATTAAAGCATCGCTGCCTTTGGCAGCAGTTAATTTAATCGGCTCCACGTGATAGTGGTAACCACCCTGCTGTTGCGGATGGCCGTATCCTTGATCGAAACTTACGATTTCACCACTCAACGCAGAACCTCCAGCAGCATACTGGTTGAACAATGGAACGCCATTGATGGCCACGCCCATAGGGCCCATTGGTGTGGAAGCATGTGTGCCAGCAGCTACCGGGTTAAGGGGGATCTTGAAAATATAGGCAAATGTGGCAATGCTGTTCGGGTTCTTGGAAAATGTGTTGCCGCCAAAAGTGGTGCCTGAAAAATTTTCGTACAGGGGATTTGTCGTGGCATAATACACACTTTTATGGTCGGGCAGTCCGGTGGATTTTATGGTAACCCAAGTGCCATCCGTAGTAATGCTGGTGGCACCATATATTTTACTGTACACACTTGGCAGCGTAACAGTTCCAGTGCTGTTCACTGTTAAGGCAAGGCTGCATGATTGGCCTCCGAAACTGATGGCAAATGTTGCA
>JAHEZD010000065.1 GCA_023251255.1 Chitinophagaceae bacterium
ATTGACCATCCGCTCCAATATGGGCATTGCCAATTCGAGTACGCGGAATGGCAATTTCCAAGGAGCCAACACCATTGTTAGGGCATTGGCCACAGGTTCCATTGCCACTATTACCAATACCACACAAACAGACCTGACCTGGGAAAATATTATCACTTACCAAAAGAAGTTCAACAACCATAGTTTAGGCATCACTGCTGTGACCAGTTATCTGTCCAATCGTTTGGACAACTCTTCCGCATCGGGAACAGGGCAATTGCTGGCTGGGCAGTCTTTTTATGCTTTACAGAACAACCCTGCCAACGTGACCATTGCAAGTAACTATGTAGGTAGCAACCTAACATCCGGTGCGTTCAGGATCAACTATGGTTACAAGGAGAAATACCTGCTAACGCTGACAGGCCGAGCAGATGGGGCATCCGTATTGGCACCGCAGAACAGGTGGTCATTCTTCCCCTCCATTGCAGCAGCTTGGAGGGTGGTGGACGAGAAGTTCATGCAAGGCCAACAGGTTATCAGTGATTTGAAGCTAAGGGCAAGTTATGGCGTAGCGGGCAACTCTGCAGTCAACCCCTATCAAACACAAAGTGCATTGACATTGATTCCCTTTGCTTGGAACGATCAAAGTGCACTGGCCTATGGTTTGGACCCTCAAACAGGTAATCCCGATCTGAACTGGGAACTGACCAAAACAGTGAACATTGCTCTGGATTTTGGGCTCCTGAAGAACAGGATATCCGGTAGTATCGATTACTATGATTCCAGAACAAGTGATTTGCTTTACCCTATGCTGCTTCCTGCCACAACAGGCGTTCAGAAGATCCTGAGCAATATTGGTAAAACAAGGAACAATGGTTTTGAGGTTTCCCTGAGAACCGAGAATATCAAAACAAGGGAGTTCTCATGGACATCCAGTATTAGCTATACGCAAAACAAGGAAAGGATAGTGTACCTGCCCAATAACCAGAATGACATTGCTGCCGGTTTATTTATTGGTAGCCCTGTGGTATCCTATTATGACTATGACAAAATCGGCATTTGGCAAACAAAGGATGCTGCTATTGCAACTGCCTATGGTTATAAGGTGGGCGATATAAGGGTAAGGGACGTAGATGGTAACGGTTCCATCACTGCAACCAATGATAGGGTGATTGTAGGTTCCGCTGCGCCTAAGTACAGCTTGGGATTCAGCAATGATTTCAAGTACAGGAACTTTGATTTCAACGTACAGGTATTTGCAAGGCAAGGGCAAATGTTTGTATCAGCTTATGCCAATAAGTTTGAACCCAATGCTATTGAAAACGGTGCCAATGTAAACTATTGGACGCCGGAAAACCCCACCGATGATTATCCAAGGCCCAATGCAAATATTTCAAGGGCTGCGATGCCATTTGCCACAACACTTGGTTACAAGGATGGTTCATTTGTAAAAATCAGGAACATTTCACTGGGTTATACATTGCCAGATCAAGTCTCCAAGAAATTGCACATAGCTAGTTTACGTTGGTATGTAAGTGCAAAAAATTATATCACTTTCTCGAAAGTGGATGATTATGACCCAGAAGGTGCAGGTTCATTTGAAAGGCCATTGACCAAATTGATTGTTACTGGTGTTACTATTGATTTTTAAAAATAAACTACCCTCATTCTAAAATATTTATCATGAAAAAGCAATTTTATATAGGGCTATTTGTACTTGCAGTAACCACTGCAATGCTTTCGTCCTGCAAGAAAAAACTGGATGAATACAACCCGAGTGGATTGACTGCATCCACCGTATTCAACAATGCAGCGGGCTTTGAAACGTTGGTCAATGCAGCTTATACCTATACAAGGTTCTGGTACGGTAAGGAAGAAGGCTATAGCCTGTCGGAAATGGGCACGGATATCTGGACAAATGGTACAGGGGATGTGTTCCCTCAATTGTCCACCTACAATAACCTGCAGGGCAGCAATACCACTGCATTGACATTGGAATGGAACAGTTTCTATGCAGCTATTAACCTTTGCAATACGGGCATAGCCAAAATTGCTGCTGTGCCTGACTACACAGCTGTGCAGAAAGCTACGAGGGAAGCGGAGCTCCGTTATTTACGTGCTTTCTATTATTGGCATATTGTGGAAACATGGGGAGCGGTACACTTGACAACGGATCCAACTGACGGAGTGATTACTACAGCAAAAAAATCGCCAGTAGAAGATTTCTACACGCAGATATTTGCCGACCTGCAATTTGCAGTAGCCAATCTTCCCCTCACTTCAAGTGATTATGGCAGGGCCATACAACCTGTTGCCAAAGCATTCCTTGCAAGGATGTACCTGACCCGTGGCATGAACGCGGAGGCCAATAATATGGCGAGGGATGTCATCAAGAATTATGGATTGTCATTGGTGCCAAAATATGGTGACTTATGGAATATGGGGAACCTGAAAAACAAGGAAGTGGTTTGGGCATTGGATTACTCCACTAACCTTGCTTACAATGACCTGACCACCACCACCTACCCTTATGGCCATTCTAGGGGATCCAACAACGGGCACTTAATGTTCCTGATGGTATATGACCAAGTGAACACCACTATCTTATTGAGGGACATCAATAATGGAAGGCCATTCAATAGGTACATGCCCACCCTTTCCTTGTTGAACCTTTTTGATGACACCAATGACTCAAGGTACAATGCTTCCTTCCAAACAGTTTGGTATGCAAATAAAGCTGGTACTGTTGGTTCCAATACTTTTGCTATTGGAGATACGGCTGCTTATACTGCAAAGACAACCATACCTGCTGCTGTAATGAACAGTAGGAAATATACTACTTATGATGTATCCAAAACCTACGCAAGCAATGGAGTGCCAACTCAAAGGAAGTTTTATGTGTCCCTGTCCAAGTTCAAGGATTCCACTAGGACAAGTATTGCAGAAGCCCAAAGTGCCAGGGATGTTTTTGTGATACGCTTGGCAGAAATGTACCTAATAGCAGCCGAAGCGAAGATGAAGACAGGTGATAATGATTCTGCCGCTTACTATATCAATCAAATTAGGACAAGGGCTGCATTGCCGGGCCGTACTGCACAAATGCAGATAACTTCGGCACAAGTAAACCTTGATTTTATCCTGGATGAAAGGGCAAGGGAACTATGTGGTGAACAGTTGCGTTGGTTCGATTTGAAACGTACAGGAAAATTGCAGGGCAGGATCCAAACAATGAACCCCGATGCCGCAGCTTATTTTCAACCTTATCATTTAGTAAGGCCCATTCCCCAAACGCAATTGGATGCAGTAACCAATAAAAGCGAGTTTACACAGAATACAGGGTACAATTAATTGTTTCCTGATGCACATAAAAAAGGTGGACCAATCATTTGGCCACCTTTTTTTATGAAGCAATGAAATCAACAATCTTTTTGCTGACCATGTCGTCCCTGTAAATCTTACTGTGCCCCAATCCTTTGGTGATATGGAACTGTAAATGTTCCAGAGGTTCAACCATTGCGGGCTTCACATCCTCATAAGTGCAGATGGGGTCTTCTTCGTCGTGTAACCATAAAATAGGCAGTTGAAGATTTTTTACTGCACGGTTTACAGATAAATGGGAGATAGGTTGCTGGGCTAACATAACAATATGCCGTTCCACTTCTTTTCTAATGTCATCGCCCAATTTCATGAACCTGAAGAAATTATCAATGGCTGTTGATGTTTCAGTAGCAGGGGCAATAAGTACCAGCCTCTGTAAACGGCCCATTTGCTCAGCAGCCAATGCTGCTGCAAGCCCCCCAAAGGAATGTGCCATAATAGCGTACAATGGGCCAAAAACTTCATCAATCTTCAATAGCGAATCTTTCAGTATCAATGCATTGATGGTTTTGCCATCACTGATGCCATGACCGATAGCATCGAAGGCCACTACCTCAAAGCCTTCTTTGTTCAGGGGATGGATGTATTTATCAAACTTGTAACTGCAACTATCAAAACCATGTACAATCAGCACTTTCTTGCCATTGGCATGTTCGGGTTTCCATTTCCATCCCCTAACGGTAAGCCCCTTGATTTCGAAGCTGAGCTTCTCCGCATGGTGGAAAATGGGCGGTGCCTTCCTTTTGGGCTTGCCGCTGTACGGCGTGCAGAACAGTTCGAATGTTTTTTCCGTGGCCCTGCGCATGGATACCAGTGCAGTGGCCTTTAGCTTTGTTTTTATATAACCGATTGCTATTCTTTTTGCTAATTTCATTTGATTATTTATACAATTCAAAGATATGCAGGTAACCATCATAGGTTCTGGGAATGTTGCCACGGTGCTGGCCAAGTTGATGTTCAGTAAAGGGTACAATATTATGGAGGTATTCAGCCATACACCACCCCATGCAGAAGCCTTGGCCAAGCAGGTGGGAGCCAAGGCTGTGGATAACATTTCAGAATTGTCTGATGGAGCAGATACATACATTATTGCTGTTTCCGATAAGGCCATTGAAAGCATTTGTGCGCAGTTAAAGTTGCACGGTAAATTGGTACTGCATACAGCAGGGTCAGTTTCAAAAGATGTACTGAAAAATGTGAGTGACAGGTATGGTGTACTGTATCCGGTTCAGAGTATCCGCAAGAACATGGACGTACAGACTCCGATCCCTTTTTTAGTAGATGGGAGTCATGAAGCTGTAATCCAGGAAATTGAAGCATTGGCAGGAACATTGAACACCAAAGTGGTCCGTGGTGGCGATCAGCAAAGGGTCAAACTGCACGTAGCAGCCGTGTTCGCTTGCAACTTCGTAAACTATATGTACCTGCAAAGCGCCATTTACTGCGAAAGGGAGCACATCGATTTTTCCCTGCTGCAGTCATTGATAGAAGAAACGGCCAACCGCTTGCGGTTCCATCACCCGTCTGAAGTGTTTACCGGTCCTGCCGTTCGCAGGGACATTGGTACCGTGAACAGGCACTTGGCCCTATTGGAAGCCTATCCGGATTTACAGGATATGTACCGGCTGTTGAGCAACAAAATTATGGGCAGCCTATAGGTCCGTTCCCCATCTGCCCATCATCATTCGTTGCACAGTTCCCACCTTACAGGTATGATACAAGCGGATATTTTGCGCCTTTGTCGGGGGGCTAGATTCTGTGCATCAATTTTGTGTCAAAAAAAATGTGTCAATTTTTTTTTGACACAAAATAATTGACACATTTTTTTGGCCCCGCAGAAATAGGTACCTCCAATAAGCGCCGGTTTCCAGAAGCGGTAACAAACGGGGATAAAGTAATTGACGGGCCTGAAGTTCTTTAAGAGTCCAATGCAGTGTTGTGGGGGCAATTCCTTTTGCCGAGGTGATGTTCAGTACTTCCCCAAAAGAGCAAATCCCCGCAAAGAGAACTTCGCAGGGATTTATGAGCAAGCAACCGATCACGATTTTATGGGCTTTTGTACTGGCTCGTCCGTTCTTTTCCGCTGTTCCTATTCCAAAAGCAAGTGCAAAATAGAGATATTTCTGAAATAAACGAACTTTTGTTAGTTTATTTTTTTGGCACCTCTTTCAAACGTTTTCCTCAAATCGAAGCAGCAGCCTAATGAAAGTATTTTTTCTTCGGTTGCATTCAGATACTTTTGCGGCAAGAAAATGATTTATGTACACGATTAAAGTAAAGTTTGAGCAGAAGGGGCTGGAACCTGTAACACTTACCTCCAATGCCATTGGAGATAGCCTGCTGGAAGTGGTACTGGACAATGGTATTGAACTTCACCATAACTGCGGGGCGGTATGCGCCTGCAGCACTTGTCATCTATATGTAGAAAAAGGCGATGAATTTTTAGCGGAACTAAGTGATAAGGAGGAGGATTTTATAGATAGGGCCGTTAGCCCGCGCATCAATTCGAGGTTGGGCTGCCAATGTGTGCTGCAAAAAGGGGAGGGGGGCGAAATTGAAATTACCTTGCCTGACCAGACACAGTTTAATGGGGAATAAGGGACGTTTTGGTTGCTCATGGTTCCACCGGTTTAATAGGGTTTCAACAAATGGGTATCCAACAACAAATGATTAAACCAGAACGAATTTAAATGAAAGTAGACTTTTCAAAATACAGCGACGGACTTGTTCCAGCCATTATACAGGATTACACTACCCATAAAGTGTTGATGCTGGGCTTTATGAACGAGGCCGCATTGAAAAAGACCGAAGAAACTGCCAAGGTTACATTTTACAGTAGGAGCAAGCAAAGGCTTTGGGTAAAAGGTGAGGAAAGTGGCAATTTCCTTGAACTGAGAAGCATGGCAGTGGACTGTGACAATGATACGTTGTTGATCAAGGCCTATCCTCTTGGTCCAACTTGTCATACTGGTGCGGATACCTGTTGGAGCGAACGCAACCATAGCGATGATTTCCTGATCTATCTTCAGGATATTATTGCTTTAAGGAGTAGGGCTTCGCCAGAAGAATCGTATGTAGCTAAAATGCTGTCGAAGGGTATCAACAAAGTAGCGCAGAAGGTAGGGGAGGAAGCTGTTGAATTGGTCATAGAAGCCAAAGACAATAACAAGGATCTTTTTTTGGGGGAAGCTGCCGATTTGATGTTCCACTATTTACTTTTGCTTAACGCCAAAGGCCATAAATTGCAGGAGGTGATAGAAGTATTACAAAAACGACATTCTAAATAACTATGAAGAAATTCCTATTCGCATGCATGCTACCTATTTGTGCCCTTGCACAGAAAAAAGATGGTTATACCGTTAATGGCAACATCAAGGGGCTTAAAGACAGTACATTGGTATTCCTGATTGATGGGAGCAATGGTAATACAGTTGCTCAGGATTATGCTTATGGTGGGAAGTTTAAGTTGGCCGGAAAAATGGACGAGGCTGATATTTACCAAATAGGTTTCATTGGGAAGAAGGAAGTAATTGATGTGTATTTTGGTAATGAAGCATTGACCGTTAATGGAGATGCGGCAAGGTTGCCGTCTGCTGTAATTGCTGGTTCTGCGCTACAACCCGATTATGCCCTTTACCTAAAGAACTTCAATCCCCTTAAGGATAAGCTGGGTGCAACTGCCAATAAAATCAATAGCACCAAGGAGCCGAAGAAAAGGGATTCCTTGATTAAGCAGTTTGAAGTGGTAAAAGCCAATGTAATAGCAGAAGTTACGAAATACACCAAGCAGAAACCTGCATCCCCCCTCAGTAGTTTCGTGCTGTATGTAGTGAACCCACTTTTCAGTGGGGTTGATGATTTGGAAGCAAGGTACCTTCAACTGAAGCCACAGGCAAAGACCAACCAGTATGCAAGGATGATTGAACAGACAATTATTGAAGCAAGGAAACCACAGCCAGCACCAGCACCAACAGTTGCAGGGGTTGGCTCTGAAGCAATTGATTTTACACAGCCTGATGTGAACGGCAAGCCCGTTTCCTTATCCTCTTTTAGAGGCAAGTATGTATTGGTAGATTTCTGGGCAAGCTGGTGCGGCCCCTGCAGGAGGGAGAATCCCAATGTAGTGGCTGCTTACAATGCTTTCAAGAACAAGAATTTTACTATACTGGGCGTTTCATTGGATAGGCCGGGCGGCAAGGAAAACTGGTTGCAAGCTATTAAGGATGATAACCTTACTTGGACACATGTAAGTGATTTGCAGTACTTCCAGAATGGCGCAGCCACTTTGTACCAGATACAGAGTATTCCATCCAATGTGCTGATTGATCCCAATGGGAAAATCATCGGTAGGGATCTGCGTGGCGAACAGCTTTACAATAAGCTGAGCGAAGTGCTCAAATAAACATCCATTACATTTTTCCTTCATAAACAGGGAAGCTATTTCCTTTGTATAGTTATCATTGTCAAAAAAGTGGTTTTGTCTTTTATTTTTTGAACAGTGGCTATATAGTTATCCTTTTCAAACGTCTTTGGTTTGGTACTGAACAAATCAATAGCCTTATTACTATTGGCAGAATCGGTGCGTTTGAACCCAGCTCGTTTCAAGCGCTCGGCATAGCCAATGTTTTCTGGTCCAATTAAATTGATTTCGTTCTCGTTGACAGTTATAGCTCCATTGGCTTTGTTGTTTATCCACATGGCATGAAGTGAATCGTATTCCCAACCATACTTGATTTTATTGAGTTCAGCAAGCATGTCTTCCTTTTTTACAGACAAAAGGCGAATCAGGTCTTCATGCGTGATGTCCCTTTCCTGTGAGCCTGCCAGGTCCTGCACATGCGATTTGTCAACAAGCAGGTCTATATTCAAAGGGTCTTCTTTGGAATAGAGCAGATCCACATGCTGCCCTACATAGAACTTTTTGAAGTCGTATTTGGAAATATTCTCCGTTGCTGTAATGGTTGTTCCTTCCTTGGTTTGGAACTGAACAGTAACATCAGTAAAATCAATGGCACCTCCTCGTCCCATGGTTAGGGATTTCCCTGAAATAATTGTTCCAGTTGCTTTCTCTTGCGTATTTTTCAAAGCATTATAGGATACGTTTGAAAACCGCCAATCAAGAAGATAATAGAAAAGGAAACCTGGCAACAGGAAAATGAACAGGAAGCCAAAACTTATATGTGGGGATTCATGGTCCTTAATATAATCCACCTCCCAAGTTTTATTGTAAAGCATGGCCAGGTAAGAGAAAAAGACCAGCAGAACAGTGCCGGTAACCGCTAATAATGTACCATTGGATTTACTACTTATATAGGGTAGTATAAATAGAAACAGTATGAAGGTGGCAATGGAAAGGGATAACCATAGAGTAAAGATGCGCTTGTTCTTTTTTTGATAATAAGCTAACTTCTCTTCCCATATCCTTGCATTGGCTTCATTAATGATGGAAGCATAGTCTACTTCATTAACACCCGCAGCTTGCAGGTACTCCTCAATTTCATTGTTGTAGTACAGGTTCTTTAGCTTGTTGATTACTTCAACTATAATTCTTTCTCTTTCCATGAACATCAGTGCTTTATGATTAAAATTCCTATTGTTTAGGTAACCCCAGCTCTTCCTGCATGGCTTTAATATCAGGTGCATGTCCACGGAACTTCTTGAACATGGTATTGTAGTCTTCGGTATTGCCTTTTGATAGGATCATATCCCTGAACCGCTGCCCATTTTTTCTTGTGAGTCCACCATTCTCCTTGAACCAGGAATAGGCGTCTTCCTCAAGCATCTTTGTCCATTGGTAAGCATAGTAACCTGCGGCATAGCCATTTGACCAGATATGCAAGAAATAAGTGGAACGGTAGCGTGGGGGCACTTGTGGCAGGTCCAAACCTGTAATATGCAAGGCCTTCTGTTCAAAAGCTACAGCATCTGTTACTTCGTCACTAGCAGAAAGTTTATGCCATTGCATATCCAATGAAGAACCAGCAATTGCTTCAGTTAAGGCATAGCCTTTATTGAAAGAGCCTGCTTTCTTGATTTTGTCAACCAATGTTTGTGGGATGGGTTCCTTGGTTTGGTAATGCACAGCATAGTGCTGAAGAACTTTCGGATCCAATGCCCAATGCTCATTGAATTGTGAGGGGAATTCCACAAAGTCCCTTGCTGTATTGGTACCGGAAAGCTTGGGGTATTGCTGGCTGGCAAATAGGCCATGTAGGGCATGCCCAAATTCGTGGAACATGGTGGTAACATCATCAAAGCTGATCAACGCTGGTTTACCGGGAGCGGGTTTGCTGAAATTGCAGATATTATAGATAACAGGCTTGGTACCCAACAGATAGGACTGTCCAATAAGGTTGTCCATCCATGCACCGCCATTTTTATTATCACGTTTGAAATAGTCGCAATAGAACAGGGCAAATGCTTTTCCATCTTTATCATATACTTCAAATACACGTACATCTTCTTGGTAAACAGGTATGTCCTTACGCTCCTGAAACGTCAGGCCGTACAATTGATTGGCAGCATAGAACACACCGTTGATGAGCGTCCTGTTCAACTCAAAATAGGGCTTCACTTCGTTCTCATCGAGGTTGTATTTTGCTTTGCGTACCTGTTCTGCATAATAGTTCCAGTCCCACGGTTCCAATTTGATGCCCACTTTCTGTTCGTCTATTAAGGCTTGGATATCGGCTGCTTCCTGTTTTGCTTTTGCTGTTACGGCGGGAATAAGCTTTGCAAAGAACTGGTCAACGGCTTCAGGCGTCTTTGCCATTTGGTCCTGTAGTTTCCATGCAGCATAGCTGGCAAAGCCCATCAGTTTTGCTTTCTGTGCACGGATGGCAGCAATACGTATGATGGTGGTCCTTGTATCGTTACTGTCATTCCTTTGGGCCCTGTTCCAGGATGCCTCAAATAACTGCTGCCTTGTACTGCGGATTTCCAATGATTGCAGGGCGGGTTGCTGGGTGGTGTTCCTAATGGGTATCAACCACTTGCCGGAAAGGTTCCTGCTTTTTGCATTTTGGGCATAATTGTCATAATCTGATGGTGCAATGCCTTTCAATGCCAATGAATCGCTGATAACCAATGCTGCTTCCTTGGCTGCACCCAATAGCTGGTTATTGAACTTGGCACTTAATGAAGCTTCTTCCTCATTGAATTTTTTCATGATGGTCTTGTCAGCATCGGATAGTTTTGCACCAGTTAATAGAAACTGCTGGTAATAGTATTCAATTAGGCGTTTTGATTCGGCCATCAACGGAATGGTAGTCCTATTCTTGTAAACTGTTTCAAACCGTTTGAACAGTTTGGTATTTAAATAAATAGCGTCATTCAACGATGCAAGCTTGGGGGCAATTTCCTCCTGCAATGCTTGCAGTTCAGGATTTGTATTTGCCCCAGTAAGTAAATTGAACACACCGTTTACACGGCTGAGCAGTTGACCGCTTCTTTCCATGGCCACAACGGTATTGTCAAATGTAGGTGCCGCAGGGTCATTCGCTATCTTTTCAATTTCTTCCAATTGTTTGGTTATGCCGGCTTCTAAGGCAGGCCTGAAATCTGCATTCTTGATCTTCTTGAAATCGGGAACATGGTAAGGAAGTGAACTAACAGTACTGAATGGATTGGCCAAGGTTATTGATTTGGTTTGCGAATGGCTTTGCTCTATGAGCAATAAAACAAATAAAAGCAAAGAAAGCTGCTTGATTTTTCTTGTCATAAAAAACGGTTTATTTTCTAAATATAAAGAAACCTCCAATAAGCAGTAGGTCTTTGCTTATTGGAGATTGGGACATGGATATTTGCTCAACGGTATGATTAGCGGGCAGCTTCTTGGTTAATTGGTCTTTATCAGTTTCACGTGTTCGCTACTGTACCCAAGGTCCACATCAATAAAGTATAAGCCGTCCGATAGGTGGCCCATATTGGAGATGGGTAGTTGATTACTGCCCCTAACAATAGCAAAGTTATTGGTATACACTTTTTTGCCTTCGGCCGAGTAGATTGTTAGTATGGCATTGCCTGGTCGTTCTGCCTTTATGTTAACCTGCAAATAGGAACTGAACGGATTAGGCGATATCGTAACAGATTGAATACTATTTATCCTGATTGATATAACCTTGGTATAAAAGAACTGACCGTTTTTGTTTACCTGCTTAATACGCACAAAGAAAATATCAGCAGTTTGTTGTAAGCTGATACTTTGTTGATAAGTAGTGTTGCCGGAGTTTCTGGCTGCTACTATGCCCGATGACATGAAGTTGGTGCCATCAAAGCTCAGTTCCATGCTGTAATGGTCCACATCAAATTCTCTGGTAGTTTTCCATTGCAGGTTCAATATTGAACTGTAAAAGGAAGCACTGAAGTTGATAATGCTCAAAGGGAGCACGCTGGTATTTCTCCAGTCCCTATCATCTGTGGCACAATCACCTGTTCCTGTTTTTTGCAGGGTCACATTGGAGCCGGAAGGGGATGGGCCGGTAAAGCTGCCATTGGTACCCATATTGATATTGGTAACATTGTTGGTGAAACCGGAAACGGCAGTAAGCAGGTTGAACGTATCAAACTCATCAATCATCCCATCGCCATCGGTATCGGCCGTATTGGTTACAAAGTTGCCCGATAAGCCAGAAGCCTCATTGATATCAGGGGCAAGGTCCCCATCGGAGTTGGTATCCAGATAATCTGGAATGCCATCTGCATCCCTATCATAAGGCGTTAGTCCACCAGATGTTTTGTTGCAGGAATTATTGGGTGAATCAAAGTTGTTGTCCACGCCATCCCCATCCGTATCTGTACCTAGTGGCAGTTTGTAGGAGCAGGTAGCCTGTGCTTCTATATTATCTGAAATACCATCATTGTCACTATCTATATCATAGGCATCGGGCTTGCCATCGCCATCTGAATCGATGGGTACAATTCCCCTACCGCCGAAACCATTTAGGTTGTCGGCCACCGATGAACTATTGGTATAAGCACCACGCATACCATCCCCATCTGCATCCGTTCCATTGGCTATGCCATCACTGTCATAAATACCAATAGCTTCCGTAAGGTCAGTAATGCCGTCACCATCACTGTCTAAGTCCAGGTAATTGGGTTTGCCGTCCCTGTCCAGGTCTTGAGGGGTGAGGCCTGTGCCACCATAGGAGTTGTCGTTTGAATCCGCAGAAGACATAATACCGTCCCCATCTGCATCCACTCCATCTGCCATACCATCTCCATCCCTATCTATGGCGTTGGCGCTTCTTGTTTCAACGATGTCCGGTATACCATCATTGTCGCTATCCAGGTCAAAGGAATTGATGATGCCATCACCATCAAAATCGAAAAAGTCATTGATGCCGTCACTATTGCAATCGGTCCAAGTCAAAGCCACATAAGGCTTTCCATAAATGTCATTGCCAGCGGGTGTAGTGCATCCTGGTGTCGGATCAAGGTAGTTCAATATACCGTCCCCATCACAATCACCCAAAGGGTCATAGCCGCCACATTCCACTACATCAAGGATGCCATCATTGTCATCATCCTTATCGTCCACGTCTGCAACGCAGTCCCCATCCAGGTCCCTTGCACACCAGTCCACGCCTATAGCAGTAATACCCAAATCATCGCCACTGCCCATTCCACTGTTACCGGATGTTTGTGCATCGGTAATTTTAACGACCAATGTAGTAGCAGATGCAATGAAACTGTATTCCATCCTTTGCCATCCGTTCAATACAGTATTATTGGCAGTGGCCAAATAATCCAAACTAGTTGGGCCTACCACGGAAGTCCCATCTGGCAGCCCAGTGGTGCCCCCCGTCCTTATGCGGATATTGGGTGCAGGTGCCCCATTGCCCGTGTTCACCATATTGGTAGCATAGAACCTGAATTTGTAGGTTTGCCCAACGGTGAGCCCCGTAAGGGTGTGCTGCCATACCAATGATTCCCCGCCAAGGTCGTTGCCGTTCCTGTACATATAGGTATTGGCTGCCGCAACATTGTAAGTTGGATCACCGGGGAATGCAACCTGCTCAGCTTGACCCTGACTGTAGGTGCCGCTATTGTTCACGATAACAAATGAGCGGTTGCTGGTAGGTTGTGGGCCTGAACCATTGCCTTTATATTCTGATTGTGAAATGAAGCTTCCGCCTGTATAACTATAAGTAATGCCCGCTGTAGCATTGGTGCCCGAGAAACTATTACCTGATGAAGGGCTGGTAATAGCCGAAGAGAAGTCACCATTGGTAACGGAACCGACCATGGCCTTGCTCACATAACCTGCGCCACAAGAGCCCATATTGGTGCAGGGTGTTTTGTAGAAGCCCGCATCAATGGTACTGTTAGTTTGCCCTGCCGTTAGGGTTACCGAAACTGTTCCGTCGGCTGCAATATCACTGTCAATATTGTCATCGGTGCCCTGATTGGCAAGGGTAACCGACTTGCCAGCAGGTGCAGCAAACGTAACGGTGTATGTTCCGGGGCCCAGGTTGCTGAACAAATAAGCACCACTGCTATTGGTAGCGGTGGTGGACGTAGTGGTGCCGTTGGGAAAAGTAAGCGTAACGGTTGCATTTGAAATGACGGATTCATTGGCATCCTGCAGCCCATTGTGGTTAAAATCGTTCCATACATAATTGCCAATACTGCCAGTGCCTTTCAGGCCGATATCCAATGTATTGTTCACATTCAGGCCATCGCCATTATTGGTCGGTTCGGACCCAAACCCTAGGGTTATATAATTGGTCCTGACTTCCCCGCTGGAAACAGTAACAGCATTGTTGTCATTGTCCGTATCCGAATCAGGGTTGCTGCTATTGGTGGTTGTAGCGGTGGTGGTATAGCCTGACGGGATGGTCACCCCAACAATATATTTCCCTGCTGTTAAGGTATGGAAATAATAGGAGCCATCCGTTCCGGAAACCGTTGTGTAAATGGCTGCACCATCAGGTACGTTATCGCCATTGGCATCTGCATAGAATTTCACGGTTGCCCCAACTATGCCCGGTTCATTGGCATCTTTTATTCCGTTTCCGTTCAGGTCGTTCCAAACAAGGTTGCCCAGGCTAAGCACAGGGCATTTGGGCAAGGTGGACACATTTGGATTGAAAGGGAAGTGGTGTACTTCCCCGCCATTGTTGGTAAAACCGTAACACACAATTTGCCCTTCCACGTTTTGTGAAGTGCTCTTGTTAATATAGCCCAAAGGTGCCAGCAAACTGCCTTCGATTGTATTGCCCCCGCTGATGAGGATTGTACCGCTATTGTTGAAGAAGTTATAAGTAATATAAGGAGCCTGGGAACTGCCCAAACCTGCAATATTGGGTGGCGACCAAGTAAAACCAGCCGTGCCATTTACATTGATAACCAGTGGCTTTGTTGCATCCGGGCCATTATTAATGGTAAGATTGCTCAAGGAGGTTAACTGTGTAGTAGTCAAGTTGATAACATTGGTCTTACTGTTCACCAATGTTATGGTTGCGTTATTGGAAGGTACGGGAATAATATTGAAACTACCGCCGCAACTGTTGCTAGCCGTATAACCGGACATGATTACGGAGTTCATGAACAGTACATTATACAGCGAATCGAAGTTCAATGCATTGGAGGAACTGATGCTTGCCGCAGATTGCTGAATGGCCATTTGCAGGGCGGGATTGCTATTGTAGGATGTATTGCAATCGCTATTGTATGCTGCGAGTTTTGTGTTGATGGTGGCATTGTTGCAATCCTGGGTAAACACCCTTGTGCCCGTAGAGTTCCCCAGCCTTAGATAGCCCCTGTTCACATTACTAAGGTTGCCGCTTACATAATTGACCTTGCCATTGATGACCAAACAATAATTGTTGGTATTGTTCAATCCGAAAGGATAGGAGCCGTAGCTTGACATGGCAATAATATTGAACCCTTGCAACGTAAGGTTGCCCCCAATAGCCACTGGCCCGTCCGTATGCCCGTCAGAAAAAGTGAACCCGTCCCTAGTAAAAACGTTGAAACCCTGTGCTGCTGCAAAGGGTGTTAACTGGGCCTGCAATTGCTGCTGGAACAAGTAATTGGCAACGAATAAAATTAGTAGTCGTTTTATCATAGTATTAGTTAGCTAGGACTATAATCCTTCAATAAAACAATCATCAAGGGCAGTAGATTGAGGGCTTCTAAGGGCAGTGTTGATAGGGGGGATTACACAAATATACGCTATTGTGTGATTTTTTTGGCAGGTGCGCTTCCCTAAGATGCACTATTGCGATACACTCTTGGTATACTGTAGGTGTACTGATCTTACGATGATCTTACGTTGCAAGTATAGTGCGCCTATAGTGTGGATAACGCAGTTGGTAAGGTACAATAGCCAAAACTTGAGTAAATAATAAGGGCTATTAAATGGATAGCCCTTATCTGGCGGATATTGAAACATCTAAAAATTATTTTATTATATGGCATGCAGAATGGGATTATTGCTATGCTCCACAATTCTAGGCATTTAACCACCCTTGTTCTTCATTAGTGGTAATTAAATAGCCATTAACACGTACTATTATTCAACGATTTCCGTGCTGGTAGTACGCTGTACATGTCCATTTCTGTCAGTTGTTACAGTGGTCCTTCTACTTCGGGCGCTTCCACCCATGAAAAGAATAATAAGCACTAATAATACAATTACTCCTGCAATCCACAACCAATTCTGTGCGAACCAGGAACTGGCATCATGTCCATTGACTGTTACTTCCGGTACTGACTGCGACCATAGAATGCCTGTAAGCAATAAAGACCCTAATAAGAGATTTATTTTTTTTTGGATGCTGTGTGTTTTTTTCATGTTAAATGGTTTTATTGAAGTGAAGCATCACGCAATTGTTTTATTTCATCATGAGAGGTTTTTAAGGTCTCCTGCTGTTCCACCAGCATGGCCCTTACATGGTGCGGAAGGTCATCTTCCTGCAAAGCAGCTTTATAAGCTTTCTGTGCTGCATCTTCGCCATACTCACAATTGGCCAAGATGGCTTTCCTGTCGTGACCAGTGAAAGCTGCTTTTACATCCATCCATGCCCTATAGATTTTTCCACTGGCTGTTGTACCACTTTCTATGGTGCCTCCTTCAACTTGCACCTCACTGCCAAGGTCCATTTTAATATGGCGGCTTTCATCAATCATGGATAGGAACAATTGCTTCAGGTCAGCATTGCTTCCGTCCAGTTCCTTCAATGCACGTTCGTAGCCAACAATACGATCATTGTTGATAGCTACAAGGTCATTTAAAATTTCGACTGTGTTGTCTGTGGTTATCATAATTGATTGTTTTAGAACAATCAATATTCAAAAATCCATGCCAGCTTACATTGCAGCTTCGGCATAAATTATTTGTGCATTTTTTTACACGGCTTAGTGGTGGGCTGCAGTATTTGTGGGTATTAATTATCCCTAGAAACAGGTCAAAAAGGGTAACAATAGGGATTGAAGAATAAGTTCTTCATCCTGTCATTTACTTTTTTGATGCACATATTCTGCACCGAGGTTCATAAATGTCCTTTTCACCAACCAGTACTTGGCCTGCCTGTTCGGTTTTGCGGTAGGAAATATTGGCGATATTGCCGCATTGCACGCAAATAGCATGTAGCTTGGTAATATAATCTGCCTTGGCCAAAAGATTGGGCATCTGCCCAAATGGTTTACCAAGATAATCCATGTCAAGCCCCGCCACAATTACACGCACACCTCGCATAGCAAGGGTTTCGCAAACATTGGCAATTTCATCATCAAAGAACTGGGCTTCATCCACTCCCACCACATCTACATCCTGGGCCAGTAGCAATATTTCCTGCGAATTGCTTAATGGCGTAGATTGTATGGCATTGGCATCGTGACTTACCACCTTGGTTTCATCGTAACGGGTATCTATCCCTGGTTTGAAAATTTCCACTTTGAGATTGGCAATCTTAACACGTTTCAACCTGCGTATCAACTCCTCTGTTTTGCCACTGAACATGCTGCCACAAATCACTTCTATCCATCCCCTTCTTTCGCCACTGATATTGGGTTCTATAAACATTTCTAAAAACTTACGGTTGTTTGTAAAAGCTTATTAACTTTAAGCGTTCAATTTTTTATTAACGCCCCCAAATGTATCATATCCCATGGAAAGAGTGGGTACACTTATCAACAAATTAAAAGAGCAGTTTGAGCAGCAGGCCAGCCCCAATAGCTTGTTCCATACTGCTCAAATGCTGCTTGCCGAATTGCAGCCCCAAGTAACAGCGCATGTAAGTGGCAAAGTGGCCGTTACGATGCCTCCATTGCACCGCACACAGGTGACAATTCAGGAAACGTCGCCCCAAAAAGTGGAAGCCAGTGTTATTGATCCTGAACCTGCAAAGGAAAAAATAAATCCGGTGCAGGAAGAACTGGCTTATTCGACAAAGGAATATGTTGCCCAAGTGGAAACTGTACAGGAAACGGCCCATTCAAGTTGGTTATTTGATCCGGTAGTAGCAACCATACCAACTTTGGCCCACCAAGAAGTAAAGGAAGTCTTTGAACTTCATGAAACAATTGTGGTAGATACTGAAGTGGAAAGCCATAATGACAAGCTAAAGGAAGAACGGGTAGAAGTTGCAGCCGTATTGCAAGGTACACCAATCAAGGACCTGAAGAGAGCAATTGGAATCAATGATCGCTACCTCTTTATTAATGAACTCTTTCGTGGAGATGAAAATATGTACGAGAGGAGCATTAAGACTATCAATGCATTCAGTATCTATCCTGAAGCTGAATACTGGATACAACGGGAAATGAAAACTAAGCTTGGTTGGCTAGAAGATACTGAGGCTGTCAGGTTGTTTGATCAATTGGTTAAGAGGCGTTTTTCTTGAACAAAGTGGATAACCTTTGCTGTTGCTCCTGATTTGCTTTTTACATAGTTGCCTGCGCTGTTTGCAGTAGCGCTGTAGTAAGTTGGATCATTCAATAAATGATCAAGTTCCCTTTCAAGTTGAAGGGCATTATCGATGCTTATAGCCCCATTAGCATCAATCAGTTCAGTAGCCTCAACATATTTTTCGTATTCAGGTCCAAAAATGACCGGTTTTCGGTAAACGGCAGCTTCCAATACATTATGTACCCCATCGTCACCAAATGCGCCTCCAACATAACATACAGTGGCATAATAATAAAGTTTACTTAGCATCCCTATATTGTCAATGATTAAGCAGTTGGGAATTTGGAGATTGGACTTATCCGTTTGAAGGTCCCATGCACTGAAAAGTATGGCATTTTTATAAAGTCGTAAACACTCCTTAATGCGTTCATTTTCAATTTCATGGGGGGCTATGATGAACTTTATTTCCGGATGGGAATTGGCATAATGGTCCATTTCTTCATCATCTTCCGTCCACGTACTCCCTGCTACGATGACCTTACTGTTGCCCACAAATTCTTCTATGGCTTTGATTGATTGAAATGCGGATGCAATTTCTATTACCCTGTCAAAGCGCGTATCTCCACTAATGGAGGCCGCGGTATCATCGATACCTATGCTTTTAAGCAGTGCTAAACTGTTGTTGTTCTGTACAAACAAATGTGTGAAGCACAACAATGTTTTCCTATAAAAGCTACCGTACCATTTAAAGAACACCTGGTTGTTTCTGAATATACCAGAAATTAATAGGAGGGGCAATTCCCTAGATTTGGCCTCAGCCAAATAATAATGCCAGAATTCGTACTTCACAAAGAGTACCAATGAAGGGTTCACTATTTCGAAAAACTGCTTAGCGTTCCTCTTTGAATCCATAGGCAAGTAAAATATCCAATCAGCTCCTTCATAATGCTTTTTCACCTCATAGCCAGAAGGGGAAAAGAATGTCAACAGGAATTTATGGTTGGGGTACCCATTTCTCAATGCCTCCAATACAGGCCTGCCCTGCTCAAATTCACCCAATGAAGAACAGTGCATCCAAATGACTGGTTGCTTGTTACCAGCAAATGCAAGGGACAATCTATCAAAGATGCCCTTACGGCCTTCTACCCACAGCCTTGCCTTGTCATTTTTGGCACTAAGGAGCCTAGCAGCAAATGGATAGAATGCAATGAATATATTGTACAGCAGTTTCAAGTAAATAATATATTGTAATTGCAAATAAACAGATTAAAAACCTTCATAAGTCAGGTGTGCGTAACATGGTTTTTTAGGTGGGGTTCCAATCACTTTTTACATTAGATTTGCGGCCACTCAAAACAGCATATGAAGCCAATACAAATGGTGGATACCAAATCACAGTATCTTAAAAAAAAGACGGAAATTGACGCTGCTATCCATGATGTGCTTGATAGTGCTGCATATATTAATGGCAAACCTGTTCAGGACTTTACGGCAGCATTGAACGCCTACCATGGTAGCGGCTTTACTGTTCCTTGTGCCAATGGCACAGATGCTTTGCAGATAGCCATGATGGCCCTGGGCCTCGAACCTGGTGATGAAGTAATTACTCCCTCTTTCACCTATATAGCCACTACGGAAGTGGTGGCATTGTTACGGTTGAAGCCTGTTTTTGTTGAAGTGGATGCAAGAACATTTTGCATAGAACCAGCAGCAATAAGAAAGGCCATCACATCCAGAACAAAAGCGATTGTACCTGTCCATTTATATGGACATGCCGCTCCAATGGAAGAAATCATGCAGATAGCCAAGGAGCATGGTTTGTATGTGATAGAAGACAATGCCCAGGCAATAGGCTGCGATTATACTTTCTCTGATGGAACAGTAAAGAAAACAGGCACAATTGGGCATATAGGCTGCACCTCTTTTTATCCGAGCAAGAATTTAGGGGCTTATGGCGATGGTGGGGCCATCTTCACCAATGATCAAACACTGGCCCATAAAATGAAGATGATAGCCAATCACGGGCAGGAAAAAAGGTATTACCATGATCTGGTTGGTTGCAATTCAAGACTGGATTCCATCCAGGCAGCAGTATTGAACATCAAATTGAAGGAACTGGACAATTATATTGCTGCTAGAAGGGCTGCTGCAAGCTTTTATAGCAATGCGTTTGCTAACAATGCGAAAATAACCACTCCTTTTGTTGCCCCATACAGTAACCATGTTTACCATCAATATACGTTGACCTTGAATGGAGTGGACAGGGATGCATTGAATGTATATTTAGCAGACAAGAAAATCCCTTCCATGATTTATTATCCGGTTCCGGGCCATAGACAAAAAGTCTTCGAGGCCTTTGGTCTGGATAATTACCACTTGGAAATAACAGACTGGCTTACGGAAAGGGTTATTTCCCTGCCCATGCATACAGAATTGGATGAAGAGCAACTTAACTATATTGCTACCGAAACTTTAAATTTTATAAACAATAACTAACGCTATAGAATAAGCAGCGAATATTCGCGGCAACAAAGTGCTGCTGCTGAAATTTGATGCTGGATTCCATGACACAAAAAACAAAGTACACACATGAAAATTGCAGTCGTAGGCACAGGATATGTAGGTTTGGTATCAGGCACCTGCTTTGCAGAAACGGGTAATTCCGTAACCTGCATTGACATTGATAAAACAAAAGTTGACAAGCTTTCCAATGGTGAAATAACCATCTATGAACCAGGCCTGGAAAAGATTTTCCTGAGGAACTTGCGAGAAGGCCGCCTCGATTTCACCACCGACCTTAGTGAAGGCATCAAAGATGCCAAAGTAGTATTCCTGGCCTTGCCAACACCTCCTGGTGAAGATGGAAGTGCTGATTTGAAATATGTGTTGGGAGTTGCAAAAGATCTGGGAAATATGTTGACAGATTATAAGGTCATTGTTGACAAGAGCACTGTGCCCGTTGGTACCGCTGCCAAGGTACATGCTGCCATTGCAGCCAATGCGAAAGTGGAGTTTGATGTGGTAAGCAACCCAGAGTTCCTGCGTGAAGGGGTTGCCGTGGATGATTTCATGAAACCTGATAGGGTTGTGATAGGCACATCCTCCGAGCGTGCGAAGAAAGTAATGTCAGATTTGTACGCGCCGTATGTCCGTCAAGGTAACCCGGTAATCTTCATGGATGAGAAAAGTGCAGAGCTCACCAAATATGCCGCCAATTCCTTCCTTGCAACCAAGATTTCATTCATGAACGAGATTGCCCAGTTATGCGAACGTCTGGGAGCTGATGTTGATATGGTACGCCGAGGCATTGGCAGCGATGACAGGATTGGTAAGCGTTTTCTTTTCCCCGGCATTGGTTATGGCGGTTCCTGCTTTCCCAAAGATGTGCAGGCCCTGATTATGTCTTCTGAAGAAGTAGGCTATGATTTCCAGATATTAAAAGCAGTGGAAGAAGTAAACGAGGCCCAGAAGCTCCACTTGATCCCAAAGATAAAAGCGTATTTCAATAACGATTTGAAGGGCAAGCATTTTGCATTATGGGGCCTGGCCTTCAAACCAAATACAGATGATATTCGTGAAGCACCTGCTTTATATTTGATTGATGCTCTGACCGAGGCTGGGGCTACAGTAACAGCTTTTGATCCAGAAGCCATGGGAAATGTGAAAGCGCTAATAGGCGATAAGATTTCCTATGTACAAAATCAGTACGATGCACTGGCAAATGCGGATGCGTTGATTATCGCGACAGAATGGGCAGAATTCCGGACACCTGATTTCGACAAGGTTGCCAATTCATTGAAAAACAAGGTCATTTTTGATGGAAGGAACCTTTTTGAAGTGAAGCAACTAAGGGAGATGGGTTTCCAATATGAAAGCATAGGAAGGCCTTAATATATCTGGATCAGTATTTTGAAATAAAACAACATAAAGCAATGGCTCAAAAAAGGGTACTCATAACAGGAGCAGCAGGTTTCCTAGGTTCCCACCTCTGTGATAGGTTCATTAAGGAAGGTTACCACGTTATTGGCATGGACAACCTAATTACAGGTGATTTGAAGAATATCGAGCACCTTTTCCCCTTGGAAAGTTTCGAGTTCCATCATCATGACATTACCAAGTTCATACATATTCCGGGTGAACTGGATTATATACTGCATTTTGCTTCACCAGCAAGCCCAATCGACTATTTGAAGATACCCATTCAAACACTGAAAGTGGGGGCCCATGGGACCCACAATTGCCTGGGCCTTGCCAAGGACAAAAAGGCAAGGATACTGGTGGCAAGTACCAGTGAAATCTATGGCGATCCATTGGTGCATCCCCAAACAGAAGAGTATTGGGGCAATGTGAACCCTATTGGTCCTCGTGGTGTTTACGATGAAGCAAAACGCTTCCAGGAAGCCATCACCATGGCATACCATACCTTCCACCATGTGGAAACCAGGATTATACGTATTTTCAACACCTACGGACCGAGGATGAGGCTAAATGATGGACGTGCACTGCCTGCATTTATAGGTCAGGCTTTGCGAGGAGAAGACCTGACTGTATTTGGGGACGGTAGCCAAACGAGGAGTTTCTGTTATGTAAGCGATTTGGTGGAAGGCATTTACCGCTTATTGTTGAGTGATTATGCAATGCCTGTAAACATTGGCAACCCCAATGAAATTTCCTTGAAGGACTTTGCAGAAGAGGTATTGAAACTAACAGGTTCATCTGTGAAGATTGTTTATAAACCCTTGCCTACTGATGACCCCAAGCAAAGGCAACCAGACATTACCAAAGCGAAAGAGATACTTGGTTGGAAACCAACGATTGATAGGGCAGAAGGTCTGAAAATTACCTATGACTATTTCAAAGCTTTACCCAAAGAAGAGCTGGTAAAGCTCCCCAAGGAATTCCAGAGCAGGAAATAAGAATAGATAAGCCCCGGGTATCCGGGGTTTTATTGTTGGAAACATCCCTTGTGCTAAAAACCGTATACAAAAAAGTAAGAACTGAAAACGTTATCCGATTAACTATTAGATGCAGGAATGAAGCAATCTAATTTTCGGAAGCACTATTCAACAACACCATCATGAGCAACAAAAAAGTCATTGTCACAGGCGTTGGGGGGCAATTGGGTTGGTCCATCAAACAATTGAGCGGCCAGTACCCTACATTGGATTTTGTTTTTACGGATGTGGCAGAAATGGATTTGACTAAGCAGGATTCCATTAAGCATTTCATCCAGCAAAATCCTCCGGATTACTTCATCCATTGTGCCGCTTATACTGCAGTGGATAAAGCAGAAACAGAAAAGGATCTGGCTTTGGCCATTAATGCAACTGCTGTTGGGACCATTGCAGAAGAATGTGCAAAAGTAGATGCAAAACTGATAGCCATCTCCACGGATTATGTATTTGATGGCAATGGTACAAAACCTTATCTCCCTTATGATGAAACCGACCCATTGAATTATTATGGTTATTCCAAATGGTTAGGGGAGAAAGCGGCGCTGGAAAGCAATCCACAAACAATCATCATCAGAACATCATGGGTATATTGTGAACATGGGAGCAACTTTGTAAAGACCATGCTACGCTTAATGAAAGAAAGGGATGAGCTAAAAGTAGTGGATGACCAGGTAGGGTCCCCAACCTATGCACCTGATTTGGCAAAGGCAATTTTGGATATTGTTATCGAATTGGAGAATGGCAACAACCATAAAGGCATTTATCATTTCAGTAATGATGGTATTATTTCATGGTTTGATTTTGCCACAGCAATCAAGGAACTTTCTTCACTGAACTGCCATGTGCTGCCCCTGCCATCCGCTGCCTATCCAACACCAGCGAAAAGACCTGCCTATTCCGGTTTGAACAAAGATAGCATACAGTCGGATTTTCATATTCAGCTCAAACATTGGAAGTTGAGCCTGCAAGTATGTTTGGAACGATTAGCGCCTTAGAAGCTGTCTAAATTCAATTCGCTGGTTTCCTCCATGTAAATTTTTGAGTGAAAGCTGATAGCCATCGGTTCCGCTTGTTTCAAACACCAACCGGAGGCGTTCGTTCATTTTTTTGTTTTGTTGGACAGCCCGAACACCATCACTGGTAAAAGAAAATAAAATGCGACACTTTTTTTGCGACATTTTAAAATGTCGCATTTTTTGTGTCGCATTTTATTTTCGATACTGTCCGCTGCTCGGCAGGGATGAAGGCCTGCCATGGTTAATAGAATAGGGAGCTTTTGTATATGCAGCACCTTCCATCATCTTTGTTTTGCTCATCACTTCCATTCCGTCTCCGGTTTGCACTTGTAGGCAATCGCCTTCCCTGCTATTGATTGTAAATAAATTTGCTATTGCTGCTTTTCCGAGGAAAACAAGAGATATTCCTAAAAGTCTGTTTTGCTCCATTAATCCTTCCATAAAAAAGGGAACAGTATCACGGAAAGCACAATAACCATGGCATCCAATGCCACCAACAGTAAGGCCATTTGCCACCAGCCTTGTTGTACCACTGCGGCAAAGGCTGGTTTGGAAACTTTCATGAGCAGCAGTAATTGGGGAATGATAATGGGAAATCCCATAATGGCCATCAATGCTGCCTGTTGTTGTGCTTTGGCGGCAATGGCCGCAAGGAAGGTGAACACCAGGCTTAGGCTAATGCCACCCAAACAACTAATGCCCACAAACAGGAGCAGATTGTTCAATGGATTGCCCAGTAGCAATAAGAACAGCAATAGACTTACCAGGCTCATTATCAACATCAGCACAAGGTTGAACAGCATTTTACTGATAATGAAATCCCTGGCCCCGGCAATGGAATAGAAGTACAGCATCCTGCCCCGGCTTTCGGAAAGGAAGCTTTTGGCTACGGCATTTACGCAAACAAACAGTTGCACCACCCAGAAAAGCCCGTTCCATACCTGTTCTTCCGGTTGGCCCATAGACAGGTAAATCACAAAAATGGTACTGGCCACATAAAGCAGTATTCCATAGAAAGTATACTGTTGCCTAATTTCAAGCAATAGGTCTTTTTTTACCAGTGTAAGAATATGCTGTAAGGAATGTTTGGGCATGGTAGGTACAAAAATAAACAGGCTATTCCCAATTCGGTTAATTTTAATTACCAACCTAAAAACATACAATGCTTTTACGAATAAATGGGATGATTGCCTTGCTGCTCATTGCATCAATGGTCTCTGCACAAATTATCAATATTGACAAGATAGATACACTGGATTATATCAAGAAGGCCCAATGGTCCATGAACATTGCTTCTGGTCTTGAAGTGGACAAACAGCAAATTACGCTGTTTGATGCCAGCACTTTTGCAGATGCCTCCTTACAGAAAATGCATGAACTGTTCATCTTCTCGGCCAGCAACCGGTTTACATACAATGGCCCGGAAGATGTGCTGAACACGGGTTATTTCCATTTACGCTGGCGGCATGACTACAAGGAACAATTGCATCCTGAAAGCTATGTGCAATACCAGTGGGACAATAAGCGTGGAATGGTACACCGGTTTGTAACAGGTGCCAACCTCCGTTACAACTTTTGGCACCATAAAATGTGGGAAATGACTTTTGCTACTGGTCTCATGTATGAGAATGAGGAATGGGACTATACGGCTGTAGACAGCAATAAGATTCCTGCTGTTAGTCCCAATATCCACACTAGCTTATTGAAAAGCAATAGCTATATGAAGTGGGAAGGGAAGCTTTCATCTAGCAGCAATATTGCCATTGGCCTGTTTTACCAAGCTGCTTTCCAGCATTTCCTCCTGCCGAGGATCGCATTGAATGTGAATTTGGATATGGACATTTCCAAGCATTTTGCAATAGGCTTCAAGTATGGTGGCATTTATGATGTGGAGCCAGTGGTGCCCATCCACAAATTCTATTATACACTTTCCAATAACCTGATTTATAAGTTGTAGCACTTCAATGCCCAGCATTCATTATAATAACCATTTTCTAAAGATGGCCGGTTGTAATCAATTAACAGGTTCAGATATTTGTACCTCAACTATATCGGTATAATTGTAGAATACTGCATGGGGCATGGGCCTGATGGGACTCTTTACGTAATGCGCCCATACTTTTGTAAAAGCGGCTCCATAATAAAGTATCATGGCTGCATAGAACACAAAAAGCAGTACCAGCACAAAAGCACCAGCCGGACCAAATACCTTATCGATATTGCTATCGATTAGTAACCGCTTCAGTACAAATTTTCCGAAGGCAAAAAGCAATGAAGTTACCAAAGCTCCTGCCATGCTTACCTTCCAGGTAGGCCGCCCATCTGGTATATAGTGCAGCAGCATGGTAAACCAAAGAGCCGTAATGAAGATGGATATGGCAAATGATAGGATGCCATTGAAAAATATGGCCGAACCGTGAACCAGTTCATTGACATAATTTCCAAAGATGGCCTGCATGCTTTCCAGCACACCGCCTGCTAGGAACAGCAATCCCGTAAACAGGATGAGCATGAGCGATTTGAAACGCCCTGCAACGGATATGCGGAACTTCTGTTCAGGGATTACCCTGATCATCCATAACTGGTTGAAGGAATTCCTGATAACACGGAACAGGGTAGTGGCAACGAACACCATGAAAATGGAGCCGGCCGTAATGGCCCACCAAGTACTTACCAATCCCCTGAAACCCCGTATGGTAACTACTACCTGTTGCATGCTTGCATTGCCCAGCACGGAAGACATCCTTTCAAAGAGTTCACTGCTAATGGTCCTCCTGTTTACAATGGTACTGAGCACCTGCACAAGTATAATCAGGATAAAAGGCAATGCGAATGTGGCAAAGAATGCAGTGGCCCCAGCTAAACGCAAGGGGTCATTAGATACCAATAATTTCAGCGAGATATGTAATTGCTCTATGATGTTCCTGATCTTACCCTTTTGTTGCATTGCTTAGAATTCGCATTAAAAATAGGGATGTATTGATAAATGCTGGTTTTTGAATAGGGGAACAATGAAAATCCGCTGCTGATTACCGGGAGTAGTGTGGGAGGGATACTTTTTTTATATTTTATATTGCCACTCCAATACACTGATATTCAATAAAATAGAATTGATTGTTCGCTATTCGTCCGATTGATTAATTACTTTTTACACGTGCAGGCAAATCAACCTACATTACGCAAAAAAGCCCAGTGATTAAAGTCACTGGGCCTGGTATTGTCAATATATCAATTAGATAATTAGCAGCGCATCCCCATAACTGAAGAAACGGTACTTGTCCTTGATGGCTTTTTGGTAAGCAGCCATGGCCAGGTCATAACCAGCAAAGGCACAGGTCATGATTAGTAGGCTTGTCTTGGGCAAGTGAAAATTGGTTACCAAACTATCCGCCACATTGAAATCATAGGGTGGATGGATAAAATGGTTGGTCCAGCCTTCACTTGGTTTCAATAGCTTCTGTGCGGTGAAACTGCTTTCCATGGCACGCATGGTAGTGGTGCCAATGGAACAGATCCTATGGTCGTGCTCTTTGGCCTTGTTCACAATCCTGCAAGCCTCTTCGGGAATATTGTAGTATTCAGCATCCATTTTATGCTTGCTCAAATCCTCCACTTCAATGGGCCTGAAGGTACCCAGACCTGTATGGAGGGTAACTTCTGCAAAACGGATACCCTTGATTTCGCAATGCTTGATCAGTTCCCTACTGAAATGTAGGCCAGCAGTAGGGGCTGCAACAGCACCCTCATGTTTCGCATACACGGTTTGGTAGCGTTCCCTATCTTCTTCATCGGGCTTACGCTTGATGTACTTGGGCAAGGGTGTTTCACCTAAATGCTCCAGCATCTTCTTGAAACTCTCATCATCATCATCCCAAAGGAATTTGATGGTACGGCCACGACTGGTGGTATTGTCAATCACTTCTGCCACCAGTTCCTCAGCTTCGCCGAAGTACAGCTTGTTGCCCACACGTATCTTCCTTGCGGGATCAACAATGACATCCCAAAGGCGGTTTGGCTTGTTGAGCTCACGGAGCAGGAACACTTCAATTTTGGCGCCTGTCTTTTCCTTGCGCCCATACATACGGGCAGGAAATACTTTGGTATTGTTCACCACAAATACATCCTTGTCGTCAAAATAGTCCAAGATGTCCTTGAAGTGCTTGTTTTCCATATTGCCCGTCTTGCGGTTCACCACCATCATACGGCTGTCTTCCCTGCGCTTGGTGGGATTCTGGGCAATTAAATTGAGGGGAAGATCAAATTTGAACTGTGATAATTTCATGTTACGGCATGATTTATTTTTAATGAAGGCTGCAAATGTAGGGCAATGCAGCCAACTAACCGAATACAAGCTTGCTAGCTATCTGTTAAATGTCTACTTTTTTGTACATAAGTAAATCTCCCTGCCCTTTAGCATACCGTATTTGAACATCTCATTGTGGGTAAACCGTTCGGCATAGTCAATTACCTCCACTGTAAAGCCTGCATGCTTCAACCTGTTCACATAATCCTTCCCGTATACCCGAACATGGTCCGGCTGCCCGAACAGTTCCAATTGCTGCTGCGGATTATCGATGGTCAGGTCCTCAAAAGTGGTTTCCCTAGTATGGTCAACCGGCACATTAATAATGGCCCAACCATCCTTGTTCAGTACCCGGTACATTTCACTGATAGCTTTGGCATCATTGGGTATATGTTCCAGCACATGGTTGCAGAGTACCACATCAAAACTGTTTTCCACAAATTGCAGGTCGGTCAGGTCCATCTTGATGGTCTTACTACCGTAATCATATTTTTCGGGATACAGGTCTATGGAGGTATACTCAATATTGGACATGGTCCGCAGCTTCGTATAGAACAATTTTTCAGGAGCAGGGTTCAGCACTTTTAGGGAGGAAGTAAAGAAACCGGTTTCCTTTTTCAGGTACATCCAGATAATCCGGTGCCTTTCCAGGGAACCGCAGTTGACACATTGGGCATTGGCTCTTTTTTGCAGACCAGCCGGTAGGAAAGTGATAAATTGCCTGTTGCAACATGGGCACTCCACTTCTTTGCCCCTGAGCACAAAACTTAACCATTTGTTCCTCAAGCTTCTTGGCTTGAGCTTTTTAAGCAATTGTGCGGTAATGCCCATGGGGAAATTGTCGGTTGAAGCCACAAGAAACGAAAAAAGGGCAAGCAAGTCGTATCTTGTTTCAATTAAACAAAAACATTTTGCTCCATTATGAAAAAGCAGGTTACATTGCTTCTCATTTAAAACCACCAATTATTGATGTTTATGCAGTATAGATTGTTGAAGAAAAGCCCTTTGATCCTTTTACTTTTTATATCTTTTTCCACGCTCGCCCAAAAGAAAAAAGCACCTACCAAATACCCTAGCCTAATGTGGGAAATTACGGGCAAGGGTATGAAGAAGCCATCCTACCTCTTTGGTACCATGCATGCCAGCAGCAAGATGGTTTTCCATTTGAGTGATTCATTTTACAATGCCATCAAAAACTGCGATGCGGTTTCGCTGGAACTCAATCCCCAAACCTGGCAGCCTGAAATGTTCAGGATGGAAGATGCCCAAAAAAGCATCAGGGCCTATACAGTGGCCGGGGCCAATGATTACATTAATGAAAAGTCCTTCCGGCTGGAGGATTATGACGACCGTTTGAAGAAGGCACTGAACGAAGACCCCACTCAAATAAATGGCCTGCTCTACCGCACGTTCCAGCCACAGGCAGACTTTGAGGAGAACACTTATCTGGACCTCTATATTTACCAAACAGGCAGGAAACTTGGCAAGAGAGCTGCTGGTGTGGAAGATTATTTCGAAACGGAGAAGCTGATACTGGAAGCTTACCAGGATATGGCCAAGGAAAAGAAGAAAAAGAAAGTGGACACAGATGGTGAATCCTATTATGACATCGAAAAGAAAATCCAGGAGGCTTATAGGAAGGGAGACCTGGACATGTTGGATTCACTCAACAAGCTCACCGTAACTTCTGATGCTTTCAACGAAAAGTTCCTTTTTAAACGCAATGAAATACAGGCCAATTCCATCGATTCCATTCTGAACAGGCAAGCCCTCTTTGTAGGTGTAGGTGCCGCCCATTTACCGGGTGACAGGGGGGTGATTGAACTGCTTAGGAAAATGGGCTATAAGTTACGCCCCATGAAAATGGCCGACCGTGATGCAGACCAGAAAGACCAGATTGATAAGCTGCGCGTGCCAGTGCAGATGAAACCTTTGACCACAAACGATGGCTTCATCAATTTGACCATGCCCGGTAAGCTGTACAGGAGGAGTGAAAGCCGTTTCAACGAAAGCTATCAATATGCCGATATGGAAAACGGCACCTATTATATGATTACCCGCGTAAAAACACATGCACCTGCACTTGGGCAGAATGAAGATGCCGTGATAAAGAAAGTGGACAGCCTACTGTATGAAAACATCCCCGGTAAGATATTGAAGAAAACCGCCATTACTAAAAATGGGTACAAGGGTTACGATATTACCAATAAGACAAGGAGAGGCGACATACAACGCTACAACATACTGGTGACCCCCTTTGAGGTATTGGTATTTAAAATGAGCGGCAATGATGAATATGTATATGGCAAGGAGGCAGATGAGTTCTTCACCTCCATCCAAGTGAAGGAGCAGCAGAATGGCTGGGTGAGCTACCAACCTGCCATGGGCGGTTTTTCGGTGCCTTTTCCACAGCAGCCCAATGTTTCATTGGACCTGAACACTGAAGATGGACTGGATACCTGGCAATATGAAGCAACTGATAAACCAACAGGGGAAGCATTCCTGCTCTGGAAGAAGAGCCTGCACAATTACAGGTTTATAGAAGAGGACAGTTTTGACCTTAGCCTGATGGAAGAAAGCCTGCTTCATAGTGAAATAGTAGAAAAGCAGGTATCAAGGGCATTTGGCAATAAGAACGGCTACCCATATCTGGATATGCAGTTCAGCTTGAAGAATGGGGATATGCTCAACGCAAGGGGCTTTATCAAGGGACCGCACCAATATCTATTGATGGCAAGGGGCAAGAAAAAATCTGCCAACATGGACAGGTTCATCAACGGTTTTGCTATTGAGGATTTCAAGTATGGCAAAGCAGGTACCTTTAAGGATACCAGTTTCAGGTTCTCTGTTGAAACCCCTGTTTATCCTGTAATGGATGGGGAAATTAGGGCATTGGTAGAGAAGCTCACCAGTGACGAGTCCATTTACAAAAGCGGTGATGATAGTTATAATTACTGGCCAAAGGATAGGATAGCCTCCTTCAAGAACGACACAACCGGTGAAAGCATCCTGGTATCCACACAAACCTATCCCAAATATTTTTATAGCAGGGATTCTGCCAAGTTCTGGAAAAGTGAGTTCAATTGGGACAAGCTGGAAAAGGACTTTATTGTTGACAAGCAATTTGTGCGATTGAACGATTCCGTAGCAGGCTTCCGTTATACCTTGCTGGATACCAATTCCACTAGGAAAATCATGGGGCTGGATGTTTTGAAGAACAATAAGATGTTCAGGTTAACAGCTTTAACAGACAATGTGGGCAAGGAAAGCAGTTTCATACACACTTTCTTCGCTTCCTTCTTGCCCGATACCAGCAGGTTTGGCCCTTCCGTATTCGAAAACAAGCTTGACCAGTTTTTTGCAGACTATTACAGCAAGGATTCCGCTACAAAGAAAAAGGCCAATAGTGCACTGTCGCATTTATATTACGGTCCGGATGGATTGGATAAAATAAAGGCAGCCATTGCTAAATTGAAACTGGGCGATAAGGATTATTTTGACCTGAAAAGCCGGTTCATTTATGAACTGGGCTATATAGATGATAGCTGCTGCACCAATAAAGTGGTGGGCTATTTAAAGGACCTGTACAACCAGGCTGCCGATACCAGCTCGTTCCAGAACCCGGTGGTTATTTCATTGGCCAGGTTGAAGAACAAGGAATCCTATGCCTTGTTGAAGGAACTGTTGCTGCAGGACCCACCAGTTTTTGACGGGGACTATGGTTACAATGATATTTTTACCAGCATGGAAGATAGCCTTGAACTGGCCAAGAGTATGTTTCCCGAAGTACTGCAATTGGCTTCTTTGGATGATTATAAGCAGCCTGTAAATTCCTTGTTAAGGACATTGGTAGACAGTGGCTACCTTAAGTCCAGTGACTATGAAAGCTATTACAGCAAGTTATATTTCGATGCCAAGATTGAACTGAAGAAACAGCAGGGCCGTGATGAGAAAGTAATAGAGAAAGAAAACAACAAGGATGAGGAAGAAGACAACAAAACCTCCTACCGTTCGTCCAAACGGAGCAGGTACGATGACGATGGTGGCGGAAGTGACGGGATAAACGATTATGCCATTTTATTGATGCCATTTTACGACAAATACCCTGCCGTGCAGAAGTATTTCGATAAACTATTGCTGAGTAAGGATGATGATGTGAAATTGGCCACTGCCGTACTCATGCTTCGCAACAATAGGAGGGTACCCGATTCCATTTTTGAAAACCTTGCTTCAAAGGACCAATACAGGAGCAGTTTGCTGAAAGAGCTGGAAGAACTCAAACAGACCAACCTTTTCCCAGTGAAATACAAGACACAGGAAAATGTGGCCAGGTCACTGTTACTGGCCGATAAAAATGAAGAAAAATTCAATGCCATCGAATTGGTTGGCAAGAAGATGATTGAGGTAAAGAACAAGAAAGGCTGGGTCTATTTCTTCAAGTACAAGATGAAAAAGGATGATGAATGGCAAATGGGTATCAGTGGCCTGCAGCCTGAAAACCTGAAGGAAGTGAGCAGCAACGACGACCTGGTAAAGATGATTGACCGTAAAATAAAAGACGATGAACCAGTGATGGAACAGTATGATAAGAAACTGAAGCAATTAATTTTCTCACTTCGTAAAAGTGCAGCCAATTTCTTCAACGACAGGGATTATAGAAGCATGTTCAACGAGAACAGTTATGGGGATTGATTTCAATAAGGCAATTTATCAATTGCGGATTTTGGATCATATTGAATTGCTTCGAACCACTGGAAGTCAAGTGTTCCCCTAAAGCAGAAATAGCTATTTGCTTTGAAGAATACACCTGCACCAAAACTTATATTGTCTCTGCTTACAATTATGTCATGATGGCCTTTGGAAGTCATCCAGCCTGCAATGAAACCTTCGCAAAGTGCCAAATAAGTAAGGTCATCTTCGTATGGCTGTTCATAAATACATTCTGCAATTGTCGGGTTTTTCATACCAGCCAATTTGCCCCGTTTGTCATCGGTTTCCCTTGATAGGTCCTTGTTATTTAGATGGTCATAAAAAGAGCGTTGGGCCATTTCTTTGGAATGGAAGAACGCTGCTGTTTCCAACGCTATATGCCTTGGTATAACAGGTAGGCTATTTTTAACCCTTTGTTCGTTTACAACATAGAACAGGCAGGCATTCAATAAAGCATAATCAATTTTGCCCGTATCAATAGGGTATTTGAAAGCTGTATAGCCCCTGAAATTATTTACGGTTACCGTTTCGTAATTTTTGGCTTCCCAATAACCCTGACTTTTACCATGTAGGCATTGGATAATAGCAATGGTTGCAAGTAGGTATTTCATGATTTAGTTTACAAGTATCTTTTTAGGAATGGATTCGATCAGGCTTCTTGTGTAGTCAGTTTGTGGATGGTTGTATACTTGTTCAGCAGTACCTATTTCTTCTATTTTCCCCTTCTGCATCACCATGATGCGGTCACTGATATAACGGACAACAGACAAGTCATGCGAAATGAAGATGGCAGTGAAGCCAAACTCCTTCTTCAGGTCATTCAGGAGGTTCAGCACCTGTGCCTGCACACTAACATCCAGCGCGCTAACGCTTTCATCGCATACAATAAAAGAAGGCTGCAGGGCCAGTGCCCTTGCAATAACAATACGTTGCCTTTGCCCACCACTGAACTCATGTGGGTAACGGTGATAGTGTTCCGCTTTCAAGCTAACTTTCTCCAGCAATTCCACCACTTTCTCCTTTCTTCCCTTGGAGGAGTTCACCAGATGGTGTACCATCAGGGGCTCGGCTATAGCCTCACCAATGGTTATCCTTGGGTTCAGGGAAGAGTAGGGATCTTGGAAGATGAGCTGCATTTCCTTTCTCAAAGTTTTAAGCCTTTGTGCACTTGCAGTTAAAAGGTTTTCTTCCTTCAAGAAGATACTACCATTTGTAGCATCAATTAACCGCAATACAGCCCTGCCCAGGGTTGTCTTGCCGCAGCCGCTTTCCCCCACCAGTCCCAATGTTTCCCCTTCATATACATCAAAACTAACATCATCCACCGCCTTGGCATAGGAGGTTACTTTCCCCAGGAATGTTCTTTGGGAAGGGTAGTAGACCTTGAGGTGCTGAACGGACAATAATGTTTGGGGAGGTGGTCCTTGTATAGTTGGAATTGGGGATTGGGAATTGGGGATATATTCTTTTTCAATAATTTCCCCATTATCATTTACCTCCATGAAATCGCTTACAATGGGCAGGCGTTCCCCTTTGTGGTGCAGCAATGGCCTACATGATAATAGGGCCCTTGTATACGGATGCCGGGGTGATTGGAATACCTGTTCTGCCATGCCTTCCTCCACAATATTCCCTTTGAACATTACTATGACCCGGTCAGCAATTTCGGCCACCACGCTTAGGTCATGGGTAATGAAAATAACGCCCATATTGTTCTGTACCTGCAGTTCCTTGATCAGCAATAGGATATTCTTCTGTACGGTTACATCCAAAGCGGTAGTTGGCTCATCGCATATCAATAACGAAGGTTCGCAGCTCATGGCCATGGCAATCATCACCCGCTGTTTCTGCCCGCCACTTAGTTGGTGCGGGTAACGGTCAAATAGGAGAGCGGGATTGGGCAGCTTCACTTTTTCAAACAGGGCGAGCGTTCTTTGTTTGGCTGCTACTGTTGGCAATTTCTTGTGCAGTACAATGGCTTCCATTACCTGGGTGCCACAGGCGAGTACAGGG
>JAHEZD010000066.1 GCA_023251255.1 Chitinophagaceae bacterium
AAGGCAATTACCTACCATCCTTCAATGGGGCCAACGGAAAGGTTTATCAATGGGTAGCACCCATCAACAACGTACCACAAGGCCAATATGAGCCCGCTACCTTCCTGGTGGCACCCAAGAAGCAGCAAGTGGTAACCGTGAGTACCGAGTACACTATCAATGCTAAAACAATCCTGAAAACGGATGCCGCTTTCAGCAATTATGATGTCAATACTTTTTCATCAAAAGATAAATCCGATAACATAGGCTATGCCGCAAAGTTTGCCCTGTTCAGGATGGATAAACTGCAAAGGAAACTGCAGCTCAGTTCCATGATTGGTTATGAATGGGTAGATGAGAAGTTCAGGCCCTTGGAACGTTTGAGGAGCGTGGAGTTTGCACGTGATTGGGGACTGAACCTATTGCCGGCAGTGGCCACGGAACACCTGCCCAAAGCAAGTATTGAATTGAGGGATGCCCAAAACAATGCGCTGCAGTACACCGTAGATGGCTACCTGCGCAGCGATGATTATAAAGGTGTAAAGCAAACATTGCAGCACAACCATAGCATCCATGGTTTCCAGTTAAGGACCTTATTGAGTTTGGTAAATAGTAATACCCCTTTTGACAAAGGCTATTATTTCCGCCCAACGGTCGAGATAAGCAAGCTATTGCCCAAACTGAAAAACTACACCATTGGTTCAAGCTATGCCTTGGAACACAATGAACAACGGAACAAAATAACGGATACGGTTACCCCATTGAGCTTTGCGTTTGAAACCATTGCTGCTTTTGTGAAGAGCAACCAGCAGAAAAGCAATCGTTGGTCATTCACTTATTTCACCAGGAGCAATCGGTTGCCCTATCAGAAATCATTGGTTGAAACCGACAGGAGCCACAACTACAATCTTTCGGCAGAGTTGCTGAAGAACGCCAGGCACCAGTTCCGTTTCAACATAACCTACCGCCAACTATTGGTAAGGAATGCAACGTTGACCAACCTAACACCAGACAATAGCTTATTGGGCAGGGCTGAGTATGCCATCAATGAACTCAATGGCTTCATCACGGGAAATGTGCTTTATGAACTAGGTGCAGGGCAGGAGCAGAAACGGGATTTCTCCTATATAGAAGTTCCTGCCGGACGCGGTGAATATGCATGGAACGATTACAACAATGACGGCATACCCCAGTTGAATGAATTTGAAATAGCACTCTTTCAGGACCAGGCAAAATACATCCGGGTATTCACGCCCACCAATGTATTTGTGAAATCAAACTACAATCAGTTCAATTACAGTATCAGTTTAAGTCCGAGGGCATTGGGAAACAGGATCCATAACAAGCGGATAAGGGATTTTGCCGCACGTTTCAACCTTCAGTCAACCATGCAGACAGGTAAAAAGGTATTGGCAGGGGGCAATCCGGAGTTCAATCCTTTCAAAGGCAATATCAGCGATACATCGTTGATCAGCCTTACCAATATCCTGAACAATACCGTTTCGTTCAACCGTTTCAGCAGTAGTTGGGGTATGGACGTAAGCAATCTCCGCAATTACAATAAAGCATTATTGACCTATGGTTTTGAAAGCCATGAACAGAATGATTGGGCCATCCGTGCAAGAACAAATATCAACAAGCAGTACACCATTGAACTGGTCCAGAAATTGGGCAGCAGCAACCTGCTCACACCAAAATTTGCCAATAGGAACTATGAACTGGAAACAAACAGCACAGAGCCCAAGCTTACCTACACCTATCAAACCAGGTACAGGTTACAGGCTTCCTACCTCTATGCTGTTAAAAAGAATGCAATGGAGTATGGCGGCGAAAAAGCCACCAACAAAGCATTCAATTTTGAAGGAAAACTGAATGCCGTGAACAATACCAGCCTCTTGGCAAAGTTCACGTACAGCAATATCGATTATGTTGGAACAACCAATACCACTGTTAGTTACATTATGCTGGATGGGTTATTGCCGGGCAAGAACCTACTTTGGAACATAGAACTCACCAAGCGCCTTGGCAAGAGTTTGGAAGTGAGTTTCAACTACGAAGGCCGTAAACCTGCCGAAACAAGAACGATAAATATAGGAAGGGCAAGTTTAAGGGCACTGCTCTAACTGTTCACCGTCTATTTTTAACCGTTTATCGACCCCCAAATGTTAAATAGCCCAACAATTTTCTTTATTTCAAAGTTTGGTACCATATTTACTATATGGAAAGCGAACCCTAAAGTTCACAATATGAAAAAGATATACTCAATACCAATCGCATCAATTTTGTTGATTTCTTTCACCAGTAATGCCCAAAGGGAAAGTAGGGAAAGAAGCACCAGTGCCCCCCGTCAGGAAAGGGTAGAAACAAGGACTGCATCCCCCAGAGTGGAAACACCTAGGACCCAGCCACAGAGAGTTGAAAGGTCACAACCTGTGGTTCGTGATTCAAGAACTGAAACTTCTTCTAGGCCGCAGCGTTCCTTACCAACCATAACACAAAACCAGCCTCGTGTTGACAGGACACCAAGAGTGGACAGGACGCCAAGGGTGGATAATAGGACTACGAGAATTGACAGGCCAAACAATAGTTTCCAAGATAGGCGCGTACCGGGTGTTGTAAGGACCGGTTCAGTGACCCAACAAAGGAATTATTACAATTATAACAGCCGTGATGCAAATAGGAGGTACCCTAACTATAGCAGGAACGGATACTATCCAGATTACCGCAGACCTTATAGTTATATCGGCCAACGTTATACCTCATTCTATTATCCAAGGTATTATGTACCTTACCACGGCTTCAATTATTATTACAGCGCAGGGTTCTTCTATTCTCCTTTTGACGATGCGTTCCAAGTAATTGTACCGCCAATTGGCATCAGAATTTATGCTTTACCATGGGGCTATAGGAGGTTCTACATAGGTCCATCATTGTATTATTATTATGGTGGTACTTACTACACCAACAACAATTCCTCTTATGAAGTGGTAGATGCGCCATTAGGTTCCATTTTACCTGAACTGCCAAAAGATGCCAAGACGGTGGTTATTGATGACCATAAATATTTTGAGCACAATGGCACTTACTATCAGGAAACAATGAGGGATGATGAAACCTGGTATACCGTGGTTGGTAAGAATGGGGTGCTGAATACAGACGTAGCGCCAGTTAAGGAAGAATCAACAACCAATATAGGTGACGTAGTGACAGATTTGCCAGATAATGCCAAAACAGTGGTATTGAACAACCAGAAATATTATGTAGTGGATGATACCTATTACCAGGAACAGATTATCGACAACAATATCAGCTATAAAGTGGTTGCAAAACCATAAGTAAAACCCTTTTTTCTTTCAATGCTGCCCCATATAGGGGCAGCATTTTTGTTTACGGCTACTTGAATGCATAGCCCAATTTCTGTTACTACCTGTGTTCAACACCCTCTTGCTTGGGTAGTTTCCTGGAGGCCAATGCCCAAACTGGTCAGGCTTGTAGCATCATTTTATTCCTATGGATTTACCACAAAAAGAACCTGCTGTTAATCTTTTTTTATTAGTATCCGAACAGTCCTTATCTTAACTGCTCTTTTATTTGTCGATTGCCTGCCTGACAAATTTTTATTCTTATGCACCTTTCACCAAGAGAGACTGAAAAGTTATTGCTGCACCTTGCAGGCGAATTAGCGGAGAAACGCAAAGCCAGGGGACTGAAACTGAATTATCCTGAAGCCATTGCCTTAATAAGCTCACGTTTGCAGGAAGCCATCCGCGACGGGAAGACCGTTGCCCAGCTAATGCAATATGGGGCCACTATCCTTACCAGGAAAGATGTGATGGAAGGAGTTGCAGAAATGATACATGACATTCAAGTAGAAGGTACTTTCCCCGATGGAACAAAACTGGTAACGGTACACGACCCAATTAGATAAACTGTTTTAAATGTTGAATGCTGGCTATTAAACGAAAGCATGCCTAATTCAACATTCAAAATGCAAAACCCAAAATAATGATACCTGGCGAATACATGTTAGCATCAGGCAGCATCAAGATCAATGCTGGCAGGAAAACAGTCTCCCTGACTGTTGTAAACACAGGTGACCGCCCCGTACAGATTGGCTCGCATTTCCATTTTTTTGAGGTGAACAGGCAACTGAGCTTCGAAAGGGAAAAGGCCTTCGGTATGCGGTTGGACATCCCAGCAGGAACAGCCAAAAGGTTCGAGCCCGGGGAAGAGAGTGATGTGAAGCTGGTTGAGTTTGGAGGGAAGAAAAAGATTGCAGGCTTCAATAACCTAACCAATGGTAGCGTAAAGTCGGCAAAGAACAAATCAAAAGCTACCGTTAAGGCTTATTTAAACAACTTCAAAAACAGTAAGCCATGAGCGTAAGCATGAGAAGGGGGAATTATGCCAGTATGTATGGTCCTACAAAAGGGGACAAGGTACGTTTGGGCGATACGGAACTGTTCATTGAAATTGAAAGGGACTATACGGTCTATGGCGATGAAGCCAAGTTTGGTGGCGGCAAAACCATCCGCGACGGCATGGCCCAATCGGCCACAGCCACACGCAAGGAAGGTGTATTGGATTTTGTGATTACCAGTGTAATGATTATTGATCATTGGGGCATTGTGAAAGCTGATATTGGCATTAAGGACGGGAAGATTGTGGGTATAGGAAAAGCTGGCAACCCCGATACCATGGATGGTGTTGCGCCCAACATGGTTATAGGTGCTTCAACTGAAGTGCATGGAGGAGCAGGCCTGATAGCCACAGCAGGTGGAATAGATACCCATATACATTTCATCTGCCCTCAACAAATTGACCATGCATTGTTCAGTGGCATTACCACTATGTTGGGTGGCGGTACCGGCCCTGCTGATGGAACTTCGGCCACCACAGTAACGCCCGGTGCATGGAATATCCAGAAAATGCTGGAGGCTGCCGATGCTTATCCCATGAACCTTGGCTTTATGGGCAAGGGCAATTGCGCAACAACAGAACCATTGGAGGAGCAAATTGAAGCAGGCGCATTGGGCCTGAAAATACATGAGGACTGGGGCAGTACCCCGGCCGTAATTGATGCTTCCTTGCAAGTAGCAGATAAACTGGATATCCAAATTGCTATCCATACAGATACACTGAACGAAGCGGGGTTCTTGGAAGATACGGTTGCTGCCATCAACGGACGTGTGATACACACTTTCCATACAGAAGGAGCAGGGGGCGGCCATGCACCGGATATTATCAAGATTGCCATGTATCCCAATATCCTTCCGTCATCCACCAATCCTACAAGGCCCTATACGGTGAATACCATTGATGAACATTTGGACATGCTCATGGTTTGCCATCATTTAAGCCCATCAGTGGCGGAGGATGTTTCATTTGCCGATAGCAGGATCCGCCCGGAAACAATAGCAGCAGAAGATATACTGCATGATATGGGCATCATCAGCATGATGAGCAGCGATAGCCAAGCAATGGGCCGTGTAGCAGAAGTAATAACAAGAACATGGCAAACAGCCCACAAAATGAAAGTGCAACGGGGAAGCCTGCCAGAGGATGAAGACGAAGGCAATGACAATTTCCGTGTGAAAAGATATGTTTCAAAATACACCATCAACCCGGCTATTACCCATGGCATCAGTGAATACGTTGGTTCCATAGAAGCTGGGAAGCTTGCAGATATTGTATTGTGGAAGCCAGCAATGTTTGGGGCAAAACCCGAAATGGTCATTAAGGGCGGAATGATTATCGCATCAAGAATGGGCGATCCCAATGCTTCCATCCCCACACCACAACCTGTAATCTATCGCCACATGTTTGGTGCAAGCGGCAAGGCATTGTTTAATACCTGTGCAACCTTTGTTTCAAAAGTATCGCTGGAAAAGAATGTGGTACAGAGGTATGGTTTGCAGAAAATGGTTTTGCCTGTGAAGAATTGCAGGAATATTGGCAAGAAGGATTTGATACATAATGATGCCACACCACAAATAGAGGTGAACCCTGAAAACTATGAGGTAAAAGTAGATGGGGTAGCCATTACCTGTGAACCAATGAAGGTATTGCCATTGGCGCAACGGTATTTTTTGTTTTGAACATCTAGGATTTGGCAGACGTCTGCCAAATTCATAGTAGAATAAATAATGCTTCGATGAAAGTAGCAAGAACTAAATACAATAAACTACTTGCTAATATTGGTGTAACCATTGAAACTGCAAGGAACAATGCCCTGCAAGCAGTTAATGCAGAATTGGTAAAAGCCAATTGGGAAATCGGTAGGTACATAGTGGAGTTTGAACAAGAAGGAAATGAACGTGCTGCGTATGGAAGCGATTTGCTGGTGAAGCTCTCAAAGGATTTGTCCTTGAAATATGGTAAGGGCTTTGGTAGGCGGAACGTATTGGATATGCGTAGGTTTTATCTTATTTATCAGAAATGGCAGACAGTGTCTGCCAAATTGAATTGGAGCCATTATATTAGGTTAATAGCACTTTCAAATAATAAAGCAAGGGTGTTTTATGAGAAGCAATGTGTTCGTGAAAACTGGTCGGTTAGGGAGTTGGAACACCAAATGGATTCCTCTTTATTTGAAAGACTGGCATTGAGCAAAAGCAAGAAAGCCGTGATTGCCCTTGCTCAAAAGCGCAGCCATATTACCGATATACATCAAACTATAAAAGACCCGTACATACTGGATTTTTTAAAGATACCCCAGAGCCATAAGGTTACGGAAAAATTATTGGAGCAAAAGATAATAGACAATCTTCAATCATTTTTATTGGAATTGGGCAAAGGGTTTACGTTTGTGGCAAGGCAGTTTAAAATTTCCTTGCGCAACAAGCATTTTTATGTTGATTTGGTTTTTTACCACAGGATACTCCGGTGCTTTGTGCTGATTGACTTAAAAATAAAAGGCGTTCAGCATGATGATATTGGACAAATGAATTTATACCTCAATTATTTCAGGTCAGAAGAAAATGTAATTGGCGATAATGAACCTGTGGGTATTATTCTTTCAACAGAAAAAGATGAAGTATTGGTAGAGTATGCCATGGGTGGTATCTCCAATAAAATATTCATTTCAAAATATCAATTGTATTTACCAGATAAGAAGACCTTGCAGAAAAAAGTAAAAGCACTGCTATAAAATGGCAGACGTCTGCCAAATTCATATTATGTTTATTCAACACAAAATTGGAAGTATAGATAGATATCCTGTTAGTCATAAAACCATTGACTGGCTTGCCCTCCATTGGTATGAAACCAATAAGCGCATCCAAAGGAAAACAACCAATGCTGGTAAAGAAGTGGCATTGAAGTTCTTGCAGGAAAACCCATCCTTAACACAAGGCGATATCTTATTTGAAGATGAGCAGACCATTATTGCTGTGGAGGTATTGCCTTGTGAGTGTTTGGTTATTGCACCCAGGAACATGTTTGAAATGGCAAGTGTTTGTTATGAAATAGGCAATAAGCACTTGCCCCTGTTTTTTGAGAAGGATGAACTACTTGTACCTTTTGAAATGCCTTTATATAAGTTATTAACTGCACAAGGGTATAATATAAAACAAGCGCAACGAAAACTATTGCAGCCGTTAAAGACTAGTGTTGCACCACATGGCAGCAGCAATGGAACACTCTTCTCCAAGATCATGAAGATGACCAATTGATGATTACAAATTCAAAAGAATGAACAATGCCCTACTTTCCTTATTGCATTTAACAGATCCCACTTTACCTATTGGTGGGTTCTCCCATTCAGCAGGACTGGAAACGTATGTGCAGCAGGGATTGGTAAAAGATGCAGCAACTGCAAAGGAATTTGTGGTGCAGATGCTGTCACAGAATTTGAGGCACACAGATGCAGCTTTTGTTTCACTAACTTATGAAGCAGCAGTAGCAAATGACATGACCAAGCTGCTGTTATTGGATGATGCATGCACCGCTATCAAGCTTCCCAAAGAAATGCGGCAAGCAAGCAATAAACTCGGCCTGCGGTTGATGAAAATTTTTCAACCGCTCAATAAGAGTGAACTGATTGAGCGGTATGCTGCAGCCATAAAAAGCAAACAGGCTTTGGGTCATTATTGCGTAGCTTTTGCCTTGTACGCTCATGCTTTGGGGGTTTCAAAAGAAGATGCGTTGAATGGGTTTTATTACAATGCCGCAGTGGGCTTTGTGACCAATGCAGTTAAACTGATTCCATTAAGCCAACAAAGTGGGCAGGAAATACTATTTTCCGTACATGGCTTGATGGATGAATTGGTAGCGCAAACCTTAGTGCCCGATGAAGAATTAATTGGCCTATGTTGCACAGGCTTCGACATAAAGAGTATGCAGCATGAACGGCTGTATTCAAGGCTTTATATGAGCTAATTGAGTGGTTTGTGCATTCGTAACAAATGAAAACAATGGAAAGAAACTATATAAAAATTGGTGTGGCTGGCCCTGTTGGCTCTGGCAAAACAGCTTTGATAGAAAGGCTCAGCCGTAAGTTGGCAGGGAATTATAGCCTTGGCGTAATCACCAACGACATTTATACAAAGGAAGATGCCGAGTTCCTAACGCAGAACAGTTTGTTGCCAAAGGAACGCATCATAGGTGTTGAAACAGGCGGCTGCCCCCATACAGCCATCCGTGAAGATGCCAGTATGAACCTGGAAGCTGTGGAAGAAATGGCCGACCGTTTTGAGGATATCCAGATTATCTTCATCGAAAGCGGTGGCGATAACCTATCCGCAACGTTCAGCCCCGATCTGGCCGATGTTACCATCTTTGTCATTGATGTTGCCGAAGGAGATAAAATTCCACGCAAGGGTGGGCCAGGCATTACCAGGAGTGATTTATTGGTCATCAATAAAATTGACCTGGCACCCTATGTAAATGCTGACTTGAACGTAATGGAACGGGATGCAAGGAAAATGCGCAATGGCAGCCCCTTTGTCTTTACTAACCTGATGAGCCTGCAAGGTTTGGATGATGTAATTGGCTGGATAAAAAAGTATGCATTGTTGGAAGAAGTAGATGAACCAAAATTGTGGCGATGAAAGCAAGCCTGCACATACAGACCACTTTAAGCAATGGCTCAACCAAGTTGGGCAACTGTTATTTTTCACCACCATTCAAGGTGATGAACATAACAGAAGATAAACAGGGCAGGGAACTGCACCTCATGCTCATGAGTTCCTCACCCGGCATTTTGGACGGGGATGAATATGAACTGCAGGTGGATGTGGTGGAGAATGGTTCCTTGCAATTGCATACCCAGGCCTATCAGCGTTTGTTCAATATGAAGGAAGGAGCAAAGCAAACAATGGAAGTCCATTTAAAAGAAGGCTCCTCCTTTACTTACCTGCCGCATCCATCGGTACCACATGAAAGCTCCATCTTCACTGCCAGGAACAATATTTACCTGAGCAGCAATTCCCAATTGGTCTGGGGTGAAATCCTGACCTGTGGCAGGAAGCTGAACGGCGAGGTATTCACATTTTCCAAGTACCATAGTATCACCCAGGTATTCCTCCACAATAAGCTGATCATAAAGGAGAATTTATTGGTGCAGCCCATATTGCTCAATCCCAATTCAATGGGCCAACTGGCAGGGTTCACCCATCAGGCAAGTTTGATCGTGATGAATAACGGTACTGGCACTGCATTGGCCGATGCTGTACATGGTTACCTGGAGCCACAAACGGGTATTGATTTTGGTGTGTCCATTACGCAAACAGGCAGTCTCCTTGTGAGGATCCTGGGCAATAGGGCAGAGCAACTGTACAACAGCCTAAAAGGCATTGCACAGCTTGCAGATAAGCAGGCCCTGCCAATTTTTGTTCAGGTTTAATGATATATATCAGTTCCATAATTGTATATCCTGTAAACGGGAAATTTACCTTTGGCACACGAAGCTCTTTGGAACATGAAACGAACCATTAAATATTACCGCATCATTTGGCTGAGGCACGACCTGCCTGCTGGCCTCTCTGTTTTCCTCGTGGCACTCCCGCTTTGTTTGGGCATATCCTTGGCCTCAGGTGCGCCCTTGTATGCGGGCCTTTTGTCTGGCATTATTGGGGGGCTGGTGGTTGGTCTGGCAAGTGGCTCCCAGTTGGCTGTCTCAGGCCCTGCCGCAGGTCTGTCCACCATAGTGGCGGCATCCATCATTTCATTGGGCAATTATCAATTGTTCCTGCTGGCTGTAATGGTAGCAGGTTTGTTCCAACTGGTGTTGGGCTTGTTGAAACTGGGTGTCATTGCCAACTATTTCCCTTCATCCGTTATCAAGGGCATGCTTGCTGCTATTGGCATCCTGCTCATTTCCAAACAGGTACCCTTGGCATTGGGCTACAACCAGCCAGATTTCTGGACAAGTGGCTTCCTTAAATTGTTCAGTGCCACACATTTCCTTGGCAGTATCAGCAGCTTTTCACATCATATAACAAAGGGCGCCATATTGGTATCCTTTCTTTCATTGGCCATACTGATTGTGTTCCAGCAGCCCTTTGCAAAAAAGATAAGGGTTGTTCCTGCGCCATTATTGGTGGTGGTTATTGGCATCGTGGCCAATATGCTGTTTACGGCTACCGGTTCAGGCTTTGCATTGCAGCAAACACAACTGGTGAATATACCAGCCAATATTTTCGCCAGTATTTCCTTCCCGGACTTTTCAAAACTGTTTTCCAATAGTGAGATCTGGAAGGATGGCCTCATCATTGGCCTACTGGCCACGCTGGAAACCCTGCTCTGCCTGGAAGCCATTGACAAGTTGGACAGGCGCAACCGCATCAGTCCAGTGAACCGTGAGCTTGTAGCGCAGGGAATTGGCAATATGACTTGTGGCCTATTGGGCGCCATACCCATGACGGCAGTGGTGGTAAGGGGCGCCGCCAATGTGGATGCGGGCGGAAGAACAAAACTGTCTGCATTTACCCATGGGCTGTTCCTTTTGCTGGCCGTGCTGCTCGTGCCCTTCCTGCTCAACAGGATCCCCTATGCCTCGCTGGCCGCCATCCTGCTGGTTACGGGCTATAACCTCACCAAGCCCAAGCTTTTCAGGAACATGTGGAGCCTGGGCTGGAAACAGTTCATCCCATTTCTAGTAACAATTATCGTGATCCTGTCCACCGACCTGTTAATAGGGGTGAGCATTGGCCTATTGATTTCCATTTATTTTATTGTGCGCAACAATTTCAAGGCCGAGTACAGGATCACCAAAACGCACCATTTGGGCATCGAATCACATATTATCAAGTTGAACAGCAACGTTACGTTCCTGAATAAGGTAAATTTGAGGAAGGCTTTGGATGAAATACAGGAATACAGCGTATTGACCATTGATGGCAGCGACTGCAACTTTATCGATTACGATATCCTGGAAGTGATCAGTGAATACCATAGCAAGGCGCATGACAAGCATATAGAGCTCCATTTAAAAGGAATAGAAAAAGTAAGCGTAACAGCAGTACATTAGTAAGTCGTTAGGATTATTTACAGATGTTACGCAAAATGTCAAATACTGATGTCAGAGCCTGCCCCGACCATTCGGGGTTGAGCCTGCCTTAGCCGGTAGGCGGGCTTGTCGAAACCTATTTGAAACCAGATTGCCTTCGGGTAGTTCGGCAAGCTCACTATGACAAGGCTGACATATTCCTATAAATATTTGCGTAACGTTAGTAAATGACCCAACCAGCTTCTAAAACAACAGCATGCAAATAGAGCTTCAGATTTTATTGGTTACCGCTATCACCATTGCCTGTTTGCACACGGTAACCGGACCGGACCATTACCTTCCTTTCATCGCCCTGTCAAAGGCAAGGGGCTGGAGCTTTGCCAAAACATTGGTGTGGACCATCATCTGCGGCTGCGGCCATGTATGGAGCTCTGTTTTATTGGCATTGGGTGGCGCAGCCATTGGCTGGAACCTGTCCAAGATAGCATGGCTGGAAAACATACGCGGTGGCATTGCAGGCTGGGTGCTGCTGCTCTTTGGTCTGGTGTATGGAATATGGGGCTTATGGCGGGCCTACAAGAATAAGCCGCACAAACATTTTGATACTTATGAAGATGGCAGCATGTATGTATATGAACACAAGCATGGGCAGGCCGTTCCATCGGCAGAAAGGTACAAGGTAACACCCTGGGTCATGTTCATCATCTTCTTGTTGGGCCCTTGCGAACCCATGATCCCCCTACTCTACTTCCCGGCAGCACAGCATTCATGGCATGGTATGTTGCTGCTCATTGTCATCTATACATTGTTCACCCTGCTCACCATGATAGCCATGGTGGTGCTTGGTTATTACGGGCTGGCATTCCTAAAAACAGATAAGCTGGAAAAATACATGCATGCCCTAGGCGGGCTTACCCTATTGATTTGCGGAACAGGTATGGTGTTCATGAATTGGTAACCGTTGCTACGAAGGAGGCAATCTTGCGAGGAGTTGCGAGGAATGAAGCAAAGCAATCTTGCGAGGAGTTGCGAGGAACGAAGCAAAGCAATCTTGCGAGGAGTTGCGAGGAACGAAGCAAAGCAATCTTGCGAGGAACGAAGCAATCTTCTTCATTCGAAGCAACCATCCCATCTTATTCGATAATCGCTGGCACGGAGCAAAGGAATATCCCTACGCCATTTCCTCCGCCAGCAGCACTTTCGATCTGTCCACACAGTAAGGGCCATAATCGTTCAGTTTGGTTTTGCCACGGTTGGCCCTGGCCATGCGGGAAAACACGGATAGTTTCCTGTCGAACAGGAAACGGAACAGCAGCACCGTATAGGAAGTATGAGAATGCAGGGAAGTGTAATGCTTGCCGCCAATGGCTTTCAGCTTGGGCAGGTTGTTCCATGGAATGGAGGGGAAATCATGGTGCTCATTGTGGTAGCCCACATTCAGGTTCACCGAGTTCAATGGGCCATAATAGCTCTTGGTTTCCTGCTCACCATGGGTAAGGTAATGTTCCTGTACCCATCTGGCGCCCAAGGGATGCAGGCCAACGGAAAAGAAGAAACTGGCCAACAGGAACACCAAGGCCTTGATGCCCAAAAAGTAGGTGAGCAAACCAATGAACACCACTTCCACCACCATATTGGTCACCGTCCAGGCATCCCATAAGGAAATCTCCTTCAGCCTTGCAGGGCGCAGCATCTGGAACAGGGGGTAGAACAGTAACCATATAGCCTTTCCAAACGCGGAGTTGTTGATCAGGCGCGCTTCCCAATGGTAGGGCATATCGCCATCCAGTTCTTCCACGCCCTGGAAACTATGGTGCTTGATATGGTACTTCTTGAAGGAAACCGCACTGGGCAGCACCATGGGCAGGTTGGCAATGATGCCCGCAATGGTATTCATGTAGCCCTTCTTGAAAACCAGGTTGTGCGCACATTCATGAATGCACACAAATAGGGTATGGCAGGCAAAGGCTCCAATTACATAAGCTGCACCCAGTACCAGCCACCAGCTTTTATCCTGTAGGTAAAAAGCCAAGGCCACCTGTATGCCCACGCACAGTAAAATAATGAGGAAGGTATAGGGATTGCGACCAATTAGGCCCCGTATTTCCGGATGTTCCTTGATGATCTCCTTGGTCCTTTGCTTGTGCGGTTCGCATGATTCACTCCATGCAAAACAGGTTGCTTTTTTCATTTGGCATTATATTGTTCAGTCGCAACATAAGCAAAATATCCCTTAAAATAGCCTGTGGAATATATTGCACAGGTATTTGGCGCATTTTACCAGTTAGTTGGCAACGCTGGAACAAGGCCTTCAAAACCTGCGTTTCACTGCTGTATATGGCTACACTTGCCCAATAATTCCAAACCTTATCTTCGCCAAATGCTCCCCCAACCATTCATCCAATCATTGCAGCAGGTAAAAGGCTTTGACCAAGCTGCCTTTGAGCAGGTACACCAATCTGGCCAGCAGGTAACCTCCATCAGGCTCAATCCCAAAAAACAGGAGATAAGGGATAGGGGGCAAGGGGCAATGGTGAATGGTGAAAGGTCAATGGTGAATGGTGAAGGGTCAAGCATCCAGCATCAAGGGTCAAATGTCAATGGTGAAGGGTCAAGCATCCAACATCCAGCATCCAGCATCCAGCATCCAGCCCCCAACCCCCAACCTCCAACCTCCAACCTCCAACATCATACATCCAACATCATACCTCCTACATCCCTCCCCGTTCCCTGGTGCCCCCATGCCTACTACCTGGAACAGCGCCCCTCCTTCACGCTGGACCCAAGCTTCCATGCAGGGGCCTATTATGTGCAGGAAGCCAGCAGCATGTTCTTATGGGAAGCCCTGAGGCAAACGGTTGGGGAGGCGCCTTCGCAAACGGTACTGGACCTCTGTGCAGCCCCCGGTGGTAAAAGCACCTTGCTGTCCACCTATTTCCAGGAAGGGCTGGTAGTAAGTAATGAAGTGATCAAATCAAGGGCCAATATATTGGTGGAGAACATCAGCAAGTGGGGCAATGACAATGTGGTGGTCACCAACAACGATCCCCAGCATTTCCAGCAACTGCCCGGCTTCTTTGATGTGCTGGTGGTGGATGCACCCTGCAGCGGTAGCGGCCTGTTCAGGAAGGACCCCCATGCCATTGATGAATGGAGCGAGGGCAATGTGCAGTTGTGCAGCCAGCGTCAGCAAAGGATCCTGGGCGATGTGCTGCCCGCCCTGAAAGAAGGCGGCGTGCTCATCTACTCCACCTGCTCCTACAGCCCGGCAGAAGATGAGGACATAGCCGATTGGCTGGTGGGGGAAATGCACATGGAAAGCCTGCCACTGCAGTTGCAGGAAGATTGGAACATTGTGGAAACCATCTCTGCACAACATAAGGCCCATGGCTACCGTTTTTACCCGGACAAGGTAAAAGGGGAGGGCCTCTTCATAGCAGCATTCAGGAAAACAGCCCCTGTGGAGGAAAAGAAACTGAAGGAACTGTCACTGCCCTGGCCCTCCAAGCGTGAAGCGGAAGTACTGCAAACGTTCATGGAATGGCCATTGGGCTATTTCCTTTTCAAGCAGGGCGATTGCATACGGGCCATGCCCCAGCAATGGGAACAGGCCCTCAAGAACCTCTCGGCCCATTTGTACATCAAAAAAGCAGGGATAGGGTTGGGGGCCGTAAAGGGCAAGGACTTTGTGCCGGAGCACGAATTAGCCGTAAGCGCATTATCTTTAACGCAAATGCAGTCCGTGGAACTGTCCAGGGAGCAGGCCCTGCAGTACCTGCGCAGGAAGGAACTGGTGGTGGAAGCGCCCAAAGGATGGACCCTGGTGAAGTACGATGGATGGGTACTCGGATGGATCAAGGCACTGCCCAACCGCATCAATAATTACTACCCACAGGAGTGGAGAATTTTAAAAGCTTAACTTTACCGCCCTTGAACCCAAGATTTTTTATGAAAAGAGTTGCCCTAATTGTTGCTTCATGCATGTTCGGTGCCCTGGTGTTTGCACAGAACAAAATTATTGTGCAGGGAACATTTCCCGATCTGTACATCCTGCACAAAACCACCTCCAAGGAATCCCTCACCAATATCAGCAGGCTCTACAACCTCGCTTCCACACCCGTGGTAAAGGTGAGCGATATCAGTGAGAACGGCATGGTAGCAGCAGGCAAGCAGGTACGCATACCCCTTAGCAGGAACAACTTCACGCAGGATGGGCAACAGGGCGAAAGTGAAACCCTCATAGCCCTGTATCACACCGTACAGAAGGGCGAGAACCTCTTCCGCATCAGCCAGTTGTACGGAAAGGTAAGGCTCGACTTCTTACGTGAATGGAACGACCTGAATGTGGATGTGATCCAACTGGGGCAGAAGATCATCATAGGCCATTTAAGGGTACCCAGGGAAAAAGCAGGGGATATACTGGCAGCCATACCGCCCGATACTGGCGACAATGGCTACGAAATAACCGGCACCACCCCAACCACCGAACCCAAAAAGGAACCCGAGCCTAAGAAAACCGATACCAGGACCACCAGCAATAACGACGATAACGATGAAGGCTTCTTCGTGGCCCAGTACCCATCGGACATCAAGGGCAAGCAGCAGGTAATCAAAGCAGGGGAGGCCGCCACCTTCAAGACCACCAGTGGCTGGAGCGATAAAAAATACTATGTGCTCATGAACGATGTGGTGCCCGGCACCATTGTGCGCATTACCGGCCCCAGCAGCAGGAGCGTATGTGCCAAGGTACTGGGTGCACTGCCCGACATGAAGGAAAATACCAGCCTCGTGGTAAGAATGAGCAATGCCACCGCTTCCGCCCTGCACATTTCCGATGCCAGTTTTCAAGTGCAGGTAAGTTATTTTAAGTAGGGCAGAAAGCTGAATGCCAAAAGCTGAATGCCGAAGGCTAAAGGCCAAGGGCCAAAAACTAAAATCTAGTATGGTGAATGGGCAAATGTCAATAGTCAAGCATCCAATATCTAGTATCCAGCATCAAGTGTCAATGGGCAAATGTGAATAGTCAATGGTGAATGGATAAATGTCAATAGTCAGCATCCAGTATCCAATATTGAGTATCTAAAAATCCTACATCATAAATCATATATCCTACATCCTCCTCCCTCCACCTTAAACCCTATACCTTACGCCTTTCACCCCTTCTTCCCCCTCCTCCTTCACTAACATCCAACATTCCAACATCCAGTATCTAGCATCCAGTATCTAAAAATCCACATCATAAATCATACATCCTTTCCCTCCTCCCTCCACCTATCACCACTTTCACTAACATCCAACATTCCAACATCCAGTATCTAAAAATCCTACATCATAAATCATATATCCTACATCCTCTCCCTCCTCCTTACACCTTCCGCCTTCCACCTCCTTCTTCCCCCTCCTCCATAATCACCAATTACCCCTCCTCCCTCCTCCCCCTCAAAAAATCCCCCACCATCATCCGCTTCTTCCCCTCCAACTGTATTTCCAGTACATGCACATAACCATTGCTGCAGGCAAATTTCAGGAAGCGCTTGCCATCGCTCACCGCTTCCCCCATCGCATGGCCGGGCGTCACCAGTTCCACCTGGCTGCTGTACACTTTCAGCAGTTTGTCCTGCAAAAAGGTAAAAGCACCCGGAAAGGGCGAAAGGCCACGTACCAGGTTATGGATATCCCCTGCCGCTTTGCTCCAATCGATCTTGCAGGTCTCGGTAAATATTTTGGGGGCATGCTGAAGAAAGGTGGAAGGTGTAGGGTGTAGGGTTTGGGGCTGTTCCACCAGGGTATTGTCCGCCAGCCCCTTGATGGTTTGCACCAGTGTTTCCGCCCCCAGCAGTTTCATACGGTCATGCACCTGGCCCGCCGTTTCCTCCTCCCCAATGGGCATGGTAGCCTGTAGCAGGATATTGCCCGTATCTATCTCGTGTTGCAGTTTAAACGTGGTAACACCCGTTTCCTTTTCGCCATTGATTACTGCCCAGTTAATGGGAGCAGCCCCCCGGTACTGCGGCAGCAGGGAACCATGTACATTAATGGTACCCATGGGCGGCATGTTCCACACCATTTCCGGCAGCATCCTGAAGGCCACCACAATTTGCAGGTCTGCCTGCAGCGCCCTCAGTTCCGCAATGAAATCAGGGTTTTTCAGTTTCTCCGGTTGCAGCACGGTAAGCCCCTGTTCCACCGCATATTTCTTCACTGCACTCTCCGTTAGTTTCATGCCCCGTCCCGCTGGTTTATCAGGAGCGGTAACCACCCCCACCACCTGGCAGCCCGCTTTGACCAATGCCTCCAAACTGGCCACCGCAAACTCCGGCGTACCCATAAAAACAATCCGTAGGTTCTTGTAATCCATGCTGCGAAAGTAATGCGGAATGGGGAATAGGCAGTAGTCGATGGGCAATGGGGAGTAGTGAGTAGTGAGTAGTGAGTAGGGAGTAGGGAGAAGGCAGTAGTGAAAGGGAGTAGGCAGAAAGTAAGTAGGAAGTGGGGAACAGGCAGTAGGCAGTAGTTGATGGTCCATGGTCCATAGGCAATCCAACATCTAGTATCCAGCATCCAACATCCAGTGCCATAGGCAGCAATAAGTAAGGTTTGGCACATTGGCCATTTATATAAAACTGTCCAATTAATTGGACAATGCCCTTATAGGATGCTGAATGCTCAACATCCACAAACATCCAACATCTAGTATCCAGTATCCAACCCTCTTCCCACCAGTCAACCTTCCTCCATCCACCAACCTCACCCTCATTCCCTCTCCTGAAGGCGAGGGAGGCCAAGCAGTATATCATTGATTCGGCTAAAGCACTAACATTTTATCTTTCTATTTTCAATCATCAATGCTCCGGAACCAATATCCAGCAAGGGTTCCCGCTATTCTAGATGAGTAAAAAGAAAGCGTTACAAATTGTAACGTTTTGAAAATGCTTACCCCTTTCCTCTTCCATCCTTCACCAATTAATCCTTCCTCCTTCATAAATCCCAAACCTCCTCCACCAACCAATTAACCTCCCGATAAAACATCGGGATAACGAATTAACCTCCCGATAAAACATCGGGATAACCTTCTTCTTTCCTTCCTGTTCTTCGTGATCACTGGCCTTGTTTCACGGGCAACCCTGACGGCGGCCCATGCCCCGTCAGCGGTTTCAGTAGCCAGGTTGCTCATGCTTATCCTTGCTCCATGGTTTGCCGGGATTCCCTAGTCATTGGGTTCCTTGTAAATATCATATTTATCAAACGGCAGTTTGCCAAAATCCTTCGCCGTTTTTACGGTATTGACCAGCTTGCTGGATCTCATGCCTTTGTTGCCAATAAAGGTAAAATGCTCAGCTTTGTAGGAATCCTTGAAGAGGTAGAACTTTTTTTCATTGGGTGCGTATTGGAAGGTTTCGGACCGTTCCCACTGGAAGCTCCCCATGCCGCCCCAATGCTTCACAGAAAAGCGGCCATGTGTTATGGCAATGGTATCAAAAGGTTCGGGGTTGGATGATCCACCCATATCGTGGCTGTACACCACATGGTCATTCTTGGCCAGCAGGTCATAACCAGTATCGGGCCTGCCCATCAAAATAAGCATGGGCCTTTTGGCAGCTACGGTAGCCAGTTTGGATTCGCCTGTTTTGTGCAGCACCAGTATCAGGTCCGGGATGCTGTCCAGGTTAAGGTCCCCTTGCTCCTCATCAAAAACCTCGTAACCAGCAGGAGTATAACGGTCCAAACTGGAACTGTCAGTAGCCACGGTAGCCACAGGTACCACTTTAGCAGCAGGCTGGTGACCCTGCTTGCAGGCCACCAATAGCACAATTAGCAGAAGTAGGGAACAGGCAGTATAATAGCGGAGGGTGTGCATAATGGTGCCGTTAAGGTACAGGATTTAATGACCGTTAGCACTGCATGGGCAGGTGGTACTGTTAAGTTGGCGTTAAGCAAAGAGGTTATCAATAATCACGGCCACCGTGCCACGGGTCCTGGGGGCCTTGTCCATTTCCAGATAGGCCGTAAGCCTGTTGGCCATTATGGCCACAGGTGCCGCCTCCACCAAGATGGGTGGGCGCTGCCTGAACCAGAATATTGGGTGATTGCTATGTTCAGGGCAGGTACAGTACATCAGCGCATCCAGTGCCACCAGGCTAAGTGGCCTGCCCATGGTGAGCCAGCTTTCTGCCCTTGGCCAACTGAACTGCGATACTGCTGCCAGCACTCCCCAATCGGTTGAAACGTTCACTATCCTGGGGGCCATCCGTTCTATCCAGTCGAGGGCCTTGGCGCTTTCCAGGTAGCGCAATGCACCTATCTGGCCAGCCAATTGCCTACCGCTGCTTTTTTCAATCTCCGTACTCAGCATATTGAACGCCTCTGCTGGCGGCAGGCAGCGGCTTACCGCCTCTGCAAAAATCCATACCTCGTTTTCCCGTCTGTTTTCCCATTCCTCCCTGATCCATTCCCCCGCAGCAGTGGCCAGCACCCTTGCAGCAATAGGGTATGTCTGGTAATGGATGGCACGGCTGTACCTGGTTTTGTGTACCAGGTAAGCCAGCAAGGCCGCTTGGTCATGGGCTTTCAAAAGCGCAATGACCCTGTCCGCGATGGTATATTGCACACAGGCATAATCCACCAGGGTCCGCAGGTCCCCCTTAATATCGTCCAGTACAGGAAAAGGAAAACGTTCGGCATCCACCACCACAGCATCCCTTGGCTGCATGGCCTCCCCGTTGCCATCGTCATAGAAGTCATCGTGCAAATGGTAGGTATGTCCATGGATGGCCGCCAAACGGAAAAACTCCAATGGCCGCAGGGAAAGGTTCAGCAGCCGTTCATGGCAGGGCCTGCATAACCGGTAGGGAGCATGTTGCCCATTGCCTACTGGCTCCTCCACCTCGCATTCACTTATACCGCAGCTTTCACAGGTCATGCCCTGAGGCCATGCAGCAGGTGCACCAAGCAAAGGAGACTGGGGTGCAGCGGCAGCCGCTTTGGCCCTGCCCGCACCCATACCCAGTAACCGCCATATAGCAGATAGGATGTTCATGGGCCAAATGTAGGAAGCGGATGGCTGATGTATGATGTTTGATATAGGATGTATGACCTGTGATGTGATAGGAGAGGGAAGAACAGCTTATTTGAATAGGCAGCCATGTAAAAGGTTGGGTCCGTTTGCCATTGTATAAAAACTGTCCAATTAATTGGACAGCCTCTTCTAACCCCTCCTCCTTCAACTTGTAAACCTGTGAACTTGTCGCCTCCAACCCGTAACCTTTTCCCTCCTCCATCCATCAACATCCAACATTCCAACCTCCAACATTCCAACCCTTTCACCCTCCTCCATCCAACCAATTAACCTCCCGATAAAACATCGGGATAACGAATTAACCTTCTTTTTTCTCCTTCACAAATCAGCAATCTCAAATCAGCAATCAGCAATCCCAAACCTCCTCCACCCAACCAATTAACGAATTAACCTCCCGATAAAACATCGGGATAACCAATTAACTTTTTAGAATTTCAACGCAAGCCCGCCTTGCAAAATATACTTCCCATACCCCGCCTCCACAAAGAAGCCCGCATTCTTGCTCACGTTGAACTTGGCACCAATGCCCACCTGATAGGCCAGGTCTGGCAGGTCCACGGGCACCACGGGCGCCTTATTGCCACTGGCATCGGTATAGGTCTGTGTCCAGCTATTCACCCCAATGGCGGTGCGCACATAGGGCAGTACCTTGGTACTGGCAGCAGGCAGGTAGTGGACCAGGTTCAGCATATAGCTCCAATTGTCCAGTTTGCCCGTAAAAGCAGGCACGGAGGCGGAGCTATTGTCATAATAGGGGGCGGAAACCATACCATGGGTCACCAGCACCCCAATGCTCATGCTGCGGCTGAACTGATAGTCCAGTGACCCGATCCAGGGGCCCTGCTGGCTGCTGCTGCCTGCATAGGCATTGTAGTATTGCGGAAGGTAGTTCTTGTCCAGGTTGGGGAACCCATAACCAATGCTCAGGTTAATGCTGGGTTCAAATTTGGGCTGTGTTTGTTTAGGGGCAGGGCGCTGCTGCTGCCGGGGCCTGGGCCGGCCCATCATACGGCCACCCACCCCGATCCGGGGGCCAATGATAATTTGGGCAGTGGCAGCTTCTGTAAGGCAAAGGGCCATTAAAACAAGGGCGAGCGCATATTTTTTCTTCATGATGGTCATTTTGCTATGGGATGCAGGATGGCCCCCAAGGTTTAATGGAACAATCGGTTTTAACAGGTGTTTTACCGAAGCTTCTTCGGTACTTGTTCGCCCCTCCTTCGGTCCATGTTCGGTACCTGTTCGGTGCCGACCGAAGCCCTACCGAAGGACTACCGAAGGAGGGGCGAAGAAGGGGCGAAGGAGAAGCGAAGGAGGGAACGGATGTTGGAGGAAGTTGGATGTTCGAGGATGGAGGAGGTTAGAAGTTTACAGGTTCACAAATTTACAGGTTTATATAAGTTTACAAGTTGGTGGAGAAGGGGGTTAAAGGTTTGCAGGTTGGAGAAGGGAGGCCGGGTGGAAGAAAGATAGGTAGGATATGGGAGAGATATGGGACTGATATAGGAGAGATATGGGAGAAGTATAGTACAAACAAGGGAGTGAACTGTCCGAAAAAATCGGACAGTTGAAAATGGTAGCAGAAGATGGAAAAATGAGGGTAACCGATGTGGCTGACACAGCGCAACTATTTCGTTTGATACAATCCATTCCATCGCCTAAAGCCAATCAACAATAGCAAACTCCCTATCGACAAATTGCACCCTCTTAGCGAAAGCTTGACATCAATACACGAGAATGAAAGCCTTTTTAATTTACAGCAGTCATATAGTTGCTGTTAGTCTATAAAAGCTAAATTGTGCCAGATTCTAAACTTATAACTAAAACTATCATGATTCTTTCTATTATACTCAAAGACTCGAATTACAAATTGACTCAATTCAGTGAAGAGCAAATTCAATCTATCGAAGAAAATTTATTTAAGAAAGAAGGTAAAACTGGATATTACTCAGTTTGTCTCGTTCGTAAAAAGGAAATCAAACTAACACCAGAAGAAGCTATAAGGCAATTGTATGTTTTGGTATTACGAGATTCTTTTGGTTATACTACGGAGAGAATGAAGCTTGAATATGAAGTGTCTTTTGGAAGGGAAAAGAAACGTGCGGACATAGTTGTATTTGATAGGAACCAAACAACGACACCATACATAATGGTTGAGTTGAAAAAGCCAAGATTAAAAGATGGAAAAGAGCAATTGAAATCTTACTGCAACGCTACAGGTGCACCAATCGGAATTTGGAGCAATGGCGATTCTATTTCATTCTACCATAGAAAAGATCCTAATTATTTCGAGGATATTCCAGGTATTCCAAGAGCAGACCAAAAGCTTTCTGATATTTTAGAAGAACGCTGGACTATTCAAGACTTGATTTCAAAGGATAAACTTGTAACAGAAAGAAAGTCATTGAAAGATTTGATTTTGGAAATGGAAGACGAAGTTTTAGCTAATGCTGGTGTGGATGTTTTTGAAGAATTATTCAAGCTCATTTTTACAAAACTCTTTGACGAAATGCAAAGCGGTAGAAGCCGAACGAGGCATTTAGAATTCAGAAATTATGGGGATACAGAAACAGAACTAAAAACTAAAATTCAAAATTTATTTGATAAAGCCAAACAAAAGTGGGAAGGCGTTTTTACTGCCGATGCAAAATTGATGCTTACACCATCCCATCTTTCCGTTTGCGTATCGAGCTTACAAGATGTAAAACTTTTTAACTCAAATCTTGATGTAGTAGATGAAGCTTTTGAATACCTAATTAATAAAAGTAGTAAAGGAGAAAAGGGTCAATATTTTACACCACGTTACGTAATTGATATGTGCGTGAAAATGTTGAATCCTACACAAGATGAAACCATTATTGATACTGCTGCTGGCAGTTGTGGTTTTCCTGTTCACACTATTTTTCATGTATGGGAGAAAATACTTAAAAAGAAAGGGCTTGATAAGAGCCATTTGTTTACACTTGAAGACAAACCTCAAGAATGCTCCGACTATGTAAACGAAAAAGTATTTGCAATTGATTTTGACGAAAAAGCTGTACGTGTAGCAAGAACATTAAACCTAATTGCTGGTGATGGGCAAACAAATGTGTTACACTTAAATACATTAGATTATGAAAGATGGGATGAAAAGATAGAAGATGAAGATTGGATAGACACTTATAACGAAGGCTGGAAAAAATTAAAAAAATTAAGAGCTGATAAAAATAGTAATCGGGACTTTCAGTTTGATATTTTAATGGCAAATCCACCATTTGCAGGGGATATCAAGGAAAGCAGAATCCTTGCAAAATATGAATTAGGTAAAAGGGATAATGGTAAATATCAGACTTCCGTAGGTAGGGATATATTGTTCATTGAACGCAATCTTGATTTTTTAAAACCTGGGGGAAGAATGGCAGTTGTGTTGCCACAAGGCAGGTTCAATAATAGTAGCGACAAACAAATAAGAGATTTCATTGCAGAGCATTGCAGAATATTAGCCATTGTTGGCTTACATGGCAATGTATTCAAACCTCATACAGGAACAAAAACAAGTGTTTTGTTAGTTCAGAAATGGGATGAAAAGCTTTGTCCTAAAGTTGAAGATTACCATATCTTCTTTGCAACTATGCAAGAGCAAAGTAAAGACAATAGCGGTGAAAAAATATTTGTACGTAAGAAAGATTTTCCAAAGTCAGCTAAGAAAGAAGCAAATGTAAGTATGGTTGCTGAGCCTGTTGACCACTATGAGGCTGAACCACAAGCTTTAGAAGAATATTTATTAGATACACACGGTCACTTAATTGTGAAACATGATTTGTTTAATCATGACGGTTTAACTAGAGACGGAATCGCAGAAGCATTCATAGAATTTGGTAAAAAGGAGAAGCTAAGTTTTTTTCTTTAAGCCCTTTTAATAAAGCAAAATATAGTGCTTTGTTAGAAGGGCTAGAAATAACTGAAATAAAAAAAAGTGAAGTTATAAATCATACTTTATCTTTTAGAACTGATGCAGAATTCTTTAAGAAAGAGTACTTGCGAGGCGACAAAGCCATTACTAAAAATGGGTATGATAAACTTGTTACAATAACTAAGAAGATAAATGTAGGGTATGTTGGTTCTATGGTCGAATATTATAGAGAAGACGGAATAGTTCTATTACAAACGAAGAATATTGACGCTTTTTTTATCAATGATAATAATTTGATTAGAGTTACAACCGAATTCCATCAAGAACTTAAAAAATCGCAGATTAATTTTGAGGATATTTTAATAGCAAGAAGCGGCTCATTTGGTAAGGCTTCAATTTATCTTGAAAAAAATACTATAAACTCTTCTGACATTATTCTTGTAGAAGCAGCCAAAGAATCAATAAATCCATATTTTTTAGTATCGTATTTAAATTCAAAGTATGGGATTAATCAGATGATTAGATTTTCAAGCGGAGGTCTGCAAGGTCATGTAAATTTGAGAATCCTACAGGAATTACAAGTTCCAAAAATTGATAAGTCACTCCAAACTATTATTGAACAAATAATAAAACAGGCATATTTAAAACGGTGTAATGCAAAAGCGACCTATAATAAAGCTGAAGCAATTTTATTAGAAGAAATTGACTTACACAATTTTGAATTAAGCAAAGAGTCTATCAACGTTAAAAGTCTCAAAGAGAGTTTTGGAGTTACAAAGAGATTAGATGCCGAATATTATCAGAAAAAGTATGAACAGGTAGTCGAAAAAATTATTACTCAAAAACATAAATCACTTTCCACTATAGTTGAAATATCGAAATCAATAGAGCCTGGTTCAAATCATTATTCTGATGAAAAAGGATTGCCGTTTTACAGAGTATCTGATTATGACATGTTTGGTTTGAGCAAGCCCGATAAAGAGCTATCAGTCGCATTTGTTGCAGACAACAAAGATTTAATCGAAATACTAAAACCTAAAAAAGGTACAATACTTTTTAGCAAAGACGGCAGTGTCGGTACAGCTTATTTATTACGTGAAGATTTGAAAGGAATTACTTCAAGTGCGATTTTGCATTTACAAGTAAGAAATACTAAAGAAATTATTCCAGAATATTTGACACTGGCATTAAACTCTAAGCTTGTTCAAATGCAAGCAGAACGAGATGCAGGAGGTTCAATCATTTTACATTGGAGAAAAGAAGAAATAGAACAGGTTGTTGTTCCGATAATTATATATAAAAAGCAAAAAAGAATTGCTGAATTAGTTGAAGATAGTTTTAAACTAAAAGTTGAAAGTGAAAGATTTTTGGATGTCGCCAAGAAGGCAGTTGAAATTGCAATAGAAGTAAATGAGAAAACAGCCATAAAGTTCATAAATAAAAATATCAATTAATATGCCTGATTATAAAAAAGAATGGATGGCAAAGTCAGAAATAGACTATTTCGCTCCTTTTATCTCTTTATGGTTGGCCTGTAACTCATGGTACCGTTCTCATTACTCTGAATTAAATAATGTTGATAGAATATTAATTGATAAAGTAAAAGCTGATTTTACAGGAAGAAATCATCTATATATTGCCTTTAAAAAAAAGATTGAAGACAATGATAGGAATTTTAAGACGAATGTTGAACTTCTACAATCTGCATTATTAAAAGCAAATATCAAATCAGAAAAGCTCGAATATCCGTGTAATTTTAATTATTTATTAATTGATTATAGCAATAGAAGTAATAAAGCAAGTGGTTACACTAACATTATTAAAAATCCAAAGATTAATACAAATGGCGAAGTAAGTATTGCTGATAGTTCTTTGGTTATAAAACTTGATCAGATTTATATATCATCAGATATGCGGATTGTTTTCCCAGGAATATTTGAATTAATATATACTATTCGGAATCAACTAATTCATGGCCTTTTAAACCCTAATAAGGAGGAACATGAAGTTGTAAAATATTGCTACATGATATTAAATGACATTATGTAATGCATGTCATTTTAGCAATAATTTCTTTTTCCATACAATCTCAACTCCTAGCACAGAGTGTTGCAGGAATTGTCGATATAGTTACTATATAGTTCATACTATCAATTGATAATGTTTATAGCATGGAAAGAATATTCTATAAAGCCATAATTTTTTGTAGTAATCCGTTAACTGGTTATTATAGGTTCGAAAACAAGTTTCAGATATATCCTTTATTGTCAGAAAATGCACCGAAACATGATAAAATAAAAATGTACCCAGTGGTCATCGAATATCATGTACAAAAAGAAGTACAAATAGATGTTCCTGAAGTCTTGCAGGAACTGCAAGGCTTTATTGCAAAGCATACACATTCGCAGAACTATCAACGGCAAATTCGTAATCTCCTTTCGGCAGTAACAAATTACTGGTTCTATTTTCCACCAGCAGAATTTCATTGGTTCATTGAAATCCCTAACGGAGATTTGACAGACGAAATAAAAGATGAATTAGATAAGCAAAGTAGCAAAGTAGGAATGACATCATTTTCATTTCCTGAAATGCTCCAAGAAAACGTTATATCTAAGTTCACAGATACGGGGTTGCCCCAAATTGAGTTTATAAAACATCCTGAATGCTTTATGGATATAGATATAGACGGTGTTAAAGAGGTAAAATTCCCAAATTATACAGATGTAGCTATAAACAATTTTTTTGCGTTGGATGATGAAGCAAGGGAAACAGTTAATTCAGCAGCATCACTTATTTCTAATGGCGTAGAATTAAGAACTAAAATGCGAAGTCTGTCTTTTATATCCTTTGTTTCAAGTATCGAAACAATGGTTAACTATGAATTTAAAGGAGTGCCAATAGACGCATGTAATAACTGTGGTCAGCCAAGATATAAGGTTGTTAAAAAATTTAAAGACTATCTTGCAAAATATGCTTCAAATAGTTCTTCCACCAAGAAAGAAGTTGATAAAATTTATAGTTTGCGTTCAACAATTGCACATACCGGATTGCTTCTATTAGGGGATAATAAAATTGATTGGTCAAATGATAAAAAACAAAATGAGCAATGGCAGGCTCATTTTCAGGCGATGCAAATCAGCAGACTTAGTTTAACCAACTGGCTTTTGATGAGAGGCGAACAGCAAGCCCTATATTAACCCGGTCATTAACCGGAGAGCACAGGTATGCACTATAAGGCCTCTGCAAAGAAAAAAATATGATAGGAAGTTTAGCTTAGTTATTCAAGATTTAAGGAAGATGTTTGGTAACGGAATAAATAGCTATACGTAGTATAACATTAGCTTAGTGACTATTAGAGTACATCTATTTTGGGAAATTTAAGTTTATAGCGTCAATCTTTATTTTGACTAAAATAATCGAAACCATGCAAAATATTCCTTTTCTCTTTAAATATAAATCCCTGAATGCTGATGGTTTTAAATATGCCCAAGATATTTTTATAAATAGGCGAATATATCTACCAAAAGCTAGTGACCTCAACGATCCGAATGAGGGGGTCGCAGAAATACAGATAAAGAATATGTATAGATATTGGGGAAATCAAATTGAAGAACGAAACAGATCATCGACAAGAATATTTTCGTTAACAGAGAACAATAAATCAGCGTTAATGTGGTCGCACTATGCAGATAATCAAAAAGGGATTTGTATAAAGTTTAATTTGGAATGGTTTGCGAATGATAAAACCAAAATACTAGGTGCAGTGAAATATTTAAGTGAGCCTATAAAAGTACCGCATAACGAAATGTCAAATCATTTCAATATTTTCTTAAATAAGGAAAGCTCTTGGCAATATGAAAAAGAGTGGAGGATTATATCAACAAATGAAAATAGATTTATCACTATTCCCAAAAACACTATTCAAGCAATTTACTTAGGGCCGAGGTTTGATAACTCAAATTTAGAATGGGTACAATATTGGGCTAACTACTGTGGTTCTAACAGCCCGATACCTATAATCAAGATGGCTTATGCTTCAACACAATATGAGCTATTCGAAGAAAATGAATTACTTGGCAAAATACCACGATTAAGCTAGTAAGTATTGGAGATGCTTAATGTTCTTCTTTATGCTACATATTCGACACCATGTAGTTAATCTTTAATTTTAGCAAAAACTAATAATACATGCCACCTATAAAAGAAGTGTCCGCATCCAAAGCTACCGCCGCCAAAACGATCTATGAAGCCTTCAAGGTTTTAAGGGAAGCAGGTGGCCAATTAACAGGTAAGGAAGTCATGGCTAAATTGGTAGAAAGGGTACAGTTTACGGATTGGGAAAAGGAACCATTGGAAAAAACGGGCAATATCCGGTGGAAATCCATCTTCCAGTTTTATTCTGTGGACTGCACAAAATCGGGTTTCCTGCAAAAGTCAAATGGGGTTTGGTACATAACGCCCGAAGGCGAAGCTGCACACGCAAAATTGAAGCCTTTGGAGTTCCTGGAGTCTGTAGCAGAAGGCTATCGAAAATGGAAAGCCGCCAATGGCAAGGAGCCTGCCAAGGCCATCAATGATGAATCCATTACCGAGATTATTGAAAATAACATGGAGCAGGCCCAAACGGCCAATATGGAACAGATGGAAGAAGAAGCCATACAGGGCATCAAGGATTATATCATCCAAAAGAATCCCTACGAGTTCCAGGATCTGGTAGCTGCTTTATTGAGGGCCATGGGCTATTATACGCCCTTTGTATCGCCCAAGGGTAAAGATGGCGGCATAGACATTATAGCTTATCAGGACCCACTGGGCATTAAGACACCGAGGCTAAAAGTGCAGGTGAAACACTACCCGCAAAACCCCATAGCTGCAGATGCCATCCGCAGCCTCAAGGGCCTTGTGAATACGGGCGAAGAAGTGGGCCTGTTTGTAACCAGTGGCAGGTTCAGCAATGAAGCAGAACGCTTTGCCCGTGAAGCCAATGTGCACATCAAATTAATAGACGGTCAGGAATTCATTGCCCTATGGAAACAATTCTATAATGTGATGAAGGACGAGGATAAGGGGTTGCTGCCCCTGCATCCTGTTTACTTTCTGGGCAGTCATGAATAGGGTAATGAACAGTGAATAGATGAACTGATTATTTCTTGCGGAAGTTTTATAAAACCAATTTGCCCGTCATGTACCAGCTCCAAAAAAAGAAGCGGCCCCTAGCTGTCAGGATACTCATATTTATCTTTGTTTGTTCCATGATTGTGGAACTGGTCAAAGTGATGTTTAGTCAGCCCTCCGTAAAGGAAGGCATAGCGCAGGCAGCCAACAATATAAACAAACGCTGCCCCATGATGGTGGACAGCAGCACCCGCCTGAACAACGTGATAGCCGGCGCCGATGTTTTCATACTCAATTATACCTTGGTAACCGTGGACCAGCAAGTGGCACCATTGGATACGATGCGCTTCAAACAGGAAATGAAAACGGAGATAACCAATATTACCAGGACCAATCCCCTGTTCAAGTCCTTCCGTGATGAACAGTTAACCATACAGGCCATGTACTCGGATAAAGCAGGCCGCTATATATGCTCCGTAATGGTAACACCTACGGATTACAGATAATACAAGCCATGCGCTCCTTTTGTGGGGCAGCGTTGCCAATCTTCCAAAGGTGGGCAACCCTTTAAGACCGTCCCTCCGTAGGGGAATGCAGATTGCTTCGCTTGGGCTCGCAATGACGTCGTGCCGTTGGGAATGCGCCCGCAAGGCCGTCATTGCGACGAAGGAAGCAATCTAGGCCTTTCGGAGGAATACCTTGCTTCGCTGGAACTCCCAAGGCCGAGGTGCACAGGGTTGCCAACCTTCCAAAAGGTTGGCAACCCTCATACTCCCTAGGAAATGTATAAATCAACACCACAACCTGGGCAGTATTTGTAATGCTCCTTAATCTCATATTTGCAGTTTCCGCAAAGCGGAGTGGGGTTAATGACATTGTTGAATTCCGTTTTGTTAACGGCGTAAAACTGGTGGGGTATCTCATCTATAAAACTGGATTCCTTGCCCAGTTCCGTAATTAGGTATAGTTCGTCCTTTGCCCTAGTGAGGGCCACATAAAACAGCCGCCTTTCTTCTTCCAGCAGCCTATCATATTTTACGTCTTTCACTACCCTGAAAATGGCATCGTCCAGCCAAACATCGGGGAAGCCACCGGAGCCTTCCGTAAGCCCGACAATAAACACCACTTTGGCTTCAAGGCCTTTGGCAGCATGGATGGTTTTGGCCGTTACCCTTAGCCCTGCGTCTTTTAAGGCTTCCCTGTAGGGGTAGTACATCTTGCTTCTTCTGTACAGTATCAGTATGTCTTCCTGGTTCAGTCCATCTGCTTGCAGTTCCTGTACCTTCTTCACCATATAGGCTACGCCATCCTCATCCCACTTCTTGGAGCGGTATATCTGTATTTTACTGGGTGTCTGGTTATGGGCCTTGATATCCTTGGCCACTTGGAACTTGTTCCTTTTGATCACTTCATTGCTGGCACCCACAATGGTTTGCGTACTCCGGTAGTTCACGTTCAATGTAATGACCTTGGCACTGGGGAAGTGGTGTTCAAAATTCACAATATAGTCCACTTCGGAGCCCCGGAAACCATAGATGCTTTGCCAATCGTCACCCACGCAGAACAATTGGGTGTCGGGTGTGGTCAGCAGTTCCAGTAACTGTACCTGCAGGTTGTTCACGTCCTGGAATTCATCTACCAAAACATATTTGTACCGTTCATGGTACATATGCCGCATTTCATGGTTATGCTTTAGCAGTTCAATGGCATGAACAATCAGGTCATCAAAATCCAGGTAGGACTTATTGATGCAGTAGGTAGCATAGGCTTGGATAATGGGCACGGCCAGTTCATAAAACACCCTTACCCGTTCATGTTGGTGGTGTTCGGATTTGGGTATCAGGTCATTTACCTGAATGCCGTTCGATTTGATCAGTGACTGTACCCTTACCACCATTCGGAGGAATTCATCTACCTTGTCCTGATAGCCCTTGAATTCTTCCTCATAATGGAGGAATACCAGTTGCGATAGGTTGTCTGTTATTTTACCGGCCAGTATGCCTTCCATGGTCTGGTTAAAAATGGTGGTATCATGCGTAATGGCTTCTGTGGTCCGGGCACAGTGCCTGCCAGCCAACATAAACTGCTGCACTTTGTCGTCAAGCTTGTAGCTCCTGTTGCTAACATGCTCCAGGTACAGGTCTGCCTGCGGAATATAGAAATCGGGCTTAAAAGGAAAGTCCTTCAGGTTAATGGTAGGCTCGTACACATATTTGATGCTGTGCCTGAACAGCCAATCTGCAATGTCCCTCTCCGATTTTGATTTTACTTTTTCCCCTTTGAACGTAGTGTAGTGAATTTGGTGGTCGTAGTTCTTCACCTGTTGGGTTTTGTCTTGCAGTAGCCTGTCTACATAAAAATCCAGTATATAGCGTTTGAGCTTCAGCAAGTAACTGGTATCCTTGCACAGTTCCCTGAGTATCTTATGGAGTATGTCAAATGTTTTTTCCGGGGCAATGCTCTTGTGGTTGGACTCTTCTGGCAAGTCTGCCGCTTGGTCATCAATCAATAACCTGAATTGATTGTCAAAGGAAAGTCCCCCACCGTTTTTGAGTAATTGATAGCATAAGGAGTGGAATGTTTTAACCGTTAGCCCGGCTATCCAGGGCATGCTTTGCACCATTGTCCAGCGTTGCTGCTCCTTCTCCTTAGCGGAGGTTCTTTTATTGCCCACAAAGGATGCGTACCTGCCGCTGTCATCACCAGCCATGATCAGGCGGTCAATCATTTCATTGGTCGCATTCTTGGTAAAAGTGATGGCCAGGATATTGGAAGGCTTGGTATGCTTTTCACTTAGTAAGTAGAGCAGTTTCTGGATAAGCGTTTTGGTTTTTCCGGAGCCTGCGCCTGCCAATACAAGTAACCGTTTATCCTCGCTAACAACAGCTTCTGTTTGCTTTTCATTCAGGTTACTTGAATCTGTTTTGGTCGGGTTCACAGCATGGAATTTATCATTGAGCAATTGCTTAGGGCGCAATAATGCAATATATATCATGTTCATGGATATTGGAAGCCTTGCTTGGATTTCTTGTTACCTAACCAACGATACAATTGCCTGTCATTGGTAGTTAGGCGGTTCTCCCAACGGAAGCTATAAGGGAATGACTGTCTCAAGTATATTCTAAAGCTGCATTTTCAATTTTCACCAACTGCATACACCGGATGTTCTTGGTTATCTTGCTTGCAGGGGCGGTGCTTATTCATTAACTTCATGGTGGGGGAGAAGGCCAACGAACTACAAGAACCTTTATTTAATGAGTAGACAACCTGAAAATAGCAATGCCGATTTTGAGCATGTACTTTTATTGATACAGGAGGCCCGTGGCCGTGTATATGCAAAAGCAAATACCGAACTGGTGCTACTTTACTTCAATGTGGGTAAAGTAGTTGCTGAAAAAGTAAGTGCAGGTAATTGGGGCGAAAGTACGGTACAGGCATTGGCCAATTTTATTGCATCCAAGCAGCCTGAACTTTCAGGGTTTAACCGTAGGGGCCTGTATAGGATGAAGCAGTTTTACGAAACTTATTCAAATCCACAAATTGTGTCAACAGTAATGGCTCAATTACAAGTAATGGATAAGGAAGGTTTTGAAAAAGTGTCACCAGTGGTGTCACAAATACTAAACGACCAAAATTTAAAAGTGTCAAAGGCAGGGGCGGAGCATATTCATTAACTTCATGGTGGGGGAGAAGACCAACCTAACTACAGCAACTATTCGGAAATATCGAATAGTTCAAATTAAGGAAGCTAGCTCTTACAGCCATCTCGTGGAAATGAACGAAATGGTACAATAATAAAAGTCAACTTATGGCAAAAGAAAAAAAATCAACCATCAATGTGCAGGGACTTGCTGTAACCATTATCAGCCAGCACCAGGATGATTATATTTCCATTACCGATATTGCTAGGCACAAGGATGCTGAACGCAGTGATTATATTTTGCAGAACTGGCTCAGGAACCGCAGCACCATTGAATTTATTGGCCTATGGGAGCAATTGAAGAACCCCGGTTTTAATTCCATCGAATTCGATGGAATTAAAAACATGGCAGGTGCCAATAGTTTTTCATTAACCCCCAAAAGGTGGATAGAAACCACCCATGCCGTTGGCATTGTTTCAAGAACAGGAAGGTATGGGGGCACCTATGCCCACAAGGATATTGCTTTTGAGTTTGCCTCATGGATAAGTGCCGAGTTCAAGATGTACCTGATTGTTGAATTCCAACGCTTGAAGGAAGATGAAAGCCAACGTCTTTCCCTTGCTTGGAACCTTAACCGCACATTGTCCAAAATAAATTACCGCATACATACCGATGCTATCAAGGAAAACATCGTACCGCCCAATATTACCAACGAGCAGCAACAGGTTATATATGCCAGTGAAGCAGATGTGCTGAACATGGCCATGTTTGGCAAGACTGCACAGCAATGGCGTAAGGAAAACCCCAAACTGGAAGGCAATATCAGGGACCATAGCAGCATGGAGCAATTGCTGGTACTGGCCAATTTGGAAAGCATGAATGCCGAGTTTATACGCATGGGCATTGCCCAAGGAGAAAGATTGGCGAAGCTGAATACAATTGCCATTGGGCAATTAAAATCTTTGACCAATCATACTGCTTTTAAAAAATTAGGCAATCATCAATAACCAAGAAATGACCCTTCAATACTGTTCAGACCTGCACTTGGAGTTTCCCGAAAACAAGCGTTTTCTGGATAGCAACCCCCTTGTGCCTGCTGGGGAAGTATTGTTACTGGCTGGTGATATACTGCCCATTGCACTGCACAAAAAGCAAACAGGCTTTATTGATTTTGTGGCAGACCATTTTGAAGCCGTGTACTGGGTGCCGGGCAACCATGAATATTACCAGTACGATTTGGGCAAGCAGGAAAACCCTCTTTTGGAAAAGCTACGCAGCAATGTTTGGCTGGTAAACAACCACTGTATTACCTACAAAAAAGTGAACCTTATTTGCAGCACTTTATGGAGCAGCATAAACCCACTGAACAGTTGGAGTATGGAACACAGCATTAGTGACTTTTATGCTATACATTGGCAGGGCAGGAAGTTTGGCACAAAGGAGTTTAACCAACTGCACCATACCGCTGAAAACTTTATAGCAAATGCTTTAGCCGAGCATAAGGGGCAAACCAATATGGTGGTAACACACCATGTACCTACTTTGTACCATTACCCCAAGCAATATCGCAACAGCCCATTGAACGAAGCTTTTGCAGTAGAACTGCACGATTTGATACACGATAGTGGTGCAGCTTATTGGGTATATGGCCACCACCATAGCAATACACCAGCCTTTACCATTGGCAACACCACCATGCTTACCAACCAATTGGGCTATGTGCAGCAGAATGAACAGGCTGGTTTTATGAACAATGCCTGTATAACCCTTAACGAAACAACATGAGCAAAATAGCAACTATACAGCAAGGTTACAAGCAAAGCCCTTTGGGGTTGATTCCCAATGATTGGGAAGTAAGAACGTTGGGTGAAACTGTAGCTTGTTGGTCTCCCCCCAAACGAAAGCCAAAAAAGAACGCCTGCATCGGTTGGATGTACTGCTAAAGCTGTATTTGCAATTTTCAGCAATCTAACTTATGCACCGGATGTTCTTTGGTAGGTTTTTTCAATTCAGTTTTCGTTCACCTCATCCTGCAGGTGAAACAAGAAGTGTA
>JAHEZD010000131.1 GCA_023251255.1 Chitinophagaceae bacterium
AAAAAGAAAGCTTTTGTAAGCGTTTAATGGCTGTCAATTCAGGTGGCAATGCTTGTTGTGTCCAACCCTGCCCCATACTTACTGTAAGGTACCTATTTTCATGATGAAGATTTGTGGTAAAATTCCTGTGGTAATTTAAAGACCACAAGGATTTTACCACAATTTTGTGGTAGCTTTTTTGTGGTAAAATAATTACCACGAAAAAATTACCACAAAAAGGGCCGCTTGAAATGCCGCTTGTTAATAAAGGGCCCCCTTTTTGCGGCCTTGCTTCCAACTAGCAACTTGCGTTGATTAGCATAAAATATTTCGGACAGGTTCGTGTTAACGCAAACCAAAAGAGTTAATTCGGAAAAATAAACGGCCCCTGCATACTTTGCAGGGGCCGTTTATTTTTCCGAATTAATGTGTCTGTTTAATTATTGTCCAACTGGGGCCATATCTGTGCCTCCACCTTGGTCTGCTTTCGTATTCTTGCGTTTGAACAGTTGCACATCAAACTTGCCAAAACGGTAACTGAAGTTTAAACGAACAATTTGTTGGTCCCTTGTTCGTTCAGAATTCTGTGTAAAGTAGACGCTCTCAGAATAGGTTTTGTAAACCTGGGTACGGAAAATATCGTTCACGCTCAGGTTCAATGAACCGCTTCTGCCATTTTTCCAGGTCCAATCCTTACGTATGCCCAAATCGAAACTGTAACGTGGCAAAATATATCCTTGGGCAGTGGCCTGCGCGCCTCCACCACCAAAAATCATCCCACCACCTCCGCCACCGCGGCCATTACCACCGCCATTGTTTTGTGGCAGCACACTTTTTGCCTGATAATCCCCACTGAACTGAACGGAAATTCCTTTTGCCACTTTGAAACTGTTGTTCATTTTACCAAACCAACTTACTAGTGCATTGCTAACATCGCTACCCGGTATGGTGGCATTTATTTTTGAATTGTTCAGGTTCACGTTCAATGTCAGGTCCCACCATTTCGTTATGGCCATTTTATTGGTCAGCTCAATACCAAAGGATTGACTGTTGTTGGCATTCAGATAAGTGTAGAAAAATGCACTGTCGCCAGTAATTTTATTTTTATCACGGTAAGTGTAACGCGTAATCAAATCATCGGTTTGCTTATAATAGAGCGACACTAAAAAATTGGCACCCTTTTTATAGGCATTATTATAGGAAATTTCAAACGAATTGGTAAACTCTGGTTTCAGGCCAGGATTGCCAATGCTGATATTTTGAGGATCGGTTGTATAATCTGCAAAAGGCATCAACTGGAAGAAATTTGGCCTATTTACCCTCCGTGAATAGTTCAATTGTAAATCCTGTGATGGGGTTAATTTATAAGTAATGAATGCACTTGGGAAAAGGCTCAAAGGATAGTTCACCTTGAAAGTCGAAGAATCAACTCCCGAACTTTTCAGGAGTGTACCCGTATAATTAGAGCTCTCTGCCCTCAAACCAAATTGATAATTCCATTTTTTTACTTTAAAGGTATAGGTGGCATAAGCAGCATACACTTGGTCGTTGAATTTGTACTTGCTGCTTGCCGGTATTGATTGTACAAACTGTGCATTCACATTGTCATACTGGAAAACATTGTTGTCATTTTTGAAATTCCTTATGGCAGCCCTTGCACCGGCCTCTAATTTGGTGTTTTCTGTTAATGGGTTTTCATAATCTGTCTGGGCTGTGAAGAACTTATTGGACCCGTTCGCTAATGATTGCTGTATTAATGATGGATACTTGGGCGTGCTGTACGGTTTTGTATCAGAAGTCAAAGTAGAATTATTGTTGTTGCTGCTTGAGTTGTAGTTTAAATCTCCAGAAATATTGTGACCATTTTTCGTGAAATTATGCTTGTAACTTAGCTGTGAACCAAAATTCTTGAATATACCTTCACTTACAGTTGAAGCAGAGGTTGTGGAACTGTAAACAGGTGAACTATAAATAAATGAGTCTACAGTCTGGGTTTGGTTATTGTCGAATTTGCCTCTATTGTAATTTGCAGAGAATGATAACGTATTCCTGTTATCAATCAAATAGTCAAGGCCTCCACGCAAAAAACCGAAGTAGCCACTGTTAACGGAATTGGTATTTTGTTTGAACAAGCTGTTGGTGCTCAGAAAATTGTTCCTATCGGTAACTCCAGTTGATTTTGATTTGCGTTGATTAAGGTTACCACTCAAGAAAAAATTGACCTTGTTTTGGCGAAGATTAATATCACCACCAAGATTGAGCCTTCCACGGGAATCTGCACCAACCCTTAATCCGCCGTTGTAACCAGTTTTCTTGTTTTTCTTCAGTACAATGTTCAATATACCAGCATTGCCACCACTTGCATCAAACTTCGCTGATGGGTTGGTAATGATTTCTACTTTATCTATAATATCTGCAGGTATCTGGTCAAGTGTTAATGTAGTGGGCCTGCCATCAACAAAAATCTGTGGGGATGCATTCCTTAAAGTAACGTTACCATCAATATCCACGTTCAATGATGGAATGCTTTTCATAATTTCTGTAGCAGTTTGCCCAGTACTTACGAGGTTTTTGTCCACATTGAAAATTTTCCTGTCAATGCCCATTTCAAATAATTGTTTCGTTGCACTAACTGTAACATTTCCGAGGTCATCAGGATTTTGTTCTAGTTTGATATTGCCCAGGTCAACATCGGCCATACCTGCTGCAGCTTCCATTCCCCCGCCCGATGCACCAGCTTGTGGCATTTTTACATCAAACTTCAAACTTCTTTCTAGGGATTTGTAGCCTATGGAGGAAACTTTCATTTTGAAATTGCCAAAAAGAGGTAGATTGTCCAAACTGAAGTCGCCATTGTTGGCACTCAGCACAGTTTTCAGCACAGCTTCTTTCATTTTTTTTGTAACCGTATCAAACCGGTTACCGTACAGTACCACGGTAGCTCCTTCAATTGGCTTATTGGTTTTGCTGTCAACAAATTTTCCATAAAAGTGTCCAATGGTAGCATTCTGACCGCCTCTTCCGCTGCCTCCCCTTCCAGGTTGTTGTGCAAAACTGCAAACCATGCTTAAACCCATAGCAGCAACTAAAAATAATTTTCTCATGATTGTATTATATTGATATTTCTTTGGCAAATTTCCGATTATATTAAAAATGGATGGTTTTATATAGGTATGAGCGGCATTATGATAGGCGTAAATGGATAAAGTGGTACAACATTTATGGCGAACAACTGGAATACAGCAGCTATTTTTTAAAATATCCCAATACTGGTTTCGTTCAGAACAGTTCTTATACTGGTTTTTATGTTAAATCTATAATGCACATTGTTTTTAGGGATATGCATTACCAAAACCGTTCAATAAAAAAACCTTGTAACAAATAAATTATTACAAGGTTTTTGAGGGAGAGCAAGGGGTCTCGAACCCCCGACCTACAGTGCCACAAACTGTCGCTCTAACCTACTGAGCTATGCCCTCCGTTTTTCTTTTCAGGACGGCAAAAATAGCTGAAATATCCATTCAGCAAAATGAAAATGTAGTTTTGGTACAAAATTGGCCTTGATTAGGTTTATTCAAAACCTTTGTTAATAGGTATGAATGAATAGTCCTTAATTTCAATTTCCACTACATTTGAAAATAACTATGCAAAACTTTAAAAAATTTATGATGAGTAAAAAAGGCTTACTGGTACTGGCTGCTTTTGCATTCGGTGCATTGTTCTTTGCATTTACCGGTACAAATAAGGGTGGGGATGGAAGTTCACTGGAACAAAGGAAGAAATTATTGTCAGCAATAGGCATGTTGTTCGAACAGCAACATTACAGCCCGAAGAAAATTGATGATGCTTTTTCCAAATTGGTATTCAAAAAGTACCTTGAAGAAATGGATGGCGAGAAAAACCTTTTTCTTCAATCGGATGTCAATGATTTCAAAAAATATGAAACCAGTATTGATGACGAAATACATGGTAGCGAAATAAAATTCGCACCTGCTGTCAGCGCAGTATATGACAAGAGAACTGCAGAATCCGAAGCTTATACCAAAGAAGTATTGTCTCAACCTTTTGACTTCACAGTTAACGAGGACTTTGTTACCGATGGGGATAAGTTGAATTACCCAATAGATGAAAAGGAGAGAAAGGACCGGGTAAGGAAAAAATTGAAATATTTAACGCTTGAACGTTATAGTGACCTGCTGGATCAGCGTGAAAAACTTCCGAAAGATAGTTTACACAAATCCGATGCTGTTCTGGAGAAAGAAGCAAGGGATAGGGTAAGGAAAATCATGGACAAAACGTTTACACGGATAAAGAATACCTATAATGAAGAGCAGCGCTTCAACACCTTTATCAATACGATTACAAATTTGATGGATCCCCATTCGGATTATTTCCCCCCAATAGAAAAACGCGCTTTTGATGAAATGATGAGCGGGCGTTTTTATGGTATCGGTGCCCAATTATTGGAACAGGATGGGGCAATAAAAATTACCAGTCTTGTTACTGGAGGGCCTGCATGGAAAAGCGGCGAGATATTGGTGAATGATATTATTGTGAAAGTAGGCCAAGGTAAGGATGACCCAGTAGACATAACTGGTTATGATGTTACAGATGCCGTAAAATTAATAAGGGGAAACAAGGGAACAGAGGTAAAGCTTACGCTTAAAAAGCAGGATGGGACATTGAAGGTCATTTCGATTATCCGTGACGAGATTGTGCAGGATGAATCTTTTGCAAGAAGTGCTGTTGTTCAAAATGGCAGCAAGAAGATTGGGTACATATTCCTGCCAGATTTTTACGCTGACTTTGAAAGGCCAGATGGGGCAAGATGTTCAGAAGATGTAGCAAAAGAGGTTACCAAACTTAAAGCGGAGCAAGTTGATGGAATTGTATTGGATTTAAGGAATAATGGTGGTGGTTCTTTGTACGAAGTGGTACAGATGGTTGGCTTGTTTATTGATCAGGGGCCTGTGGTTCAGGTAAGGGACAAGGACGGAAAATCCTCTGTATTAAGTGATAACAATAAGACGGTTCTATACAATGGCCCATTAGCTGTAATGGTAAATGAATTTAGTGCATCGGCTTCAGAAATTTTTGCTGCTGCTATTCAGGATTATAAGCGTGGCATTATCATTGGCAGCACATCTACTTACGGAAAAGGAACGGTTCAGCGTAATGTACCTTTTGGAAAGCCTGTAGATATGTATAGCGGAAGAACAGAACTTGGTGCTGTTAAGTTAACATTCCAGAAATTCTACAGGATCAATGGAGGTTCAACACAACTGAAAGGGGTAGCGCCGGATGTTGTGCTTCCAGATAGCTACGAGTATTTAAAAATCCGTGAGAAAGATAATCCGATTGCTTTGCCTTGGGACGAAATCAATAAAGCAACTTATCAAACATCTACGGATAATTTTGGTTACGAAAATGCCATTAAACATGCAAATGAAAAGATTACTAGCAATCCAACGCTTCGTTTAATTAAAGAAAATGCAGCTTGGCTTGCCACAAATAATGAAAAGCCTGTTAGCCTTAATTTGACAAAATATAAAGAGCAACAAAAAGCAATAAGGACAACAGTTGGCCAGAATGATAAGCTCGGGAGGTTGCAACAGGAGATGGCAGTATCTTCTTTAAGTGATGACAAGGAGAAATTTTACAACAACCCTGACAAAGCCAAAGGGGAACGTTATCAAGCTTGGTTGAAATCATTGAAAACGGATTTGTACATTAATGAAACTGTTGGTATCGTTAGCGATATGGCTACTACAGGCAACAATACCGCAAAAAAATAATGCTTCAAGCAGGTATGTAAAAGAGGCGATAAGGAATTTCCTATCGCCTCTTTTAATTGATGCTATCCACATTGTGTGGATTACTACTGTTAAGGCCCTCTTGCCTTTGGGTTAACTTTGAAAATACTACCATTAACCCGTTTCTTTCTATGTATAAATCCATTATGAATAATCGCAAAGGAACATTTGTGATTGTCATTTTTTCATTTGTGCTAATGCTTGCTTCTTGTAAACCTCAAAAGCAATTAGGGTATAATATTGTTGGCCTTTCTGATTCTTTGAAAGTGTCCTTGCCCGATTTGAAAGCCCCAGCAACAGTTATACAGCCAGATGATATTTTAGAAATAAGATTTACAGGTAGTAACCAGCAAACAGTAATTGATTTCAATACAAAAGGCAGCAGTTATGGTGCAACAACCGGTGGTTCCAACTATTTGGTTGATCAGGAAGGGAATGTTGAGATTTACCTTTTAGGTAAAATAAAAGCAGCAGGATTAACGAAGGACCAGCTGAAAGAAAAATTGGTAACGGATGTATCAAGGTATTTAAAGGAGGCAAATGCAAATATCCGGTTTACCAATTTTAGGTTTACGGTATTGGGTGAAGTGAAATCTCCAGGAAATTTTGTTATTCCCAATGAAAAAATTTCAATACTGGAAGCTATTGCCCTTACTGGCGATATGACACAATTTTCAAAGAGAAGTATTGTAAGGGTAATAAGAGATAGCAGTGGGAATAGAGAAATAGGAACAATAAACTTCAACGAAAGGACATTGTTTACATCCCCCTATTACTATTTACGTAGGAATGATATCATCATTGTTGAAAGAGACAATAAAGTGCAACAAACACAAGTGCTGAGTACCGTATCTAGTTTAATTGGTATTGTGACCAGCATTATTACGCTCTTTTTTGTTATTAAAACAAAATAAGCAACGAATAATTTTACATGAGCTACCCACAAGGCACAGGCGAACAGGATTTTTCACCACAACAATCAAATGGGAACCAGTTTGATATCAAGAAATTGATATTTAAACTGATTGGTTTCCTTCCATGGGTAGTGATATGTTTGGCAATAAGCATATTTTCAGCTAATTTATATATTCGGTATACACCTAAATCATACAAGATTTCCGCCAACCTCCTTATTAAGGACGAAGATCAATCCAGTTATAAGGCATTAAAAGACTTAAATATTATTCCAGGTAACTTGGATGTAGGTAACCAGATAAATATTCTTGAGTCGTATACCCTTTCTGAAAGGGTAGTTGATTCATTGTTTCTGAATATCAAAATAAAACAAGAAGGACGGGTTACGACCTCTGAAATTTATGGTAAACAAAGACCTTTTACTGTAAAAGTTGTTGAACGCTTTCCAGATGCCAAGGCATCGGCCTACTTTGTGAAATTATCGAGGGATAGCTATTTCATTTCAGGCATCGGCGGAAACAGGAAGGTTGTTTATGGTGATACAGTTGAAGTAGCTTATGGAAAGGTAATCATTGAAAGGAATCCATTGATTAAAGCTGATTCAAAAGGCTACCAACTTGTGTTCAATGATAAACGAGCTGAAGCTAATGAATTAAAAGGGAGGATTACTGTAATTCGTGTTACTGAACAGGGTGGAATACTTGAAGTAGCCATGAATGATGAAATACCCGAAAGGGGGATCAACATCATAGATAAATTAATGGAGGTTTATAATGCTGCAGGATTGGATGACAAGAATGCAGTGGCAAACAAAACCATCTTTTTCTTAAATGATAAACTAGCCAGTGTTACCCATGAGTTGGATAGTTTGGAATATGCTGCAGAGTTATTTAAACGTAATCATAAATTTGTTTCAGTTGACCAGGCAGGAACGGTTTTCTTTTCACAGTATACTTCTGTTCAAATAGATAAAGACAAATTACTGAACCAAATAACATTACTGGAGTTTTTGGAATCTTATATAAGCAATTTTAAAAACACTTCTGACATAATCCCTTCTTCATATGGTCAAAACGAGCCGACACTTTTAAAACTGATTAACGACCACAATACATTGGTTGCAGAAAAACAGAGGATGGAACTGGTCAGTACATCGAGTGATCCCTACTTGGAAAGACTCAACGTTAGCATACGTGATGCAAGGCAAAATATATTGAGAAATATTCGCAGCATAAAAACAGCTTTTCAATCCCAAATGCAAGGTTTTGAAAATAATTCCTCTGCTCTTGAGTCTAGGATTAAGCAAATTCCAATGGAAGAGAGGCTGACGTTAAAACTGGCCCGGGATATTGAAGTGAAGAAAGCAATTTATGTTGACCTTTTGAAACGGAAAGAAGAAACTGAATTGTCTTTGGCATCTAACATAAATGATACAAGGGTTGTTGATAATGCCACAGACCTTGGAGTAGTGAGCCCCAAAGTAGGCTCTATCAGGAGCATGGCCATTTTGTTGGGTATTGTAATACCTATTTTAATTATTGTGCTCAAGGATTTCTTCAATACTAAAATCCAGGACCGGAAAGAGATAGAATCCAATACAGCTATACCAATTCTTGGCGAACTTTCTTATGAGAAAAACAAAAAAAGCATCGTAATCGAAAGCAAAAGCAGGAGTCCAATTGCAGAGCAGTTTCGTTTAATTAGAACGAACCTCCAATATATGATGCCTGATAAGCAGCTTAAAACCATATTGGTATCTTCATTTATGAGCGGCGAGGGGAAAAGTTTTGTTTCGCTCAACCTTGCCAGCAGTTTATCCATAACTGGTGCCAAAACAGTAATCCTTGAATTTGATCTCCGAAAACCGAAACTTAGTAAATACCTAAACCTTCCTAATGAACTAGGGCTTTCCAATTTCATCATAAAGGACATTCCTTTTAATGATATAATACAAACTGTTCCGGATAGGGATAACCTTTATGTAATCAGTTCCGGCCCAATTCCCCCCAATCCTGCCGAACTTCTTTTAAGTAAGAGAACAGTTATGCTTTTCGATTATTTAAAAGAGAATTTCGATTATATAATTATTGATACAGCACCGGTCGGGCTGGTTACCGATGCTTTGCTTATTGAAAAATTTGTTGATCTAAGTATTTTCATTATCAGGCATAAATTTTCTTTTAAGGCGGTTATACCATTTATCGACAAGTTATACCGGGAAAAGAAATTTAAAAATATGGGTGTAATCGTGAATGGTATTAAGAATGATGGAGGTGGCTATGGCTACGGCTATGGTTACGGTTATGGCTACGGTTATGGCTACGGTTATGGGTATGGTTATGGCTATTATATTCAGGAAAAGAAAAAGAGTTTCTGGGAACGACTTTTAAGTGGATTCAAGAAATAAGTGAAGCTATAAAACGTTTAACAATAGTGGTTAATCCCTCAATATCACCTTTAGGTAATGTGAGTGAAATGGCGGAGCTTTATTAAAAAGAATGTTAGGTATGGAAAACAAGAAAAAATGGTTTGCTTTATATACAAAACCGCGATGGGAAAAAAAGGTGGATGGAACCTTATTAAGAAAAGGTATTGAAAGTTGGTGCCCTTTGCAGAAAATCGAAAGGCAATGGAGTGACAGGAAAAAAATTATAGAGGAGCCGTTATTCAAGTCTTATGTTTTTGTGCATATTAATGAAGTGGAGGACCGTTTAAACGTTCTGATGACAGATGGCGTTCTTAATTTTGTGCACTATCTTAAAAAGCCCGCTGTAATTAGGGACGAAGAAGTTGAAATGATAAGGAAATACCTTTCGGAAGAAGAAGCCAAAGTTTCAACCTACTCATTGGAAGGATTTAAGGAAGAAACGAAAGTTAGGATTACACATGGTGTTTTTATGGATAATAAAGGTACCGTAATCAGGAGCGGCAAGAAAAAAATCTATGTGAAACTTGAAAGCCTAGGCCAGGTAATGGTTGTGGAATTTCCTATTGGATACCTCTCACCCTTACTTAATTAATTTAATTGAAAATTATTTTAATAGGGCTTGGTTCCATTGGTAAACGTCACCTGCGTAATATCATTGAAATTGGCTATACAGATATAACGATTGTAAGCCGTTCAGGTATCTTGCCCGATGAGTTTGCAAGGTTGCAAGTATATTCAACACTTGCAGGGGCTCTAAAAAATGATAGTTACAATGCAGCTATTGTTTGTGTGCCTACTGCCCAACATATCCAATCACTTCAACAATTAATAAGGGCGAAAATCCCTTCCATTTATTTGGAAAAGCCAATAAGCCATTCTTTTGAATCCATTCATGAGATAATTGCTGCAGTAGAAAAAAATGGGACCCGCCTCATCGTTGGTTATGACCTGCATTTTGATTTGGGGCTGCAAAAGGTAAAATCATTGCTTGAGGAAAAGGTTATTGGGCAATTAGTTTCTGTCAACGCACAAGTTGGACAATTCCTGCCCGATTGGCGCCCCCATGAAGATTATAGAAATGGGATGAGCGCAAAAAAGGAAACAGGAGGTGGTGTTATGCTTGATCTTGTTCATGAGTTTGATTATTTATATTGGTTGGTTGGCAAGGTAGAAACCGTAGCATCCTTCAATAGGAATACTGGAACACTGGATATTGAAACAGAAGATACTGCCGAGGTGTTACTAAAATTTTTCAATGGAATCATTGGAACCATCCATTTAGATTACCTGCAACAGCGGCTTGTGCGTAATTGCATGTTTACGGGAAGCGAAGGAACAATTTTATGGAACCTTGCTGAGAGCAAAGTAGACTGGATAGATAAACAGAAAGTAGGGAACGAGTTCCTGTATAAAAATTTTGAACGCAATGATAGGTTTGTGAGTATAATGAAATCGTTTCTTGAAAATGATTCAGATGATAGGCTTACATCGTTACACGATGGGCTAGAAAGTTTGAAAATGATATTGGCTGCAAAATATTCATCTGAACATCATGTTTTTGTGCAGATGGACAAATTCAATCCATAATTGCCTATGTTTATTTTAGGAACTATTTGTTGCCGTGGGGGGAGTAAAGGGGTACCCGGCAAGAACATCAAATTACTCAACAATAAGCCATTGATTGCTTATACTATTGAAACAGCATTGGCTGCTGAATTGTTGAATGATGTAATCATTTCAACTGATGATAACCTGATAGCCTCAACCGCCAAGGAATTTGGTGCCAATGTTCCATTCATGCGGCCAAATGACCTAGCTACGGATACTGCAAGTAAATGGCCTGTCTTCATCCATGCATTGGAAATGTATGAAAAGATGTTTGGTGTTGAAGTTGATTATTTAGTTGACATGGATGTAACCGTTCCATTGAAAAACGCTACCGATATTAATGGGGCTATTCAGAAAGCACTAGATGATGCGAGTGTAGACGTTGTAATTACAGGTTATGAACCGGAGCGTAACCCCTATTTTAATATGATGGAAATAAAAAAGGATGGCTTTGCAGAAATTGTAAAGAGAGGGGATAAGCCGATTGTCCGGAGACAGGACGCTCCAGAAGTGTACAGCCTTACACCGGCAGCCTATGTGGTAAAGAAATCTGCACTATATGAGTTTGAACATTGGAGCAAGGCCAAATGTAAAATATATTCAATGCCAAGGGAACGGGCTGTGGATATTGATACGGAAATAGACTTCAAAATTGTTGAATTTTTAATGTTACATAAATGAGTACGAACCTTTTCGATTTGACCAACCGAGTTGCCATTATTACAGGTGGTGCAGGATTACTTGCAAGCGAACACGCTATTGCGTTACATGCTTATGGTGCGAAGATTGTTCTTGCAGACTTCAACAAAGAAAAATGCGAAACTGCAGTTGATGTTCTGAAAGCAACTGGGATAGATGCACTCGCAAAATTTTGTGATGTGACCAAGAAAGAAAGTTGGGAAAATTTGTTACATGAAGTAATTGGCGAATTTGGCAAAGTTGATATACTCATTAATAATGCTGGATTTACCAATCAAAGCAAGAGCGCCAACTTCGATGCAAGCTTCGAAAACTTTCCGTTGGAAGACTGGAATGCCATAATGAATGTAAACCTTACTGGTTGTTTTCTTGGCTGCCAAACAATCGGTAAGCAAATGTTGGCACAGGGCAAGGGAAGCATTGTGAACATTGCATCATTGTATGGCGTTGTTAGCCCCAATCATAATATTTATCCTGGCACTGGTATATCTCAGCCTGTAGCCTATAGTGTAAGCAAGCATGGTGTTGTGGCATTGACAAAATACGTTGCTACCCTATGGGCCAGTAAGGGCGTTCGTGTGAATTCATTAACCCCAGGAGGAATTTTCAATGGGCACCAAGGCCTTTTTTTGGAAAGGTTCAAGCAATTGAACCCCATTGGCAGAATGAGCGAAAAAGAAGAATTGCGCGGAGGTATCGTTTATTTG
>JAHEZD010000132.1 GCA_023251255.1 Chitinophagaceae bacterium
TTCACTGCACCCTTCTTCCCATGTATAAGTACACGCTGACTGGGGGCAATCTGGTGGTCAACGCCGCCGTTCCTTTTCAAATAGATCAACCCTTCATTGTTCACATAGTTCACGAACCAGCTTATCTCATCGGCATGGGCTTCTATCACCACTTTAAAGGGATCCGTGGGGTTGATGATACCAACAGCAGTACCGTAGGGATCCACATAGCTGGTATCGATATAGGGCTTCAAATATTCCAGCCATAGTTTCTGCCCACCGCTTTCAAAACCAACGGGCGATGGGTTATTGAGGTAACTTTTCAGGAACTCGAATGATGGCCCCGTCATGATTGATTTGTCTTTTGCCTTTGCCTTTTTTGTCTTTGCCATATTGTTTTATTTGATCAATAATGTACCGGCCACGCCACAGATTGCTTTGAGGACCATCAGCCCGTCTATAAAGAACAGGTAATAGATGATGCTCCTTTTTTTGTGCAGCAATGAGTAGGCTGAAACGATTAATAGTAGGTATGGTACCAGGTTCATTGCAATCCTGAATGCCGGGAAGCCCTTGTGTATGGTAAACATCAGGAAGGAAAAGATACCGATCAGCACCAATGGAATGATAATGTACCGTATGGTATTGTTTGTGCCGAACTGGACGGAATAGGTTTTGAGGCCATGTGTCCTATCATCTTCATAATCCTTTATATCGAACATGATGCACAGGGTGGAAATGAACATCAGGTTCTTGAGCCAGAGCCAGCCAGATGGCAGTGAAAATATTTCCACATGGCTACCAACCTGTATCTGGTAAAATATAATGGGGTAAACGGTCACGATGCCGCTCCACACAAAACCAATGACAAAGGGTTTCAGCCAACCGATCCTCCTGAGTTTCGTGCGGCTGGGCAGGGGGAGGATATTATAGGTGTAGGTGAGTGCAATTAAAGGGAACAGCAGTATCAACCCATATTTATGGCTGTTCAGGGTAGCGAAGGACTCATGGTATTTCCAAACAAAGAAAAAGGCATCTGCCAGCAGGAAAATGAGGATGATGTTCTGTGTTTTCTTGAGCACGGAATACTTTACCCTGTACCAAGCTACCCTTTCATTGTAATCCGTAGCCGGTACCGCCTTTAGGTAGAGAAAGGTGTAATAGTAGACGGTTCCAAAAAAAACGAGTGTATAAAAGTGTATACCGTTCAGTTTCAATTTGTGCTGCACTGAAGTTTCAATGCAGAGAGCCACTGCACAAAGGCCAGCAAAAAGGTTCCCGTAAAAAAAAATATCGATCAGTTTTCTGGGGATGGACTGCTTCATCTACCTGAGTATAACAATAGGGGAATAGTAAACGGTATCACTCACATTTTTTTGCCTGTCCTTCACCACAAATTTGTACAGCATACTATCTGCTTCGTTTCTTGGGGGGGTACCACTGGTGGGAGGGTTCACCGCAGAAATCAAATAGTTCTGGTAACATGCTGCGCAGGTGAAATCGATGAACATTTCGCCCGTGGTATTGGTACTATAATCTGCTACACGGAGCTTGATGGAATCCCTTACCGTTTGTGTGGCTTTCTTGATGTTCATGCGGGTCCTATAAATGTACATGGAGTCTATATCCGATTCCTTGTCACCAAAAGTGAACTTCAAAGAAAGGGTGCCATTGATGGGAACAACATCGTCGCTAACGGATTTCAGCGTAAGTGATGGCCTTGTATTAACGCTATCTTTGCTGCATGCTGCAAACAACATGCAGGCTATTAGTAAGGATGGGATGGCTCGTTTCATAATGATCTATTGTATCGGTACAAATCTAATGGTTAATCATTGAATAATATGGGTATGGATTGTGAATCAGTTTCTAAAATTTTCAGCATTGGAAATAGGGCCGCTTTTAATGAAGAAGCCAATCAGGTTTTCCGTTTCCAGTTGGACCATAACCCCGTTTATCAGCAATGGTGCAAGCTGATGGGAATTGCCCATGTGGATATGCTGCCTATTGAGCAAGTCCCCTTTCTGCCTATTTCCTTCTTCAAGACGCATAAAGTGGTTGCAACGCTGTTTGAACCGCAGGCCATCTTCGAAAGCAGTGGCACCACACAGGGTATCAATAGCAAGCACTTTGTGAAGGACATTGGTTTGTACAGGTCAAGTTTCATCCAGGCTTTTGGGCTCTTTTATGGGGACATCAAAGATTGGTGCATCATCGGTTTGTTGCCTTCTTATTTGGAAAGGAAGGGTTCTTCACTGATCATGATGGTGGATGAATTGATCAAGCTGAGCGGGCATGCAATGAGCGGCTTCTATTTGAATGAACATGGGAAGCTGTACAATACTTTACAGGCACTGGAAGCCCAGGAACAGCAGGTACTGCTGATAGGTGTGACATTTGGGCTGCTCGATTTTGCAGAAGCCCATACCATGCAGTTGAAGCATACCATTGTAATGGAAACAGGCGGCATGAAGGGCAGGCGGAGGGAAATGACCAGGGCAGAAGTACATGGAATACTGCAGCAGCAATTGGGTGTTGGTCATATCCACAGTGAATATGGGATGACGGAATTATTGTCACAAGCTTATTCCACGGGCAATGGGCGGTTCTTTTGCCCGCCATGGATGAAAGTGCTGGTGCGGGACGAGGAGGACCCCTTGGTAGTAAGGGAATCGGGCAGGGGCATCCTGAACGTCATTGACCTGGCCAATAGGTACAGTTGCTCCTTTATTGCCACGGAGGATGTGGGGATTGTGTATGAAGATGGCAGTTTTGAAGTGCATGGGAGGGTGGATAATAGCGATATTAGAGGATGTAGTTTGTTGGTGATATGATTGCTCCTATATTTGCAGTCCTGAATGCTGAGGTTGTCAGCCTGAGTATACCAATGTTTGCTTTGCAAACAAGCACATTGAACCTGCCTGCCGGCAAAGGCAGGGATGACAGGTAACCACCAAGATCTCTAAGGGCACTAAGTTGAAAAACTACGTTTTTCCCTTTGTGTGCTTTGTGCCTTTGTGGTAAGTATAAAAAAATCATTTGTTTACAAATGATTCAGGTTCTGACACCTATTTCACTTGCCCAAGTGGCGAAATTGGTAGACGCACTATGTTCAGGTCGTAGCGTTCGCAAGGATGTGCTGGTTCGAATCCAGTCTTGGGCACAACAGGCGGTTAAGCGCCTTTCAGAAACCCTTATGAACATAGTTCATAAGGGTTTCTCTTTTAGGGTACCAAGTTGGGCGGCCATTCCTTAAGGTTACCACTTAGCAGTACCGTAAGGAAGTCTATATTAAGCCCAATACGGAATATAACTCACATGCTTTTTTGAATTGCTTTCAGGATCTGTTACCTTAATTAAGCCTACTTCAATGGTGTCTGCTATTATCCGGGAAGCCATGGGATAATTACTTTCAGAAATATTGAATCGTTTACGCAAAGATTGATTGTTCGTTGTTTGATTGCTTACGTATTGAAGGCAACAATGCTGGTAACATGCTCTTGTTCTATCATCCTTATCCATTTTACTTAAAGGCTTATATGCATATAATGTTACCCTCGTATAATCCTCTTCTTTCACAAATTTCGGAGCGGGTAACTGGAAAATTTCTATGGCTTCAATAGCCCTATCTACACCACTTCCTCTTTCTTCACAAATATTCAACCTTCTCAATAAAGAAGCCAATGCTTCATTTCTTGATTTGGGGGCTGTATCTATAAACCTGTTGGTATCTACCAATGGAATGCCCGGATTTGTTATTTCTATCCTATCCTTGAAAATTTCAATCATTACTCCAGTTCCCGGAATGTTGAAGTCCTGATGAATCAAGGCATTGGCCACAAATTCCCTCACTGCTTTTTCAGGGTACATTTTTACTTCCTGCCTTAATGCACTTTCAATTATTTCATTTCTTGGTAACTGGTCTAAAATGTATTTTATCAAACCTTCAAATCCTGCTCCATATCCTTTTATGCCTTCTTGTTCCTTGATAGCTTTAACCTTGTTTATTCCATCGTAAATAATAACCCTAATGGCTTTTCTTCTTAATCCTTTAAACTGGGTAATATCCTTTGCAAAAAGTATCGCCCCTAGGTTTGTTATTGAGAACAGTCCATCCATTTGATGCTTTACCATTTCTTCATTTGCTAAGACATGCAAAATGGAAGCCTTGTTTTCAGGCAAATTTTTGTTGGACAAACGGAAATAAGCATCGTAATCAATTAATTGCAGCACTTCATCGGCTTCAACATTTGAAATAGCAATTTGCTCCTCGAAAGTTAAGCCCTGTGACTGTGCTATTAGTGTCTTTACCTCTTGCTGGGACATTTTGACTGTTTGCCCGACCGATCTTTTGTAGCTTTCAAAAATAATGGCCCCTCTCAAATGCACAGGCTTATAAGCACTTTCTTCAATAAACACCAGTAGCAAGTCTTTGCCCTGATAAGTGATTACAGAAAAATCTATTCCGATTGGTTGTGCTAAATTGTTCCTTGCAATATTTCCCAGTTTTTGTATAATGTTATCAATCTCAGGTTTGCTTATACTTGTTTGTGTACCATCATTGTTTACACCAAAAACCATAAAGCCGCCGTTCTGCAAATGTGAAAATGCAGATAGGTGCTGCGCTAATCTTTCACTCTTATCTGAAATGGCGCTTTTCCAGTCTATTTCATTTAGTTCTGTGGGTATGGGTGTCAAACTTTTTGTTAACAATGCCAATGCCCTATTTTCCCATGTTTTCATACGCTAGTTACATAACCGTTACATAAAGATGGTGTTGTAAATCAAATAGTTAGAAGGTCTAAAGTGGTCTATAGACCTTCCCAGTTACATAAGTGCGACACAAAATGCTGCAGCTAATTCACTTCCAATATCTATGAAGCGTGTTACCTTTTATGCTTGATAAGGCAACCCAACTGCATAGTTTTGGCTTGGTTGCTAGAATAAAAGTCAAAGTATATAAAATAATATCAAATAAGGAATAAGATTTTCCCTTTGGAAGAGAAATGCCTTAAATGCTGTTCAACTTACTGAATGGTATATCTGTAGTTTACTTTTCTATTTCCTTGGGCACAAAAAGGCAATCTTATTTAAGGTTGCCTTTTTTATTATCCTTATACTTGCCATGCATTTGCACAGTGTTAAACCAACAGCCGCCTTAATGCCTTTCAAACTGCTTATCGTCATTCCTTGCTATAATGAACAGGATTCATTGCCGGCCCTGCTTGCAGAACTCAAATCGTTGGCATTGCCCCCCGCATTTTCCATGGACATTGCAGTGGTAAACGATTGTTCAAAAGATGCAACGGTGGAGGTAGCCAAGAAACATACGGATATTGTGCTGGACCTGCCCGTGAACCTTGGTATTGGTGGCGCCATGCAAACAGGTTACCTGTATGCATTCCAGCATGGCTACGACCTGGCCGTGCAGATGGACGGTGATGGCCAGCACCCACCGTACGAACTCCACAAGTTATTGCAGCATTGGGAAGCCACAAAAGCCAGTGTGGTCATCGGTTCAAGGTTCATTGTGAAACAGGGATTCCAATCATCTGCCCTGCGGAGAACCGGTATTGGTTACCTGCATTGGCTGAACAAGTTCTTTACGGGCATACATGTATATGACAGTACATCCGGCTTCCGTTTGTTTGACAGGAAAGCCATTGCCATTGCCGCCGGAAATTATCCCGATGAGTACCCCGAACCTGAATCCATCATCATTTTTGCCAAAGCTGGCCTGGCTGTGGAAGAAATACCAGTGGCCATGCGGGAAAGGCAGGGGGGGCAGTCATCCATCAAGCAGTTTGCACAATTGTACTATATCGTGAAAGTGACCATTGCCATGTTCTTTTCATTCATCAGAAAATAAAACGAAATGGAACGTATCCAGATTATTACCATCATTGCCAACCTGTTCTTCCTTGGATATATTGGCAAGTTGATCATCAAGGGGAAGTTACGGGAGGAATATGCCATTGTTTGGCTGGTGATCACGCTGTTCATGGCCATCTTCTCCTTCTGGAGGCAGGGACTGGAAATTGTATCCAGGAAGTTTGGGGTGTACGATCCACCCAATTTAGTGTTCACTGGATTTATATTCCTCATCCTCATATATCTGCTACATTTGAGCGTGGCCAATTCCAAACTGCAAAAGAGCATTACCAGCCTAACGCAGGAAATGGCCCTGCTGAAACAGCAAAAGGAAAAAGAAGCACAAACGGACAATGCCTGATACCCAACAAGAAGCAACAGTACTGGCCAAATATATTGGTGCCAAGGAAATCGTCCCCGGCTTGTTGCCCAGGTATAACGAGGCCCTGGGAAGATTGTCCTTGCAACTGGACAGTAAGGAAGGTTTACTGATGCAGCGGTTGCTGCGCCATCCCTTTCTATTGCCCCTAGTGGATGGTGGACTGGCATTGGTGCAGCCACAGCATACCATCAGGAAACGTTTGCTGTTGATGTCTGCCCTGATGGAAACCGAAACGGATTATGCAGGACTGTTCCTTACAAAAGACAATATAGCATTTGCTGGTATCCAATTTTTGTACAGGGGAGGCATGGCCGTACTAAAGGGATTGATAGGTGCCTGTTTACTGAAATGTTTGCGATGGAGTTAATGGATTATATGATTATTGGTTCAGGCTGCACGGCAGCCATGGCTGCTGAAACACTTTGTGGTTCGGGCAAGCAGGTGCTGATGATCGATGCAGGTCTGGAGAAGGGCATCATCACCCGTCCAGAGGAGGATTTTATTTCCAAAAGGTTGCACAATCAGGAGCAGTCCCGTTTTTTCCTTGGCGATGAACTGGAAGCATTGGGGGAAGCTACGCATCCCAATATTCCGCAGCAGACCGCCCAGCGTACTTTCATGAGCGCATTAACGGAAAGGTTCCTGCCAATCGGTTCAAGCAATTTCTTCCCGGTGGAATCATTGGCATTGGGGGGGCTGGGCAATGGGTGGGGACTTGGCAGTTATGCTTTCTCCACTGCCGAACTGGAAAAGTGCAAACTCCCCGTTCAGCCAATGAAAGCAGCTTATGGAACAATTGCCCAAAGGATCGGTATTTCCGGCGAGCAGGAGGACGATGCAAGTGGCTATTGCCATGGTGAATTGTTTTCCACACAGCCCTCCATCAACCTGAACCCATCGGCGGCGGATCTGTATGGCCGTTATAGGAAGCGTAGCAAAGGTTTTATTGAAAAGGGGATCAGTATGGGCCGGCCTTCACTGGCATTGCTTACTGAGCAACTAAATGACAGGGAGGCTTATGGCTACAAGGACCTGGACTTTTATGCCAATGAAGGCAATAGCGCTTACCGGCCCTATATCACCATCAAGAAACTGGTTGATAAGGGGGTATTGAATTACCAAAGTGGCTGGCTGGCCATTTCCTTCTCGGAAAAGGAGGAGGTTGTAACGGTTGAATGCCTGAACATCGGGACATTGGAAAAGAAATGCTTCCATGCACGCAAACTGGTGCTTTGCGCAGGTACCTTGGGCAGTTCCCGCATGGTGATGCGTTCCATGCAGGGCAGGGAAAAACTGCCCATTCTCTGCAATGCCTATACTTATATGCCCATGGCCTACCTGCCCTTCCTTGGCAGGCAGCATACAGGCCAACTATGCGGTCTTGCCCAGTTGGCCATGTTCTACGATATCCATAAGGACCATAGTGATGTGGCCATGGCTTCCGTTTACAACTACCGGTCACTCCTCAATTTCAGGATACTCAAGCAGATGCCCCTGAACCATGCAGATGGGAGGAAGTTCCTGCAGTTGCTGGTGCCTTCCTTGTTCATTGCCGGTATCTTCCATCCAGCAGGCTACCAACCACAAAACCATATCCAATTGAAGCCCTCCGCTTCCCCAACGGGTGACAGCCTCTTTACCAATTATACTTATACCGATCAGGAAGAAGCCCTGATCAAGCATACCGAGAAAACCTATGCGGCTGCGTTCTTCAAGCTTCGCTGCCTGGTGCTGAAGAAGATGCGGACCGCAACAGGTGGCAGCATACATTATGCAGGCTCATTGCCTTTTAGCGATACGGAGAAGCCTTACCATATTTCACCTGAGGGGAAACTGTACGGCACCCGTCATGTGCATGTGGCAGATGGTTCCGGGTTCAGCTATTTACCGGGTAAGGGGCTTACCCTGTCATTGATGGCCTATGCCCATTTAACCGCCACCAAAATATTGGCCGATGGGTAAAACAGTTGCCATAACAGGTGCCAATGGATTCATAGGCAAGGCCATGGTAAAGGCATTGCATGCCAATGGCCATGCTGTGAAGGCATTGGTGCACCATGAACCAGCGGATAGGGTAGCAGGGGTTGAATACATACCGTATTCACTGGAACAATTACCTAAGGCGGAGCTGTTTCTGGGTGTGGATATATTGATCCATTTGGCATTCCAGTTCAAGCAGGTAATGGTTGATGGGGAGGATGCCAATATCCGTGCAGTAAAAGCATGGAAGGCCCTGCAGCTTCCAGCCTATGTGTTCATGTCCAGTTTTGCTGCTGCAGAGCCTGTAACAGCCTCTTATTATGGCTTGTGCAAGTTGGAGGCGGAGGGTTTCTTCAAGGAAGACCTGATCCTAAGGCCCGGACTCGTGCTGGGCAATGCCGGTCTTTTTGGAAGGATGAAAACACAGTTGCAGAAGAGTAGGTTTGTACCCTTGCTAAGAGGGGGCCATCAAATTATACAGACCATTTTTATTGACGACCTTATCGCTGCCACGATTGGTTTAATGGAAGCCGAAGCAAAAGGTTGTTTCTCATTGGCGCATCCAGATAGGGTCGTTTATAAGGAACTGGTCCATGAAATAGCCAAGCAAACCAACCGCCCCATCAGTTTCGTACCGGTTCCTGTTGGTTTAATGAAATTGTTCATTGCTGCCATGCAGTGGCTGCCCAAACCGCCCTTCAACAAGGACAACCTGCAAGGGCTGCTGGCCTCCAAATATGTGGACACCCGCAAGGAATACCAGCAAATGGGAAGCAATTGGCTTTCGCCGATGGATGCCATCAAACGATTGGCTTAGGATTGGTTCCTGTTTGCCTCCCCACAAATTTTTGCCGTATTGCCCCGCTTTGACCAATGATGGTTTCCTCACATGGTCCATGAGCACAAAACGTTCCTATGGAACGTTCATCAAATTGTTGCCCGTTTCTACCCACAAGATGTTCCGATGGAACATGGTGCAACCTCATCCGCACGGCCTTCCGTCGTATTGCTTCTTTGACCAACAACAGATCCTGACATGGTCCATGAGCACAAAACGTTCCTATGGAACGTACATCAAATTGTTGCCTGTTTCTACCCACAAGATGTTCCGATGGAACAAGGCGCAACAAAAGAGGGTATTTATTTTCTTGGTAGCTAATTGCACTTAATGGTTAGAAGGCAGTATGTCATAAATCCCTTTCGTTTTCATAAGGAACCTGGCCATGAGCTTTCATTCGTTCCATTAGGAACGTCTTTGGATGGAATGTGTTTCCAAAAGGGGCTACGTTCCATAGGAATATTTGTAGCATGTCCTGAACCCATTTCCCCATTTCGTTCCATTAGGAACGTCTTTGGATGGAATGTGGTTCCAAAAGGGGATTACGTTCCATTGGAATATTTGTAGCATATCTTGAACCTATTTCCCCATTTCGTTCCGCTAGGAACGTCTTATGGGTAGAACGAAATTCCAAAAAGGGTTTTACGTTCCGTAGGAACGTTTTGTGCTGGTAATACGCAAGGTAGGTGTGCTACATATAAAAACCATTTGCCAGCAAATGGCAAATGGTGCCCGTAATGTGTTATTGGCGTGTTAGGAGCGGAATGGGTTAACCCAAAATACCATCCCCCTGTTTCGCCACAATAATATCGTTCAGGATCAGGTAGTCCATATCTGCATTGATGAATGAATGCACCGCATCTTCCGGTGTGCATACAATCGGTTCGCCCTTGATATTGAATGAAGTGTTGATGAGTACAGGATAGCCGCTCAGTTGTTCAAAGGTCTTCAACAGCTTGCGCATGGGCGGGTTCTCCTTTTCGTTCACGGTCTGTATCCTTACGGTTCCGTCCACATGGGTGAGCGATGGCAATTTTTGCTTGTATTCCTCACGCACATTGTACACCAGCAGCATATAGGGGTTGGGGTAATCATGGTCAAAATAGGTGCCGCAGTTTTCCTCCGTAACAATGGCTGCAAAGGGTCTGAAGCCTTCCCTGAACTTTACCCGCCTGTTCAGGATGTCTTTCATGTCAGGGTTCATGGGGTTGGCCAATATGCTCCTGTTTCCCAATGCCCTTGGACCAAATTCCATCCTTCCCTGGAACCAGGCAATGATCTTATTGTTCATCAATTGTTCCGCAGTGAAATCATAGGCTGCATCGCCTGCCACTTTATAGGGGAGACCAGCCGCTTCAATAGCTTTGATGCAGGCAGCATTGTCGTAACTGGGGCCAAGAAAAGCCGTTTCCATCAGTTTCCTTTCCCTGTTCAATATTTGGTGGTTGAGCAATAAAGCTGCACCAATAGTAGTGCCTGAATCACCCGCAGCAGGTTGGATGAAGATGTCCTTGAACAGACCGGATTTGGCAATGATGCCATTGGTCACGCTGTTCAAAGCCACACCACCAGCCATGCAGAGGTTATTGCTGCCCGTTACTTTCTTCAAATGCTTCACCATGTGCATGATCACGTCTTCCACTATATGCTGTGCCGCTGCAGCCACATCCAGTTCATGGTCTGTCCAGTCTGCGCCCTTTGTTTTGGAAGGACCGAAAAGGTCGGTGAACTTCTTGCTCACGCCGGATTTTCGGGTATAGTGGTAGGAGAAATAGCGCATGTCAAAATCAAAGCCGCCATTGTCCTTCAAACGGAAAAGCTTCTTCATATCCTGATAGGGCTTCCCTTCAGGATTACCGTAGGAGGCAAGCCCCATCATCTTCCCCGGGCCTTCAATCAATTTGAAACCCAGGTGGATGGAAACTGCTTGGTAGAAGGCACCCAATGAATAAGGGGTATTGACCGTTTGCAGTTTTTGGATGTTGTTGCCCTTGCCATAAGCCAATAGGGTAGTGGCCCATTCGCCAGCACCATCAATGGTCAATATGGCCGCTTCCTCAAAGGGGGAAGGGAAGAAGGCACTGGCTGCATGGCATAGATGGTGTTCGAGGAAATGGAACTTGAACTTGGGATGCTTGGCATGGAAAACCTCCTTCAATTTCTTGGGCAGTTTGTACATATCAAACAGGTAGTTCAACATGCCCAGGTTCTCTTCCACTTAAAATTTTTCTGCTCCCTTAAAAGGGTAGGTACCTTGTCCCAGAACTTCAACAGGTACACGGGTATCTTGGAAAAGGAGATGGAAGGCTTCCAAAAGAAAGCCACATGGTCTATATCATCAATGGTAATATGGCTCTTGTCCAAACAGTCCTGTATGGCCGCTTGGGGAAAGCCGCCCGCATGTTTCTTCCTGTTCAGTCTTTCCTCCTCCACTGCATACACGATTTCGTCATCAATCATCAAAGCAGCAGCAGAGTCGTGCCCAAAACTGTTGAATCCTAATATCTTCATAATTATTTCTTTTGTGACTATCCGGATGAAGGAAAGCATGTCAGGTTGAGCTTGTCGAAACCTTATTCAAGCTGTGTTTTACGCTCATCATACTTCGAGAACCTCAGTATGACAACGGAAATCGTCAATGCTTTCCTTCATACGGATAGTCAGTTATTTCTTTTTTTCCCTGTACGCCTCGGCCAGGTTTCCTTTAATGAGTTGGTTGGTTGGGTTCAATTTTAGGCCCTGCTCACCCGCTTCAATGGCTTTGTCCCATTGCTTCAACCGGTTGTAGGCAGCGCAGATATTGTTGTAGGCCAGGTCATAACCGGGCTTCAGCGTCAATGCCTGCTTGGCAGCTTCAATGCACTGTTCATACTTCAATGCGTTATAGTATTGAAGGCTCAGGTCCAGGTACTTTTCAGCAGTGGGGGCTTTTTGGCTGTCTGCCAACAACTTGTCAATAGCAATGTCCTTGCTGGCCTGCGTAGTGGTGACAGCATCATTTGCTTGCTGCATCAATTGAAGCAATAGCGAATGTTGGGGGCTGAGGTCCAGTCCTTTTTTGATCATGTTCTTGGCATCCCCAAAACGTTGCTGCT
>JAHEZD010000067.1 GCA_023251255.1 Chitinophagaceae bacterium
ATACCTGTGTTTCTACAAGGGCGTTTATAGCAAGCAATACAGGTAACTGGTTACATGCTGGGGATACAACCAGCTCCATTTTGATTTCAACCGATACTTTGAACCTGTTTGCCTCAATAAAAGATTTGGGTAATTATGGCACATTCAATGCATCTTATTATGTTACCAGTACCACAAGGTTGCTCGCTAACAACAAGCCATTGTTGAACAGGAATGTTACCATTGTACCTGCCACACCTTCATCGATCGTATCACCTGTAACTGTTCGTTTGTATTTTACCGTGGCAGAATACAACACATTGAAATTGGCAGACCCGTTAATCACCTCGTTAAGCAATTTAAGGGTACTGAGAAGGAGCGATAACAGTTGTGTTTCCTCCATAAGCGGCTACCCGGAAGTAATTGTACCAACTGCAACAGGCACATTTGGTACCTATGCCGATGGTTATTACGTGGAGTTCACGACATCGGATTTTGGTACCTTCTTCATTGCGGGTTCAACAGCAGTGGTGCCATTGAATTTATTGTCCATCAATGCTGTAATGCAGAACAAGCAGGTGAAAATTTCATGGTCAACCACCAATGAAATCAATACCAAGAATTTCATCGTGGAAAAGAGTAGGGATGCCCAAACCTTTTCAGCAATTGGTACTGTTGATGCAAAAGGCAATGCAACAACTATCAATGCATATGATTTTATGGATGCCAATCCTTACGATGGCATTACCTATTACCGATTGAAGATGTTTGATAAAGATGGTTCCTATAGCTATAGCCCCATTTTGAAAGTGGACAGCAAAGGGAAATCAGCCATCAGCATCTATCCAAACCCTGCTACGGATAATTTGATTATAACGCATCCAAAAGCCGTTGCTGGCAGCCACCTGCTGTTATTAACAGCCGATGGCAGGAAGCTGAAACAGTATGATATTTTGGTAGGTACGGAACAGACCCTCATCAACATCGAATCATTGCCCAAAGGCAATTATATCTTGGTATTTAGTAGCAATTCAGAAAGTCTTGCTACTAAGCTTCTAAAATATTGATGCTGCATTTCTCCATTGGTAACGTTTGCGTAAAAGGTTTGTACTAAATGCGTTAAGTAAGATACTTTTATACTCTCAAAAAATGCTTGTTATGAAAAAAATAATTACACTTTTAGTAGTCTTATTATTAGCTACATCTACCAAAATTTTTGCACAGTTCCCTACTATTTATGCATCTCTTACCTCAGGTACTTGGGGTACTACCGGAAATTTGTGGGAAACTTTTACAGGTAATGCTACCAATACCCCAGGTGCTATAGGAACAGGAACAGTCTATGCTTCTGGTACCAATCCATCTGGTACTCATTTTGTTTATATTAGGAGTGGCCATACAATTACCATGGGTGCTAATAAGAGTTGTATTGGAATGACCGTTGAAAGTGGCGCAACATTGTTGGCAGGTGGTTCATTTCGTTTGCAATTGGCTACTGGGGGTACAGGTTTTACTGCTCCTCAAAACTGGTCTGTTACAAACAATGGTACTATCGGGAGTGCTAGCGATGGTATTTATTTTGAGCCTGGAACCAATGCAGGGGCCATTACTATAACTGGGGCAGGTGTTTATAATATAGCCAGAATAAGAATGCCAGGTGGCCTTGCAGGTAGCGGTAGTGGTACTGTAAGTGTTACAATCGATGCAAATATTAATTTTAATATTGCTGCAAACTATGCCTTGACAGCAGTTTATAACCCTAACGTTAATGATAATTATAGTATTAACATTAATGCGGGAAAAACGGTTACGATCTCATCCACAGGTTATTTCCATAACCCAGCTACTGTTGCCGCAGTACCTGGTCCTCCTTATGATCCTCCAAAAGCAGGTATAGGTGGAAATTATACCTACAATATTAATGGAACATTGGATGTAAGTGGTTCTTCGGGTACGAGTTATATATGCCCTTTGGCTAGTGCGGCCTCTGTTATTACCATGAATGTAAATGGCACAGTAAAGCTTGGTACAGTTTTTAAAACCGATACAATGTATAATTCTGTAGGTAAAGTAGTGCTGAACATCAACAATGGTGGTGTGGTAGATGCAACAGCCACTACTACTTTGTCTACAGCTCCTCCCGGAGCAACTGCTCCAAGCAATTCAGGCTCCCATTTTAATACTATTGGAACAGGTGTATTGAAGAGGAGTGTTGGTGCAACTGATGTTAATTTCGCTGTAGGTACTTCAGATAATGATTACAATCTTGCCACACTCAACAATGCAGGGACTTTAGATAATCTTACAGTTGCAGTAAAGAATACCCTAGATAATGCAGTTCCCGTTGCTTCCAAGATTGTAAACAAGCAATGGACAATCAATGAAGGAACTGCTGGCGGAACTGTTGGAACAATTAAATTGAGTTGGAAAATAGCCGATCAAGCTGCAAGCTTCAACCCTGCTGGCGTTGTTGTATTGGCAAGCTGGAATGGTACAAGGTACATTGGTCCTGTAGCTGTAGTAACTGGTTCAGGTACTGCTGCTGACCCTTATATAGCTACGGCTACTGGTTTCATTGATTTTAACAGGGCCTTTATCGTAGCCAATCTAGACGCATTGCCCCTTTCCCTGGCTTCCATCAAAGCATACCAAAGCGGAACAGGTATTAAATTGGATTGGGCCACTTCAACTGAAATCAATACAGATAAATTTATTGTTGAGAAATCAACTGATGGCGTTTCTTTCAATGCAATTGGAACTGTAGCAGCTAAGGGCAACAGCAATTCATTGAGCAATTACACCCTGTTCGATGCTGCGCCTTTTGTAGGAAACAATTACTACAGGCTGAAAATGCTGGATAAAGATGGCAGTTATACGTACTCTGCTATTTTGAAAGTAGCAATCGGCAAGATTAAAACAGAAGTGGTTATTGCACCTAACCCGGTAAAAGGGAACCAATTGAACATACAGTTCAGCAATTTTGAAAGGGGAACATTCAGCATCAATGTTTATAACAATGCCGGACAATTGGTAATGAACAAAACAATTAGCCATGATGGCGGCAGCTCATCTCAAGTGCTTCAACTGCCTTCACAAATTAAAACAGGCACTTATCAGGTGCAGATAACTGGAAACAGCACCAAGGTTACCAAAACAATCATTCTCGAATAAACTTTGTTTCTATAGTTTTTGCAAGCAACCAAAAAGGAGGGTTTCGTAAGAAATCCTCCTTTTGATTTTTAGTATGTTGAATTAACGAGATTGAAAGTGCCCAATAGGTCCAATTAAATATCAAGTAGGTCGGCCAATGCCATCAGTTCCTTTTGCTTGTATTCGTTACTTGGCAGCGTAAAGCATTTGGAGGTTTCCTCCAGCAGTATCTGGATGGTGCGCTTATGTGAAATAGGCTTGTAATAAGCTGGGATGGATGGAACGGAAATGCGCTTGAAGTAGTTTTCTATATCCTGGTGGCTATACGCTTGGCCATTTACCCCGTCCACATAAAAGTGGATCTTTTCCTGCGGATGGCCTATATAGGTAGCTGCATCGTAATCGGTATGGTAAAATGCAATCACCATCTGTTTCGGTATATTGATGATCTTTGCGTGGATGTCGAGCAGTTCGCACATTACCTGGTAAATGATCCCATTGGTAATGGCATTGCCCTTCTTGCTTTCCAGCACCTTATGCAGGAAGAACTCGTCCGGGTTGCTATAGTTCACCTCAACACCTTTCAGGTTATAGTAATTGTAAATGATGCTTGAAAGTACATTTGCCTGTTCCAGGGGCGTTAGGTAGTTGTTCAGCTCCAACCAAACATTCCGCCTTATTTTCTCTATGTCCTGCAGTACAGGTGTGGTGTGCAGCTCCGGATACTGGAACTTTGACACAAGCAGGGCCCCAAATAGTAGGTCATGATAGGCACTGTCGCGCCATTCGGTTAAATCGGTTACAAGGTCTGTATAATGGAGGCGGTGGATAAGCATTTCAATGCGTTCCTGCACAGCTTCACTCAATGTATTTTCCCAGAGGTCTTCCAAATTGGGGATAATCCCCCTTCCAAAGTCAATGATCCTATTGGAAACAGTACCATAAACCTCTTCATCAGGATCATCGATCAAAGTAAACAGGGCATTTATTTCCTTGCTTTCTACCATAGGTGTAGGTATTTAAAATGGTATCCAGTTCAATGAAATGATAACGATTGAATGTTGAGAAGCCATTTTCACAAATCAAACTACGTTAAATTTAAGTGAACAATCAAGCTTAAGTATTCCACCAATGTGGAAAGGACCTAGGCATACCATATCTACTACTCAATCAGGCCCAATTGTTTATGTCATTAACCTGTAAGGAAAACCGATATTAACAGCCTGTAGCAATTTAAACTACATTTTTTTGTTTTTAAGCAAGTATCTTGCGACCGTTAAAAGTAAAACTCCCCCAATGGCAGAATTCGTTTCCCCCAAGTTCCCAACGGTAAAAAATTCCCTGCACACAGAACTCAGAAAAAGGGTGCAGGAGTATTTTGACCAGAAAGGAATTGCCGCAACAGGTAACATAAGCCTCTTCACAAAAGCAATCCTACTGGTTGCCTCGTTTATAGCCGTGTATATCCATTTAGTATTCTTTACCCCAGCAAGGTTCATTGCACTGGCAGAATGCCTTGTGTTGGGCGGTTTAATAGCTGCCATAGGCTTCAATGTAATGCACGATGGTAGCCATGGCAGTTTCAGTAAGGACAAATGGAAGAACAAATTAGCTGCTGCATCATTGAGCATGTTGGGAGCCAACCACTTCTTATGGAACATGAAGCACAATATGATCCACCACAGCTTTACCAATGTGGACGGTGTGGATGATGATATTGAAGTGGGCGTTTTAATGAGAATGGCGCCTACCCAAAAACGCTTGAAGGCCCACAAGTTCCAGCATTTCTACTTCTGGTTCCTGTACATGCTGCTATATGTATTCTGGATATTCTTCACCGATTACAAGAAATACTTCCTGAAACGCATTGGTGACGTTCCATTGAAGAAAATGGCCACCAAGGACCATATAGAGTTCTGGGTGACCAAGGTTTACCATGCCGCAGTGTTTATTGTTATCCCGATAATTTTTGTTGGATGGGCTGCTTGGTTGGTAGGGTTTCTCGTAGCTACCATGTTTTCCGGTTTTGTATTGAGCATTGTGTTCCAATTGGCACATACTGTGGAGCATACAGAATTCCCTGTGGCCAATATGGACAGCAACAAGTTGCCCGATGAGTTTGCAGCACACCAGATCAAGACCACGGCCAATTTTGCCACAAAGAACAAATTGGTGAGCTGGTTGGTAGGTGGACTGAACTTCCAGATTGAGCACCATCTTTTCCCCAAGATTTCCCATGTGCATTATCCTGCCATCAGTGAAATTGTAAAAGCAGTTTGCCGGGAATACCAGTTGCAGTACATAGAATACCCCACCATGCGTAGGGCAGTAGTGGCACACGTTAGGTTCCTGAGGCAGATGGGCAGGTACGATTAGTTAAGAAAAAGGATTTAATAGTAAAAACTTCAAGCAAAACTTGAAGTTTTTTTGTTATTACTATATATCATAAAGGAGTATTTTTGAGGCCCTAAACCAAAACTATAATGAAAAAAATTATCGCCCTATTACTCTTGGCTGCCTTAAGCCTACAAGTTTCATTTGCAGCATTGTCACCCATGAAGCCTGGCGTTTCTGCTACAACTGAAGAAACTGCGAAATCAAGGAAACAGTTAGAAAAACTTATGATGGACAAAATCAGTAAAATGACCATCAAGGAGTATGAAGTTATCCGTGGAAAGAAAATGAATGTTTTTGAAAGGCTTGCGTTTAAAGCCACTCAAAAGAAGCTACAAAAGCAATTGAAGAAAGAAGGCAGCGGCGATAGTACTGGATTCAATGTAGGTGGTTTTTTATTAGGTTTATTGCTTGGGCTTATAGGAGTCTTGTTAGCCTTTGTTTTCTCTAAGGATAAGAACCTTAGAAAATGGACATTGATAGGTTGGGGAGTTTGGGTGGTCATTGTCTTACTGTTTATTATTTAATGTTTTTAATCATTAAAAAGGGAAGGGCTTCGATTTATCGAAGCCCTTCCCTTCCCTTTTATACTACTTTCTACCGTACCAATTAACCAATAAACCAGTTAACCAGTTAACCCTTCGCCAGCACAATCCTAAAAGTAGTGCCCTTCCCAACCTCGCTATGGCTAATGAATATCTGCCCCTTATGGTATTCTTCCACAATGCGCTTGGTCAAGGTAAGGCCCAGGCCCCAGCCCCTTTTTTTGGTAGTGAAGCCGGGCTTGAACACTTTGCCAATATTGGCCTTGCTGATGCCCTTGCCCGTGTCCGTAATATCAATCAGTATTTGCGAAGCCGTGTCCTTTATGCCCACGCTGATCCTCCCCTTGCCCTCCATGGCATCCAGCGCATTCTTCAACAGGTTCTCGATTACCCAATCAAACAGTGGTGGGGATACCATGGCGATGATATTGCTTTCACCATGCGTGTCCAAGGAAAACTCCACTTTGCCGCCCGCCCTTTTCTTGATATAGTCCATCATGTAGTTCACCTGCTCCACAATGTTCTTTTCTTCCAGGTGCGGCTGGCTGCCAATCTTGCCAAACCGGTCGGTAATCAGCAGCAGGCGCTGCACGTCCTTCTCCATTTCTCCCACCATCTTCTCGTTGCCCCCCACTTCCTTCAGCATCTCCATCCAGCCCTGTAAGCTACTTACGGGCGTTCCCAACTGGTGCGCTGTCTCTTTGGCCATACCGGCCCATAATTGGCTCTGTGTGCTCCTGTAATTCGTCCGCTGGGCTATGAACACAATGATAATGAACAGTGCCACCACAATCAATTGCACAATGGGGTAGTAGCGCACCTCTTTTTGCAGGCTGCTTTCGCCATAATAGTATTTGTTGGCTATATAGGGCTCCTTGCTAATCTCCACAAGTATGGGGCTGTTCTGTTCCTTGAAGACGGCCAGTTGCTCCTTTAAATAGTCCTTGTCCTGCTTAATGATATTGGTATCCAGGTTTCTGGAAAACCCGCTTAGGTTATCCTTCTCGTCTGTTTCAATAATGGGGATATCCGTATTGCCCGTGGAAATAAGCGACGCCAAGTTAATGCTGGTTGAATCGGATGCCCTTGCAATTGTTTGTTGCGCCTCTATCCAAGCAGCCACTTTCTTCCTTTCATCCTGCGCAATCTTCTTGGCCAGGTACTGCGAATAGAACACCGTGCCCACCACAATGCAGATAGCCACCAATGCCAGTACCGACCTGTAATTGAGCCATTGTTTAATCATGCTCCTAAAGTAGGATTATTTATTGCTACGGAAAAGTGGAAGGGTATCCGGGTAGTGTATCAGTATGGATTAAACCTGTTATCTGTTCATTATTCAATACGGAGGGTGCAGCAACCGCTGACGAGGCCTAAAGCCGTCGTTAGGGTTTAAGAACCACAAAGGCCACCACGAACATCGCTTGTATGCTTTGTGTTCCTTCCCCCATAAAAGCAAACAGGGCCGCATCACTGCAGCCCCGTTCTCAACCAAAACCAAACATTGAAAAAAAGTAAAGTGGCCCACTCTTCAGGAGTGGCCACTATGATATACATTCTACCAGTACTGGTACCCCATCAACCTCGCCAGCTCCAATTTGCTAAGGCACAATTGGTACTCGTACTGCAACTTGGTCAGCGCAGCCCTTTCCACATTCGTACTCGCATTGGTAATTTCCAGGTTCGTACCCACACCGTTCTTGAAACGGTTGGAAGCCAAAGCCTGTGCAGCTTTTGCCTGTTCTATCTGCCCCGCCGTATTCTTGATCCTTTCCAAATTCGTGGCCACATCCGTCAGCGCCTGCTCAATATCCTTCTTGTAATTGCTGCTCAGGCTTTCCACCGCCAGTTCATTCTGCCGTACGATGGTCTGTGCCAGTTTCACCTGCTGCTTCGTTTTGCCACCATTGTAAATGGGTATGGAAAACGAGAAGCCGGCCACATAATTGAAACGCATTTCGCCCACATCCGGCACATAGCCATTCTTCACCCCAGTAGCAGCATGGAGCGCCACCGTGGGCTTATCGCCCAGCTTCGTTACCTCCATATCCTTCTGTGCCTGTACAATTTTGTCTTTCAGCAGCACAAAATCAAGGTTGTACGTTTGCGACTGTACCAGCGCAGAACCCACATCTACCATATTGATATCAAAGTCAAACTGCTCACCCGTGTTCTGTTTGGTGCCAGTGGTATAGTCCAATAGGTTCAACTGCTTCTGCAAGCTGTTCTGCAGGTCCACCTTCTGGTTCTGCGCAGCATCAATGCTGGCCTGTATGTTCAGCAGGTCTATTTTAATGGCATCACCGTTGCGCAGTTTGCTTTCCACAATGCCCCTGTTCTCGTTCAGGTAGCCCAGCACACTGTCCTGAATGCTGATGGCCTTTTGCAGGTACACAATATTGTAGTACACATTGGCCACTTGGTAGGCCAGCGTGTTCTTCACATATTCCACATTGTGCTGTGCCAACTGGATATCCGTTTTGGAACGTTCAATATTGGCCTTCAACCTGCCAAAGTCAAATACCGTATAGCTGGCATTGATGGCGGTGCTGACACTGTGTACCGGTGCAAACTGGAAGTCCACCCCATTAATGGGGATCACGATTTTCGGTTTGATGTAGTTGTACGATGCATCACCCGTAACCTCCGGCAGCTTGCTGATTTGCGTAAGGTTCAGCTTCTGCTGAGCAGTGGCAATATTGTTTTCCGCCTCCCTGATCTTCGGGAAATAACCAAAGGACTTCGTAATCAGTCCCTTCAGTTCCGCATTGACCCTCACCTGTGCATTCGCAAGTGCAGGCAAAAGCGCAATGGTCATAATAAATAGTTTCTTCATCTTGTATGTTTATGCTTCTTAATAGTTCAATAGTTCCAGCGTTCAATAGTTCCAATGTTCCAGTATCGCTTCGATTAATAGGTGAACTCGTGAACATGTTAACTTTCAAACTTTCTTCTGTTCTCCGCCCCAATCAACATTCGAACATTCAAACTTGTGAACATTCAAACATTCTTAGTGCGCCTCCGACACCGCCTTCTGCGCAGCCTTCAGTTCCTCCGCCGTTTTCTTCTTCGCCCGCAGGAATACCACCAGCGGTATCACTAGTATGAAGAAGATGGTAATCAAGCGGAAGGTATCCAGGTAGCTCAAGTAATAAGCCTGCCTTTCGATGCTCTGGTTAATGATGCCCAACGCCTTGGTGCCCGCCGTGGCAGAATCGCCCGTAGCGTTGATGATGCCCCTTGACAGTGCGCCCACCCTCTCCGTTACGGTAGATGCCCCACTGGTTATATTGCTGATCAGGTTCATGCGGTGGATGGCATACTGCTTGGATATATAGTTATTGGCCATGGCAATACCAAAGGCACCGCCCAGTTGCCGTATCATATTGTTCAGGGCAATACCGCCCGGATAGTCCTTCGGGGCCAGCCCCACCACTGCCTGGTTGATCAGGGGCAACTGTACCAGGCTGATGCCCATGGCACGCACGGCCAATGGAACAAAGAAGTTCCACATGCCCACATCTGGGCTTACATTGGCACTCATCCAGCTATAGAGCGCAAAGAGCAGGAAGCCCAGCACCACAAAGGGTATGGCACTTACACCCTTGCTCATGAGCTTGCCAATGATGGGCATCATGATCACTGCAATCATGGTAGGTGCCAGCAGGGAAAGCCCCGTTTCATAGGCCGTAAAGCCCAGCACACGCTGCGTGAGCACGGGATAGACAAACACGGAAGTGAACAGGCCCAGGCCCGCCACAAATGTGAAGATGGTAGTGAAGGCCAGGTTACGCTGCCCCAGTAGGGCCAGTTTTACCGCAGGCTTTTCCACCGTTAGTTCCGTATAGATAAAGCCGATCAGGCCCACTGCGGCCAGCAGGCTGCACCAGCGTATAGTGGAACTGGCAAACCAGTCGTCCGCCTCGCCACGTTCTAGCACGTACTGCAAAAAGCCAACGCCCACAATGAGGAAGATGATGCCAATATAATCTATGCTGATGCTGGCCTTGTGCTTGCCCTCGCCCGGTTTCTTGTCCACAAAATAATAGGTGAGTATGGTGGCCAGTACACCAATGGGTATATTGATCATGAAAATCATGGGCCAGCTCAAATGCTCAATGATATAGCCGCCCAGCGTTGGCCCCAAAGTAGGGCCCAGTACCAGCCCCATACCAAAGAGGCCTGCCGCAATGGGCCTGTCCTTCGGTTCAAAAGCATCAAAGAGAATGGCCTGTGAGGTAGAGAGCAGCGCACCGCCACCAATACCCTGCACAAAGCGCCACACAATGATGGCCGTTAATGAATGCGACTCACCACAGAGGTAGGAGGCCACCGTGAAGATGATCATGGACACCAGGTAATAATTCTTCCTGCCAAAGTATTCTGCCAGGAAACCAGTAAGTGGTATAATGATCACATTCGCAATGGCATAGGCCGTAATGACCCAGCTAATGTCCTCAATGTTCACACCAAGGCCACCCGCCATATCGCTCAGTGCCACGTTCACAATGGTGGTGTCCACCAGTTCCATGACAGCCGCCGTAACCGTTGTGATAACGATAATAGCTTTTGCTAAACCTTTTAATGCCATGATGCTTATTTTGTGGAGATGGTGATGCCTGCACTCAGTCCTGCACGTAAAATATTCTTGTAGTCATTGATATTGCTGAACGCAATCTTCACGGGCACACGCTGCGTCACCTTCACGAAGTTGCCGCTGGAATTGTCCGGGGGCAGCAGGGAGAACTTGGCACCCGTGGCCTCGCTCAGGCTTTCAATGGTACCCTTTATATGCTGGTCGGGGTAGGCATCCAGTTCTATGTCCACCTCCATACCGGGGTGGAACTTCTTGATCTGCGTTTCCTTGAAGTTGGCCACGATCCAGTAGCTGGTATCGTTCACAATGGAAAACAGTGGCGTACCAGCCTGCACGTACTGCCCCTCGCTAATGTTCTTCTTGCCGATCTTGCCTGCTTGCGGTGCGTATATCTTGGTATAGCCTATTTTCAGTCTTTGCTGTTCGATCCTCGCCTTCTTGATGGCTATGGCAGCTTCCGCCTTCTGCAAGGTGGATTGCAGCACGGGTATGCGGCTATCCGCAGCCGTAAGGTCATTACCGCTATTGGCCACCTGCTTCTGCGCCGTTTCCACATTGAACCTGCTATCGTCAAGTTGCTTCTTGGTAATGGCCTGGTCCCTGTACAGGCTCTCATCACGTACCAGGTCGGCCTGTGCTTTTTGCAGGCGCACTTGGTTCAGGTCTATATTGCCCCTGTTCACTTTCAGTGAAATGGTGGCATTGTTAATGGATGCCCTAGCATTGATAATGTCCACTTCCGTTTGCTTCAGGTCGGCTTCCATTTCCAGTAACTGGGTCTGCAGTTCCGCATCGTCCAGCTCCACCAGTAGGGCACCTGTTTTCACACTGTCATAGTCCTTAACGGCAATGGTTTTTACATAGCCTGCCACCCTTGGCAGCACGGGGGTAATCTGTGTTTCCACCTGTGCATTGTCGGTGGTTTCATGGGAGAGCGCAAAGCTCACTTTCTTGTACCCGAAGTAGCCGCCCACTACCAGCACAATGGCCAGTATGATCAAGCGTACGGGTGATTTTTTCTTTTCTGCCGGAAGGCTTCTTTGTTGTTCCATAAGTATGTCGTTGTTCGTTTTTAATCGTAAGCCGCCATCCCCTAGCTGGTAAACTGCTAGTGGTGGTGAAGGGTGAATGGTCAATGGTGAAACCCCGAAGGGCAATGTTATTAAGTATGGGTTGTCAGCCTGAGCTTGTCGAAGGCAACCTAGAAAATCATGCTTGAAAATATCGGCTTCGACAGGCTCAACCTGACATCCTATTCACTTTCCCGCAGTGTCTCTATGCCTTGGCGCTGAGTGCTGTAGCATGCTGCGTTTCGGAACCGCCTATCCATTCAATAAATAAGCATGGATCATTTTCTTCAAATGGGTTTCCAGCCTTTTCCTGAAAGCCTTATCGGTATAGGGGTCAAAGTCCTCACCCTTGTCGATCAGCATCAGGCACATGCTCTTGGAAAGCATTACCTGGTTAATGGTGCCAATAATGCTGGCCATGGTCATTTCCGGGTCCACCTTCTTGAAGGCCCCTTTTTTAATGCCGCCCTCAATAATGGCCTTCACCATCAGGGTATTGCCGGAAAATATCTTGGTGATATTGTCGTGCAGGGATATCCGCTGCTTCAGCAGTAGCTCCTGGTGTATCAGGCGGTGGTAATTGGGCTGGCTCAGTATCCTGTCCACATAGCTCTCTATGATTACGTCCACCTTCTGTAATTCCGTAAGGCTGGTATCGGCCAGCAGTTCCTCCAGTTTGCCCCGCATGTGTGTGGCCTTTTTTTCTATAATGGCTTCAAATAGTTTGTCCTTGCTGCCAAAATAATAGTTCACCATCGCCACATTCACATCGGCCTTGGCAGCCAGCTCACGAATGCTGGTAGCTTCAAAACCCTTTTCTGCAAAGAGTTCTATTGCTACACTGATGATATTTTCCCGCTTGTCCATAACCATGTCTTTTTTGTTTGACAGGGCAAAGTTAAACAACTGTTTGAATTTAAACAAACGTTTAATTAACTTTTAAGCAAAAGATTTTCCTGTTGGGGGAGTCAATTCTTCCAACATCCTATTAAATAGGCATTTATATCAGCAGGAGCTTTGGCTATTGCTAGTGGCAGTATTACCAACGATGAACTGGAGCAACTGCAACAAAGCAAGGAGCGGCATGACCTCATTATGTTCTATGAATTTACCCTGGCCTTTATGGATGCCGTGGGGCAGTTAAGGGAGTTTAAATGGATTGGGGAGGGGATGGGGGGAGAAAGTTAATTGGTTAACTGGTTAATTAGTTAATTGGTGGATGGGTGGTAAGGGTTTGTTGTTTGATTGTTTGGGAGATAGAATTTAGGATTTCTGATTTGAGATTGCTGATTTTGGTGGAGGATGGATTGGTGGATAGGGTTAATTGGTTTACCGGTGTTTTATCGGGAAGTTAATTGGGTGGGAGAGGGGTGGGAATGGATGTTTTATTTTCTGCATATCAAGATAAGTGCTTAAATTGCTCTAAGCCCTAAAAGAATCCAATAGCCCTGCCCCAGAATAGGAAAATGGTGCAGATTATAGGAATCTTATAGAGACCTTATAGAGACATTATAGGGACCTTATAGAGACCTTCTCTGGTACATCGCCCCATCTTCTCCTATATACGGCCCAGCCTTCACCCATATATCACAGTGCCATCACCCATACATGGCCTGCCTTTAAGGGCCCTTCAAGGCATCCACAAACTATCCTCACAGTGTATCTTCTTTCTCCTTGATTGCAGGGAGCTGCTAAGTATGGAGCAAAGCAATCATCCCGTCATCCGATAGCCATCGGATGCGAGGAGTTGCGAGGTACGAAGCAAAGCAATCATGCCGTCATTGCGAGATACGAAGCAATCTACCTTACGGAGGAAGTACCCCTCTAAAGAATTTACCTCCTCACGGAGGCAGGACTAGATTGCTTCCTTCGTCGCAATGACGGCCTTTTATTTCGTTAATCCGTTTCCTGCACTTCGGACGCATGTACCTCCCGGATATACTGGTCCTTCAACCTGTCATAGAACGAATGCCTGCTCATAAGGTTGGCCATTAAGTTGGCTGCCAGTGCAGTGAGCATGATGTAGAAGATAATGTTATGGCTATTGGTCATTTCCAGTACCAGTATGGAGGATGTGAAGGGGCTGCGGGTAATGCCCGTGAGGAATGCTGTCATGCCGCAGAGCACCACCAAATTGGTTTCGGGGCCCGATAGGTGGAGCCAGCCAGCAATAACGGAACCCATACTGGCACCTGCACTTAAGGAAGGGGCAAATACGCCACCCGATGCGCCATTGGTAAAGGAGATGATGGGGCCAACCACCCGTAGGATGGGTATGTACCATTCCAGGTGCTTATCGTTGGTAAAAAGGGTGCTGACCATGATTTCCTTGCCTGAACCGAATGTCTGGCTGCTCACCCATATGGCCAGTGCAGCCAGTGCCAGCCCGGCAACAATGGGGTACGCTATTTTCCAGTGCTTCTGCGTAAGGGCGTTTTTCTTCCTGAAAATAAACAGGATCATACTGCCCATGCCACTACCGCCCATACCACCGATCAATGCCACAGGAATGATGACCAGCACTATCCATGGGGCTATATTGTCCAGTTGCGGATAACCCAGGTACAGGTAGGGGCCCAATAAGTTAAGGGCAGTAAGGCCGGCTATGATGACACCTGTAAGCAGTGCGGACTTGAAGAAACTGAAATGTGTTTTGGTCAATTCCTCAATGGCAAACACGATACCGCCCAGTGGGGTGTTGAAGGCAGAGGCAAGACCTGCAGCAGCCCCGGTCACAATCATGTTCCGCTTGGATATCTTGGGGTACCATGCAGGCAGGTAGTCGTTTATTTTCTTGAAGATGGAGGCGGCAATCTGTATAGTGGGCCCTTCGCGTCCAATGGCCCCGCCACCCAGCACCATAATAAGGCTGGAGCCTATTTTTACCAGAATGATACGCAGGCTGAGCAGCTTGTTTACCTTGTAATGGTGCTTAGGATTGGACAGTTCAATGGCGGCACTTACCTGTGGTATACCGCTGCCCCTGGCATAGCCTGCAAACCTGCTTACCAGCCACCAGGAGAGTAGGAAGCAGAGGGGCGTAACAATAAGGAACAGCCAGCGTGAATGGTGGTAGATATAGCTGGTGCCCGATTCGGCCCAGAAAAACAGTTTGGCATATAGCACGGCCACTGCTCCCGTAACAAAGGCACCCAGCCAGAAGGGCAGCGCATTGAGCAAGTCCCTTTTTAGCTTGGCATTGCCAATGGAATCATACTTGGATTTCAGTACCAGTCTTATGGGCGTAATGATGTTCATTGATGGGTGCCTGTTTGAGTTAGGTTATAGTTGTAGGTTCCCTGTTTTTAAGGGTACTGGGGTTGATGAGCAAGATAGGTTCGAAGCTATCAAGAAGCGGTTGTAAAGATCAGCCTAATATCTCCTCCACGTTCTTCTTGATATTGGCGGCCATCTTCTTCATGGGCAGGTCATTGCTGTCGCTACCAAAGGGGTCCTCTATTTCCTCCGCAATCAGTTCAAGGCTTGCTAGCACATAGAAGATGAAAGTGGTAACAGGTATCGCAAAATGGCCAAGGTTATAGGCAAAGCCCAAAGGCAGGGTAATGACATAGATAAAGATGAACTTCTTGATAAAGGCACTGTAGGAAAAGGGAATGGGCGTGTTCTTGATGCGTTCGCAGCCCCCGCATATTTCCAGGAAGGACTGCATTTCACCGTTCAGCAGGATCAATTGGTCACCCGTCAACTGGTCATTGCGGTACAGTAGGTTCACCCTGCTCATTAACAAAGAAGCTACCTGATTGGGCACATGCTTGCTGGTATCGAAGTTGGGTATTTCGGGATGCGGCCTTTCGTCCAGTTGCAAGCGGGTGGTTTCGGTTTGCAGGTGGTTGTTCAGTTCAATGGCAAAGAGCGGAATGAGCTTCTTGAAAAAGCCCCTGCTTTTGGTATCGTCATGTGGCAGGAAGCTGTTCAGCTTCACTGCAAGGTTCTTGCTATTGTTCATTAATGAGCCCCAGAGTTTCCTGCCTTCCCACCAGCGGTCGTAAGCGGTATTGGTACGGAACACCAGCAGCATGGAAATGGCGAAGCCCAGCAGGGTATGCATCACGTTGATGTTCCGGATATGCAGGTTGGCCGCCACTTTGGGCAGGTGCTGCTCCGCATATACAATGCCCCATGAATACAGTACAAAGAATACCAGCATGGGCAGCAGGCTCCTGATGGTATCGGACTTGTGGAACCTGAATACGGTAAGCCAGTTCTTGGAGTTGTAGTTGATCATGTGGGGCCTGTTTGTTCTAAAATAAATTGAAGGAGGTTCTGTAACCCAAACATAACATTTCTCTTGCCATCTTTATTTATCTTGCGACCATGAGCATGGAACTTGAACACGAAAATTTACATGAGCAGTTCAACCTGTTAATTGCCACTGAGGACAAACTGGCCATCCGTGAGTTCCTGGATGAGCAGAACATCAGCGATGTGGCGGAACTGATCAACGAGCACCCCGACTTTGAGGCGCAGATCATTGCTGGCATGAGCATGCACAGGGCTTCCAAAGTGTTCAAGATACTGGACTTCTCCACGCAGAAGGAAATCATCAAGGAACTGCCCCCCTATAAAACAGCGGAACTGCTGAACGAGCTTCCTGCGGATGATAGAACGGACTTTTTGGAAGAACTGCCCAAAGTGGCCATACGCGACCTGATCAAATTGATGGACCCTGAAGAAAGGAAGATTACCCTGTCGCTGCTGGGCTATCCGGAAGATTCGGTAGGCCGTTTGATGACACCGGATTATGTATTTGTGTTCCCGCACAATACGGTAACGGAAGTGTTTGCCACCATACGCAAGTATGCCAAGAACAGCGAGACCATTGATGTGATCTATGTGGTGGATGACCAAGGGGAACTGGTGGACGATATCAGGATACGTGATGTGATACTGGCTGCTCCCAACAAACGTGTGGAGGAGATAGTGGATGGACGTGTGGTGGCACTGAACGTGAACGACGACCAGGAACATGCCAGTCAGGTGTTCAAGATGAACAACCGTGTGGCACTGCCCGTAACGGATGACAACAATAAATTACTGGGCATTGTGACCATTGATGATATGCTTTGGGTGGCCAATGAGGAGTTCAGCGAGGACATGCAGAAAATGGGGGGTACGGAAGCTTTGAACGAACCCTATTTGGATATACCCATTCTGAAACTGTTCCGCAAGCGGGCGGGTTGGCTGGTGGTACTGTTCCTGGGTGAAATGCTCACGGCTACAGCCATGGGCTATTTTGAGGACGAGATAGCCAAGGCCGTGGTACTGGCGCTGTTTGTGCCGCTGATTATTTCCAGTGGGGGCAATAGTGGCTCGCAGGCATCTACCCTGATCATACAGGCCATGGCGGTTGGGGAAATAACCATTGCCAGTTGGTGGCGTGTGCTGAGGCGGGAAATTACCAGCGGGCTGCTACTGGGCACTTTATTGGGTATCATTGGTTTTATACGTGTGGCGGTATGGCATAGCATTGCGCCTGGCCTCTATGGCCCGCACTGGATGCGTATCGGTTTCACGGTGGGCTTTTCCTTAGTGGGTGTGGTACTATGGGGCACTTTAAGTGGGAGCATGTTGCCCATGCTATTGAAGCGCTTGGGGGCCGACCCTGCTGTTTCCTCTGCTCCATTTGTGGCTACGCTGGTGGATGTTACGGGACTGGTAATCTATTTCAGTATGGCCTATTTGTTCTTGGAGCATATACTCCTGTAGAATAGGGGCGGGCACTGACATCCGTATTTGACATTTTGCATAACATCAGTTATTAAGGATGCTGTCAACCTGAGCTTGCCTGCCGATAGGTATGGCCTGTCGAAGGTGGTGGTATAAAGGTGAATTACTATTCATAATGCTCCCACAGATACAAATTTACCTAACTTTTTTTCCTAGGTCTTGAAAGCCTGTCAAGCACTTCCTGTTCCGTTTTCAACCTTTCGGGGGCAAGGTTTCTTTTCATATAGATGGTAACTGTTTTTGTTACCGAGGCATCGCCTTTCAGTACAGCAGTTACCACTACCGAATCTTGTTTGTAAGATGGGTCGATGATCAGGTCATTGCCTTCCCATTTGCCATAGGAGGAAGAGAGTATGATCTGCTTGCTGTCCAAGGGCGCATATTTACCATTGCTCAACTTGCCATCCACATTGATGTAGTTGTGAACTACTTTCTTTAAGCTGTCTGTATATAGATTGAAATAAATGCTCTCCACTTTTTGTGAGGATGCTTTAGCGGCAAGCAGCAAAAGGAGGGAAGCGTATACAAATTTCTTCATGATAGTTTTATTAACGGAAAACCGTACCGAAAGTTACTGCAAGATGTTAAACGATTGTAGTAATACCTAATGCGCTCTCCACCATTTCCCATTCCATTCCTCACTCACTACTGCCTCCTCACTACTCCCTCCTTCCGCCTTTAGCCTTCCTCCCTCCGCCTTCAGCCTTATGCCTCCCACCAAGTCTCATTTCTTCGCTGGCCAGTAATCAAATGGCAGCATGGTGGCTATCTTTTCGCTCCAGGACCAGTAGCCCGTGCTCAATAGGTCCATCGCATCATAATAAAGCCCATTGGCCAGTATTTCCACTGGTTTCTTATTGATCAGTGTAAGCACTGAAACGGGTGACATGGGTTTCCTGTCCAAACGGAAGAAACTGAGGTAATCATTGTCTTCTATGCCCTTGGTGTAGGTGATACGCAAATAATCCGTGAAGTCCATTCCGGCCGTGGTTTTATTGATGGCATAGGCAATACTGTCTGCTGCGATAGGGGGGAACACAATTTCCTTTTCATCGGGCTGCTGAAGAATGTTGTTGTAATAGGCCGAGGAATCCTGGAACAGGTCCGACCCATTGGTAGCAGCTTTCTTCTTGAAGAGGCTTTTCGCATATACGGCCTTCACGCGCTGCTTCTCCAGATTCGGTTGCTTAATGAGCTTGCGTAGTTCAAAACCATCTTCTGCCAGCTTGTTCCTGAACAGGCTACGCATGAAATGCAGTTCGGAGCCATAGTACACTGTTTCCCTTTTTGCTGCCCAGTGTTCCTGCTTCCTGCTGCGTTTGGTTTCCATTTCCTCGAATAGGGGGTAGCCTTGGTAAAACAGGATACGGGTAGTGAAATCGTACTGGAAGAGTTCCAGCCTGTAATGGATGGTGTAGCCCAATGCCTTGTTTTCTATGACCAGTGTTTCGTCGGAAAAGGCTTTGATCAGGTGATGCTTTTTGTAGCTCCTGAACTGGATGGTTTCAGGGTTCTTGATGGTGCAATCGGCAGCATAGGACGACTGGCCTATAAAGTTGTCGAGGAAGAATTTGCCCCAGCGTTTCCAATCTTCCTTGACATAACCGCCTACCACCACTTCTTTCAGCTCGTCCACTTTTACTTTCAGTTCAATGGTCAAGGGGGCGGTAACTTTTGAAGGCTGAACGGTCTGCACATTGGTTTCATAACCAATAAAGGATACTACTAGGTCATACTTCCCATCTGCTATATTGTCCAGTGCAAATTCGCCCTGTTCGTTGGTGATGGTACCCTTGGATGTGTTGCTGAAGAACACACTTGCAGAGGCAATGGGTTTCTTGCCGTCTGCAGCAATGACCCGGCCGGTAATCCTGTACTGGGCAGTGGCGCCCAACAAAAGAAGTAGCAGCAAAGTGGTAAGGAAGGGTTTCTTCATAACAGCGGTAATCAGCCATAAAAATAATTGAACCTGAGTTAATGCAGGTTAATAAATAGTACACAGCCACTCGGGAAATAAAGGAATGAATTACCTGCTTAAAGAAAGTACCCAGCATGATTTCTATCATTTAATTGGCCTGATGGCCCCCGCTATTTTTGCAGTATAAACAAAGTTGGTTGGTATGAAGGGATGGTACTTCTAGTGGTGGAGGCGGTACTTAAGCTATTTGATAAGCAAGCACCACACTGCCTTAGCAGGTCATTTTCTTTCAGGCTCAAATTACTGACCAATATTATGCAAGATGTCAAATACTGATGTCAGAGACTGTCCCGATATTTTCATCGGGATTGAACCTGCTGGCTTGTCGAAACCTGTTTGGGAACCAGATTGCCTTCGAGGGCTTCAGGCTGACATTACCCTTGCCACCTTTGCGTAACATCAGTTACTGATTTAAAAGTTTAATGTCCTGCCCCTTAGAAAAAGGCTGTCCCCTAATAAGGATGGCTTTTTTATTGAACAGCAGTTTGATAGGAAGTTCCGTTGGACATGCAGTGTGCAATTCGCTTAGTTTTGATGCACCATCCATGCAAAGCCAACCAATAATATGACTATCGAAAACTGCACAATACATGATATTGATGAAATATTCAGGTTGTACAAAATTGCAACCAATTACCAGCAATCAAAACAAACCGTGGTTGTTTGGCCTGTATTTAAAAGGGAGGTTGTTGAAAAGGAAATTGCGGAACAGCACCAATGGAAATTGACGGTTGACAATCAAATTGCCTGTGTTTGGGCCACAACTTTTAGCGATGAACAAATTTGGGAGGAAAGGAATGTAGATGCAGCCATATACATACACCGCATTGCTACCAACCCAACTTTCAGGGGCAGGAATTTTGTGTCCATTATTGTGGAGTGGGCAAGGGAATATGCAAAAGATAACGGTAAGGACCTTGTGCGGTTGGATACCTTGGGAAATAATACCAGATTGATTGAATACTATACCAATGCAGGGTTTACCTTCCTTGGCATATTTGATTTAAAAAACACGGATAGCCTGCCTGACCACTATCATGGTGCCCCTGCTTGCCTATTTGAGATAAGGCTGTAACAGATAGGGGGCATAAAAAACCACCCCTCAGGATGGCTTTTTATAAAATTGCTTGTACCCCAATCTAAATGGAGGTAGTGTTATTTCAATCCGAACAGACCTTCATTCAATAACTGCAATGTTTGTGTTTTGTAGGATGCCGGTAACAACAATGAAATATTGTGGGCACTGCCACCATAGCTTACCATGGTTACCGGTATGGCGGCAATAGCATCGAAAAGTCTTTTCAGTACATCATCCGTGGAAGCAATTTCATTGCCTACAATAGAGATGATGGTATGGTTGGTTTCCACTTCCACTGTGCCAAATGGTTCCAGCTCCTTGGTGATTTCCTTGAGGAAAGCATCGCTGTCGATGGTTACGCTTACAGCCACTTCGGAAGTGGTAATCATATCAATGGATGTCTTGTATTTTTCGAACACTTCAAATATCTTCCGCAGGAAGCCATAGGCCAGCAACATGCGGCTGCTCTTTATCTTGATGGCAATGATGCCATCCTTTGCTGCTACTGCCTTAACACCCTTGCTGTTGGCATTCTCCTGTATGGTGGTGCCCTTGGCATCCGGTTGCATGGTGTTCAGCAGTTTCACTGGCACATTGTAATGTTGTGCAGGCCAAATACAAGCAGGATGTAGAATCTTGGCACCGAAGTAAGCAAGCTCCGCCGCTTCATCAAAGCTCAATTGTTCAATGGCTACTGTTTTGCTTACCACGCGAGGGTCATTGTTGTGCATACCATCTATATCGGTCCATATTTCACAAACCGAAGCCTTAATGGCTGCTGCAATCAACGAGGCGGTATAGTCACTGCCACCACGTTTCAGGTTGTCCACTTCGCCCCTGGCATTCCTGCAGATATAGCCTTGTGTAACAAATAATTTCTTATCGGGGTACTGCTGCAGCAACTGGCTCAGCTTTACCTTGATGCTTCCCACCTGTGGCTCCTCATTGGCATCAATGGTCATGAACTCCAATGCTGGTAGGAATACATGGTCAATGCCTGCTTCTTGCAGGTACACGGAAAACAGTTTGGTGCTCAGCAGTTCACCCTGTGCAAGGATGTCCTTGTTCAGTGCTTCGCTAAAGGATATCTTCAGGATGATATTGAGGAACTCGAAATGTTCCTTTACTATATCGTAAGCCTTGGCCTGGAATTCTTCCTTGTGCAACAGGTCCATTACGAAGTTCTTGTAATGGATTTCCAGTTTCTCAATCTTCTGCTTGGCATCTTCCCTATTGCCATGTGCCAAACTGCTGCTGATTTCCACCAGTGAATTGGTTGTTCCACTCAATGCGCTCAGCACCACAATGGTCGGTTCATCGCCCCTGGTAATCAATTGGGATACCTGGTGCATACGTTCTGGCTTGCCTACGCTGGTGCCGCCAAATTTCATTACTTTCATCTGTCTTTGTTTATTGTTTCGGGGCATAGGAACTTTCCAAAAGAATAAGCCCATGTGCAGCTTATGTCATTTGTCCCCCCGCCCGATTTGTTACTTGATTTTTAAATTGGATTGCAAATGTAATGGCTTGCCTATTTTTTCAATCATCAATTTTACTATTGAATGTTAGCATTGGGTTAAGTAATCCATTATTTTCATCAAAATAAAACCTATGGATATCTATAGCAAAAAAGTGGAAATAAGGTGGAGTGACCTTGACCCCAACTTCCACTTGAGGCACAGTGTGTATTATGATTGGGGTGCCTACACTAGGATCAGTTTTTTGTCGGAAAACGGGCTTACGCCCCAGTTAATGGTGCAGCACCATATTGGCCCCATACTCTTCCGGGAGGAATGTGTATTCAAAAGGGAAATACATTTTGGTGACAGGGTAGAAGTGAACCTGCAACTTGCCAAGTCCACAAGGGATGCCAGCAGATGGACGATGGTGCATGAAGTTTGGAAGAATACAGATACTTTAAGTGCTATCATTACCATTGATGGTGCCTGGCTGGATACGGATCAGAGAAAGTTGACGGTACCCCCCAATTTATTTATTGAGAAAATGGACCTGCTGCCAAAGACCGGAAACTTTGAGTGGGTGGAGAGGAAAGTGTAATTGTTTGATTGTCCAATGGTTCGACTATTGTTTGCTTCAATGAATTGATTCAACATGCAGGTAATGGAACCTTTTGAACTGTTTCTATGTATTTTAGCTGGCTACAAAATCTATTGACCAAATAAAACATTGAATGAAAAAACTATGCTTACTGCTTGGTGTTGGCCTTACGAGTCTTGCCAATGCCCAAAATAGAATGACCCCTGAGAAGCTTTGGCAACTGGGCAGGGTTTCGGGTTTGGGTTTAACAAAGGACAAACAATTTGTACTTTACAGTGTTTCCACACCCAATGTAGATGAAAACAAGAGCAGGCGGAAGAGTTACAAGGTGCCCGTGTCTGGGGGAGAAGCGGTGGAAGTAAGCAATGCAGACAGCCTGATGGATAACGAAAAGATATCTACCGATGGTAAGTACATCATCAGTAGTGATGAGGTACTGGTAAAGAATGTAAAGGGCGCCGATATTTATAAGGACCTGCCCAAGAGCAACGCTTATGTGTTTACTTCCTTGAACTATCGGCACTGGGACACATGGGAGGATGGCAAATTTGGTCATGTGTTTATAGCTCCATTTGCTAATGGGAAGGCTGGCGAAGGCAAGGACATTATGGCTGGCGAACCTTATGATGCCCCCCAGAAGCCTTTTGGTGGTGATGAGGATTTTGTTTGGAACCCAGATGGCAAGCATGTGGTATATGTGGCCAAGAAAAGCTTCGGGACAGCCTATGCGGTAAGCACCAACACTGATTTGTACGAGTATGATGTGGAAAAGGGTACCACCAAAAACCTGACCGAAACCAATAAGGGCTATGATATTAACCCCCAGTACAACAAGCAGGGGCAACTGGCCTGGTTGCAAATGAACCGCGATGGCTATGAGGCAGATAAGCAGGATATTGTTATACAGGTAAGCGGTAATACAGTGGTGAACCTTACCCATATGCGCGATGACATACATGTGGAAAGTTTCAGGTGGAGCGATGATGGCCAGTTCATATTCTTCACTGCACCTATTAATGGTACGGTACAATTGTTCAAGGTAAACAATACTGCTGCGCTCATGACAATACCGGTCATTGAACAGGTGACCAAGGGCGATTTTGATATAGCAGGAATCGTTGCACAAACAGGCAATACATTGGTGGTTTCAAGAACGGATATGAACCATGCTGCCGAACTGTTTACATTGGACATCAGCAATGGCAGCATGAAACAATTGACGCATGTGAACGATGCGTTTTACAGCACATTGTCCTTATGCAAAATGGAGAGGCAATTTGTTACTACCACCGACCATAAGAAGATGCTGGTATGGGTGATCTACCCGCCTGATTTTGATGCCAGCAAGAAATACCCTACGTTGCTGTACTGCCAAGGTGGGCCACAATCACCATTGACACAGTTTTACTCCTTCCGCTGGAATTTCCAATTGATGGCCTCCCAAGGTTATATTGTGGTGGCCCCCTGCAGGAGGGGCATGCCCGGTTTCGGCACCAAATGGAATGAAGAAGTGAGCAAGGACTGGGGCGGGCAGGTTATCAAGGATTACCTCAGTGCCATTGATGCGGTGAGCAAGGAAGACTATGTTGATAAGGGCCGTAGGGGCTGCGTTGGTGCCAGCTTTGGCGGCTTCTCCGTATTTGCCTTGGAGGGCCTGCACAATGGGCGTTTCAAGACCTTTATAGCCCATGATGGGGTATTCGATTTTAGGAGCATGTACGGTACCACAGACGAGATGTTCTTTGAGAACTGGGAAAAAGGTGGGGCCTATTGGGACAAGAACAATGCCGTGGCACAGCGCTCTTTCAGTCAAAGCCCCAGCAATATGGTAGATAAATGGAACACGCCCATTTTCATCATCCAAGGTGGTCGGGATTACAGGGTGCCTATAGAACAGGGGCAAGGTGCCTTCCAAGCTGCACAGTTAAAAGGGATCAAGAGCAAGTTTCTTTACCTGCCGGAAGAAAACCATTGGGTACTGTCTGCACAGAATGCGCTGGTGTGGCAAAGGGAGTTTTATAAATGGTTGGATGAGACGCTGAAATGATCGTAAACTGAGCCTTTTTATATTTTATCCATAGCCGTTGGTTTAAGCCAACGGCTATTTTATTTAAGTAATAAGCACAACTGTATTTACTTCGATTTTACTACTGCGTCTTTGGGAATAACAATGAAAACATCATGCTCCCAAACAATCTCCGGTTTCCAGTTCTTGTTTTCTTCCTTAGGCAGCCATAGTACATATTCAACACCATAAAAAGTTCCATTGGTGTTATTATCAAACTGGCCAACTAAATATACCTTCAGTTTGTTTTTGATTGCCAACGAGCTTTCATCGTCCTTACTTAGAAATTCAGTTAAACCATCGGGATAAGTATTTGCTGATGCATAGTTAACAATACTGTCTACTAAACTACTGCTGAATTTCTTAGCCAGTTGGGGTTTGGCCATTTCCCAATAACCTCTTAAAAAAAGTACACCACGGGCATCCCACCTATTAATTTCAACCTTATCTTTTTTGCTGAACGAAGTGGCCACTGTTTGTGCATTTGCAATCTGCATTCCAAAGCTGACAATTGCAATGGACAGGATCCTTTTCATGTTGGTATGTTTTCAACAAAGCTATTCTTGCCCTAACCTGAAACAAATACCCACCAGCCACTAATTATATCCTCGCTCCAAATAGCAAGCTTCCAATTCTTACCATATTGCTGCCTTCTTCAATGGCCATTTTGTAATCGCCGCTCATACCCATGGAGAGTATGCTGAATGCTGAATGCTGAATGCTAAGTGTATCAAAGATTGATTTTAACTGCTTGAACTCATTTCTTACTTTTTGCTCATCCTCACTAAACGAGGCCATGCCCATCAGGCCAACTATATGTATGTTCTTTAGCTCATCTATTCCTTTTAATTCATTCAGTTCGTTTTCGCTGAAGCCAAACTTGGTTTCTTCCTGTGCAATATGTACCTGCAGCAAGCAATCTATTATGCGATTGTTCTTTGCTGCTTGCTTGTTGATTTCTTTCAGTAGGTTGAAACTGTCCACACCATGAATGAGGTGGACAAAGGGGGCAATGTACTTGACCTTATTGCTTTGCAGGTGACCGATAAAATGCCACTGGATATCCTTGGGCAGCCTTGCTTCCTTGTCAACCAGTTCCTGCACATAGTTCTCGCCAAAATCACGCTGACCAAGGTTGTACATGGCCTGTATATCTTCTACGGGTTTTATTTTACTAACAGCAACAAGTGTTGCCTTGCCTTCCAGTTCTTCTATAATGGACCTGTAGACTGCTATGTTTATGCTCATGGATTAGGAGTGTTTGAATGTTCAATTGTTTGATTGTTGGAACACTTAAATGGAAATCTGCTTCCATTGTAGATCCTGCAACCTTTTGATCAGGAACCAGCACGCAATGCCCAATAAAGGTGCCAATGCCCAAAGAAGCCATGATAGTTTGGTAAAGATGAGCAGGTAATGCAGGCCAACTGTTATAGCCACAATCAATAATTGCAGGATAGCCTTCAGGAACTTGCCGCTTTGTTGCTGTGTGTTTGGCTGACGCGAAAAAGGCAAATAATGGTCCGACAAATTAGCGAAGATGAGGAAGCAGAAAAGATTGTTTGTTAATGCGAACAGGGCATCATCCAGTACCTCTATGCCCCAGATGTAGATGCAGAATGCACCAACAAGGATGAACACGGGCATGAAGAACTTGACAAACAAGGATTTTACCATGCCTGAAACAAGTTCACCGGGCTTGCTAATGGGCATGCTGTGGTATACCCATGATGCCAAGTAGTTTTCGTTGAATGCAACAATCATAATACTGCTGCTCACCGTCATCATGGGCACATAGAAGAACCATAAAAAACTGGCTGACGAGGATAGGCTATGCCAAACTGTTGCCACATCCTTTCCACTTTTGAAAACAAAAATGAAAATGAATACCAATATATAGGCAAGGCCCGGATAGAACTGCAACTTGAAGCTTTTATCGCGGCCAGTCATTTTCCAGGTAATCTGGAAGCCGCTTTTCTCCACGGGGGATGAACAAACCATACTGGAAAATAGGCTGGACAAGGGTTTCTTCTGCTGTTGGACAATGATTTTATTGGTATCCCTTTTTTCGGTATCGCCATTGTTCATGGCGGCCAGTTTCCTGGCAAAGGAGGGGGCCAAATATTTGTTCATGAACCAGAAGGTAAATATGGGCACAATGAATGCCAAGGCAATCATGCCCAGATGCAGCGCATCAAATTGAAGCTTGGCAATGGCCTCCACTGTGCTTGCCATCCAAACTGGCGGTAGAAGGTAGGAGTACCATTGCAGTTCAAAGGTCCTTGTCAACTGGCTGAAATTGATCATCCTGGGCAGTACCTGGAAACCCACCGTAAATACAACAGTCATGAAAATCTGGAAGTAGGTAACAATGTCCTTGACCTTGCTTTCGCTGCTGAACCTGATAATGAGCAGGTAAAGCAAATAGGTGATAAAGACAGCCATTAGAACAGTCAACAGGACAGTAAAAACCATGACGAACCCTGCTAGGAAGCCGTACCTGAAAAATGCAACAGCTATGGGGAGCACAGCAATGGCAATGGTAAACTGGAGCAGGTAGATGAGGATATGTACCAGCCTTGCCATGAACAGGGTCTTGCTGCTAATTGGTTTTGGCAGGATAACCTGATTGTCTGCCGTATCCAGCAGTACAGTGGAAAAGTCGGTAATCAGGGTCATGGACATCATGAACAGTACATAGGTATGCACAATGATCATTCCCAACATGAGGGATGGGATGGCCAATAAAAAGGCTGCTACAAAAAGGCCCATCAATGCATAGAAAAACAGTACACTATTTAAGTGGTTGGCATTTTCCTTTTTTTGCTGCCGCTGTTTCCAGTTCATGTACACACGGCGTTTGTCCATAGTGAGTTTGGTTTCCACAATGGTCATCATCCTTGCATAGTCTATGCCCTGACTGTTGAAGAGCCCTTTGAAAAGGCCAACGAGCTTGAGTAATATTTTATCCATGGGAGAGAATGTTAGCTTGAATTATTTTAGCAGTTGACTGCCTCTGGGAAACTGGGCAGGCACCCTTGTCCATGTTTCGAGCGCCTCAACATGACAAAGATGCCCGTGCCATTAATTCTTGAGGATGTCCACAAAGTCATGGGCCGTGCTTTGGTAACCTGAATCACCGGTCAGGGCCGTGAAGATATTTTCCAGGGAACCTTTATGTGCTTCTGATTTCAGTGATTCAAAAGTACCGTCGGCAATCACTTCCCCCTTGTTGATGATAATGATCCTATCGGAAATCTTTTCCACTACGTCCATGATATGGGAGGAGTAGAAAATGGTCTTGCCAGCATGTTTCAATTGTGCCAGGATTTCCTTAACCAAAATGACAGCATTGGCATCCAGGCCACTTAAAGGCTCGTCCAGGAAGATGATTTCAGGATTATGTATCAGACCGGATATCAACAGCACTTTCTGCTTCATGCCCTTGCTGAAGCCGTTCATACGCATGTCTGCCTTGTCGTCCAGTTCAAAAAGCTTCAGCAGGTCCATGCTCTTCTTGTAGATCAGGGATTCATCCAATTGGTACAGCTTGCCCACAAAGTTCAGGTATTCTATGGGGGATAGCACTTCGTACAATGCTGCCTGCTCCGGGATATAACCAATGCGTTGCTTGATATCTATGGGATTTTTCCTAACGTCCATGCCAAGCACCATTGCTTCACCTTCAAAATCACTGATGATGCCGGTGAGTATTTTGATGGTGGTGCTTTTGCCTGCACCATTAGGGCCAATATAACCAATGATTTCACCTGCTGAAAAGTTGAGGTTGATACCTTTCAGTACATAAGTGCCATTGTAGTTTTTCTTAAGTTGGGTGAGTGCTATAATGCTCATGTGGACGTTTTATTTATTGGTTGAAAATAGTGCAGAAAGGTTACAGCAATGGTAAAAGATTTAAACAACAAACTAGCCACCACAGTTAGTTACCGCTTTGCCAGGCACACAAAAAAGCCCCAAATCATCCATGATAACTTGGGGCTGAACGATAATCTATTTTCTTCCTCAAACCCTAAACCCTACGCCTTAAACCTTCCACCTCATGCCTCATACCTCAACACTTATTTCAAGATGCTCCTTCCTATCACTATCCTTTGCACTTCACTGGTGCCTTCATAGATCTGGGTAATTTTTGCATCCCTCATCAAACGCTCCACATGGTATTCCTTTACAAAACCGTAACCGCCATGTACCTGCACCGCTTCCACCGTAACCCACATAGCTGTTTCACTGGCAAATACCTTGGCCATGGAAGAACTCAATGTGTAATCTATCCCATTGTCCTTTTCCCATGCAGCTTTTAGGCAAAGCAGGCGTGCTGCTTCTATACGGGTGGCCATATCTGCCAGTTTGAACTGGATGGCCTGGTGCTGGGCAATTTCCTTACCAAACGCCTTCCTGGTTTTGGAATATTTAAGGGCCAGTTCATAAGCACCACTGGCTATGCCCAGTGCCTGTGAAGCTATTCCAATACGGCCCCCTGCCAAGGTTTTCATGGCAAAGGTGAAACCGAACCCGTCCTCACCAACCCTGTTTGCTTTAGGCACTTTCACATCCGTGAACATGATGGTATGTGTATCGCTGCCGCGTATGCCCAATTTGTTTTCCTTGGCTGCTACCGTAACGCCGGGCCAGTTCTTTTCCACTATGAGGCAGTTGATGCCCCTGCTGCCCTTGCTTGCATCCGTTTGTGCTATGACCAAGTAAACGGAGGCCGATGAACCATTGGTAATCCAGTTCTTTGTTCCGTTCAGGAGATAATAGTCGCCCATGTCCTCTGCCTTGGTCTGTTGGCTGGTAGCATCACTGCCAGCTTCCGGTTCACTCAATAGGAATGCACCTATGTACAGTTCCCCATCTTTTTTGCCCTGGGCTATCGGGGTTAAGTATTGTTGTTTCTGTTCCTCTGAACCATAAGATTGCAGGCCATAACAAACAAGGCTGTTGTTCACGCTCATGCAAACGCTTACGCTAGCATCTATCTTGCTTATTTCTTCCATTGCCAATACATAACTTACGGTGTCCATGCCACTGCCGCCATACTCGGGGTTCACCATCATGCCCATGAAGCCAAGGTCTGCCAGTTGCATAATCTGCTCCCTTGGGAAGCGCTGGTGTTCGTCCCTGTCAATAACGCCGGGCAAACATTCATTCACAGCAAAATCATGTGCTGCTTTCTGGATCATTAAATGTTCTTCGCTCAGTTGGAACTGCATATCTAGTGTTTTAAGTGCCGCAAAAATAAGGCTAACGTATGTTAGCTTATAGATTTGTGGAGGAAATATTTTGTGGGCAACTAAAGATACAAGACTGGGCCATAGTTACCACGCATAAACTAAGCATCCAGTGCCAAGGCTCCCTGTAATATTGTGGAATAGCTAACAATGATTTCAGGATATTTGATAGACATAACCCAGCATGCCCAGCCTTTGCCGATACTTTTTGTTTGTTTCCCTGTGCCTAGTCATGGCCTGTAAAAGGAATGGCACCCATTCTGTAGAAGTCCTACCCGTCACTGTTGCGGATAGCACCAGTGCGGGTGAGGAGGAAGATGATGTTGACCAGCGGTATGACTACCAGGATTCCGCTTTCCAACTCATGAAGTACTATCCGGTAATCGGGGACACCCCAACCTTCATCAGGGCATTGAAAGCCAACTGCCATATCTGGACAAGAAAGTCCCGGCAGCCATTTGTAACCATCAACTATTTCAAGAAGACGAGCATATTCGGCTCCAGTAAACCTGTTTACGTCATTGAGTACGACTACCACGATGGGCCAACTGCTTCCTTCCCCTACAAGAACCAGTATGTTTTCAATGCCACAGGAAAATTGCTTGCCATACTTAGCATGATGCGTATGGACATTGTGCAGCTATTCCCCAACAAGGCTCCCTTTTTGTTTGGCGTTTCCTCTACTGGGCATGGCAATGGTGGCCACGACATTTATAGGGTTAGAAAAGATACCTTGGAGCAGGTTCTTGATGACTTTATAGGCACTAGGCCCCAAACCTACGACCGCAATGAAGACGTTGCGGTAAACGAACCCAATGAATTCAGGTACAGGATTGCTGATGTTAACATGGATGGCTACAATGATATTACCTTCTATGGAAACATCAAGCACATTAGCAATGATTCAAGTATGCCTGAAAAGTTAACCCCCGCCAAATATATTTTCCTGTACCACCAGCACAATGGCCACTTCATTGAGAAGGAAGACTACTCAAAAAAATATGAGTATATTTATGGTAACTCTAAATAGGCCAACCCATGAGCAAGGAACAAACTGCCGACCTGCTGAAATTCCTGCAGCCATTCCCTGCGGAAGTACGGGAGAATGCTTTATGGCTCAGGGACTTTGTTTGGAACCTGTACCCCAAGACCAATGAACTGATTTATGACAACTACAATGCAGTGGCTTTTGGTTGGAGCATTACGGAGAAACTGGGCCATACCTTCTGCTCCATTGCTGTGGGGCGCAGCAGCTACAACCTGCACTTTGGTTTTTATTGGGGCTCCGAAATTGCAGACCCCGATCAACTACTATTGGGCAATGGCAACCAGTACAGGTACCTGTTGGTAAAGGACAAAGCAAGTTTCCCCAAAACTTACATCAAGCAACTATTGAAGGAGGCCTATGCCAATTCACTGGCCAAGGTAAAGGACCCCAAGCAAATAGTGCAGGGACTTACCATTACAAAATCAGTATCCGATAAGAAAAGGGCAGTAGCGAAGAAGAGGCAATAAGGGGCCAGGATAGCTTATAAAACTGGCACGGGCGGACGTTCAGGCGGGCTTTAGGTCGGGGTTGTGAAAAGCGTTATCACTATTTGGGCCTAGCCCAAAACGTAAAGCTTGGGCTGAAGCCAATACCGCCCACCCAATATCATTGTCCCTTGTCTGAAGCCGAAGGGCAATGATGTACTACCTACTTAAGCTGATTTTGGAAGAATTAACTCCGCCAACAGGTTAGTTTACTTTTCCGCAATAACAATTGCAACTGTGACCAATCATTTGTGACGAACTGGTTTGTCACAAATAATTGGTCACAACCTGAAAAAAACTATCACTGCTCGGGCTTTAGCCCAAAACGCGAGCTTGGGGCTAGGTCAGTACCATCCACACAATATCATTATACCTTGGCTGAAGCTGAAGGGCAATGATGCAAATACCTACTTAATCTGATTTTGGAAGAATTAACTCCGCTAACAGGTATTCTTAACCTTTTTTTATGTAAGAACGTGCATAGCTGCATCGTTAATGGAGTAATTTTCAACATTCAGTTTTTGGGGGATTATTAAAATTAAGTTTGTATGGCTAATACACTTCTTATGGACCAGCATTTTGAGCGGGACAAAAATTTAAAGGCTTCTGGCATTACGGCCGTGGTATGCGCCTGCCTTTTCTTGTTGTTCTTCCTGGTTAATTGGACAGTGCCCGTGGTGCCCAAACCCGAAATACTGGAAGGTATTGAAGTGAACCTTGGTACCAGTGACAATGGCAGCGGCCAGGACCAGCCATTGGTACAGGGCAGCCCTGGGCCCACAGCCAGCAACAACAGTAGCACGGCACAACAGAGTGCAGGAGCACCAGCTTCCGCCAGTGAGGACAAGAACGATGAAAAGGACCCGGAAGGCCCGCCTGCCACATCCAAAGCAGTGGTAAAAGTGACCAATCCCAACCCTGCACCGGTAAAGAAGGCTGACCCCAAACCACCGGCTCCGCCCAGCCCCAAAACAGTGATGCCCAAATTTGGTGGGGGCACTGGCAAGGGTAATGGCAATACCAATGAGAGCTACAATAAACCGGGAAATGAAGGTGATGGAACTGGTAAGGGTGATAAAGGCAATCCCAATGGTACACCTAACGGTAAGGGATATACCGGAACGGGCGGCAATGGCGTTGTGCAAATTAAAGGTGACCGGAAAATGATGTACTACCCATCAAGGGCATCTGATGTGGAACCTGGTGTAGTTACTGTAGTTGTAAGTGTTACTCCAAGCGGTGTAGGCACATTTGTGGATTTTAAAAGTGGAAAGTTCCTTGCCACCTATAAGACAGAAATCATCAGTTACTTAAAAGGTGTTACGTTCAACAAGGCAGATCATGAATCAACCATTGAAATGACTTTCAACTTCAAACGTTAGTTGGCATATAAATTTGAATTTCATGTCAGGCGGGCTTATAGAAACAATGGCTGCTCCTATATAAGCGCCTTCGACAATCCCAGATAGTTATCGGGACAGGCTGACTTCATCTTAAGATGGTGTGTTCAAAAATGATACGCTACCAAACACTAGACAGCAGGTTTTTGCGAACAAAAAGCTTTGCATCTTTGTGTGCAAATGAATTACCCAGAAACTTTACAGTACCTGTACCATAAGCTGCCCATGTTCAGCAGGGTTGGAGCTGCTGCCTACAAGGCAGACCTGACCAATACCATCAAGCTTTGTGGTTCACTCGGTAACCCACAGGACCACTTTAAATGCATACATATAGCAGGTACCAATGGCAAGGGCAGTACCAGCCATATGCTGGCTGCCGTGCTGCAAACAGCAGGTTACAGAACGGGCCTCTATACATCACCCCACTTAAAGGATTTCAGGGAGAGGATCAAGATAAATGGCAAGCTTTGTGAGGAGCAGTTTGTGATTGATTTCACACAACGCCTTCAGCCACTGATTGAGGAAATTGAACCTTCCTTCTTCGAGATAACTGTGGCCATGGCCTTTGAATACTTCAAGGAGCAGCAGGTGGACGTGGCCATTATTGAAACCGGTTTGGGCGGACGGCTGGACAGCACCAATATAATTGTTCCTGAACTGAGCGTGATAACCAATATTGGTTATGACCACATGAACCTATTAGGTGATACCCTGGAGAAAATTGCTTTTGAAAAAGCTGGTATCATCAAGTCCCAGGTACCAGTGGTGGTAGGTGAATACCTGACTGAAACCAGGCCTGTTTTTGAAGGGAAGGCCCTAGAGGAGCAGGCATCCATACATTTTGCAACGGATAAAAGCTATGTGGTGGATTGGGGCTATGAACACCATCAACTCACTATTACCGTAGCACAGAAGCACAACGATGAAAGGGAAACCTACCATTTGGACCTGCCCGGCATTTACCAAACAAAAAACTTACTTACGGTACTGGAAGCCCTGCACCAATTGCAGTTGAAGGGATGGGATATTACCATTGCCACCATCCAGCAAGCACTGCAACATGTAAAGCAGTTGACAGGTCTGCATGGGCGATGGGAAATCATCCACCATAACCCAAGCATCATTTTGGATGTGGGTCATAATGAGGATGGTGTGAAACAAATAGTGCAGCAGTTGGAACTGACCACCTATAACCATCTGCATATCATCACCGGCATGGTGAATGATAAGGAGATTGATAAGGTGCTGGCACTGCTGCCCAAACATGCTACTTACTACTTTACAAAGGCACAGATACCTAGGGCATTGAATGAAACTGTTTTGATGGAAAAGGCGGTTCACTATAACCTTCAAGGCAAACCTTTTGCTGAGGTGAACACTGCTGTTCAAGCTGCATTGACCCATGCACATAAGGATGACCTGATACTGGTTTGTGGAAGTGTGTTCCTAGTGGGGGAGGTGAAAGATTTCTGATTGGACTATTAGCGAAGTAACTTGTTTTGGTTTCCCAATGGATGCTGTTCTTTTTATCTGCTTAATTGGCATTCTTTACTAGAAAAAAATATTTATATGGAAGCTAATTTAAAATTGAATGCCGGGAATGCTTGCCGAAATATGAATTGCTTTATTTTTGCCGCAAATTATACATCATGAGTGTATCTGATAAACTTGCCGCAATGAAAGCAGAAAAAAGCGAAGCTAATTTAAAAGCTGGTCAGGAATTTCTGGCCACCAACAAACTACGTGAAGGTGTTACTGAAACCGAAAGTGGTTTGCAATATGAAATACTGACAATGGGCACTGGCGAAAAACCAACAGCTAGGAACACCGTTACCTGCCACTATCATGGTACCATGATAGATGGAACAGTGTTTGACAGCAGTGTACAGCGTGGGCAACCGGCTTCCTTTCCCCTGAGTGCTGTGATCAAGGGTTGGACGGAGGGCCTGCAGTACATGCCTATGGGAAGTAAGTTCCGTTTCTTCATCCCCCCGCATTTAGGTTATGGTGATAGGCAAGTGAGTGCCGTGATTGGGCCAAATAGTACCTTGATTTTTGATGTGGAGCTGATCA
>JAHEZD010000068.1 GCA_023251255.1 Chitinophagaceae bacterium
TTGACCCGTCCTGTACAATCACCTTCCGGCCCAATGCCAACTTCGTGTTTTCCGACACCTCGGTCCCACCTGAAAGACTCCCTTTCTTCGATAGGCAATGGCCGTTCCTGCCTTTCGTTTCTGTGGTCAATCCAGCCTCTTTTCACCGCTAACAAGCAATGCCCATTCAGAAATTAACTTGTGGGTAACATTCAGGTAACTTCTAAGAGAGACTTTCACCACCAAATAGTATTGGATTTAACAGGTAAAGGTCAATTGAATGAATAAAGTCTACTTTTTGTTATTGTGTTTTTTTACGGGCCCAACAGTTTTTGCTCAATGCCCTGTTATCAATAGTGCCATGATCAATTCCTGCGGCGCAAGCGAGGGAATTAATGAATTTGTTGTATTTACCACTACTGCGTCAGCAACTACAGGGTCATATACATTGCACTATGGCTCTGCAAATCCACCGTCGTCAGGAACTGCCAAACTGTATGGCTCAAACGCTACAACCAAAACAGGTCCAGGCAGCATCACGGCCAGTTCATGCACGATTAATGAAGTTACTTCCCCATCTACTGTGATTCCTGCGAATAGTATTGTCATTTTTATACCGTCTGACTTTGAGACACTTTATGATGTGTCTGCACTATGTGGTGGGGGCAGTATCTATGTGGTATACATCAATCGTGCAGGCACCTGGCAGCCAGGTGGCAACTTGGCCAATAACCCCGGTTCCGGTGATAGGTACCTACAAATTACCAATGGGGCCAATGCCTGTACCTCAGGTGTCCGCACTTATACTTTTGGATGGCCTTCGGATGCAGACGGCAATGCGATAAGCTGGAATGCCGCTGGTGTTCCAACTTATGTAAACAATGGGTGTACGGTGATTCCACCCCCCCCGGGTGTTACCATCACACCTTCATCGCCTATCTCTGTTTGCAACAATGCCACTGCTGCAACATTCAACTACAGTGCTACAGGCAGCCCTGACAAATACAGTTTGGATTGGAATGCTGCTGCCAATGCAGTTGGGTTTGTGGATATGGTGAATGCTGCATTGTCCCCTTCTTCTTTTAGCATTTCCTTCCCTGCTGGCACAGTGGTGGGAACCACTTATACTGGCAGCTTAACTGCTACCAACACAGGTACAGGCCTTACCAGTGCGCCACAGAATATAAGCATAACGGTCATTGGGAAGCCCGTTGTGCCCAGTATTATAGGGCCTACTTCATTATGCGAAGGCTATACTTATTATTCGCTCCAAAATGCGGTAGCTGGTGGCATCTGGAACAGCAATACGCCAGCTACCGCCACTATTGACAATATTGGTTCGGTAACAGGTGTCTCGCCTGGCACAGCCATGCTCACCTATACAGTTACGAATGTATGTGGCAGCACGGTATCGGCACCTTTTAGCATGGACATAGTTGCAGTTCCAACGGTTGCAGCTATCTCAGGTGCCTCAAATATTTGCACAGGTGGTTCTGCCACTTTCACCAATACAACGCCAGGGGGTATATGGACCAGTAGCGATGGGTCCATAGCGAATGTAAGTACTGGTGGCATTGTTACAGGGGTAGCCCCGGGCGGACCTGTTACCATAACTTATACAGTTACCAACAGTTGCGGTTCCGCATCAAAAACATTCCAGGTGACAGTGGGCAATTCGCCTTTTGTGGCAGACATAACAGGGGCAACCAATGTATGTGCCGGAGCAACCACCACTTTGTCAAATGCAACCACGGGAGGAACTTGGAACAGTAGCAATACGGCACTGGCTACCATCAACAATTCAGGTACTGTTACGGGAATAGCAGCAGGGGGCCCAGTAACCATCAGCTATACGGTAACGACTGGTTGTGGCACGGTATCAAAAACCTTTACTATAACGGTAATTGACAAGCCTGCTGTGCCTGCGGCCATTGCAGGAACTGCAAGCATTTGCGAAAGTTCAACCACCACCTTAACCGATGCCACAGCAGGAGGTGTATGGAGCAGTAGCAATATGGCAGCAGTCACTATCAACAGTAGTGGCGTTGTTACTGGCGTTTCAGCAGGACAGTCAACGATAACCTATACTGTTAGCAACGGGTGCGGAAGCACTGCATCGCTTCCATTTGTAATAACAGTTACGGGCAAACCAGTTGTTGCAGATATAACAGGTTCGTCAAGTCTATGTGTGGGCACAACTGCAACTTTGACCAATGTCACGGGTGGCGGCACTTGGAGCAGCAGCAATACAGCAGTAGCTACCGTAAATGCTACAGGCACTGTAACCGGTGCAGCAATAGGCGGACCAGTCACCATCACTTATACAGTTACCAATACCTGTGGCTCCACTTCAAAAACATTCCAAGTAACAGTAGGCAGTCCCCCTTCTGTAGCAGATATTTCCGGCACAGCTAACCTATGTGCTGGCACAACCACCAACTTGTCCAATGCCACAACAGGCGGAACCTGGAGCAGTAGCAACACTTCCATAGCCACTGTGAATGCTACAGGCGTTGTAACAGGTGTTGCTCAGGGAACTGCAACCATCAGTTATACAGTAAGTTCAAGTTGTGGTTCGGTGGCAAAGACCATTAACATAACGGTTACTGATAAACCAGCCTTGCCACCTAACATAACAGGTTCATCAAATATTTGTGTTGGAACAGGTGCCACTTTGAGCAATGCAACAATGGGCGGCACATGGCAGAGCAGCAATATATCCGTAGCCATTATCAACAGTAGCGGCGTGGTTACAAGTATATCAACAGGACAAACCATAATTACCTATACCGTTTCCAATAGTTGTGGCAGCACCTCTTCCAATCCATTTACTGTAGCGGTAAGTGATGTTCCTGCTGTACCGGATATTACAGGACCAGCTACTGTAAACATGCCTTCTACCATAACACTTGCCAATACCACGGGTGGTGGTACATGGAGCAGCAGCAATATATCTATTGCAACAGTGAATAACAATGGAGTGGTCACAGGCCTATCTGCAGGAAAGGATACTATTATTTACACCGTAACGAATAGCTGCGGCACCACGATAAAAAAATATCCTATCCTAGTGGTGCTCCCTACTATCGAAGATGTTTTTATTCCAAATGCATTTACCCCAAATGGGGATGGGAAGAATGACCTGCTACAAGTGTATGGGAATACCATCACCGCATTGGACATGAAAATATTCAACCAATGGGGCGAACTCATCTTTACGATGAAAGATGTAAGCAGCAAATGGGATGGCTCCTATAAGGGCAAGCAACAGCCCGTGGGTGTGTACATATATGTTGCCAAGGTAAAGCTGCAAAGCGGAAATACAATTACTAAAAAAGGGTCGGTTAATTTAATACGCTAACAGCCATGAAGAAGAGCACCATTTACCTATTGGTATCATTGTTATGCTTTTTGAATAAAGGACAGGCCCAGGTTGACCCGCATTTCTCCCAATACTATGCATATCCTATGTGGCTAAACCCTGCACTAACAGGCACTCTGGATGTAAACTACCGCGTAACGGCCATTTACAGGAACCAATGGAGCAATATCACCAATGCGTTTTCAACCGTGGGTGTTTCTGCAGATTTCCAAACTGAGAAGAACATCAACTTCGGTATCAATATACTGCAGGAAACAGCAGGAACTGGCGGCTACCGTTATTTCAATGCCCAAACTTCTATCGCTTACACAGGTATAAAGCTTGGCGAAGATGGCAGACATAGAATATCCTTTGCCTTGCAGCCCGGTTTTATTGGGAGGCGATTTGACCCATCAACATTTAAGGGGGGCGATCAATGGGTACCTATCATAGGGTACAACCCCAGTATTCCCACGTCAGAAATTCTAACGCAGTCCTCATCAACAGTATTTGATATCGGGGCTGGCGTTTCCTACTACAATACCGCTGAAAGCAAGGTGAATGTTTTTGGAGGTTTCTCGGCATCGCATCTCACGCAACCAACTGACCCATTTTTGTTCAAGGGCGTTAAGTCCAAGCTTCCTATTAGGTACAGTGTTCATGCCGGTGCAAGAATTACGCTTTCAGAGGATGTCAGTTTTGTTCCCAATGCCCTGTACATGGTCCAGGGAACAGCAACTGAAACCATGTTGGGAGGTTATGTACAATTGGCTGCAGGCGAGGTTACCGATGTAATGCTAGGTGCCAAGTATAGGATCCAGGATGCCATATCGCCTTTTGTGGGGTTGCAGGTGAGTAACCAGTTCATGATAGGATTGAGCTACGATGTAACCAGTTCACAATTGAGCCAGATGGTTAAGGGTAGCAATGCATTTGAAATCTCCATCACCTTGTTGGGGAAGAAAGACACGGACAATTACTATAAATGCCCCAAGTTTTAACTGCGCTATACAGTTGGTTTTCTGGCAATTTGAACGGCAGGCACTGTTATAGGGATTGAACAATTTTCAGTTTAAATAGGATACAGTCTTATTGGTTTTGTAAACATTGTTAATCAGTTGATTAAAAAATTAAATGAAAGCATCTGCCCAATTCATTCTTGTTTTCCTTGCCTGCCTATCATGGCAATCATGGGTGCAGGCACAGACCATAACCACGGGTACAATAGCAGGTAGCCCATTTTGTCCGGGTGCAACTGTAGCTGTTCCATTTACATTGAGTGGCGTTTCCATCGGTCCGGGCAATGTGTTCACCGCAGAGCTTTCCGATGCCGCTGGCTCCTTTGCAAGCCCTGTAAGCATAGGCACAGGAACACCCCCCGCCATCAATGCAACCATACCAATAGGCACACCGGCAGGTACGGGTTACAGGATAAGGGTAACCAGTAGCAACCAGCCTGTGACAGGGTCACCCAATACCACCAACTTGACCATTGGCAGTTCTACTATCAACGTTACTGGTAACAGTATCCCCATTATCGATGGGGATGTAACGCCATCACTTGCCGATTTTACGGATTTCGGTTCCACTACAGTTGGGAGCAATATTGTGAGAACTTTTACTATAACAAACTCGGGGCCTTCCGGTCTCACTGTATCAAGCATAACCGTATCGGGAGCCAATGCATCCATGTTTACAGTAAGCACTTTGACACCTGCATCACCCATTGCAGCAGGGGGCTCATCAACCTTTAGCGTTACGTTTTTGCCTACAGCCGCTGGAACCAAAACAGCTACCATCAATATCAACAACAGTAGCTGCAATGTTGCTGTCTATGATTTTGCCGTACAGGGAAATGCAACGGTGCCAACTATCAATACCTTAACTTCCCAGGGCTTTGAAAATAGTGTATGTGACACTTGGACATCCACTGGGGTAACGTTGAGCAATGAAGTAGCCAGAACAGGCACTGGTTCAGGAAGGGTGGGCAGGTGTGGGGAGAGCGCAGTTGGAACTTTTGCACCAATAAATACAACTGGTTATGCCGGTCTTCAGTTTACGCTTTATCATTCACTGGGACAAGGTCCTGGTTCAGGTCCTGGACTGGATACAAGAGAAGGGGTAGTGGTGCAGGTACAGGAAAACAACGGGGCTTGGGTTACTATTGGTCAAGCTGGAGGCAATAACAATACAGCATGGGGATGGAATGCAATAGGAGGGGGAACAAATACCTGTCCGCAAACTTTTACCATGCCTAACCCACTTGTTTATAATCTTACTGCTGGCACTACTAGTTTTCGATTTCGAATAATTACCATTAATCAAGGAAATTCAGGATCAGGTTCATCCTGTTCTGCTGGTTGTGGTTCCTCTGCATCAACCTGCTGTGCAAATTTTGCGAACCAAATGAATGCCGCTGACCCTTCAACCTCAGCAAAAGTATATGACAGAAGTGATGAAGGCTTTTGTATCGATGATATTAAATTAACGACTACAAGCCCTATGCCAGTGACACTCACTTCTGCGGTTGGTACCAACGCCCAATCAACCTGTATCAATACGCCCATTACAAACATTACCTACTTTGTTGCAGGAGGTGGTAGTGCCACTGTTACCGGCTTGCCTACTGGTGTAACAGGAACCTATAGTAATGGCATCTTTACCATCAGTGGAGCGCCTACAACAACTGTAGGTTCACCTTTTACTTATACGGTTACGTCCACTTGTACAGGCGAAACCGCAACGGGTGTTATTACCGTTAAGCCAACGCCAACAATAACGCTTACGTCGGCTGCGGGTACTTCAGCACAAACAATTTGTACCAATACCGCAATGACCATTATCACTTATTCAATTGGGGGAAGTGGAACTGGCGCTGGTATTACTGGCCTTCCCACAGGCCTTACAGGTGCATACAATGCTGGCGTATTTACCATAAGTGGTACACCCACTGCAACAGGTACTTTCAACTATACGGTTACAACCACAGGTCCTTGTTTGCCACAAGCAACTGCAACAGGTACCATCATCGTAAAACCTGATGCAACAATCACATTGACGTCTGCTGCAAGTACGAATGCCCAATTGCTATGCATAAATACAGCATTGACCAATATTGCTTATTCAATAGGTGGTAGCGGAACAGGTGCAGGAGTAACAGGCCTTCCTGCTGGATTGGTGGGTACATACAATACTGGTGTATTTACCATCAGTGGTACGCCAACTGTAACAGGTACTTTCAATTATACTGTTACAACAACAGGCACTTGTGTACAGGCAACAGCAATAGGTACGGTAACGGTCAACCCAGATGCGACAGTTACATTGACTTCTGCTGCAAATACAAATGCACAGACATTGTGCACCAGTAGAGCTATTGCCAATATCACTTATTCAATAAGTGGTGGGGGAACGGGTGCAAACGTAACAGGCCTTCCTGCTGGGGTAATAGGTGTATATAACGCAGGCGTATTTACTATTAGTGGTGCGCCAACTGCAACTGGTACATTCAACTATACTGTTACAACAACAGGAACCTGTGCACAGGTAACTGCAACAGGTACTATAATAGTCAATCCAGATGCGGCAATTGCATTGATCTCCGCTGCAAATGCACAAACATTGTGCATCAATACAGCTATTGCCAGTATCACTTATGCCATTAATGGTGGGGGAACGGGTGCAAGCATCACTGGCTTGCCTGCTGGGGTAACTGGTGCATACAATGCTGGTGTATTTACCATAAGTGGTACACCTAGTGCACTAGGTACATTTAACTATACAGTTACAACAACAGGAACCTGTGCACAAGCAACTGCAACGGGTACTATTAGTGTAACCCCAAATGCAACGATAAGCTTGACTTCTGCTGCAGGTACTTCATCGCAGGCAGTATGCATCAATACAGCTATCGCTAGCATCACTTATTCCATTAGTGGTGGAGGAACGAATGCAAATATTACTGGTTTACCTGCTGGTGTAACCGGTGTGTACAATGCAGGTGTGTTCACCATTAGCGGCACACCTACCGCCACGGGTATATTTAACTATACTGTTTCCACAACAGGCAGTTGTGGGCAAACAACTGCAACGGGAAGCATAACAGTTAATCCAGATGCAACCATAGTATTGGCCTCTTCCACAAATACGGATGCTCAAGCGTTATGTATCAATACAGCAATAATCAATATTACCTATACAATTACAGGTGGTGGAACAGGAGCCATTGTTACTGGATTGCCTGCTGGGTTAGTGGGTGCATACAATGCAGGGGTGTTTACCATTAGTGGCACACCTACCGCTACAGGTACATTTAATTATACGGTTACCACAACTGGAACATGCACACAAGCAACGGCTACTGGCACCGTAACTGTAAATCCAGATGCAACCGTAACCCTAACCACTGCTGCAAATACAACTGCACAAACGGTTTGTATTAATACAGCTATCACCAATATTGCCTACACTGTAGGCGGCGGCGGAACAGGTGCCAATGTTACTGGTTTACCTACTGGTATAGCAGGAGTGTTCAATGCGGGTGTGTTTACTATTAGTGGAACACCAATTGTGGCAGGCAGTTTCAACTACACCATTACCACAACAGGAACCTGCACACAGAAAACAGCAACAGGAACGATAACAGTTAATCCAGATGCAACGATTGCATTGATTTCTCCAGTAGCCACACTTGTACAAACCGTTTGTGTCAACACAGCTATCACCAACATAACCTATTCAATAACTGGTGGGGGCGCTGGAGCCAATATTACAGGACTTCCTGCTGGTGTAACTGCTGTGTACAATGCAGGGGTGTTTACTATCAGTGGCACAGCAACGGTACCTGGCACATTCAACTACGCAATTACCACAACAGGCACATGTATACAGGTTACTGCTGCTGGCATCATTACGGTGAACCCTAACGTGCTACCAACGATAAGTGTTGCAGCAAGTCCAAGCGGTATTTTTTGTGCTGGTACATCCATCACCTTTACTGCCACTATTACCAATGGCGGAACTGCGCCTTTATACCAATGGAAGAAGAATGGAATAAATGTTGGCAGTAATGCTTCCACTTATACCGATAATACGTTAGCAACAACTGATGTTATTACTTGCACATTAACGAGCAATGCCCCATGTGTCAACCCTGCTTCCGTAACAAGCAATCCGGTTTCAGTTACAATAGGTGGGCCAATAAGCCAAGTAACTGGCAATAGCATTGCCATTGCCGATGGTGACATTACCCCAGCTATAACCGACAATACAGATTTCGGCAATGTAAATACCAACAGCACAGTTACCAATACTTTCACCATCAAGAATACGGGCCTGACCAATCTGGTAATTAGCACCATTACTGTTAGCGGTGCTGATGCATCGCTGTTTACAATTGGTGCGTTAACACCTGCATCACCCATTGCCCCCAGTGGTTCGGCTACTTTTACAGTAAGTTTTTCGCCTACCAGTGCTGGACTTAAAACTGCGATAGTCAATATCAACAATAACAGTTGCAGCGCTAGTCTGTATGATTTTGCAGTGCAGGGCAATGGCATTGCATTGCCTGCATCGGCTCTTGATTTTGATGGGGTGAATGACTATGTGAGCATACCCCACAATGCCAAGCTTAAACCCACGGCTCAAATAACCATTGAAGCTTGGGTCAACCCAAGGGACATACATACCAATACCTATTATGAGGTTTATAGAAAGGAAGATGGTAATGGCAGGCATTTGTTTTCTTTTCAGGAACATGGCACCATATTGTCTTTTGGATTGGGGGTAGGGGCAACTTATGTTGAACTGGATGTACCAATCAACAAAGCCGATTATGAAAATCAATGGGTGCATATTGCAGCAACCTATGACGGTAAAACAAAAAGGATCTTTAGAAACGGTGTATTGATTGGTTCGATAAATACCACAGGTGCAATTATTGCTACGGGTACATCACCCGTATTGATTGGTCAGAACCAACAGCAACCAGAATACTTTAATGGGAAAATAGATGAAGTACGCTTATGGGGAAGGGCTTTGTGCCAAACAGAAATCCAACAAACCATGAATTGTGAACTGACTGGTCCACAAAATGGGCTGATTGCCTATTACAAATTCAATCAAGGGCTTGCGGGTGTACCTAATCCTAGTGTTACCACATTGCTGGATGCAAGTGGCAACAACCTTAACGGAACGCTGATGAATTTTGCATTAACGTCATCTACATCAAACTGGGTCACCCCGGGCGGCGTAGTAACAGGAGTTAGTTGCTCACCTGCACAATTTGTTTTACTAACGCCCGCGGTTGTGATCAGTTCAAATCCAGTAAGCCCTGTTTGCCAGGGCACTGCTGTTACATTTACTGCTACACCAACCAATGGCGGCACAGCCCCTGCATATATATGGAAGAAGAATGGCGTAACGATTAGTGGCGCAACATCGGCTACTTATTCAACAAATACATTGGTGAATAGCGATGATATAGCTTGTGTATTGACAAGCAGTGAAACCTGTGTAACCACGCCAACTGCTACAAGCAATACTTTGCAGATGGTAGTAAATCCTCCCACCGTACCAATATTTGCAGCAGTAGCTTCTGTATGCCAGAACGTAACTGCACCAGTGCTTCCAACCACATCCACCAATGGCATAATGGGTACATGGAGCCCTGCGGTAAGCACGGCTATGATTGGAGCAACGACTTATACATTTACGCCAGCAACTGGGCAGTGTGGCACAACCACAACCTTGCAAATAACAGTGAACGCCCCAATTGTACCAACATTTGCACCGGTGGCTGCTGTATGCCAGAACTCAACTGCACCAGTGCTCCCAACCACATCCACCAATGGCATAACGGGCACATGGAGCCCTACGGTAAGCACAGCCACGGCTGGAACAGCAACTTATACGTTTACGCCATTAACTGGTCAATGTGCTACAACAACTAACATAAGCATAACCATTAATCCATTGCCATCATTAACGGTCAATCCACTTACTGCCGCTGTTTGTTTAGGGAACAGCATCACGTTGCAGGCTGCGAGCAATGGCACCGTTCAATGGCAGGGTTTTGCAGCAGGTATGGACAATATAAGTGTAACACCTGTTGCAAATGGTTCCTATCAGGCTATTGCAACAAGTGCATTGAGCTGCACCAATACTGCGTCTTCTGCCATTAATGTACAGGCAAGCTTTGACCTTACTATTACTGCAACACCTAACCCTGCAACAAAGGGTGAGCATATCAAGTTTACTACATCATCATCTGTGCCCTATCAAATAATTGAATGGCAACCATCGGGCTTATTCGCAAATCAAACTGCCAATACCCAGACCATAATTGCCAATACCAATGGGGATTATTATGCTATAGCCAAAACACCTGCCGGCTGCATAGACACAGCCCATATAGACATTGAAGTAATCACCATTAACAATGACCTGTTCATCCCCAATTTCTTTACACCAAACAATGATGGAAAGAATGATGTACTGAAAGTATATGGTACATCCATCAAGAATGTGGAAATGCGTGTATTCAATCAGTGGGGTGAATTGGTATTTGAAACAAGGGACAAGGACAATGGATGGGATGGTACACAAGCAGGCAAGCAGCAGCCTATCGGCGTATATATCTATGTGGCTAAAATAACTTTGATCAATGGTCGGGTAGACACGAAAAAGGGATCGGTAACCTTGATCAGATAAGCCTGTATAAGGAAAATCAGGAAGCCAAGACAAAAGGCTGTATTGCAGAAGCAGTACAGCCTTTTGCTTTATTGTTACTTGTTAACAGCAGTATAATAGTTATTTAACCTTAAGGCTTTTTTAAGGTAAAGTAGCACTGATACTTTTACCTCTCAAGCATTAAAAACTAATTTATGAAAGCTAACTACGCTGTTTCCTTTTTATCGTTGTTGCTTTTTAGCCTGTTTACGATTAACGGATGGGGGCAACTAGCTACCTGGAATAACGGCAATGTGTCTACAGCAATGCCACTGGGAACTACTGCAACGGGTGTAAATGTAGCAGCAACATCAACAACCCGTACAGGGCTTACCTATACGAGTTCCGGTGCCAGGTGGAATTCAGCTTCATGGAACAGTGCAAACAATTATATTACCATTACCGTTACGGCAGCTACTGGTTATGTTTTGAATTTAAATGGGGCAACGGTAACATTTAATATGGGCTCCTCTGGTACAGGCCCTACCAGCTATTCTTTAAAGTCAAGTGTAAATGCTTATGCATCCATTATTGCCAATGTCACAACAGTTAATGGATCTTCTGTTCAGCAAGGTGATAGGTCATACACATTGCCTTCTACTAATTACAATGGCCTATCCTCAATAACATTTAGGTTGTTGGGCAATGGAGCTACAAGTGGAACTGGTACAGGTGGCCCAAGTAAAGTTGTAGTAGGTGGCACGGCAGTACTTGCTGCTCCGCCATGTACGCCTACATCTTCTATTGTAACGGATTCTGTTTGTAGTAATTTACTGCCTTATATATGGCATGCTCAATCCATTCCGACAGGTGGCACAAACGTAGCAACTTATACTATGCCAAATGCAGGGGGCTGTGATAGCGTCATTCATTTAAACTTGGTTATTAAGAATACCAATGCCACTACGGTTAATGATACTATCTGTAACAATCAGTTGCCATACATATGGCATGGTATTACATTGACGGACGGAGGAATGGGCGTTATTCAGCAGTACTTGCAGAATACACACGGATGTGATAGCATTGTTACCTTGAATTTGGTAGTGAAAAGGCCAGGTTCCACTGTGAACGATACCATCTGCAGCAGCCTATTACCCTATACATGGCATGGTAAAATTGTAAACAGTGGAGGTTTGGATGTGGCAAGGGATACCCTGCCAAGTACTGGCGGTTGCGATAGCATTATCCATTTGAATTTGAAAGTGAAAGCTGCCAGTTCCTCCACTGTGAACGATACCATATGCAGCAGCCTATTGCCCTATACATGGCATGGTAAAATTGTAAACAATGGAGGTTTGGATGTGGCAAGGGATACCCTGCCAAGTGCTGGCGGTTGCGATAGCATCATCCATTTGAACTTGAAAGTGAAAGCTGCCAGTTCCTCCACTGTGAACGATACCGTATGCAGCAGCCTGTTGCCCTATACATGGCATGGTAAGATTGTAAATGCAAGTGGCCTGGATGTAGCAAGGGATACGGCACTGAATGCCAGCGGTTGCGATAGCATCATCCACCTCAATCTTGTGATGAAGGCAGTAAGCAGTTCTATTGTAAACGTAACAACCTGCCACAATTTACCATACCTGTGGAATGGGTTGACCGTGGGCATAACGGGTACTAACGCTGCTACCTACCATACCTTAAATGCAAGTGGCTGCGACAGTACAGTTTCGCTGAACCTGGCAGTAAATGTTGACACCACGCAGAACAATATAACCATCAATACTACAGCACTGCCTTATACTTGGAACGGTATCAGCATACCTGCAGGTGGCACAGCAGTTGCAACGCATACGGTGCTAAGTAGCACAGGTTGTGACAGTGTATTGGTATTGAACCTTACCGTAACAAGTAGCCCCGTACCAGTTACCTTGGTCAGCTTTAATGGAAAAGCGAATAATACCAATAATAGCTTGTCTTGGATAACTACGGACGAGATGAACCTATCTCATTATGAACTGGAGCGCAGCAACGATCAACAATATTTTGTAAGGATAGCAATGCTGGTGGCTGCAATGAATTCATCTACACAGCATGCCTATATGTACAACGATGCAAACATTAGCAACTACAGTACCTTATACTACCGCCTTAAAATGGTGGATCTTGACGGAACATTCAGTTACTCCAGTATTGTTGTTCTAAAAGGAAACATGGATATCGTTGCCATAAAAGCATATCCAAACCCAACTGCCAATATTTTGAATATTGAAGGATTAAAGGGAAAGACTTCCTATTATGTTACAGATGCTACTGGCAGGGTATTGTTACAGGCTCCATCCATCAATGTCTCAACAGAAAGATCCATCAAAGTGAATGTTGTCAATTTGATAGCAGGCGCTTATTTCCTGCATTATCAGGATGAAGCCCGTTCTGGCGTTATCCGTTTTATAAGAAGGTAATTAGGTAGATTGACTGCCTTGCTGAAGGATTATAGCAAGGCAGTTTTGCATGTGCCCTTTCTCCGGAAACAAAGTGTAACGTGTTAACAATAGCGTAATAGTTATATAATCTTAAGGCTTTTTTAAGGTAACATCCCTTGAATATTTTCGGTTCTCAATCATTTAAAATTGGTTTATGAAAAAACAATTACACGCTTATCTTTCATGTTTAATATGTTTGTTTGCATTTGCCATGAATGGGCGGGCGCAAACTGCGTTCACCATTACCTATACAGGTCTTACTGGCAATACTGCGGCAGTAGGGGTTCCAACAGGAATTATTAATACTACACCCTATAACGGGGTTACCTCAGCTTGTCAAACAAGCGGCAATGGTGCTACCACTTCGTATTCTACTGTTATAACTGCGGCGGCGGGATACAATTTCACTATTACATCTATTAGCGGAACTGCATATGCCAGCAGTTCAGGCTCTCGGGATTTTACCTTTCGATTAGTGAACCAGACTTCAACCTACACAAGTGCTACAACCAGTATTGGTAGTTCAAGTAGTTGTGGCGGTAGTGCCGCACTTACTGCCTTAACTGGTAGTTATACTACAACTGCTGGTAATGCCGCAACTATTACTGTATTAAGAGCAATAGGTGCCGGTGGTTCAGGAGGCGGTTATAGTTGGACAAAAACATTGGTAATCTCTGGCACTGTTACGGCTGTGGCCACTAAACTTGCATTGGTAACTGTTCCCTCTACAGGTACAGTAAATACCAATCTTGCTTCATTTACAGTTGAAGCACGCAAAGCAGACAACTCTCTTGATAATACTTATACATCCAATATCACGATCTCCAAAGCATCGGGTACTGGTACGGTTTCCGGTACGCTTACAAAAGCTGCGGTCAATGGCGTGGCAACCTTCAATGATATCCAGTTTAGCTCTGCTGGCACCTATACTATAAGTGCCGCTTCAAGTGGCTTAACGGGAGCCACCTCTGGCAATATTGTTATTAGCGTTCCTGCATCTACGGTTGCTTCCGATTATTTCCGTTCAAAACAGTCGGGCAACTGGAGCAGTACTTCCACATGGGAATCATCTTCCAACAACAGTACATGGATCAATGCCACACTTGCACCCAATCAGAATGCAAACACCATTTCAATTCTGGCAACACATACCGTTACTGTTGATGCAGATGTTTCAGTAAGCAATACCAATATTGCATCCAATGCTGCATTGGAGGTGGCACCAACTTTTACCGTTACTGTTCCTTTGGGCAAAACAATTGCAAACAGTGGAACATTTACGTTGAAATCAAGTAATGCCGGTACTGGAAATATTGGGAACTCGGCAGGTGCAGTTACAGGTAATGTAACCGTGCAACGTTATATAGCTGGGGGCCTAAGGGGGTTCAGGTTCTTGGCCAATCCTTTTGCAGCGGCTTTGCCATTGACCCAATTAACAGACGACATAGACATAACAGGCAATGGTAGTGATGCAGCAACCCCTCCTTTTACCCCAACAGGAAGCAATGCACCATCAGCATTTTCTTATGACCCCACAATAAATGATGCAGGTACCGTAACAGCCATCGGTGCAGGTGCCAGTGCTACAAGCGATCCGGGATGGGTGCCTTTTACCTCAGCCGCTGGTACGGTGGGTGTGGGTGATGGGTTAAGGTTATTGATCAGGGGAACAAAAGGGCAAGCGGGTACACTAACAGGAGCTGGTACATCCCCACTGCCAGTAACACTCACTACTACTGGTCAGCTTAATCCAATAGGTAATTTTGTAAAGACAGTTACCTACCCAACTGGAGGGGCAGGATACAATTTAATCGGTAATCCATATCCCTCCACTATTGATCTTGGTGCCGTCACAGTCGGTACAGGTGTCAATAATAATTTCTGGATATTCAATGTGCATCAGGGCACTAAGGGCGGCTACCTTACCTATGCGTTTGAAAATGATCATTATTCATTGCCATCATTGGGTGGTTTTATAGTAAAGGCCATCGCCAATTCAGGTAACACTGTTACTTTCCACGAAGCTGATAAAACAGCAACCGATACTTCCACGATGTTGCGTACCACTAATGGGAACAGGAACATACTGGAAATGAGCATTGTTAGCGGAAACATTTTCTGGGACAGGTTCCTGCTGCAACTGGATAACAAGGGAACACAGGAGTATGATGCCAAATGGGATGCAGACAAGTTTGCCAATGGTGAAGTGAGTTTTTACAGTTTGTCAAAAAACAATAGGGCACTAGCAATAGATGTGAGACCGTTTCAAGAAGATAAGGCCATACCCATGGGTTTTGTCAGCAATGCGGCACGTAGCTATACCTTAATGGTAAACACCTATGAACTTAACAACAACATGTCTTTGCTGCTCCGTGATAAATACCTTGGCAGTGAAACCAAGGTTGAACAGGGAATGGTTTATCAGTTCAGCACTACTTCCGATGCAGCCAGCCAGGGCGAAAGCAGGTTTGAGCTCATACCTAAGGCAGTAGCTTTATTGCCTGTTCCGGCAAGTCCTAACTTCTCCTTGCAACTTAGTCCCAACCCCGCTAGCAACTTCGTTAAAGTAAGTTTTAGCAATATGCATCCATCCAATACCACCATTAGCATCATGGACCCTGCGGGGAAGCTCGTGCAGAAAATAGATGTAGGTAATGTACAGAGCGGTCAGGCCAATATAGACATAAGGAGCTTTGCAAAAGGCGCCTACTTTGTAACGGTGGATAACGGCAAGGAGAAGAAGGCCCTGCAGTTGCAGGTGCAATAATTGATTGTTATAAATAGCAAATATGAAACCAACAGTGAAAGCAGTTCATGTCATTATACTTGTGGCTTTCTTCCTTCTTCCCTGTCTGCTGCATGCGCAAGGTCCGGGATTTGGCGATGATGTAACCGATGAAGTGCCAATTGATGGGGGGCTTTCATTACTGGTAGCTGCGGGGGTGGGTTATGGCGTAAAGCAGCTTAAAGCAAGGAAAAGGAAATAACTCGCGACTAAAGAACCATTCTACCGTTGTATAAACGTTCCGTACCATATTAAGCTGTGGGGTCCATCCTCTATGTATCAAAAAAATGCAAGCCGGCAAAATAGCTGCCGGCTTGCAAACAAGGATGAAGGGTCAATTGGGATTATAGCACAAAAATGAAAACATCATACGTATGTTCCATTATAAACTGCGCTATGCCACCACTGGTAGTCACCACTATGGGCGTATGGCCCATTTTGTTTGCCTGGAATGTCCATACAATATCGGTATCCTCGATACCTGTATTCACCAATTCCACATAGGTCTTGTCGAATTTAATGTTAACACTTCCCATTTTAGGTACAATGGCAGAAGCCTTAACGGTAAACTGCGTTTTGTACAAAACGTTCAAGCGGGTATGGCCAGGCAGGATGCCCGGTACAGATGTGCCCTTGGCCTGTGAAGCCACCTCTTTGTCAGAAGCTGCTTTCAACTGTTGGTCAGCCAGTTCATGTGGTTGCAGGCCCGCATAGTGGATGGGAACGGTTAAGCCGTCAGGATGGTTGCTCGTCACAATGATCACATTGCCTGATGGATATACGGGAGACGGTAATGCAATGGGGAAGGACTGCTGGAACTCAAAAGCCTGCTTATTGTGCCCCAGTGGTCCCACCCATGCCATCAGCGTGAATTTGAGGCCACCAAAGAAACTATTGTCCCTCGTAAAATGGAAGCCATAAGCAAATTCTTGTACCTCCCCGGAAGCGGAGAGTATCAATTCATGTTTTGCTGAATCGTAAAACGCCGCCAGTTTATTGGCGGGAATAATAGTAAGGAATCCCATAATAGTTAATTTAAATGATAAGGAGATAGCTACTCTTCTGGCTTTTCGCTTCCGCCCCGTTTATTTGAATGGTTTCCGGTTTCCATCTATCAAAAGCTTTTGCATCACAAAGGTGATTGGTAGCACCCTGCCGGATAAGCGCATAAATGACTGTTTTGCAAAACAGGTATTTGTAACTGGTTCTGATGGATATGCAGGTATTAATACCTGTTCCAGTTGGTGGTGAGGTGGTATTGGGGAAGGAGAAGGAGGGGACGTGGGTAGCAGGCTTTGGAGATGGTGCTTGGTGGCTATGAATAGGATTACCACTTACTGTTAGTGATAGGCTGGTACTAGGATGGCAGGTAGTTGATACTAGGTTGGTAGGTGGTGCATCTCTATAACGTCCCTATAAGGTCACTGTAAGGTCTCTATAAGGTTTCTGTAACTGGTAAATATTTAGACAGCCTGAGGATTGGGCATTGCTGAATGTGCATCCTACCGGATAATCACCACCGTACCCTTCAGGTTCTGCTGTTCCGCACTGCCCATCCTTCTATAATGGCAGTTCCATACATAGGTACCTGTTTCTGCATCTGTACCTTGAACTTTTCCGTCCCAGCCATTGGTGGCGGTGCTGGTTTCAAATACCTTCTGGCCCCAGCGGTTGAACACTTGTAAGTGGTACTCGGCAAACAATAGGTCGGTAAGTACCCTGAAGGTTTCGTTCCTGCCGTTCTGGTTGGGGGTGAAGGCAGTGGGGAAATAAACGGCACAATTGCCTGAAGTAATGGTGGTTTGGGCGCTATAACTGTTGCACTTGTCTGTCACGGTTACGGAGTAGGGCCCCGGTTGCCTAACGGTATAGGTGCGGTCGGTGGAACCGTTTTGCCAGCTATAGCTTAGGTACGGGCCGGGGTCCAGTACCAGCGTATCTCCTTGGCATATATGCTGCGCTATCAATTGGGGTGCTGGGGAGGGTTGGGCAATGCTGAGTGTGATGGTCCTGGTACTGTCGCATCCATTGGTGGCGGTATAATGTTGCTGGTAAGTACCTGCGGCTGAATACCCTTGGTAAGTGCTGCCGGGGCAGATGGCTGTGTCCAGTGTTGAAACGGCAGGGGCCTGGATCATCAGTTGCTGGGTGGCGATGGCACTGGAAGCACAGGGACCACCCGTGATGTTAAGGGTGACCGTTTTGGTGCCGGGCACATTCCAGGCAACGGTATAGGGCCCCCGGCCCGTTCCTGTGATTGGGCTGCCACCATCCCAGTCCCAATTGAAATTGTACTGGGTAGCGGTGGATGGGATATTGCCGGTATAGTTTACGGTAACAGTGGATGCGATGCAGGTGGAAGGGGTGGAGAGGGAGAAGTCGGCCGTATTGGGCACGGCTGCTACTAGCTGGATGTTCTGGTACACGGCAGATACATCGGTTTGGGTGGAATAGTAATTGGCAAATGACAGGTAGGCAAAATTGGCCTGGCCATCTTCACAGGCAAAGCCCACAGGGTCATCACGGAAAATATGCACGGGCTTGCCCGCAGTACTTGTATAGAAATTGCTATTGTCGTTATAGGTGGTGAACAGTTGGTCGTTCACATAGATATCGATGTTTTTGGTGGCATCGTTCCTGGTAATGGTGAGCAGGTAGTAGGTACTGTTATTGAAAAAGGGGCACACACCAAAATTACCGTTGGGATAGAAGTTGAAGCAGCGCTGGTCCGCAGGGGGCGGGGTGCCATAATTGGTGAAATAGATGCCATTGTCTTCCACGCCATTGGAGAAGTCAATGAGCCGGGTATAGTACTGGTTGAAATTGACCACTTTAAGGTAGATCTGTACGGTATATGTTTTGCTGATGGTACCGCTGGTGTTGGCATACTTGAGGCCCCAGTTGAGGTTGTTGTGGTAAACGGTCCTGTTGGGATTGAAAGGCAGTACGTCCTGCACAAAACTGCCTGCTGTTGCTGCCGTGCTGCTTTGGCATAGCTGGTTCAGGCCCTTGGTAGGCACGAGGTCTTCTGCACAGTCTGCCTCGGTGGTAGACAGGGTATGGTTGAACCGGTAAGTATGGCGTACCTGCGCGGTAAGGGTGCTGCCAATGATGAGCAACAGTACGAGCAGTATGGTTTTGTGGGTGGGCATGTGGAGCGAAGGTAAGACCTCTCCCTCATTCCCTCTTCTGAAGGAGAAGGAGGCCAGGCGATAGGGCAATGATGAACAGGGGAACTAACATTTCATTTTACTGTTTTCAATCAGCAGGCCCCCCCCATCCTCCAGCGCAACAAAGAAGGCCGTCAGCCGATAATTATCGGCTGCGACGCAGGAAGCAATCTCGGCCTTCTTTGAGGGAGTGAGCACCTCGCAATAAAGATTCAGTTTCATTCCCCAATCGTTTTTCAAATATCACCTGTCTTTATCATTCGTTTTCTTACAGTGCATCTACCTTCGCCTTCAAGTAACCCTTGATCAGTACCGATACATTCTTCATCAGGTCATACCCCACATTGGCCTCAATGGCATTCACACTGGTACGGTACAGTTTCCAGTTGCTGTTCACGCTATTGTCGTTAAGCACATCCACTGCAATGATGCGGGTGGCCGTGTCTATCCTCGAAAGGTCATTGCTTCCATTGGATAGCAGTACCACCACTTTGTACACATGGGCTGGTACGGCAATCAGCCCGTTCTTGATGGTGGTGGCATAGCCATTGCTGCCTGTTCCGCCGGAGCCATAGGAGCCCATGATGATATAGGCTTCCTTGCCCGTGTTTACCTGTGCCCTTATATAGTCCTCCATATTGCCCCAGGTCTGCTGGTTTAAGTAAGGCGCCTGCGGTATCATATTGCTCATGAGGAAGGTGGAGGAGTTGGCGGTATAGGTCAGGGTCCTGTCTGCACTGGGGCAGTTATGCCCCCTGTCAAAACCACTGTTCTGGTAACTGGTACTGCCGGCCCTGTACCATCCTGTTGGCAGGGAGGAATCCTGGCGGAAGGTATTGGTCCTGTCCGTTGTATCAAGGTCGCCCGTGTACACATGCCAGCTTACCCAATTGGGGGTGGCATGGTCGCGGTGGTAGCTCATGGCATAGTAGAGCTTGTCCATATAGTAGTTCGTGGTACTGTCCACCACATGCAGCGCATTGGTAGGGTTGCCCAATAAGAGGTTGTCATTGTCCGTACCCTCATCAAAGGGCGTGATTACCACATCGTCAATATTGAGGCGGTTGCTGCCGCCACTCAGCTTCTTGATCCTGAACCTGATATTGGCAGCAGTCTTCAGGGTATAGCTCACGGTTTGCAGGCTGGTACTGTTGGAAGTGATGGTATCACCAAAAGGGGTATAGGTACTGCTGTCGGTGGATAGTTGCAGTTGCCAGGTGCTGTTGCCATCGGTTCCATATACGGCATGTTTGATGCTGATGGTGGCAGTGCCACTTACATTGAAGTTCATGGCAATGCTGCCCGTGTTCTGTATGCGTGTGGACTTGGCACCGTTCTTCCGGTCATTGGCCAAGGAGCCAAGCAGGGCATCATCAAAATACCAGGAACCTGAGCCTAGGGTTACATTGGCAGCGGCGTAGGAGCCCTTGGTACCCGTTTCGAAATCCTCGGTCAGGGTAGTGGTCATCAGGGGCATGTCCACCATGGCACCCATGGCGGCAGTGGAAGCTGGTTCCTTTTTGTCAATCTGTTTTTTGCAGGAAGCAAGAAGTACAAAGCAGCATAGCAGCGTAGATAGTACGTAATGTTGTTTCATTGCGGTGTTTTTTGGTTAGCAAGCAGGATAGCTTGGAACAAAATAGGCAACACTGGATGGATGGCCAACCCCGAAAGGACAAAAGGGAGGAGGGGGGTAATTGGTTTATTGGTTAACTGGTTAATTGGTGATTGAGGAGGAGAAAGGAGGCGAGAGGCCAAAGGCAGAGGGTATAAGGCATAAGGCGAAAGGTATAGGGCATAAGGTGGAACGCAATGGAGCGGCTGCGGAACCACTATAGGCTATATACGCCCTACTAACTACTGCCTGCTCCCTTCTATGCACACGGGACATACATGGGAGAAGGACTGTGCCGTCCTTTCTTTCATCCGATAGTCAATAGGTTCTTTCATGGTGTTTTACCGAACAAGACACGAAGGAGAAGCGAAGAATAGGTGACGGGAAAAGGGTACTATCGGCTGCATATCCGGCTGACGGAACACGAATGGGCAATAAAATATATTTTCAACCTTTGTATCTTCGATCGGCTTCCGTTCCATGCTGAACGTTTTTCCAATGTCCTGCCGAACACAAAGCCCTAACATTATAACCAATAAAGAAGGCCAGAAAACCCGCTCAACAAGGGCACTGGCTAATTTTTAGACCTATGATCCATTTAAAAAAAGAGCTTTGGGAGCAACTGTTCAATTCAATAGATGAAGGGTTCTGTATTATTGAAATGATTTTCGATGAACAAAAAAAGCCAATTGACTACCGCTTTTTGGTGATCAATGCTTCATTTGAAAAACAAACCGGACTTGTTGATGCAGTAGGTAAGCGTATGCGTGAATTTGCTCCGGAGCATGAAGAGCATTGGTTCGAGATATACGGAAGGATTGCATTGACGGGAGAATCTATTCGCTTTGAAAATCGTGCCGAACAATTGCACCGCTGGTATGATGTCAACGCTTTCCGCTTTGGGGAACCAAAGGATTTCCAGGTGGCAATTCTCTTCAACGATATTACCGAACGCAAACAGGCAGAAGAGACCATCAAGTTGATGAATGAAGAATTGGCAAACAACCTGCTCCAGATCCAATCTATCAATCAGGAGCTGGAATCGTTCTCCTATTCAGTTTCCCATGACTTACGTGCACCCCTTAGAGCAATAAATGGTTATGCACAAATATTGGTGGAAGACTTTTCGGGAAATTTGGATCCCGAAGCTAAAAGGTACATTGAAACCATTTCTACAAATGCACAAAAAATGGGGAACCTAATAGATGACCTGTTGACTTTTTCCCGCCTTGGAAGAAAAGAGACTGAAAGGAATTATGTGGATGCCCAAAATATGGTACAGGACATTGTCAATGACATCTGCAACCAATATTCAATCGAAAAGTCAATTTTTGCCATTGGCAATTTATTGCCCGGGCATGGTGATAATGCGCTTCTAAAACAAGTTTGGATTAATTTAATTTCAAACGCCTACAAATATTCACAGAAAAATGCTTCTCCCTTAATAGAAATAGGCTCCTCCAAAAACAATAACGAAATAACCTATTATGTAAAGGACAACGGAGTGGGCTTCGATATGAAGTATTACAATAAACTGTTTGGCGTTTTCCAGCGTTTGCACAGCGAAAATGAATTTGAGGGAACAGGTATTGGACTTGCCATAGTGCAAAGGATCGTAACAAGGCACGGAGGTAGGGTTTGGGCCGAAGCAAAGTTAAATGAAGGCGCTACTTTTTATTTCACCATTCCAGCTTAGGTAGTGACCCTGTTTGGAAAGTAAGTGTCAAGCTGAGTAACCAATGTTTGCAGAGCAAACAAGCATATTATGATGACAGTTAACCACCAAGACTCAAAGGCACTAAGTTAAAAAAACTTCGTTTTTTTCCTTTGTGTCCCTGCCTGACTGCAAAGGTAGGCTCACCATGGCATTGCACAACCCCGATAAGAAATCGGAGCAGGTTCCATTGTAACAAATGTATTGGCAAAAGCTGGGCAGACAGACGCCGTGCCGCATCATGTGTAAACTGTCTTGTCCTGAAATAGGCTGATGCTACATCAACCTAAAATGGATGTAGCACCCAATCATTTCTCCCTCAAACCATCCACCTTCCACTGTTCAAAAACATGGATCAAGGAATCGGATAAGCGTGGTGCCTTTTGTGGCATGAAGCCATGCTGTTGGGGCTGGAGCTTGATGCGGCGGATAATGCCATCAATGTTTTCCTTGGCACTGGTATAGTTGTCATAGGAAACCTCCTCACCAGTGGATAAATGGCAGGGGCCGCATTTGGTGATGATGAGGAATTTGATAGGCGCTTCGTAAGTGATGATGGGAGGCTGGACGGCGGTGACAGTTTTGGTGCCTTGTTCTTTCCTAGCAGTTGAGCAGGAAAGGAAAGCGCCTAATAATAGGGTAAATGGGGGAACAAGTATTTTCTTCATTTGCGGGATTGTACTGGAGACAGTCTTCGGCAAGACTTCGACAGGCTCCTGTGTGACATCACTCTTTGTAAGTTTCTGTTACGTAAAATAATCTAGCCTATTTGTTTTCATTCATACCCTTGTCGGCAGGCAGGCTGCCAATGACACCCGATAGTCATCGGGTTGGTATAAAGTGTTGAAAACCATTTGTGAACAAATGATTTTTATACTACCACAAAGACTCAAAGAGCACAAAGGAAAAAACGCAGTTTTTTAATCTTGGTGTTCTTTGTGTCTTTGTGGTCAACCTATCATCTTCAATGTGCTTGTTTGCAAAGCAAACATTGGTTACTCAGGCTGGCAGCTCAACTATTTAAAACGGGTCACTATTATTGTTTGTTTAGCAGTGCTAGCGTACTGCCTATTACATAAGGCTCCGCCAATGAGACGGAGCCTTATGATTGTTTGTAATGTTGTATGATAGTTATTTCGTTGCCACATCCTTGCTATCTGCCACAAATTGTTCAATGGTTGATTTGGCCTGCTTGGCTACTTCCTCGGAGGAGATGGCTTTGCTGTCCCATTGCTTCTGGAGCTTGCCAAAGTATTCGTCCAATCTTTTGCTGTCTACCTTGGTTTTGAGGTGGATGGCTGTTTGGGCCTTTACCACGGCTTCCCATTGGATGCGGATGATGGTCCAGAAGGCGCCGTTCTTTTCCCACCAGGCTTTTGCTGCGGCACATTTACTGTCGGCAATCCTTGCATAGGCATTGATGCCCTTTTCCTGTACCAGCAATTTTTCGGTACTGTTTTCCTTGATGATCTTGTCATTGTCCTGCTCATGTAGCCAGCCATCGTTGGTAACGGCGATGCGGTTGCCCCTTTTCAGTATTTGGTAATCGCTGCGGGTGCTGTATTCACGTCTTGGCAGGGGGGCATTGGTGGTGTTTTCCCAAATGGTCTTGCCATTGGTGCTGATCCATTGGCTGGTGCCCTGGTAACGGGGCGCATCGTCCACTTCCCAAACGGTCTGTGTCCATTTGCCCTTGGTATCATTGGCCGCAAGGGACTGTTTGGTCCATTGCTTGTTGCCCTGGTACACCAGCAGGGCATTGGCCTGGTATTCCCAATCCTCCCGCCAGTGCTTGATGACCATGGTATCATTTACCAATAGTAGGTGCTGAATGATAACCTTGTTTTCGGAAACGGCAATGGGCAGTGCCAGTTCGGCCGTGGCATGGCTGTGTTCACGGTCGTGGAACTTATAGGAAGTATCGGGGGAGAAGGTTTCTGCATACTTGAAGTCCACCTCAAAGCAGCCGCAGAGTTTCTCAATGTTCTTTTTGCCTTCCTGTAACTGGGCATGGGTAGTGGTGGCTGTTGCCAACAGCAGTAAGGGCGCTAGTAGTCTTTTGTTCATGGTGTGTTTTTACTGTTTGATGACAAAAGAAGCCCTATGCGGTGACGGGCGTTGTAAGAATCGGGAATTCGGGTAGCGCAATCGGGAAACAGATGAGGGTTTTGTTATTTAGGGGGTCGAGAAGTTGGAGGTCGGAAAGCTTGAATTACCGTCTCGCCCGACTTAACGGCTAACCATTGCCAATGGCAGTAATCAATGCTTGCTTCGCAAGAACATTAAAAACAACAGTTAACCACAAACCTGCCTGCCGGCAAAGGCAGGGGCCAAAGAACACAAAGATTGAAAGCTTCGCTTTTTTGGTGAACTTTGTGCCCCCGCCTGAACGGACGGGCAGGTCGTGGTAAGTATAAAAATCATTTGCTTGCAAATGGTTCCAACAACTTTCTGGCTTCCCGACTTCCCATCTATCAATGGCAGCCGTTTTTGAATAAGGAAAGTAAGTGCTGTGTTTTCATTTCGGTATCTGCTTCCTGCAGCATGGTATGCAATTGGTCCAGTTCCTTGCCGGTAAGGATGGTATGGATGCTGCTGCAGGGTGTGGCCAGTACAATGCACTTGACGCTTGCATCGGTCATGGGTATATGGTTTTCTTTTTTGGATGCAACCATGTCCACAAATGCTTGGTAGTTGCTGTTGCTGAGCGTGAGCATGGTGGTGCCGAAACTCAACTGGAAATAGTTGCATGCCTCGCATTGCACCACATAACCGTTATCGTCGAAGAACCAGTGTTTGAATTGGCACATAAGGAAATGATTTGTATCAAATATTCAATGGATAGGGGAGGATTGCTTACGCAAGCGGGAATTAGGGTTTACGGGAAGGGGAAGTAAAATGCTATGCTTTGTACTTTTTGCCATTGCCGCAAAAAGTACCAAAAAAGGCTAGGACAACCCGAATGGCTCCGCCCGTTTGTCCGCCTACGCCACCCTAAGTGCAGCCCGCTGTGTTTTATTGTTGGATGGTTGGATTTTTGAGATTGCTTGCGCACATGGATGAATGGGGTTTGTCTTCCAGCACTGCATCCGCTTCTTTGAAAAAATTACTCCTACGGAATTTTTTCAATACCGATTGCATCAGTACCGAAGCGGATGAGGTGCTTAGGTAGATAGTTCTCTGGTGGGGTTTGTGACGCAGGTAGATGAATAGCAGGAATCCTTGCAGGATATTGGTAAGGGAGCATTGCTGATAGGAGAACAGAAAGATAAAATGTTAGTGCTAAAGTCATATCAACCGTTTGCTGCTTGGCCTCCTTCTCCTAAAGGAGAGCGCCTGTCCCGATTTTTTATCGGGAGAATGAGGGTGAGGCACAGAAGGCCCTGCATACCGCAGGGCCTTTATGGAATGGAAGGGTTCAAGGAATTTACTTGATGAGCTTGTACTCAAAAACGGGCTTGCCCCTATCGCCACCATCATTGACACCCATGGAAATGAACTTGAGCTTGTAGTAGTTGCCTGCTGGGTCCTTCACCACATAGAAGCGATCGGTCTTCACACCGGTTGCTGGTTGGGTACTTCTCCAACTGCTGCCAATGGCCCACCTGTCGGTCGTGAAACTGCTCAGGGTAGCGTTCACACTGTCCTTGTTGTAGGCCGTATAGGCAGCATTGCGGATCACATCGGTGCTGTACACTTTGGCACTTACCTGCACGCCTGCCAAATAGTTCACGGCAATGAGGTCGGAGAAATTGTAGGGCACCATGCCTGAACCGAAATTGGTCTGGTACACGGAATAGCTCCAGGTGAAATCCCATTCAGCTTTCTTGGGCTCCACTTTTACAATACTGCCTCCATCAAAGCTCACATACTTGAAATTGTATTCCGCATCCTTGGCCACATCCACACTGGTGAAGCCGGATGTTTGTGTGATGTTGCCGTACTGCACGGTATAGCCCCCGCTTGCATTGCGGGTAATCTTGGCCTTTATCCAGGGGCGTGCAGCTATGCCGCCTCCGGTACCACGGTTGATCACCACTACCTTATTGTCTGTGGCCGTGGCAGAAATAGCAGGGATTACCGTACCGGAAATGGTACCATCAATGGCATCGAAATAGGCCAGTTGCGATGGGTCGGGTGCTGTTTGGCTGGTGGCCAAGGTGAGGCCCATGGTATCTGCTGCCCCCACGGTGGCAAGGTCAGTAGCCGTGAGCACTTTGGCACCTGCACTGGTGGTATTATTGAGTACCACCCTGAAATCCGCACCACTGTAAAAGCCCAGGTCCCAGGAAGTACGTTTGGTACTGTCTGCCTTATCGGTGCTCATGTCCACATAGGCGGAGTTGGAGGCATTGGCGCCACCTGTACCGCCATTGAAGGTTAGGGTTTGCCCATCGGAAGGGGGCACGATGATCACGTCATTGTTCTTCTTGCAGGATACGATGGCTGCTGCTAGGCCTACGATTGTTAGGTACGATAACTTGCTTTTCATGTTTGCTGTTTTTATGCTTTAAGAAATTGTTGAATGGTTACGATTGTTTGATGGTTAAATGGTTGTTGTATGGTTACATGGTTTTACTGGGGCCCTACCTACCGGCAGGGCTAGGAAGACAGTAATTTCAGCTTCCCTACTTACTGCCTTCCCTGTAAAAAAGCAAATGGCGGAACCATGCTTGCCGGCAGGGTCATTAGTTTTCCTTTCAATCTATCAATAGCGCGGTATCAATTTATTTTCTTGACCACTGGAAATTGATGCCCAGGAAATAGGAACGCCCATAGGCATAGTTGGTAACCGTGCCGGAATCATGTGCCCCACCAGATGCTGCCGAACTGTTGAGGCGCTTGACATCGAACAGGTTCTTGATGCCTGTTTGAACAGTGAGCAGTTTTCCCAACTGTTTGGAAGCTGTGAGGTCGCCCCAATGGAAGGCATCACGTTGCGAAAGCACAATCTCATTGCTAGCGTTCTGTATATAGGTCGGTATCTTTCCCGTGAACTTGTAGAAGAACCCAATGGAGCCTTTCAGTTTGGTGAACCTGTAACTGATATTGGCATTGATCTCGGGTGACCATGCAAACTTGGAACGGTCGCCCTTCAATGCCTCGTCTTCTTGGTACTCGTTATAGTAACCGATATAGGAAATGCCGATGCTGGTGGTCAACTGTTTCCAGGTAAGGGTATTGTCCCATGTGCCACCAATGGTTTTGTACCTGTCCCTGTTGAAATAGGAAAATACATCATTGTTGTTGGCATCCTTGAAAGCATAGAGGTCAATGAAATGGTTGTAGTCATTGTAGAAACCTGTTAGGCTGGATACCAAGCTACTGCGCTTGGTGGTGGACACATTGTAAGTAAGGGAGGCCATATAGCTATTGGATGTTTCGGCCTGCAGGTTGGGGTTGCCCTGGATGCTGTGGTTGGCATCGAAGAAGCTGAAGTACAGTTCACGCAGTATGGGTGCCCTGAAACCCCTAGCATAGGAAACACGTAGGTCCAGCAGCTTGTTCAGCGCCATTTTTGCATTGATGGATGGAATGATGGGCGGTGCATCGTACACGGAATTCTTGCTCACCCTTATGCCCGGCCTGATATTGATACCAGTGCTGGGCCTTATTTCCGATGACAGGAAGAAGGAATAGTCTGCAATGCTGGGTGAGCCTGCAATACGCTGCCCACTGGTCCTGTCGTACTTGATATCAATGCCCGGTTGCAGGGAAACAATAGGTGAAAGGGTCCATGCGGCCGTGCTGCGGAAGAACCATGTTTGGAACTTGGACACATCATAGTAACCGGCCCCCGACCTATCCGGTGTATTGGTGCCGTACTGGTAATCCTTTTTATAGGATTCCGTATTCCTTTTGTAATCCTGGAAAGAGGCTGCGGTATTCAGCTTCAGCTTTTTGCTGATGTTCCAATCTGCCTGGGCCTGGTGGGTGTAGCGGTTGGTGATATAGAACTGCTGGAAGCTGATATAGTTGTTGATGTTCATGGGGCTTGCGGCAAACAGGTTCTCATGCAGGTAATCCAGCCTGTACCAGGCGTTCACCCTGTTGTTGCGGTAACCAAATGTGCCGCCGCCCATCCATTGCTCCTTTGGCTTGAATACCTTGGCCGGGAAGGAAGCCGTATCGGTAAAGCCGCCAAAGTTGTTGCGGGTCACATAACCCGAAAACCGCCAGTGGCTATTGTTCCAGTTGAGGGTAAGGTTCCCATTGTGTATGCCATCATCTGTAAAGGCACTGTACGTATTGCCCACAGTTTCCTCCTGCAAGCGCACCAGTACAGATAGGTTGCTGCTGCCCTTGACGGCTTTTTTGGTGATGATGTTAATGACACCTGCCAGTGCATCCGTGCCATATACCACGCTCATGGGGCCTTCCACTAGTTCTATCCGTTCAATGGAGTTGATGTCTATTTGGGTGAGGCTCTGCTTGGTGGCATCCCTGTCCACCATCGGTACACCATCAATCAGCACCTTCACACGGCTGCCGCCCATGCCCAGTATTTTGGTATCGCTTTCGCCCAATGTATTGTCTGTGGAAAAGCGGATGCCCAGTTCACTGTTCAGTACACCCATGGCATCAGTGGCAGCACGCATGCTGATGCGTTCGGCATTGAAGGTCCTCACTTTGTACACGGAATTCCTGAGTGGCTGCGGTGCATACTGTCCGGTTACGACGACTTCCTGCAGTTGCTTGGCAGTGTCCCTTTGTGCAGCGCCAATTGCTGAACAGAGGAGGCCTGCAATAACAGTTATGGTTTTGGTAGGCATGTTTAACATTTCGGCAAATGTTCATGCAGGACAATTTTTCTTTTGCCATGTATTTGTCAAAACTATTTTGTGCAACCACCTTTTTACTGTTTGCGTAAGGCCGTTTCCCGAATATATAAATGCAACGCTGTTTTGCTGCTGTTTTTTGAAACCCTTTGCGGGTGCTGCTTTTGATGGCTTTGTCCACTACAGGCAGGTTCATACCTAAACTGCTATCTTCAAAGAAGCTTAACTGTTGAAAGCAGCAATAAATTACGCAGGGGTGACAAAACAGAGTGCATGCTATTGTGTTGGCTATGGGAAGGGGTGCGTTTTAATAGCAGGATACATTGAATATGAAAATAGTAAATGTATCGACTGGGGCCAGTAATGATACACGATAGCCGTCCTATCGTACAGGCACATTTTTTAGAAGGGGTAGTTATCAACTGTATTGGTTGGGTATTTTTTCTTTCTTTTGGCTCTTAAGTAACTGATTGATGTACGGCGGGGGTAATTGGGTTTGGTCAGCGGTTCCAGTTAGCCAGTTTTTAGGTGAAGGACATTGTTCTTCTAATAGGCTCTCTCCTTTTTGCCATCGCCGCAAAAAGGAGCAAAAAAGTCTAGGCAAACACAATGGCTCCGCCTGTTTTGCCAGCCAACGCTGCCCTAAGTGTAGCCCGCTATGGTTTGCTGCTGGATGCCTGAGCTTTTAGGGTTGCTTATGCACATGGATGAATGGGATGCATCTTTCAGCACTGCATCCGTTTGTTTGAAAAAATTACTCCTGCGGAATTTTTTCAATTCCGATTGCATCGGAACCCAAATGGATGAGGTGCTTAGGGAGACAGTTCGCAGGTGGGGTTTGTGCGACAGGTAGATGAATAGCATGAACCCTTGCTGGCTATTGGTAACGGAGCGTTGCTGATGAGTAAACAGAAGAACAAAATGTTAGTGCTAAAGCCATATCAATGGTTTACTGCCTGGCCTCCTTCTCCTAAAGGAGAGGGGATGAGGGTGAGGTATCCTTGCCAGCACTCCACCCGCTTCTTTGCTCCCGTATCCAGAGGACGGGAGCAATTCCGCCAAGGCGGAACCGAAGCGGATGAGGTGCTTAAGAACATCCTGAGCAAATGGGGGTTTCTGCGGCAGGTAGATGAATAACAGGAACCTAGCTGGATATTGGTAAGGGAACGTTGCTGATAAGAGAGCAGAAAGATAAAATGTTAGTGCTAAAACCATATCAATGGTTTGCTGCCTGGCTTCCTTCTCCTAAAGGGGAGAGCCTGTCCCGATTTTTTATCGGGAGAATATGAGGGTGAGGTTTCCTTGCCAGCGCTGCCCTTAGTGCCATTCGTGCCTTCGTGGCAAAACCATCATCCTACCGGTAGGTAGGGCTCAACCCCGATGGAAATTCGGGGAAGGCGCTGACGTTGAAATTCAACTGAGCCACTACCCCAAAGTGATATCACAATTTGTTCCCTACTTTTACTGGACCATGGATATTGACTCACTTTACTACTTGGATATGGTAGGCCGTATTGCACTTGCCCTGCCGCAGGTGGAAGCCTATACCTATTATGCTACACCTGCCTTCCATGTGCAAAAGAAAATGCTGGCACGTTTCAAGGAGGATGGGGAAACGCTGGTGGTGCATGCAGAAGAAAGGGAGGTTTGGATGGGGAAGGACCCGGCCGTTTTTTTTATCACCGACCACTACCGCAATTATCCCTATGTACTGGTGAACCTGGCCAAGGTAAAAACAGGCGACCTGAAAGCCCTATTGGAGGAAGCTTGGAAGCAGGTATCTGTTATGAAGCCATCAAAAAACAAAAAGCGCTAGATAGTTGTTGCTGCAAGGGGCCAACCTACTTGGACTGGGCCAATACCGTCCACCTGATAGCATGATCACTTGGCTGAAGCTGAAGTGCAATGGGGTATTACCTATTTAATGACTGATGTTACGCAAAATGTCAAATACTGATGTCAGGTTGAGCTTGTCGAAACCCGTTTGGAAACCAGGTCGCCTTCGAGTAGTTCGGCAAGCTCACTATGACAAGGCTGACACTATTTCCACAATTTTTGCGTAATATCAGTTAATGATTTTGAAGAATTAGCGCTGTCTGCAGGTGCAATAAGCTTAGTTTTAACCTGTTGTGTTATTGACCTATGGAACCCTTTGTGAAAGCCGCTTTCGACAGGCTCAAGCTGACAGCAGTATGTCATGTTGAGCCTGCCTTTGTCGGCAGACAGGCTTGTCGAAATATAGTCATACTGCGGATTACAGGGACAAATTTATTTTCAATAGCACTAAGACGTTAGTTTTAACTATGGATATTGAAACCATCAGGAATATTTGCATGGCACTTCCTAACGTAACGGAAGCCATCAAGTGGGGCAACGACCTCTGCTTTATGGTGCATGGAAAAATGTTCTGTGTGGTACCGGTTGAGGGCGTTTTTACGGTTGCCCTGAAAGTAACGGAAGATGAATTTGGGGAACTGTGCAACCTGCCGGGCATAAGGCCTGCGCCCTATGTGGCCAAATACAAATGGGTATTGGTGGAAGATACCACCATTTTCAACAGGCAAAAATGGGAACAGTATATTGCCCAATCGCATGGCCTTGTATTGGCCAAATTAGTAGCAGGCAAACCTGCTAGGTTGAAGCCCAAACCATGACATTGGTTGCATTTTAATAACAAATGCTGGACATGTATTCAGCTTGGAGGCTGTCTAAAAACAATTCAAAAGATTTTTGTACGATGCCTTCCATATTCTCCAATTAATAACAACCGGAAATCAGTGGCCAGTTATTGATTCGCCTGCTACCCAAACTCCACTTGTATAGCGCACACCTAAGCACCTCAGCCGCTTCGGTCACGCCTTGGCGGGATTGATCCCGTCCCTTGGGATACGGGAGCAAAGAAGCGGGTGCAGTGCTGGAAGATGAACTCCATTCATCCATGTGCAGAAGCAACCCCGAAAAACTCAGCCTTCCGACCATAGAGACTTAGCGGGCTACACTTAGGGCAGCGCTGGCGGACAAATCGACGAAGGAGATTCACGAATACCAAAATCAAACTACAGACACATTCGTAAACGGGCAGAGCCATTCGGGTTGTCCTAGCCTTTTTTGCTCCTTTTTGCGGCGATGTGGCACATCCCGTCATTTATGCGGGGGCAAAAAGGAGAGAGCCTATTAGGAAGACAATGTCTTTTAGCCCAAAAGCTGGCTAAAATGATACTCTGGCCAAACTCAATCACCTCTAGCGCATCAAGCAGTTACCTAGGGGCAAGAAAAGAAAAGCTACCCTACAAGTGCAGTTGGTCATCCCCCTTTAAAATGTGTTCACACTATAGGAAAAATTGGGACAGGCTGTGGCTAAAAAGAGGTGCTTGAATTTGCATAGCAAATTCCTGAAATCATTTTTAGACAGTCTCTCAGGTACATCCGCATTGCTTTCAAATGCTATACGATAGCCATAAAGCTGGCTCATGGAGGTGGGCCACCAATGGTTTCCAGCAAGGGTTCAATCCTCCAGCCGCTGCCCGAACCTGATGATATGCCCATCAGGGTCCTGCACCAGCATTTCCCTCATATGCCATGGTTTGTTGTCCGGTGCTGATAGAATGGTTGCACCACGTTCCTGAATGATGGCATGGTACTCATCCACATCATCTACATTGATGGCCAGCCATGTACCGGGGTTGCCCTGGTTTTCCTTGCAGAAGAAGATCTCCACGCAACCAACGCTCACACCACCAAATGTTTTTGCCCCGTCCCATATCCAGTTGTTCTTGAATGCCAGTTTGTCCATATAATAAGCAATGCTCCTTTCAATATCTGCCGAATAGAGTATCGGTATCAATGATTCAAATTGCATATACCTAATTTTGCAAGCTAAATATAGTAAAAACTAATTTCAGCATTATGGAAATGAAAATCATTCCTGTTATGCGTTGCAGTGACATGAAACAGGCCTTGTTCTTCTATACGGGGATACTTGACTTTGCCATCAAGTACCCGGGAACAACGGAAGGGGAACCTGTTGTGACAATTGCCAATGGCGATGCAGCCATCCAGCTTTCTGTATGGGACGGAACGATAGGCACCACATTGAATGTACATGTGGATGATGTGGACCGTCTCTTCAAACAATATGTTGAACGTGGACTGGATACTTCCGGTAGGGAAGGTTCACCCGTGCACCAAGGGCCACTTGACCAGACCTGGGGCATGAGGGAATTCTATGTAACCGATCCGGATGGCAATACACTCAGGTTTGGCCAGCCGATAAAACAATGAACCCCATCAATGAAAAAACAAACAAGCATCCTATCCAAACTGGCTTCCTCCCTCCACCGTAGGGACGAAGTGCCCAATCAGGAACTGGCAAAGGAAATTGCCGCTAAAAATGATGCCACTGCTGTACAGGAACTGGTGGAACATCTTCATGATAAAAGGGATATTCAAAATGACTGCATCAAAGTGCTGTATGAAATTGGTGAACTGGAACCGGCATTGATAGCTGTCCATGCAGAAGCATTGATCCCATTCCTTGACCACCCAAACAACCGCCTCCAATGGGGTGCCATGACAGCTATTGGTACCATTGCTCTGGAAAGGCCCCAACTGGTGTTTGCCGCATTGCCCAAGATCATGGCAGCAGCAGATGCAGGTTCGGTCATCACCAGGGACAATGCAGTGAGGATCCTGATCAAACTTTGTTCGCTAAAGCAATATGCCAGCAGCAGTTTTGCCTTGCTGAATGAACAGTTGCTCCATTGCCCCACCAACCAACTGGGCATGTATGCAGAAAATGCCATCCCCATTATCCATGACAACAACCGGAAGCTGTTTGTGAAAACGCTTACTGCAAGACTGGGAGATATTGAAAAGGATACCCAACGCAAGCGGGTGGAAAAAGTGATCAGGAAGTTCAGTTGAGGGGAATATCCTTATACGCTCAAACCTGTTGTGCTATGGATGCCTCAAAATCCTTTTGAAGCTGCTTCCTACAGGCAAGTGACATTCTTTATAGGAAGGATACCACAAAGGCACAAAGCACACAAAGGGAAAAACGTAGTTTTTCAACCCTGCCTGCCGGTAGGTTCAATGCCGATAGTTATCGGCTGTTTGTTTGCGAAGCAAACATTGGTTTGCTCAGGCTGACTACTCAAGTCACTGCCATGTGTAGCGTTAATCCAACCCCGCCAATTTCTCGGAAGCAGCAGCCAGTTCAATGGTCAATGTATCTATTTGCATCTGCATCTTTGTTTGAACAGCCTGCCCACATTTGGTGATACGCTTCCAAGCACGTGATTCCATCATGTTTAAATGAA
>JAHEZD010000133.1 GCA_023251255.1 Chitinophagaceae bacterium
TGCGCGACAAGAACCATCCATCCATTATTTTTTGGAGCCTGGGTAATGAAGCGGGACGAGGACCCAACCATGCGTCGATGGCGGCCTGGCTGCATGATTTCGATATTACCCGGCCTGTGCATTATGAACCGGCCATGGGCAGTCCCAAAGAAGCGGGTTATATGGACCCTTCCAATCCCAATTATTTAAAAACAAACGATCACAGCCACCGCTTGCAGAATCCGTTGGACCAATATTATGTGGATATGGTAAGCAGGATGTACCCTGCCATGTACACGGCACCCTTGCTGGCCAACCAGGACAATGGCGATACAAGGCCCATCTTCTTCTGCGAATACGCCCATGCCATGGGCAACAGTGTGGGCAATATCAAGGAGTTCTGGGACCAATGGCGCAATACCAAGCGCATCATTGGTGGTTGCATTTGGGAGTTCAAGGACCAGGGCCTGTTGAAGAAGGATTCTGCAGGGGTGGAGTTCTATGCTTATGGTGGCGACTATGGTGAAAAGTATTTTGACAATTTTACCATTAAAGGATTGGTGAACAGTGATGGTACGCCCAAGAGTGCGATGTATGAATGCAAGCGTGTGTTTCAATTGATAGAATCTGAGTGGAAAGGGAATGGCAAGGTCAATATCATGAACCGTGGCGCTGTGGTGAATACGGATTTTTATACAGCAATATTGGTAATAAAAGAAGATGGTCATATCATTTTGACGGCGCCATTGCCAAGCATCCATGTGGCTGCTGGTAAAGATTCTGTGATTGATATTACTAGTTATTTACCCAAGATGAAAACCGATGCTGAATATCATGCAGAAATTCATTTTATTTTGAAGCAAGACGAAAGCTGGGCGGGGAAGGGATTGGAAGTGGCTTCCAATCAAATGACAATTCCAAATGATTACAAGGCTATTAGTCAACATAGTTTTACAGCGCCAATAACTTTCGTAGAGGATACTGACCAAATACAATTGAAAGGGAAAAAATTTATCGTGACCTTCAGCAAGCTAAATGGTGCGTTGAGTTCTTATATATTGAACGGACAACAACAGGTATTGTCACCCTTACTGCCACATTTTACACGCCCTCAAACAGATAACGATAAACGTGGTTGGAAACCGCAGCGTAAATTAAAACAATGGTATGAAGCTATTCCGAAACTGCTAAATGTATCTACTGGGAAATGTGATGGCAAAAATGGAAGTGGTATAATTATTACAAGTAGCTATACATTAATCCACGACAGTGCAAAGATTTTTGTCAGCTATGAAGTTTATGGTAATGGAATCATCCGCATTAACTATAATTTGGAAACCAAACCAGGTCTTCCCAATATTCCAAAAGTAGGCATGCAAATGGGCATTGACAGAAGCTATGATCATATTGAATGGTTTGGCAAGGGGCCGGGCGAAAATTATATTGATAAGGCTTATGGGTTTGATGCGGGCATTTACCATTTGCCCATAAAGGATTTCATGGAAAACTATGCAGTGCCACAGGAGAACGGTAATAGGACCGATGTACGTTGGATGTTCCTGTCCAATAAAAGCAGCCAAGGCTTATTGGTGGTGGCTGACAGCTTGTTGAGCATGGGCGCTTCGCCTTATACGGATTCAACCGTGCAGAATGCAAGGCATACGAATAAGTTGAAGGATGCTGGCTTCATCACCCTGAACATTGACCTGAAGCAAATGGGCGTGGGCGGCAATGACAGTTGGAGCGAGGTAGCTGCGCCGCTGGAACAATATCAAATAAAAGCACAACCTTACCACTACAGTTTTTATTTGCAGCCTTATACAAAAGGGAAGAAAGAAATAAGCGATGATGTTAGAAAGATTAAGTAGTAAGATTGCTCAATACAATAACCAAGAAGAGAGATGTTGCCACGAATAACACTAATCAGCACGAATATTTTATACGGGTTCATTCGTGCCATTTCGTGCCATTCGTGGCTAGCACCCAAAAAAGCAAAGCTTTTTAAACTTTGTGTGCTTTGTGCCTTAGTGGTTCAATCATCTCTTGCACAGCAAGCCACCACCTTCTCCCAACTGGAAAAGGATTTCCTCCATCCCCCAAAAGCTGCAAAGCCTTGGGTGTTCTGGTACTGGATGAATGGTAATGTGAGCAAGGAGGGAATCACTGCCGATCTGGAAGCGATGAAGCAGGTGGGCCTTGGCGGCGCTTATTTGATGTTCATCAAGGATACGGTCAATCCATCCGTATATGAACCTGCAGTGAGCCAGTTGAGCAGGGAATGGTTCAGCATGGTGGGCTTTGCCATACAGGAGGCCAAGCGCTTGAAACTGGAACTGGGTTTCCATGTAAGCGACGGCTTTGCCCTGGCGGGAGGCCCATGGATTACGCCTGAACTCAGTATGCAGAAAGTGGTGTGGAGCAAACTGAACGTGGTAGGGGGCCATGTGTTCAATGAGGCCTTGCCGCAGCCAACCATGAATGAAGGTTATTATAAGGACATTGCTGTGTATGCGTATCCAACGCCCAACAAGATTTCTTCCACACAAAGTATTGTCCCTATCGTTACCACCAGCAATGGAACGAAAGCAGATTTTTTAGTGAAGGCTGTTTCAAAGGAAAGCTTCAAAACAGATTCCGCTGCATGGATACAATATGCTTTTGAACAGCCTTTCACTTGCAGGACGATTGTTATACGGACCAATGGCAACAATTACCAATCGCACAGACTGATCGTCCAATCCAGCAATGACGGTACCCACTTCACTACCGTTATGAGGTTGGAGCCGCCACGCCATGGCTGGCAGGATACGGATGCTGACGTTACCCATTCCATCCCATCCACTACCGCTAGGTATTTCCGTTTTGTGTACGATAAAAAAGACACGGAGCCCGGTGCCGAAGACCTGGACAATGCCAAATGGAAACCCACTTTCAAAATCAGTGGCATTGAATTGTCATCTGAGCCTACCATCAACCAATATGAAAGCAAGAATGGTGAAGTATGGCGCATCAGTAAACGTACAACAGCCAATCAATTACCCGATTCATGCTGCATCCCTTTCAACAACCTCATCAACATTACCTCCTTCTATAAAAATGGGAAGCTCCATTGGGCCGTTCCCAAAGGCAACTGGACCATCATACGCATGGGCCACACATCCACGGGGCATAGGAACGAAACTGCTGGCGGGGGCAAGGGACTGGAGTGCGACAAGTTCAATCCGCAGGCCATCACTTTGCAGTTCAATAACTGGTTCGGGAGAATTTATTCTTCCGTAGATGAAGCAACCGCTAAGGAAGTCATCAAGGTTTTCCATGTGGACAGTTGGGAGTGCGGTAGCCAGAACTGGAGCCCTGTTTTTGCGGCGGAATTCAACAAAAGAAGGGGCTACGATTTGTTGCCCTACCTGCCTGTGATGGCTGGCTTGCCTGTACAGTCCGTTGCTAAAACGGAACAGGTGCTGTATGATGTAAGGCAAACCATTGCGGAACTGATTGTGGATGTTTTTTATACTACCCTTAAAAAATTGTCGGCAGACAGGCATTGCATTTTTTCCGCCGAAAGTGTTGCCCCTACCATGCTCAGCGATGGGATGCAGCATTATTCCAAAGTAGATTTACCTATGGGCGAATTCTGGAACAATAGCCCCACGCACGACAAGCCCAATGATATGCTGGATGCCATCAGTGCAGCGCATGTCTACGGAAAGAATATGGTACAGGCCGAAGCATTCACCACGGTACGGATGAACTGGGCCGAGCATCCCGGCAACTTAAAAACTTTGGGTGACAGGAACTTTGCATTGGGCATCAACAAAATGGTGCTGCATGTTTTTGTACACAATCCATTTATGGATAAAGCCCCCGGTGTTACGCTGGACGGTGTTGGCCTGTACTTTCAGCGGAACCAAACCTGGTTCAAGCAGGGCAAGGCCTGGATAGATTATTTGGCCCGTTGCCAAGCCCTATTGCAGCAGGGCAAACCTGTGGCAGATATTGCGGTGTTCACGGGTGAGGAACTGCCGAGGCGTTCCGTTTTGCCTGACCGTTTGGTCAATACCCTGCCCGGTATTTTCGGTAAGGAAAAAGTGGATGCAGAAAGGAAACGGTTGGCCAACGAAGGCCAGCCTTTGCGGCAGGTGCCCGATGGGGTTACCAATTCCGCCAACATGGCCGATCCGGAAAATTGGGTGAACCCATTGAACGGTTATGCCTACGATTCCTTCAATCCTGATGCGCTGCTGCATCTGGCAAAAGTGGAGAACGGGCATATTGTTCTGCCCGGTGGTGCAAGCTATCAATTGTTGGTACTGCCAGCCAATATGAAAATGAATCCCGATAATACCATCAGCAATGCATCCGTAAAAAAAATCATCCAATTGGTAAGGGATGGCGCAACTGTGTTGATGGACCCAGCGTACAAAGAAATATTTTCGGTTAATGGGGCAATGCTCCATTTTTCCAATTACAAAGAAGCTAGTATTGCTTTATTGGGCAAGGGCAAGATTATGTTAACGCCTTATAGGCCTTCCAATTTCAAACTGTTGCAGTTGGAGAAGGACCTGGAAATAAATGGGGAAGGCATCAACCCTTCCTCCATAGCTTACACACACCGTAAGCTGCCAGATGCAGATATTTATTTTATCTCCAATCAATTGGCCGTTAAGCAAAAATTGAAACTGTCTTTCCGGGTGCAGGGAATGGAGCCGGAAGTTTGGGATCCCGTAACCGGTAGAATGTCCATATCTCATGGATGGGAGATTGCCAACGGAAGGACCAATATGATGGAGACGCTGGATGCCAATCAGTCGGTATTGATTGTTTTCAGGAAGAAGTCTTCAAAGTTCATAAGAGGAATGCTTAGGGCAGTTAGCTCCTCCACATTTTCTATAGACAACAATTGGCATGTGCAGTTCGATAGCTTATTTGGAGGGCCAACTGCAGCAATACTGTTCGATTCATTGCAGGATTGGAGCAGCAACCCCGATTCACGGATCAGGTTCTATTCCGGTACAGCGGTTTATAGAAATACTTTCCAGCTTTCCGGCAAGTACAGTAAGAAGGTTAGCCTATCGTTTACCAGCATCAATACTATCGCCACGATCAAAATAAATGGGATTGATTGCGGTACGCTGTGGACAGCTCCTTATCAATTGGATATTACGAAAGCCGCTAGACAAGGAGATAACAGCATCGAAATTGCAGTGACCAATACCTGGCATAACCGTTTGATGGGCGACCATACGTTGCCGGAGAACAAGCGTACCACATTCACCACGGCTCCTTACCGCTTGGAAGGAAAACCTTTATTGCCAGCAGGATTAATGGGCGAGGTGAAAATGGAGGTTGAAACTGATTAGTAGTAGCAAGTACCGCAGGAAGCTGACGATAAAATAGCTGGTCCGGGCAAGTGCAATAAAATCCCGCTCCAAGTTGGTAAGAAAGGTGATACATGCATTGATTAATGCAGTACCATTTCCGGTTCATTGCCTGGTTGCAGCTTGATCAATGAAACGGCATGGGCTATGTGTACCAGTTCTTCATCCAGTTCCCTGGCCGATTGCTTCAGGTATGCCAAGGTAGGCTGCTCGTCATCCATCAATTCCAATAGGTCGGTCAGCCCCAGGATATTTGCCACTGGCCGCCTGAAATTGTGCGACACAATAAAGGCAATTTCACGTAGTTTTTCATTCTGCTGTTTGATGGAAGTGATATCAGTTTGTACCGCTATATAATTGGTTATGCCATGAATGTTCTTTGCAGGGGATAAGGTAAGGCGTATCCAGAACGTTGAACCGTCTTTCCGATAGTTGAGGATCTCACCGGTAAAGGACCTGCCTGCCCTGCTTCGTTCCATGATGGTCTGGCTTACTCTCTTATCTGTTTGGGCACCGTGCAGGAATTCCTGCGGCATGCGGCCCTTCACTTCCTCCAAACTGTACCCAGTAAGAACAGTGAAGGATTTGTTTACCCATTCAATTTGCCCCAAGCTATTGGTGATGATAATGGAATTGGTGGTGTTTTCCGCCACCAGCGAGAGTTTCTTGTTTTCCTCCTCCTTTCTCAATTTGTCGGTTATATCTGTAGCGGCCACCAATCTGCATGCCTTGTCGTTGAACTGCACATCACTGCCATTGAATTCAAGTACAATAATGCTTCCGTCTTTCTTTTTGTGTTTCCAAGTGGAGCAGGCCCTGCCTCTTTTTATTCCCCCCTGCAAAAGCTGTTCAAGTCTGGGGCGTTCCTCGGTTGCAATGATGTCCCAAAGGGTCATTGCAAGGAATTCATTTTTTGAATAACCGTAATGGTCAATCGCTGCTTGGTTCACCTCCTGCACTTTCAACGAACTTGTTTCATAGATCCACATGGGGTAGGGGTGCCTTTCAAATAGGAGTTCATATTCCAGCCTTGATTTTTTTAGTTTGGATCCATAAGTGCGGAGTATAAAAAAAATCATCAGGGAAATGCCGGTTACGAAACTGAATTCCTTCAGGTAGTCCAGTTTCCTATACTTGTCTATCAATGGTAGCGAACCCTTGTCAAGCAGGAAACGATCAGAAAACAACACCCAGCCAATAGCGGGAACAAAATACAGGAGTGCAAGCAACAATGCCACTCTGTTGGCATGGATAAACTTTTTCATAGATTCTTATTGGATAGTAGCGACAGGCAAGTTACCACTAATTTGAATAATAGCTTGGATTTTAGCGGGCTTTTTGCCTGCAAAACGTGGCATGCCAGAATAGCACCAAAAGATACAACGCATGGATTGTTACCGTTCGGCTCCCCTTTTAATATATTTCCATACTTGTTTTCTTTCAATTATTTAACCTAATAGACTGGTTATCATGTATGGATTTTTTTGCTGGTAAACCATTGTGCCAAAAAAAGTTGGGGCAGTTGAAAATAATACCGCTTGCTGGTAGGCTCGGTACCTATCCGGAATTTTCCTGGGAAGTTGGAGGCTGTTTAATAAGTGAAGCAGCCTTTGTAATACGGATAACTTCCTTGTCAAGCTCCTCGGCTGATTGTTTCAGGTAAGGTAACGCTGCTTGCTCGTCACCTTTTAATTCAAGCAGGTTGATGATGCCAAGAATGTTGGCCAGTGGCCGCCTGAAATTATGCGACATCATGAAAGCAATCTCACGGAGCTTTTCATTCTGCTGCTTGATAGCAGTAATATCGGTTTGTATGATGATATGGTTACTTACGCCATCGGCCTTTTTTATGGGTGAAATACTGAGGCTGATCCAAAAGTATGATCCATCCTTGTGGTAATTCACGACATCCCCTTTAAAAGGTTCCCCAATACTGGTGCAGTGTGCAATCTGTTCCAGTATTGTTGGATCCGTTTTGGGGCCATGCAGAAAACTGGATGGTCTTTTGCCCTTCACTTCCTCCAACGTATAGCCAGTGAGCAATGTGAACGAATTATTTACCCATTCTATTTGTCCCTCTTTGTTTGAAATGATGACCGAGTTGGTGGTGTTCTCCGCCACCAATGATAGCTTGCTGATTTCCTCCTCTTTTTTCAGTTTGTCTGTAATATCCATAATAGCAACAAGGCGGGCAGGTTTGCCCTTGAAATCAACATCGCTGGCATTCACTTCAACAACAATGGTGTCCCCGTTCCGCTTCCTGTGGCTCCATATAGAAGCATGGTCCTTGCCAACCTTGGTATGGTCTGAAAGAAATCCTTCCAATTGGGAAACATCTTCCGTTGGCCTGATATCCCGGATGGTCATGGACAGGAACTCCTTTTTTGAATAACCATAATGGTCAACCCCTGCATCGTTAACTGCCAATATCTTCAAGGAAACTAAATCATAGATCCACATGGGATAGGGATGCTTGTCAAAAAGGTATTCATATTCAAGCTTGGATTTTTTCAGCCTTTGGCCATGTATGCGCAGTATGAAGAAAAGTATGATTGAAATGGCAAGGACAAAACTGAGCTCCTTTGCGGTTTCCCAATCCTGGTTAATGCTCCTGCCTTTCAAAAGTGGGTCCTCAAAGAAAAGACTATCCGCAAATAATACCCAAGCCAAAGCAGGTACCAGGTACAGTAACGGAAACAGCAAAGCTGTCTTGTTTGATCGAATAAAGTCCTTCATAGGGGCTCTTAACTCATGATCGAATTGCTAGCAAGTTACTATTTATTCAGGATAATAGAAAGCCTTCGAGGTTTTTGGTATAACCTATTCCTTCTTTTTTGTAAGTAAATAAATATCATTGTTTTTGGTAGGGTCATGCTTCAAAACATATTCACCACATCCTTTGCTCTCTCCTTCGGCAGTACTTCCAGCATTTTCAATTTACCATTTTCAATAATGGCTTCAACAGTGGTATTGTAAGGCGCATGCAGCTTCACATGCACGTCCCAATCTTTTGGCCATGCGGGAAAGAGGATGATTTTTTTGCCGTCCGTTTGCAGCAGCATTTCCTGCAGGCCAATCATGCCACTGCCGCCATGGTTATGGTCGGGTGTCCAGTCAAAGCCCGGTCCCCAGAATGCAGGGAACTTGTTGCTGCTGTTTTTGAGTTTCAATAAAGCAAGCTTGGCAGCTTCATTGGTCAGCCCAAGCCTGGCGGCGAAAATATTGTCCTGTTTCCAGCCCACTGCACTGCGGAACTTGATGGCCAGTGTGTCGTACACATACGTATTGATGGCGGTATCCAGACCCGGCTTGCCCACACCGTAGATGTTCCAGGGAAATACAGGGTACAATTGTGTGGGCTCGGTATTGTTGATCCGTTCCCATGCTTTTGCGGGGGCAATGGTAGCATGTCCATCAAAGTTCCTGAAACTGATGGGAGGCAGGCGTTGCAGGAAATCCGAAAAATACTTCTTCCGTTCCTCCTTCAGGTAGGCCGATTGGAGTAGTGCCTTGGTAACCGTTTGCAGCGCAGCAATGGTGGAGGTGGAATTGTAGGCCAATTTATAAGTTTCGCCACCTGAACCGGGGTAGAGCACCAAATGCCCATCAGCATCCAAAGCGTTCTTCCCATTTTGTTTGGCGAGATACTGGTAATGTTCATCAAAGAAGACCAAACAACTTTCTATCAATGGAATGTACTCGCTGATATCCATGCCTTGATATTTTTCTGCCTCCAATATCATCAAACAGAATTCAAGGGCCGTGTCCCATTCATATTCCAGCCATTTATTGTATTCAACGCCCCTGTCAATATCCGCAGGACGTTTGTAGCCATATTCCGCCGGATTGGGCAGGCCAAAATTTTCCATCTGTTCCGTGAAGCTGGCGCCGTTATGGTGCCAGTAGGTTTTTGTTCTTAATTCAGCATTGGCCAACAAATTTTTGTAGAAATCAAACTGTGGTTTCATCAAATCGATGTCGCCGCTTTTCAGCATGGGCCAGTACACCAACCGCTGGTTCTGTGCAGTGAACGTGCCGCCGCCCCAGTTGCGGTGGTCCGGTGTGCCATGGATGGAAGTGTCCGTAAACATGGGGTCAACGGTGAACAGTCCGCCATTGAACTTGGTGGGATATTTTCCAAAGGCATTGCAACCAAGCATATAGCGGAAGAGCTGGTAGTTCCTGCCCGCTTGCCAAATGGTGGATGAATCGTTTTGACTGTTTGGTTGAAGGAAGATGAAACTTCTGTTCCAGTAGTTGAGCCACCAGTTCTTTGTGGGGTACCAATTCCCTAACCATTTATCCCTCGCCTGATCAGCTTGTGTTTTTTTCAGCAATTCATGAATGCTTGTTTCTTTTCCTTGTAGTAAATGGAGCTCGACATCATGCCTGTAGCTTGCTTTGCTGCTTCTTAATTTCCAACTTTCAAAGTCCGTGTCAGCATATTTACCGGTTGAAGTTCCAGCGGCAGTCATATTGCTTCCCCAAAGGTATCCGCCAAAAACAGCACGGGACAAAGGGTTCATCAATTGGGATTTGATATTTTCCAAACCTTGCTGCTTTACGGTATAGTCAAAAACAGAGGAATCTGCATTTTGATGAAAGAATTGCACCGTATTCTTCACAAAACCTACACTGTCTTTCTGCGTCACCACTTTCACTTGCTTCGCCCATTTCCAGGAGTTGGCATTGTTTTCCTTTCCGGTTAAGGTCCTGTCCCTGTAACGCCAGCTTTCATAAGCAGCAGTGGCATTGATTTTTTGATTGCTTTCCACATCAATATGCACCACAGGACTGAACACATCCACCCAAACATTTACATCGGCTGATAGCTTCCCGTTGCTGCCCTTGATATGTACATAGCCATCCTGTAATACCAGTTCCTGCTGGAATGTTTTGCCAGCAAAGGGATTGGGAGATAAACTGATCCTTACCCTTCCTGCTTTCAAGGAACCATTGTTCCCGTCAAACCAGCCAGACTGTTGCAGGTAGAGAAATATTTCGCCCTTCTCCACCCAAACATTGGCGCCAATATCCCCACCACCGCAGGGCATGGATTGGGAAGCGTTCTTGCTTTGTTCAGTCCATACAACATTGTAGGCATCGAGTTCTTTTGGTTGGGCGTTTGCAAAAAGCTGAAAGCTGAAAGCAGAAAGCAAAACGCAAAGGAATTTTACTAGTGAGGAATGCTTTGTTGTATTAACATTCAACCGTAGAAGTGTACCCTTTGACTGTCGCTCGGGATAAACCTGTAACTGAAGTCCAATATTTGTTTTTACAGTTGGTAACATACATTCTTTTAATTAGGTGGTGTCATCCCTGAGTAATCCATTGCTGCTTGCAACGGCCAAACCTTTTTGACCCGCCTGCCGGCAAAGGCAGGAATAACCAGCAATGGCTTCATCATTTGCTTCTTTACCGGAAAGGAAATAGGTCGGTAAGCCGAATTCCCGTCTTCGCTATCCTGCCTGGGGTAGGTAGGTTCCCGGTAAACCATCTGTCATTGGCAGGTGCTCGAAGGGTGAAGTCAGTATTCGTGAATCATGCTTCGAGAGGCCCTGTCTACCGAAAGGACGGCTCTGCATGACATTGCATTCAATTACCAATTGTCGGTTCTAAAAGAGGAAGCTGGAAACCCCTCCGTGTTGAACAGGTCGCCCACCACAAAATCCTTGAAGGCATAACGTACCGCAACAGGATTGGTGATCTCCGGCGAGGATACCAGCACTTTGCCTTGCGATATGACAGCCCTTGCAGGACGGAAAACTTTATCTGCCCCGGCAATCTCAAAATTGTTCAATGGCTTGCCGAAAGAAGTGAGCCCATTGACCGCATTGGAAAATTTGATGGTGGCCACATTGCCTGCGATGGACAATGAATCAAACAAAGGGCCTGCATAGCCAAAGCCTTTTTGGTTATACGTTTTTGCCAATGCCATATAAGCAAAGCGTTTAGCACCAATTTCTTTCTGTGCTGGATGGATGGAATTTTCCTCACCAATATCCATTAGCACCACCATGCCACTATTGGGGATTTTTGCCAATGCCTTGCGCTGTGCATCCCTCAAAAAAGCAGAGTTGTATTTGGGTGTGCTATCGGTAGCATAGTTGCCGTAATTGTATGGGGCAATCTGTGCAAAGTAGAAGGGCAGGCTATCATTGTTCATTTTGTTGCGCAGCATTTTTACAAATGCAGGGAACAGGGTCTCATATTGTTTGGCACGTTCATAATTGGTTTCGCCCTGGTACCATAAACAGCCTTTCACCGTAAAGCCCATAAAAGGGTTCAGCATGCCATTGTACAGAGTGGTAGCTATTTTATTGTTGAGCTTTTTGACAGTATCCGTTTTTGAGGGCAGCACAATTTCAGGGAACTGCTTCAGGGTTTCTTCATCCATAAAAGCCTCCACTGGTGAACCTCCGTAGCTGATGTTGATGAGGCCAATAGGCACATTCAGTTTCCCTTCCAGCAATCTTCCAAAGTAGTAGGCCGTGGCACTGAAGTTGGAAACGGCTTCTGGTTCGGCGGGTTTCCAGCTTTGTTTCTTGGAGGTGTCCTGTGGCAAACGTTGAACGGAGCGGGGAACGGTGTACAACCTGATCTGGTTATTGGT
>JAHEZD010000134.1 GCA_023251255.1 Chitinophagaceae bacterium
TTTACTGTACAAAATAGAAAAGCAATCATCAGGAACTTCTTCATAAATGAAATTTTTAATTATTGAATATCTGTTGTTTCGTTGTTATCCCCTTCTGTTTCCCCTGAAGTTGGTGGCGCTGGATCATTGGTAGGCAATCCTGTAGAAGGTTCGGTAACATCGCCATCCCCTACTGGGGCTACAGCATTTTCATCAATTACAGTCTCTTCTTCTTGCTCATCAATTTTTGAAATAGCTGCAATGGCATCCTCATTGTCCAAACGTATAAGCGTTACTCCTTGTGTGTTCCTTCCCGCAGTTTTAATGGAAGCTATCGGTGTACGCAGAGTAATGCCGGATTGGCAGGTAATAATCAGGTCCTCCTTTTCACTAACATCCAAAATACCTACAAGCCTTCCTGTCTTTTCAGTTACATTGATTGTCTTAACCCCCTTTCCTCCGCGGTTGGTAATCCTATAAACATCCACGCCGTCCTCATCAACTAAAGGGGTACGTTTTCCAAAGCCTTTTTCGCTCACCACCAGAACCGTTTTCGATTTATCGTCACGGCTAATGCAGATCATGCCCACCACTTCATCCGTCTCATCATCCACTTCTATACCGGCAACACCTATTGCACCACGGCCAGTGGAACGCACTTTCTCTTCTGGAAAACGGATGGCACGGCCACTCTTAACTGCCAGCATGATTTCACTGTTGCCATCAGTCAATTTTGCTTCCAATAGTTCATCACCTTCCACAATGGTAATGGCATTGATACCGTTTGCCCTAGGCCTTGAAAAATCTTCCAGGTCTGTTTTCTTGATGATCCCTTTCTTGGTACATAAAACAATATAACGACCTTCCAGGGTTTCTTTCTTGTCCAGGTCCTTCACATCAATAATGGCCCTTACCTTATCATCTGGTGGCAATTGTATCAGGTTCTGGATGGCACGTCCTTTTCCTTGTTTCTCGCCTTCCGGAATCTCGTACACCTTCAACCAGTAGCATCTTCCCTTTTCAGTGAAGAACAGCATGGTATCATGCGTAGATGCAACAAACAAGTGTTCTACATAATCTTCTTCCCTTGTTTTTGAACCTATTGCACCACGTCCACCTCTTTTTTGCGCACGGTAATCTGCTGCAGTGGTACGTTTAATATAGCCCAAATGGGAAATGGTAATGATTACATCCTCCTCCTTAATGAAGTCAAGCATGTTTACCTCATCAGCTAAATATTGAATCTCACTTTTCCTTTCATCACCAAATTTTGCTTTTACTTCAAGTAACTCTGTCTTGATCAGTTCATAGCGCAATTCCTCACTGGCCAACAATTCTTTCAGGTACTTGATATTCCTGATAAGCTCATTGAACTCTGCAATGATCTTGTCCCTTTCCATGCCTGTTAAGCGCTGCAAACGCAGTTCAAGGATTGCCTTGGCCTGGGCTTCGGAAAGTCCTTGCTCCTGTCTGTACAGGTCATCGGTAATATCATTGAACATTGACCTGTCCAGGTACCAGGTCTCCTCCTTGCTTTTTGCAATCAATGCTTCCTTAGCTTCGTCTGGTGTACGGCTTCCGCGGATCAATTTGATTACCTCATCCAAATGGTCCAATGCCTTCAAATAGCCTTCCAAAATATGGGCTTTTTCCTCTGCCTTTTTCAGTTCAAATTTTGCTCGCCGTATCACCACTTCCATCCTGAACTCGATAAATTCAACTATCAGGTCCTTCAGGTTCATGATCTTGGGCCTGCCCTTGGTCAATGCCACATTATTGATACCGAAACTGGTTTGCAGTTCCGTAAACTTGAACAATTGATTGATGATAACATTGGCCACCCCATCCCGTTTCAAATCCATTACAATCCTCGTGCCTTCACGTTTATTGCTTTCATTGTTCACATGCGCAATGCCTTCAATCACTTTCCCGTTCACTAGCTGGCCTATCTTATCGGTCAGCATGTCCCTATTTACCTGGTAAGGCACGGCTGTAATAACAATTTGCTCCCTACCACTTGGTTTGGTATCCACATGGCATTTACCACGCAGAACTACCCTACCACGACCAGTTAGCAAACCCTGCCGAACGCCCTCCATCCCAAAAATAACACCACCAGTAGGGAAGTCAGGGGCTTTCACATATTGTATCAGGCCCTCGCAATCAATTTCCCTATTTTCTATGTACGCCACACAGCCATCAATTACTTCACTAAGATTGTGGGGCATCATATTAGTGGCCATGCCCACTGCAATACCGCTACTGCCATTTACCAGCAATTGTGGTATCCTTGTTGGCAAAACCGTAGGTTCTTCCAAACTATCGTCAAAGTTCAATTGAAAATCGACCGTATCTTTCTCTATGTCTTCCAACATAGCTTCCGCCAACTTTTCCAAACGTGCTTCCGTGTAACGCATAGCTGCAGCATCATCACCATCTTGGTTACCAAAGTTACCCTGCCCGTCAATGAGCTTGTAGCGCATGTTCCATTCCTGTGCCATACGCACCATGGCATCATAAACGGAGGAGTCACCATGTGGGTGGTACTTACCCAATACTTCCCCTACCACACGCGCAGATTTCTTATGTGGTTTATTGTGGCTCATGCCCAGTTCGTTCATGGCAAAAAGGACACGGCGGTGAACAGGTTTGAAGCCATCCCTTGCATCGGGCAGGGCACGGCCAACGATTACGGACATTGAATAATCAATGTAGGCCGTCTTCATTTGTTCCTCAATATTCACTTGGATAATCCTGTCGTTGTCGCTGGTTTGCTCGGGCAGTAAATTGTTGTTTTCTTCCATCTCTTAAAGCACAGGTTTTATTGTATTTTTTTGTGGATGGCGAAGATACTTTTTAACAGCCGAATAACCTCATAAAACAGGCTGTTTTATCCACAGGAAATGGGCTATTATTGGGGACAATCCCAGACAGAAAAGTGGGCAGGTCAATTCATTCACAATGGAGGAGAAAGCCAATAAAAAGTGCCTTACAAGCTTCCATTAATCCGGCAGCGGCTATATTAACCCCGCTCAAATGCTTCAGCAATACAGCACAAGAAAGCCTGCGTAATTGCAGAAGCAGGAAAATGCCGTAATTGTTTGGGGGTAACTGTTTAGGAGTGTCAAAAAATCGGCACAAAATGAAATTCACTTTCTCATTGCGCAAAAAACTGGCCATGCACCAATATCCAGTAATTGCTGCTCCTTACAAACACTGGTTCCAATTCCTACGGAAAACCCAATCAAACAGGCCAGACAATAGCGCATTAACTTTGATTCATAATTAACATTTATTGTCTATAACTGGCAATTCTGGTTAATTATATTTACAGCATGAACCAGATTACACTACTTGGAGCCGGCAAGTCTGCCACTGTTTTAATCGATTACCTAAAAGCCATTGCTACTGCACATCAATGGCAAATTGTGGTGGCCGACAGCAACCTGGAGGCTGTTGAAGCCAAAGTGGGCAACCACGATTTTGTAAAAGCTGTGCAGATTGATGTAACGAACGAGTCAGATAGGAAAACAGTGGTACAGGATAGCCATGTGGTCATTTCCATGATGCCGCCACATTTACATTATTTGATTGCACTGGATTGTCTGGAATTGGGCAAGCATCTATTGACGGCATCCTATATTGATGAAAAGATCAAAGCGCTTTCAGCAGAAATAAAAGACAAGGAACTTCTCTTCCTTTGTGAAATGGGACTCGATCCCGGCATTGACCACATGAGTGCCATGCAGCTCATCCACAGGATAAAGGCACACGATGGCAATATTGTTTCCTTTAAATCCTATTGCGGCGGACTGGTGGCACCAGAAAGTGATAACAACCCTTGGCACTACAAAATAAGCTGGAACCCAAGGAACGTGGTTCTTGCAGGAAAATCGGGAGGCGTTTACAAAGAGAACGGACAAATCATTACCAAGGAATACGAGGAGGTTTTTGACACTGGTATAGCAGTAATCATAGACAATAGAAAATATACCTATTATGCCAATCGTGATTCACTTGCCTATATCCCCTTGTACGGCCTGGAAGATGCACAAACCTTCTTAAGGGCCACGCTGCGGCATCCCGAGTTCTCCTTTGGATGGCAGAACCTGATCAACCTGAAACTGACCGATGAAGAAAAGGTCTATGAAACCGATGGCATGACCATCCCAAAGTTTTTCATGGAACACGAGAACAGGCACAACCTGAATAACTGGATAGATGAGAACGCAACGCAAAAGGTGAACAAGGCAAAAAAGGTCCTGCAAGACCTGAAGGATGGAGGCTATATAGGTCCAGACGGCAATCTCACCAGCAAAACAGATGAAGAGACCGAGGACCTCATGCGCATTGACGAACAGGGTGAACTGAGGGTCATTGTATTGAGAGGTGTGGAAAGGGAGGTAGCCAATTGGGCAGCCTCGCAAATAAATATTGCCCATATAACCCTTAGTCAATTGTTCTTTTTGGGATTGATCAATGATGATGAAACCATCATCAACAAAGGGCTTTGCAGTGCAGCAGATGTGCTGCAGTTCATTTTGGAGAAGAAACTTGCCCTGCAGCCCACAGACAAGGATATGATACTGATGCTGCATGAAATTGAATATGAAGTGGACGATACCAGGCACAAAATAAGCAGTTCACTAGTTGTAAAGGGCGAGGATAGTTTACATACCGCCATGGCCAAAACAGTTGGCCTGCCCTTGGGCATTGCTGCCAAACTGATCTTAGAAGGCAAGCTTACCACAACCGGTCTGCAAATACCCATTACATCGGGCATTTATGAGCCTGTATTGAAGGAACTGGAAGAACATGGCATACAATTCAAGGAAACAACCCTATAAATGTCCGCAACCCATGTAAATGCTGAATGGAAATATTGATCATCAACCCGCCGCACTTATCAATTGGAAGCAGGATGGCAGGGGAACATCTCCCCCCTTTGGGGCTCCTGTCAATTGGAGGGCCCTTAATTGATGCAGGCCACGAAGTACAATTGCTGGATGCAGATTATTACAACTATCCCATTGAGACAATTGCAGCGAAAGTCATAGAGCAGCAACCCGACATCATCCTGTTGGGGCATTCAGGGTCCACCTCCGCACAACCCATCATTAACGATATTACCAAGTTTGTCCGACAAGGCAATCCAAACATCAAGATTATCATTGGTGGGGTTTTTCCTACTTATCACTGGATGGAGATCTTAGCCGATAACCCTCAAGTGGACTATATCGTTTGTGGGGAGGGTGAGGAAATCTGCCTGAATCTAATTACGGCCCTACATAACAATACCCCACTTGAAACAGTCAAGGGCATAGCACTCAGGCTCAATGGCATTGCACTGAAAACATTGCCAGCAGAGAATATTCGGAACCTTGATGCATTCCGCATTGGGTGGGAATTAATGAAAGGGTACAACTATACCTATTGGGGCAAGCGCAAAGCGGTGGTGATACAGTTTTCAAGAGGCTGCCCCTACCCCTGTACCTATTGCGGCCAAAGCCTGTTCTGGAAAAAATGGCGGCATAGGGACCCACAGCTACTTGCGGATGAAATTGAAATGCTCCATAAGGAACATGGAGTGGAAGTCATCAATTTTGCAGATGAGAACCCTTCATCCAACCCGAAGGCCTGGAGGGAATTTCTGGAAGCCCTAGTAGCAAAGAACCTGAAGCTGATCCTTGTAGGCTCCATAAGGGCCGACAACATCGTAAGGGATGCGGATTTTTTACACCTGTACAAGAAAGCAGGTTTTGAACGGTTCCTTTTGGGTATTGAAAATTATGACGAACAGGTATTGGAGAAAATCAAGAAAGCAGGCACCATTTCAAAAGACAAGGAGGCCATTCAACTATTGAGGAAGCACAATATACTGTCCATGGCAACCTATGTGGTCGGGTTTGGAGAAGAAAGAACAAGGGACTTTTACAACAGCTTGAAACAGCTCCTGGCCTATGACCCAGACCAGGTACAGCTATTGTACGTGACCCCACATAAATGGACACCGTATTTTGAAGATGTGAAAGACAAGGAAATCATTTTAACGGACCAACGAAAATGGGACTATAAACACCAAGTAATTTCAACACAGCACCTGAAACCATGGATTGTTATCTTGTACGTAAAGTTGATTAAAATAATCATGCAGACAAGGCCAAGCGCAGTGAAGCGGCTATTCTTCCACAAGGAAGCTAGGTTAAGGAGTGCGATGCGATGGTACACAAGGATAGGCCGAAGAGTATGGTTCTGGGAGCTTTACCAATTCTTCTTTGTTACGAAATTGACAAAAGACAAGATTAAAATGGGCGATTTCTGGACATAACACACATGGCCATTGTTGCCAAATTCAACCGTGTGGATAGAAGATAATTCACTGCCACACTTCAAGGCTTTGCGAATAACCATTATAAGAACAATCCATCCAATTGAGGGTCTGTATAGTCGTTAATGAACATCAGCACATTGGGCAGGTGGGCAAACTCTTCCTCGGTATGATAGGTCTTGATGACAACTGATTGCATGCCTGCGTTCAATGCGGCCTCCACTCCTTTTGGGGAATCCTCAAACACAATACAGTTTGCATAATCAGCATGGAGCCCATCGGCACATTTAGTGAATGTTTCAGGGTTCGGCTTGCTGATTTCCACATCCTCAGCACTAACAATTGTTTTGAAATAGTGCCGCAGATGGAGATTGTCCAAAATATAGTCTATGTTGAACATTATGGCTGCGGAACCAATGGCCATGGGTATTTGTTGCTGGTTGGCCTTTTCAAAGAAATTATCCAACCCATTGATCAGCTTTAAATGGGAGAAGAATTCTTTCTGGTAGCCCCTTTCCTTTTCTATGGACATTTCATGCATCTGCTCCTTGGTAAAATGGTCCTTGCCAAAGATGCGTACCAGCAGTTCCTCGTTCTTGCCGTACATTTCCTTCTTCACTTGGTCCCAAGTAAGCTTTGCCCCCAATTGATTCACCAGAATATTGTGCCATGCACGTGCATGGAATTCCATATCGTCTATTATTGTCCCATTAAGGTCGAAGAGGAAAGCCTTTGCCATTGAATATGTTTTGAAGGAACGCAAATGTGCAGCAATTAAACCAGATACACAACCAAACTTCTTGCTCCATGTGCACCAATAACCAAGCTCTGTTCTATGTCTGCTGTCTTGGACGGGCCAGCAATGAATACACCGAAGCCTTCCTTGCCTGCATCAATATGCTGGTAAGCTTGGTGCATGGTAGCAACAATATTCCTTTTTTCTACCACCAGCACCAAATGCTGGCAAATAAAGGGGGATAAGCGGTTGACCATTTGGTGTTCATACAACCAGACAGCACCATTTTCTGCAACAGCAATGGCCCCTCTCAAATAAGCTTTGTGAACAGTTTCCAAAGTGGCGACTACCTGTGTCGCCAAATCTTTGTCCACTTCACCAAGTTCCGGCAAAGTATTGATGATATAATGGCCTTTCGCCTTTTCTGCCTGCACTTCTGATTCAAGTTCCTGCATATTGTTCAGTTCAATAGCAAGGCCACCGATGCTTTCCAAAACGGCTTTGAATTGCGCTACCACATCGTCATACTGTATCACTGCGTTGATATCAATAATGGGCAAATCAACCAATGAAGGTTTGTTATTGGTGATGGCTGTTAAAATGGATGCTCTGCTCATGATGAATTGTTCAATAATATAATTAACCCGTATGCCTAGGTTCCTGTCCTGCGAATCTACAAAAGCCCAACTGCCCTACTACTCGCTCCAATATCCAACATCTAACTGCCGCCCCTGTTCTTTCTGTACCAGTCCCTGAAACTTGCTTTTGGAGCCTCGGGCATTTCACGTTGCTTGTACCAAGGATTCAGCAGCTTGTTATTGGTTACAAAAGGCAGTACCCTCATGACCCATCTGCCCATTTTCCCTGCAATCCTGTAAACTTTTGGATAGGCCAGTACAAAAGCCATCCCCTTCATGCCAAGTTTCTTGCCATTGGCCACATAACCTTCCGCAACCAGCACTTGGCGCCATTTCCAGAGCTGGTCATGTATATCAATCTTCACCGGACAAACATTGCTGCAACTGCCGCATAGTGTTGAAGCAAAGGGCAGGTCCGCATTGGCACGCATATCAATGTTTGGATTGAGGATGGAACCAATAGGACCAGCTACAGCCGTATGGTAACTATGTCCCCCACTCCTTCTGTACACAGGGCAGGTATTGAAACAGGCTGCACAACGGATGCACTTCAATGAGTTTCGGAACTCCGGCCTTCCCAATTGCTTGCTGCGGCCATTGTCAACAATAACGATATGCATCTGCTGACCATTCCTCGGCCTATGAAAATGACTATTGTAAGTAGTGGTGGGCTGACCAGTTGCGCTTCGCGCAAGCAATCTTAAGAAGACACCCAAATGTTCAAGCTTGGGGATGATTTTCTCAAAGCCCATACAGGCAATATGGATTTTGGCAGCATGTGCGCCCATATCTGCATTGCCTTCATTGGTACAGACCACAAAGCCACCAGTCTCTGCTATGGCAAAATTCACACCAGTAATGGCAAGGTCACTTGCAATGAACTTGCTGCGTAAATGCTGCCTTGCAGCTTCAGTTAAGTATTGGGGATCGTTATTCCCCTTTTCTGTATGCAGGTGTTCATGGAAGGTTTCACTTACATCCTGCTTCTTCAAGTGAATGGCAGGAAGTACAATATGGCTAGGGGGCTCATTCCTGAACTGCACAATGCGTTCGCCCAAATCCGTATCCACCACTTCAATGCCATTTTCAATAAGGAAGGGGTTCAAATGGCATTCCTCCGTCAACATGCTCTTGCTTTTCACCACACGTTTTACTTGGTTGTCCCTCATGATCTTCAGCACAATGTTGTTATGATCGGAGGCATTGGAGGCCCAGTGCACAACCACCCCATTTGCATTGGCATTCCTTTCGAAATCCACCAAGTAATTATCCAGGTTCGAAAGCGTATGGTTCTTTATTGCAGATGCCCATTCCCTTAGCAGTTCCCATTCAGGAACCTGGTGAACGGCCTTATCCCGTTTGCTCCTTACGAACCATAATGTTTCATCATGCCAATCGGTACGTGGTTCATCCGCAATAAAAGCTTCAGAAAGTTGTGCATGATTTTTTGTAGTTGCCTGCATGATAATTTTTTATGTAACTACATGGAGCAAGCGCTATAGTGTTCCTTACCCTTCTCCATCCAACCAATTAACAAATTAACCAGTTAACTGAATTAACCTCCTAGCTGTTCAATATCTCAGCAATATGAATTGTCTTCACCGTGCTTCCCTGCCTTTTCAAAATGCCCTCCAAATGCATCAGGCAACTCGTATCTGCCCCCGTAATATATTCCACACCGTTAGCTGCGTGCTCCCCTACCCTGTCCTTTCCCATCTTCACACTAACGGCTTCTTCAAATACGCAGAAAGTCCCACCAAAGCCGCAGCACTCATCCATGCGTGCAGGTTTGCTCAATTGCAAGCCTTTCACCATTGACAATAATTTTTCCGGTTTGGAAAAGGGAGGGGCTACCAGTTCGCTCATACTACTCAAATGCAGGCCGCGTTGGCCATGGCAACTGATATGCAACCCCACTTTATGGGGAAATGACGACGGCAGTTTCTCCACCTTTAATACATCTACCAAAAATTCAACCAGTTCATATACATGCTGGCGGATATAGGTTGCCTTGGCTTCATTGTTCCCATCATGCAAATGTTCCTTCAAATGCAGTACGCAACTACCGGAAGGGCCAACAATATAATCTACCCCATCAAAGTTCTCCACGAAGTTCCTATCGCAGCCTTTGGCCAAATTCGCAAAGCCACTGTTGGCCATCGGTTGGCCACAACAGGTTTGGTTCAAAGGGAACACCACTTCACAGCCCTGCTTCTCCAATAACTGCAAAGTGGCCACCGCTACTTGAGGATAAAACTGGTCTATATAGCAGGGGACAAATAATCCGACTTTCATAATTTAAATAGTATTGCTGGCAGCATGGTAAAACTTCAAATCAATCATATCACCAGGTGCCGGTTTGCTGTTCCAATACTTATGAATGGACAGGGCTGCACCAATAGCTGTGGCCTGCGATACAGATGCAGCAAATACTTCCATTTCTGGAAAGGCTGCTGTCAACAGGTTCATATAAATGGGGTTCTTAGCGAAGCCCCCATCTACAAATATCCTTGTCACTTTTTTGTGGCCCAGCACCAAAGAGGTGGAGACTTTCTGTTGAAGGATAATGTCAAAAATGAATTGATGGTAGGCTTCTTCGTAACTCTTGAAATCATTCAGGTTGCGCTGTTCAAACGCCGATACATGCACACCAGTTAATGCAGTTACATTGGCCGATTGAACATTTGCCAGCAATGCCGCATTGAACTGGATATTCTTGTAATAATCCAAAGCCACACCAAAATGATAGGCCAGCTTCTTTGTTTGCTGCTCATGTTCATAGCCAGCAAACAAGCGTGCTGCTTTTACGGGGTTCCCTTTGAATTCCATATAGCACAGGCAATCCTGCTGCAGTTCATCATCAGTTAGTGGTTCATTGTTAAATGGGTTCAAACTGATGCACCACGTGCCAGTTGATATTAAAATGAATGGTTCCGTAAAACTGGTCAGGTACGGTATCAATGCGGCAGAACTATCGTGCAGTCCCACACCTACTTTAATATACTTCCCATGAAATTTGATATCCATTGCTTCATTGGAAGGAAAAATGGGTGGGAACTTTGAAACAATGTTTTCTTTGGAAACCCAATCGTGGTAGTTTTTTTTTTCAAAATCCCACAATGCGGTGTGGCATCCGATACTTGTAATATCGGTATACTTCTTCCCTGTAATCAAATAACTGATGTATTGGGGCAAATGCAATGAATGGGCAATTGCATTGAACACCCCTGCATTTTCATGTTTCAACTTGTACAGTTGCAAGCCGGAATTGAGGTTGCCCAGAACAGGTGATGCCGTTTCCACTGAAACTTTGGTCTCGCCACCATAAGTATGATAAAAATTCTCTTCCAGTTCTTTCGGAAAAGGCTTCAAATAATTGTATAAAGGAGTTACAGGCTCACCTTCGGCATTTAGGTGTACGAAACTGGCACCATAAGTGGAGAAATTGACAGCCTTTATATCAAACTTCTTTAACTGCAGTACTTCATGCAAGGTATGCTTCACCCATGCTGTTAATTCTTCCAGGTTTTCACAAATGTCGCCATCCTCATCAGTTGTTTCGTCAAACTGAATAGTCCGTTCCAAAACAATTTTGTACTGCTCATTAAGCAGGAAAAATTTCTTATTGGTTTTACCTATGTCGAATATGGCTATTACTGGTATCATAAAAAATCTGTAAGGTTGGGGTATCTATAAAGCCTAGAAGAAGGTAAAAATCATAACCCTGTCGCTACTGTTTTTGTTCCCCTTTCCTTAATCAATTGCTCACGTACCTTTTGCTGCCTGAACAGTTCAACAGGTTGCAGCGCCCCGCCGGTTTGCAGCCTAGCTTCTGCCACCAACGGACGAACATCCGTTCTATAGGCAGCCTGCAAAATTTCCTGGCATTTTGCAACATCATTCATCTCCTGTGCAGCCTGCAATGCCTTTGTATCAATCAGTAAAGCTTGTGCATAAGCAATCTTTATCGCTTCCACACTTTGCAACAAATCTTCCAATGGGTCCTTCACATTATGGCTTGCATCGATCATCCAGCCCAGGTCCTTTGCATGGTCCATTCCCCTAGCATCCATACCTTCTACGAGTTCATTGAAAATCAAGAAGAGTTGATAAGGATTGATGGAACCAACGGTCAAATCATCATCACCGTACTTGCTGTCATTGAAATGGAAGCCAGCCAGTTTCCTTTCGTTCAACAGCAATGAAACAATCTGTTCAATATTGGCATTGGGTAAATGATGACCAAGGTCAACCAATGTATAG
>JAHEZD010000135.1 GCA_023251255.1 Chitinophagaceae bacterium
GCCAAAGCTGGTTACAGTGCGGATATAGATGAAAGTTTCAGTAGTGGCAGGAGGGTAGTAGCAGTATTTGCAGAACATAAACGCCAAGTAAAGGGTATTCTTCATGGGGAGAGCGATAGCCGTAAAACTGCTTTTATAGAACCGGAAGAAACGATTGAGCTGAACAATGAAGTGTTCTCCTTGGAGAACGAGGAAAGGAGGGAAGTGCAACGGATTTTAAAGGAGCTCACCAGTAAATTGAGCGTCTATGCATCCTTGCTGAAAACATATTTGGAAGTGGTAGGCGAATTTGATTTCATAAAGGGCAAATCGAAATTGGCTGTTGATATGAACGGCGAACTGCCCAACCTTGTTGACAAAGCACATATTGAATTGAAGAATGCATATCACCCTTTGCTTTTCCTCTACAACAAATCATCCAATAAAAAAACGGTCCCAGTTGATATAACCTTGAACGAAAAGGACAGGATACTGGTTATCAGCGGTCCCAATGCTGGGGGTAAAACGGTGACCATGAAAACAATCGGCCTCAACCAGATGATGCTGCAAAGTGGCTTGTTGGTGCCGGTCCATCCCACATCCCAAATGGGGATTTTCAAGCAATTGTTCATTCATATTGGAGATACCCAGAGTTTGGAGTTTGAGTTGAGTACCTACTCGTCCCACCTCATGCACATGAAGCATTTTATTGAAGTGGCCAATGGTAAGACCTTGTTCTTTATAGACGAACTGGGCAGTGGTAGCGATCCCAACTTGGGCGGTGCATTTGCCGAAGTGATCATGGAGGAACTGGGTAGGCGGCATGCTATGGGCATTGTTACAACACACTACCTGAACTTGAAAGTGATGGCTAATCATACGCAGGGGATCATCAATGGCGCCATGGCTTTTGATGAAAAGAACCTGCAGCCATTGTATAAGCTCATTGTTGGAAAACCCGGCAGTAGTTATACATTTTCCATCGCTGAAAGGATTGGTTTGCCCCAGCACCTAATTAACAGGGCAAGGAAACTGGTGGATGATGAGCATTTTCAATTGGATAAATTGCTGAACAATACCGAACAGAACCTCCAGCAATTAGATAAGGAAAAAATTGAGCTTGGCCGTGTGCTGAAGGAAAATGAGAAGCTGAAAAAGGAGATGGAACGTGTAATAGATAAGGAAAGCCATCTACAAAAAGTGGAACTGTTGAAACACCAGAACAAGCTTTCAGAAGACAGGATCATTTACCTGAAGGACATGGAACGCAAACTGAAACAGATTGTACTGGACTGGCGTAAAAGCGACAATAAGAACGAAGTTATTAAGCATTTGCAGGACCTTCTTTTTGAAAAGAAGGAAAAGCAAGTAAATAAACTTGCCAAAAAAGTGGATAAAAAATACACGGAACTGCAAGAAACAATTACGGTAGGTTCATTGGTGAAACTTAAAAAGAACTACCAAGTAGGTGAAGTAAAGGAAATAAGGGGCAAGCGTGCCATTGTGCAAATAGGGATGCTTCCGATGAATGTAGGAATGGAGGATCTGGTTGCTGTTGAGAAAACTGGTTCGGAAAATTAATTGCCCAACACAACTTTCAAAGGGTTTATTCGTTTACTTTTAAATTGTCGCATTTTGAACAACTGCCGTACTACCCATGGAACTATTTAAAAGTAACGCTATAAACCCAATAGACAATTTTTCCCCACAAAATGTTCTGGAAGCATTTATGGCTGGTACCAATGATGCATTCTTGGTCCTTGATTTTCAATGCAAAGTGGTAACGTTCAATGAAGCGTGCACGCAATTCCACAATAGGATAGCCAATAGGGGCATGCTCCAAGGAAATGATTATTTCAAATTGGTAAAAGGGACACCTGTTCACTTCTTTCAGGAAGCAATCCAAAAAAGCTTCAAGGGCGAAATAGGAAAATTCACGGAAAAGTTTGCATTAATAAACGGCAATCAATGCTGGTATGATTTTGAGTTCCATCCACTGAGAAATGAAGATGGATTCATTGTAGGCGTGGGAATAGGTTTTTTTGACACTACAGAAAAGCATATAGCAGATGAAAAGACGAAGCAAAGCGAGGAACTTTTTAAGGCCTTGGTTGTCAATTCTGCTGATGTGTTCCAACTAACCAATAGCGAGCTAAAAGTTAGTTATGTTTCCGGTTCGGTAAAAAATGTCTTGGGCTATGAAATAACGGAAATCATGGGTGGGCATTTTTTCAATCTAATCCATCCAGATGACAAGGTATCCATTTCTTCATGGTTGCTCTCCATGATACATAATCCGGGTATAGCTAGGCTTTTGGAGGTAAGGATAAGAAACAAGAAAGGCGATTGGATCTACATAGAAATAAATGGTCGGAATATGTTGGGGGTTGCCAACATTGATGCCATTGTAATGAACTATAGGGACATTCAAGCAAAGAAAATAGCAGACAATGCCTTGGCAATGGCCGAGCAGCGTATGGGACTATTGCTCAACAATACCAAGGAATCTTTTATCATTATAAATAGCCGGTTACGTGTTGTTACCTATAACAGGGCGGCACAGGAACACTCGCCTTTTTTCTTTACGCAGGAACTGCAATCCGGTATGTCGTTGCTCGACTTGGTGCATGCAGACGAGGTGGAGAATATCATAGAAACCTTTGAGCAGGTTTTTGATGGACTGGAGGCGGAGAGGGAAACTGTTTTCAATGAACAGGATGGGGGCTTGCATGTTTATAATCATTCCTACCGGCCTTTGTTCAGTGAAAATGACATTGTAGGAGTGTTTATCACATCAACCAATATAACGGCACGTAAAAAAGCAGAACAGCGGCTTAAATCAAGTGAGGAACGTTACCGTACCCTTATACAGGAATCCTTTGATGCCATTCTTATAAAGGACATTGACAATATTATCATGGAATGTTCCCCGGCTATTGAAAGGATACTTGGTTACAAGGTGGAAGAGGTTGTAGGTAAAGCATGCGGGAGTTTTATCCATGATGACTATAAAGAAAGGATTGAACAAGTGATTAGCCAAATAATGGAATCGCCGGATAATGAAGGTAGTATAGATGTTCAGATGCTCCATACTGAAGGACATTATGTTTGGGTGGAAATGAAAGGCAAGAACCTGCACCACAATAAGCTGATCAATGGTATGGTACTCATGCTGCGCAACATAACCGAACGCAAGCAGGCAGAAGAAATCATTTCATTGTCGGAACAGCGTTTCAGGGGCCTTGTGCAAAGTGGGGCAGATATGATTTCAATTATTGATGAAGAAGGGTTTGTGAAATATTCCAGTCCTACTGTTAAAACAATCCTTGGCAATGATCCAATACTTGATATTGGCAAGAATGTATTTCAATTTGTACATAAAGATGATAGGAAATGGGTGGATGATACTTTCAACGCAATGCTAAGGGATGGTACAAGGACACTTCAGTTTGGGCCATACCGTTTCCCCAATTCCAAGGGCCAGTATAGGTGGCTTGAAACGGTGGCCACTAATTTAAGCGATGACCCTGCAATAAGGGGCATCGTCATTAATTCAAGGGATGTTACCACAACAAAGAGGTTGAATGAGGAGCAGCACTCCCTTACCAATGAGCTAATTAAGAACAATCAGGACCTTCAGCAGTTTTCGTTTATCACTTCCCATAATTTGCGTGCTCCCGTGGCCAATTTGATAAGCCTATTGAGCCTATTTGATAAACAGAACCCCAACGAACCTTTCAATAAAATACTGATAGAGAAATTTGAGGAATCTACCGAGCAGTTGAACAATACGCTGAACGATTTGTTGGAAGTGCTTGTACTGAAATCCAATACCGATATTCCAAAAGAACCACTTACATTTTCTTCCACCTTTGAAATGGTCAGGCGGAACATCGAGAATCTTTTGCAGGAACAGGAAGGGCAATTGATAGCAGACTTTGCAACAATAGATACTATTGAATACAACAAGATCCATTTGGAAAGTATTTTCCAGAACCTAATTTCCAATGCCATCAAATACCGCGCAACGGACAGGCCACCTATCATAAAGATTGCTTCTGCTATAGAGGATAATTGGGTAACGGTAAGCATAACGGATAATGGTATGGGCATAGACCTGGAAAGGTATGGGGATAGGATGTTTGGAATGTATCAACGGTTCCATGCAGGTAAGGAAGGCAAGGGGCTGGGGCTTTACATGATCAAGGCCCAGCTAGGTGCAATGGGCGGAAAAATAGAGGTGGAAAGCGAACCAACAAAAGGAACTACTTTTAAAATATATTTCAAGCAGTAACAATGGCAAGATTCGGAAACATATTGTTAGTTGAGGATGATCCCATAACGGTAATGGTATGCGATAGGATTATTAAGATGAGTGGCTTCAGCGATGCGGTACAGTCCAAACAAAATGGGCAGGATGCCATTGACCATCTCAAAGAAATTATTGAGGCAGACAAGTTGGTTCCCGATATTATTTTCCTTGATATAAATATGCCTGTTATGAATGGGTGGGATTTTTTGCAGGAATTTGAATCATTGAAGCAGCAATTGAAGACCAGCCCAAGAATATTCATTCTGTCCTCAACAGTTGACCCTGAAGACTACAAGAAAGCAGCTGAGTTTTCTACCGTGGAAGGCTTTATTTCCAAACCACTAACGCAAGAGCATTTAAAAGGGGTAGCATAAATATTTTACTGCTAACGTATTGAGTAACAGGTAACGTTATCGGGAACGTTTGCGTAAAAAAACAACTAATTCAGCCCTTTCATTGCTGAAAAACAAACTAGCCTTGTGCCACAAAAACGTGACATTTGTTGTCATTTTACTATTCTCGTTGTTTAATTAACTCTTGCTATATGAAAAGATGTACGGCTTTAGTACTTATGTTGTTAAGCGTTGGTGTATCGCTTTTTGCACAGAACACCGCTACCAAAAATGTAAAAGGAAAAGTATTGGATGACAGCACAGGGGCAACCCTGCCAGATGCTACCATTATGTTATTGAAAAAGGCCGCCGCCAAAACCGATGCTTCTGGCAGCTTTACTGTAAGGATTCCTGACGATGGCAAAAAATACGATTTGACCATTAGTTATTCCGGTTATGTTTCTAAAGTGATCACTGTAGATGGCAACAGTGATGTAACCGTTCGTATCAAGCGTGAAGTGAACCAGATTGAAGATGTGGTGGTAATTGGTTACCAAACGGTTAAGAGAAAGGACTTGCTTGCATCTGTTGCGTCTGTTAGTGCCAAAGAGTTAAAGGATATACCTGTAACTTCTGCAGCAGAAGCATTGAATGGGCGATTAGCGGGTGTTACTGCTACTACATCCGAAGGCTCTCCAGATGCAAATGTTAGGGTGAGGGTCCGTGGTGGAATATCCATTACTCAAAATAATGACCCGTTGTATATAGTAGACGGTGTGCAAGTTGAAAATGCTTTGAATGTTATTGCTCCACAAGACATTCAAACCATAGATGTATTGAAAGATGCTGCAGCTACTGCCATTTACGGCGCAAGAGGTGCAAATGGAGTAATCGTTATTACTACCAAAACTGGAAAGCCTGGTCGCATAAGGGTAACTTATGATGGTTTTGTTGGTGTGAAGACTTTAGCCAAGGAGTTGAAAGTAATGAGTCCCTACGACTATGTTTTGTTTCAATATGAAAGAACAAGGGACAATAGCACAAATACAGCCAGTTTTGCTTCCTCCTTCGGCACCACATGGGATACATTAAGTGTTTACAAAAATACCAAGCCAATCGACTGGCAGGATTTGGTATTGGGAAAAACTGGCATTGTTACAAGGCACAGTATTTCTGCTTCAGGCGGCAATAAAAAAGCCACCTTTAATATGGGCTATACATTCAACAATGAAAAGCCCATAGTGATAAACTCAAGTTTCAATCGTCATATTTTTAATTTGAAAGGCGATTATAAAATCACTTCCAAAATAAAAGTGGGTATTGGCGGGCGTTATACTTATCAAGATGTGGTTGGGGCCGGTGTTTCAAGTGAAAGCAGCACATCCTATGCCCGTTTGCGCAATGCAGTTAAATATCGCCCCTTCTTTGCAGACAGTTTGAGTATAGATGACCCGGATCCGTTAGTAGTAAACCCGGGAAATGGAGTAGCTTTAGTTAACCCGCTTGCTCTTGCAGATGCGGAGTACAGGAGGAAAACAACGAATGCCTATAATATAAATGCAAATATTTCCTATACTATTTCCAAGCATTTGAGTTTCCGTTCAACTTTTGGTTACGATGGGAATGATTTCATTGACAGGCAGTTTTATGATTCCATTACTTCCTTTTCTGTAAACCAGGGAGGAGGGAAGCCTATTGCTCACGTAGATACGGTGTACAGGAAAACAATCAATAACTCCAACGTATTGTCTTACTCAATAAAGAATTTCAAGAAGGTACATAATTTTGATGTTTTGATAGGTGAGGAAACCTATGATTCAAGAATAGATTCCCGTTCCGGTCAGTTTAGGGACTTCCCCAAGTATACCTCACATGATATGTCTTTTTCACAGCCAACTTTAGGTTCTGTTTGGACTGGCTATCCTATATATATCAAAACAAGATATACCAACCTGTCTTTTTTTGGCAGGGTGAATTATAGTTATGATGATAAATACTTGCTTTCGCTAAATATGAGGCGTGATGGGGCTTCTAAGTTTGCTCCTGATAAACGCTGGGGCACTTTCCCGGGCGGCTCAATTGCATGGCGTGTGAAGAAGGAGAAGTTTATGGATAATGTGAAATTCATCAATGACCTTAAATTCAGGTTCGGGTATGGAAAAATTGGCAATAACCGGATTGATGATTACCTGTACTTAACAACATTCAATTATGGGACATCTTTTTACGGTTTGAATAATCAAATAGTAAATGCCTATACTGAAAATAGCCTTGCCAATGCCAACTTGCAATGGGAAAGCCTTATCAACAGGAATTATGGAATGGATATTTCTTTATTGAAAGGCAGGATAGACCTTAGTGTAGATGTTTATTTTAATACTTCAGACAAATTATTGTTGAATGCAAAAACTGCTCCTACCTATGGGTTTACAAGCCAATTACAAAACGTAGGCGCTACCAGCAATAAAGGTTATGAAATGCAATTGAGTGCAGTTATCCTGAGAAATCCCAAAGGATTGAACTGGACTGCCAATTTCAACATCTCACACAATAAGAATACGGTAGAAGCTTTATCACTAGGCCAAACAGAATTTGCAGGCGGACCAGCATGGGGCCTGTCTGGTCAGCCTAATGATTACTTGGTAAGAATTGGAAGCCCAGTAGGCTCAATGTACGGATGGGTAACTGATGGCTTCTATAAAGTAGATGATTTTGATTATAACTCGTCCAGTACACAATACACGTTGAAATCAGGAGTTGCTGAAATGAAAGTGGCAGGTTCTTATGTGGTGCCAGGTGCTATCCGCTTTAAGGACATCAGCGGCCCCGCAGGTAAACCAGATGGTGTTATTGATGATTATGACAAGACAATTATTGGAAATCCAACACCTAAGTTTTCAGGCGGTCTGAACCAACAATTCACTTACAAGAATTGGGATGCAAGTGTGTTTGTCAATTTCTCAATTGGTAACGATATCTACAATGCCAATAAGATAGAATTTACCAGCGGATACAATGTAACAGCCAACTTTTTGGATATCATGAAAGACCGTTGGAAAACAGTCGATGCCAATGGAAATGTAATTGAAAGTTTCCAGCTTGTTGGTAGCAAAGTCTACGCTTACGGTGCAGCGCCAGGTGTACTAGCTGCAGCAAATGCAAATGCAGCAATCTGGATGCCTTCAGGTAGTAATGGCAGCTTTGGTTCAGGTAGTGGGAATTTTAGCTATTACCCTCATTCATGGGCAATTGAAGATGGTTCCTTCCTTCGTATCAATAATGTTACAGTGGGGTATACTTTGCCGATAAAAACGGTGGCTAAGTGGCACATGAGCAAGCTACGTTTTTACTTGACTGCCAATAATTTGGCTGTAATCACCAAGTACACAGGCTACGACCCAGAAGTAAGCGTAAGAAGCAGTGGATTGACTCCCGGCCTTGATTATTCTGCCTATCCAAAAAGTCGCACATTTATTTTTGGGATAAACGCCTCTTTTTAAAATATTAAACTTGCTATATTATGAATAAGAATATCAATAGATCCATACTGGTTGTTGCAGCAGGGCTGCTATTAACTTTAGGGTCATGTAAAAAGTTTCTTGACCAGCAGCCTATAACGGCCGTAGGTCCAGAACTGGTATTTAAGGATATACAAACTACAAGGGCCGCACTCGTTAGCGTTTATCAGCAATTAACAGGAGATAATGGTTATGGATTGAAATTGAGTGTGTATTTCCCTATTGGTACAGATGAAACACAGGGACCAACAGGTGCCGGCGATGGTGGCAGGAGGGATTTTCCACTGTACGTCACAACATCAAGCAATACACAGATATTCGCTGCGTATTCCCAATTATTTAAGGGAATACAGTATGCAAATCTTTGCATAGCCAATATTCCAACAATGGATAAGTACGATGGTGGCAGTGACCAGGAGAAAAAGCAATTGCGTAGGATGGTAGGAGAAGCATTGACATTGAGGGCGCAGTTTTATTTTGAAGCCATCCGTAACTGGGGGGATTTACCAGCGCATTTTGAACCGGCCGAAGTATTGGCTACCAAGGACCCTTTTCCTGTAAGAACAGACAGGGATATATTGTACAACAGGCTTTTGGATGACCTTAAAGCAGCTGAAGACCTTGTGCCTTGGCGCAATGAAATAGCAGGTATTGGTGATGACCAAGATGAACGAATGACAAAAGCCACCGTAAAAGCGTTGAGGGCAAGGATAGCTTTGTTTAGGGGCGGATATGCTTTAAGGCAGGATGGTAGCATTAAAAGAGGATCTGACTACCAAACCTATTATCAAATTGCCAAGACCGAGACCAATGATATCATCACTTCAGGTCAACACAGTTTGGATCCAAGCTTTAAAGACCTTTGGAAAAACCAAGTTGGTGGCCGTACAGTAAACGATCCTTACGGAGAACTAATGTTCCAGGCTACAGCAATAGGACGCAGTGCTGCTGCTGATACAAAACTTGGTTATTACAATGGCCCCACTGTAGTTGATTTGGCAACACAATCAGCAGCAACAGGTACTAGTGGTGTGTATATATTGCCAACTTATTTTTATTTGTTCGACTCCACTGATACCCGCAGGGATGTTACCTGTGCTGCTTATGGCGACACACTTGCTTCTGATGGGGTTACTTTTTACAAGCGTGGGGCACAGGTTACAGGACTTTTTGATGGGAAATACCGTAGGGACTGGTTAAATCCACCTATTGCCGCCGGCAATTATTTGAATAATTACTCTGGTTCAAAATGGCAAATTATACGTTACTCAGATGTATTATTGATGTTTGCTGAAGCAGAGAATGAATTGAATGGACCAACCGCCGCAGCATTTAATGCGATTAATATGGTGAGGCGCAGAGGTTATGGAAAGCCCATTGGCGCAGCCGATGTAACAGTTGACCTTGCAGGATTAAGTAAAGATGACCTATTTAAAGCCATTGTAAGGGAAAGGGCGTTGGAACTTGGTGGGGAAGGTACAAGGAAGTATGACCTTATTCGTTGGAACCTATTGGCCACAGCTATTACACAAACAAAAGCCAACCTTACACAAATGGGTGCATCTGTTAATATGAATGCCCCTACTTATATGGCTCCTCCACCATCTTATGTTATGGTGGCCGCCAGCCTTCCCAATGCAATGTATTTTAAGGGTAGGACATCATCCGATGATTTGAACATTGGGGGGTTGGTTGTAAACTCATTGTATAAAACAGCTCCAACTAGTACACCATCTGGAACAGCAAAGATAACTTGGGTAACAAGTGCTATTAGTACCGGTACAGGAAGCAGTGTAACATTGAATCACTATGCTAATAGCTTCCAGACACTGAAATCGGAATTGTTACCAATTCCAATCGATGCTATTACTGCCTATGGAGGCTTTGCAGCAAATATGCCCCAGAACCCTGGCTATTAATAATAAGATGCTTTAAGAAAAGGCTGCCAACTGGCAGCCTTTTTATTGAAACAGTAAACTGAAAAAATGCTTAAATAGTTTAACCATTGCTTAAAAAAACAGCAATAAGGTAAACATCCTTAAAACATGCTTTAGTTGACAACGATTGCGTAAAAACTATGGGGACAAAGCCCTTTTTTTAATTGCTTTACATGCTGAAAATAGAGTTAGTTGAATAACGATTGCAGAACAGTGGGAAACCGTTTCACTGTTCTTGCCAAGCCCTACCAACCTTTGATAGACAAATATTCCCTTTCTGTTTTATAAATAAGATAAATGAAGATGAGCAAAAATTTCAGGAGATGCTTTTTGGTAATAATAGTACTATCATTTTTGGCAATACATGTTCCTGCTGGTGCGCAACAGCCAGCATTCCCTACTGCCGAAGGTGCAGGTAAATTTGTGACCGGGGGAAGGGGCACTGTTGCCACACCAACCACCGTTTTTGAAGTAACCAATCTTACAGATAATGTTTCATCACCTGCTACCGGTAGCCTTCGTTATGCTTTAACAAACAATAGCCCCACTGCCACTTATAGAACAGTGGTGTTCCGTGTGTCTGGCACCATTCATCTTGCAGGTGAATTGAAGTTCACGAGGGCCAATACAACTGTTGCTGGACAAACAGCCCCGGGCGATGGTATCTGTATTGCAGATTATCCTGTAACATTCAGTCAGGACAATATCATTGTTCGCTACATACGTTTCAGAATGGGGGATAAGAACACATTAATAACAAGCCCTGCCAATTGTGGCGTACCAACAGAGCCCTTTACCAATCCGCCTTCGGCTGCTTGTAATCCTGTAAATGGTAGCGGTGGCGATGATGCTTTTGGGGGAACATACAGGAACAATATCATTATAGACCATTGCACCATGAGCTGGAGCAGCGATGAATCCTGTAGCATTTATGGAGGAACAAATACTACACTGCAGTGGAACATGATGTCGGAACCATTGAACCATTCCTACCATTTTGAAACGGGTGACCTCAATTTCGAAAACCATGGCTATGGTGGCATTCAAGGCGGCACCAGTATGAGCATTCACCATAACCTCTATGCCCATATGCAGGGCCGTGTGCCACGTTTTGATGGCAGCAGGAACCTAGGTAATGGCACAACAGCGGGTTTGGAGAATGCAGATTTCAGGAACAATGTTTTGTACAACTGGGGCATTTACAATAACAATGGTGGTGAAGGGGGAAATTATAATATCGTCAATAATTATTACAAGTACGGTCCATCCACTTCTACAAGTAGCAGCAGTGGAGTAAGTATAAAATACATGATTATCAACCCATATAAGGACCTTCCTAATTTGCCTTATGGTAAGTATTATGTGGATGGGAACTACGTGGATGGTTCCACTGCCAATACCAATAGGAACTGGTTAGGTGCTGCCATGAGCGGTGGTTCTTACGCCGATACAACTTCTTCCAAAGTAACTACGCCATTCAATTTCCCAGTTGTAACCACTTATACACCACAACAAGCGTATGATGTAGTGTTGGCAGGTGCAGGTGCAAGTTTGCCAAAGCGTGACACACTTGACCAACGGATTATAAATGATGTGAAGAATAGAACAGGCAGGTTAATAGACGTTCAAGGTGGCTACCCTCACGCCACCCCTTACGCAAGTACGGTAAATGCCTGGCCAACACTGAATGCATTAACTGCACCTACCGATACGGACCATGATGGTATGCCCGATAGTTGGGAAACCGTTAGGGGATTGAATGCGAATCTGGCCACTGACAGGAACCTGTACAATGTCAATGGTTATACCAATATAGAAAACTATTTGAATGGCGACAGCATTGTGG
>JAHEZD010000172.1 GCA_023251255.1 Chitinophagaceae bacterium
GGACAATGTGTTGAAGCCTTTTGACCTGAAAGTGAAGAAGGAAAAGGACAAAGTATACAAGCTGAGTGTATATGAATACTACCGCTGGAATGTGGAGGAAGGCTGGGCGGAGCTGGATAGGATAGCAGCCCAATATAAGAACTTGGATGAATGGGAAGCGAGGAAGAAAATATTGAAACCCTGTTTACTGGAAGCATTGCAGCTATCCAAATTACCAGAAGCCCCCCATTCGAAACCCATCACCACGCCCATCAGGAAATTTGATGGCTATACAGTACAGAATATTGCCATTGAAATTCTGCCCGGTCTTTGGATCAATGGTTCGTTATACAAGCCATCGATTTACAAAGGCAGGATCGCCGTTATCCTGAACCCCGATGGGCATTGGGAGAAACAGCGGTACCGTGCCGATTGCCAATACCGTTGTGCTGCATTCGCCAAAATGGGGGCCATGGCTTTCAGTTATGACCTGTTTGCATGGGGCGAATCGCAGTTGCAGTTCAAATTGGAAGACCATCGCAGAAGTTTGGCCATGACCATTCAAGCTTTAGGCTCCATCAGGATACTTGATTATTTATTGTCCTTCAAGGATGCGGATACCAGCCGTGTTGGTATTACAGGAGGTTCGGGGGCAGGTAGCCATACTGTGCTGATGACGGCGTTGGATGAACGGATAAAAGTATCAGCACCGGTTGTTGCCATCAGTTCCTATTTCTATGGTGGCTGCCCCTGTGAGAGCGGCATGCCCATTCATGCTTGTGGAAACAGGACAGATAATGTGGAGATAGCAGCCATGGCGGCACCACGCCCGCAGTTATTGGTAAGCGATGGCGGAGACTGGACAGATAAAACGCCGGAGCATGATTTCCCCTACCTACAAGGAATGTACGGTTGGTACGGTAAAAAAGAAGATGTGCAGAATGTGCACCTGCCAGCAGAGAAACATGATTTCGGTATCAATAAAAGAACGGCTGTATACAATTTCATGGCAAAATATTTGAACCTGAACCTTAAAGCCATTCAGGATGCAGCAGGTAAAATAGATGAATCAAAAATAACAGTTGAAAAAGAAGAAGCCATGTATGTGTTTGGCAGCAAGGGCGAAAAATTACCGCCCCATGCCATTAAGGGGTTTGACAATTTGGAAAAATTGTGGAAACAGATGCAATCAAAATAAATTTGATTGATGGAATAGGGTTGGGCGAAGCCCAACAATAAAATAAATGGGGGAAAATAATCTACCGAGTGGGTTGAGCGAAGCTCAACGAATGCAAGTGATTGATGGGTGGATTAGTATGTTGGGAAGGGGAGTTGTTTTTATTTGGTATCGCCGCACCCAATCGTTAAACGGCAAAAACGGGAAACCGATGGATGTTTTTGTCCGGCCTAGCCGCACCCAATCGGTAAACGGCAAAAACTGAAAACCGATGGATGTTTTTGTTCGGCCTAGCCGAACCCAATCGGTAGACCCCAAACGAATAAATAAATGTTTTTCGTTCGGTATCACCGAACCCAATCGGTGGCCGATCTAGATATAAAACCAAAATGCAAATCAATCGTATGCCAAACACCTACACCCAATTGTTCATCCAAATTGTTTTTGCCGTTAAAAGCAGACAAAATCTGGTATCCAAACAATACAAGGATATTTTAGAAAAATACATGACCACCGTTCTGCAAAACGATGGTCATAAAATGCTGGCCATATTTTGCATGCCGGATCATGTGCATTTTCTGGTGGGCTTGAATCCAGCCATTTCCATTTCGGACATGGTGCTGGATGTAAAACGGGCGTCTACCAATTTCATTAATGAACAGAATTGGATAAACGGCCATTTCCACTGGCAAAAAGGGTATGGTGCATTTAGCTATGCAAAGAGCCAAGTGCCGAATGTCATCAATTATATTTTAAACCAGGAACAGCATCATCAAAAGAAAACGTTCAGGGAGGAATACCTTGAATTTTTGCGTTTGTTTGAAATTGAATATGATGAAAAATATTTGTTCGAATTCTATGATTGATGGGGCAGGGTTGGGCGATGCCCAACAAATGAATGCAAAACCATTGGTCTGCCAATGGGAGTGGGCGAAGCCCACAGTACAGTTGACACAATATTTTCAACAGGATAAACGAAAACAGCATATATGAAAAATAAGGTTCTTTTAGTATTGATGATGGGTGCATTGATGGTGCCATTGATTTCCTTGGCACAAACCAGCCAACGGTATAAAATTGGTTTGATAGACCTGATGCTGCTCAAGCGTCAAAAACTTGGGGCAATTACTTTGACCAAACAGATTGGTGCAGATGGCGTGGAAGTGGATATGGGCGGACTGGGCAACAGGCCAACTTTTGAAAATACTTTATTGACCGATTCCATTCGCAGCAAGTTTCTGCAAACAGCGAAAGAAAACAACGTGGAAATATTTTCCCTAGCAATGACAGGCTACTATGCCCAATCATTCTGCAACAGGGCGGAATACAAAAAATCAATTGAAGATTGCATTGCTACGATGAAACTGATGAACGTAAAAGTTGCCTTCCTTCCATTGGGTGTGCAATGTGATTTGAGGAAGAACCCAGAAGTCAGGGACTCAGTTGTTGCACGTTTGAAAGTGGCAGGTAAAATGGCAGAAGAGGCAGGCGTGGTAATTGGTATTGAAACAGCGTTAACTGCAAAAGAAGAAGTGCAGCTATTGAAAGATATCCATTCAAAGGGCATCAAGATCTATTTCAATTTCTCCAGTCCATTAAAAGAAGGAAGGGACTTGATCAGCGAAATCAAAACGTTGGGCAAGGACAGGATCTGCATGATCCATGCCACCAACAAGGATTCCGTATGGCTGCAGAACGATACGCAACTTGATTTGTACCAAGTAAAAAAGACATTGGATAAAATGAAATGGACAGGTTGGTTGGTCATTGAGCGCAGCCGTGATGCCAAAAAGCCCAAAGATGTAAAGGGGAATTATGGGGCCAATACTGCTTATTTGAAGAAAGTGTTCCAAGAAGAATAATTTTTACACTTAAGTAATTATAGAAATGTGTTTTTGATAACGATTGTTTTGTATTTCGCATGATTTATGTAATAAAATAACTCATGATAGAAATTGTTATTCGCAGTTAAATCTTCCATCATTATAGTTAATAGTAGCATTTCTCGCTACTTGAATTGATGATAAGTTTACGTTGTAATTGCTTTCAAACGAAAGCATACAGGTTCGAAAACTATCACATAAAACGATTAGCTATGAGAGTTCAACTGCTTGCCATTGGAGTAGGGATTTGTATGTCTATTCCAAGCTCGGCAAATTATTCTTCGCCAAAAAAACTTTTCAACTCCCCTCAACAAACCCGACAAAAAACCATTCAAGGAAAAGTAACCGGTCAAAACGGTGAACCACTTGAAGGCGTTTCCATTACAGCAAAAGGCAGTCAGCGAACGACTGTTTCAAAAGCGGACGGCTCATTCAGCATAGAAGTTGCTGATGAAATAACCACCTTGTTTTTTTATTATGTGGGCCTTGAAACAAAGGAGGTGGACATTAATGGAAAAACAAATGTTGCTGTAAAACTAACCGCTGCGCTAAGCCTCGATTCTGAAGTGATTGTAGTTGGGTACACATCACAAAAAAAGGTTAACCTAACGGGGTCTGTAGCCACTGTATCGGGTAGCACACTTACGCAAAGACCTGTTCCCAATGTGGGTAATCTTTTGGAAGGAAGGGTTGCGGGTTTACAGGTCACGCAACCTTCAGCAGAACCTGGTAGGGACAATCCCAACTTCTTAATAAGAGGGCGCAGTTCATTTGGAGGAAGTACTGCACCACTGGTATTAATTGACGGCGTTGCCGGTTCAATTGGGAATTTATCACCAGATGATATTGAAAGCGTAACGGTATTAAAGGATGCGGCTTCAGCAGCTATTTATGGTTCAAGGTCGGCGAATGGTGTGGTACTCATCACAACAAAAAAAGGAAAGAAAGGGCAAACAACCATTAGTTACAGGGTAAACGTCGGGAGTAACCGCCCCACAAAATTGCCTGACCTGATAACCAATTCCGCTGAGTACATGGACATGTACAATGCAGCAGCAACAAGGGGCGGTGTAGCCTTTAAATATGCACAAACAGAAATTGATAAATATAGGAATGGCAACAATTCCAGCCAGTATCCCAACTTTGATAATATTGATTACTACTTCAATCCTGCGATGGTTGTAAGCCACAATTTGTCCTTATCCGGTGGAACAGATAAGAGCACGTTCAATTTCTCGTTAAGTTATCTTAATCAGGATGCCATGTTGCCGGGATACAATTATAAAAAGTACAATGGGCTGTTTAATTACACCAATCAAGTAACCAAGGCAATTACG
>JAHEZD010000069.1 GCA_023251255.1 Chitinophagaceae bacterium
GATGGTATCCGCCCTTCCATTATCCATCAAAGTAGTGCTACTGGTATGCAGGCCATACCCACAACTGGTTTGGCACAGGGTATCCAGTTTATAGAGAAGCACCATCAATCCATTTTGCAGAAAGGAGAAAATGATGAACTGCCCATTGTTGTTTGCTCGTTTGGGGACAATAGCATTACAGAAGGTGAAGTAAGTGAAGCATTCCAATTTGCTGTGCTGAAACAACTGCCCATCATTTATTTGGTGCAGGACAATCAATGGGGCATCAGCGTAAGTGCAGAAGAAGCCAGGGCCATGAACGCCTATGAATATGCGGCAGGTTTCAAGGGGTTGAAAAGAACACAGTGTGATGGCAGTGACTTTATGCGTAGTTACGAAACCATGCAAGCTGCATTTGAATATGTGCGCAAGGAAAGGAAACCAATTTTGGTTCATGCTCGGGTACCATTGTTGGGTCACCATACAAGCGGGGTAAGGAAGGAATTCTACAGAACGAGAGAAGATTTGTTGAAGCATGGATTGTATGATCCGATTCCCAAATTGCGGTTGCTGCTGAACGGAGTTGGCTTCAATGAACATGAAATAAACGAAGTGGAATCTGCTGCCCATCATGAAGTGGCTGCTGCTTTTGCTAAGGCCCAGGCAGCGGCCGATCCAACGGGCAACCAAGTAGAGGATTTTGTGTTTGCCCCAACGCCTGTTAAAGAGGAAAAGGGTATCCGTTCACCGAAGAATGCGGAAAAGTCCATTATGGTGGATGCTGCCCTGCATGCCATGGAGGAACTAATGCAGGAATACCCGGAGGCCATTTTATATGGACAGGATGTAGGCAGGAGATTGGGTGGTGTGTTCCGTGAGGCAGCAACCCTAGCTGAGAAATTTGGCGACCACCGTGTATTCAATACAGCTATCCAGGAGGCTTACATTGTGGGCTCCACCATTGGCATGAGTGCTTTGGGGCTGAAACCCATTGTGGAAGTGCAGTTTGCAGATTATATTTATCCAGGCCTGAACCAATTGGTCACGGAAATTTCCAAAAGTTGTTATCTAAGCAATGGCAAATTCCCCGTTCAAATGGTGCTACGTGTGCCAATTGGGGCGTATGGTGGTGGTGGCCCCTACCATAGTGGCAGTATCGAGAGCACTTTATTAACCATAAAAGGCATCAAGATTTGCTATCCAAGCAATGCTGCTGATATGAAAGGTTTGATGAAAGCCGCCTTCTTGGACCCGAACCCAGTAATCATGCTTGAACATAAGGGCCTATACTGGAGCAAGGTTCCCGGAACAGAAGATGCCAAAACGATAGAGCCCGATAAGAATTACGTATTGCCCCTAGGCAAGGGCTGCATTGTTTTGCAAGCAAATCCTGATAAAGTAAAGCGTGGCGAAACTATTTGCATTATCACTTATGGTATGGGAGTTTATTGGGCAAAAGCAGCAGAGGAGCAATATCCGGGCAGTGTTGAAATAGTTGATTTAAGGACCCTTTTCCCACTGGATGAAGCACTTGTTTTTGCCAGTGTCCGCAAGCATGGCAAGGTACTGGTATTAAGCGAGGAGCAGCAGAACAACTCTTTTGCAGAAGCGTTATCACTCCGTATTTCCAATAATTGCTACCACTTTCTGGATGCCCGGGTGGAGGTGATGGGAGCCATGAACTTACCAGCTGTTCCTATCAATCTGGCATTGGAAGCGGCCATGTTGCCTACTGTCGAAAAACTGGTACAGAGAATTGAAAAACTCCTGCAGTATTAATATCTTTTCCAAATCTTCCTTTTTTACTCAAACCTCCTATATTTGCAGCCCGAAATGGTGGGGTAGCTCAGCTGGTTAGAGCATCGGATTCATAACCCGAAGGTCGGCAGTTCAAGTCTGCTCCCCACTACAAAGCCCTTGAACTTTAAAAGTCAAGGGCTTTTTTAATGCTGGTATTTGCATTTCAAATATCCTACTGCCTATTTTTGAACCTGTTTGTTTTTTCCCAGTTGCTTACTTAAAGGGGTTACCGAATTTCTCATCCGTACATAATTTATGGTCTGTCAATGTTTTGAGGAAAGCTACCAATGCGGCTTTGTCTGCTGCGGATAAATTCAGCCTTCTCGGGTTGCCTTGCGGGTCTTTTAATATCGGGTCAAGGTTGGGGTGTGCCTTTACACCACTATTGTAATGTTCAACCACTTGTTCCAAAGTGGTGAACCTTCCATCGTGCATGTACGGGGGAGTCAGTTCAATGTTTTTGATGGAGTTAACTTTAAACAATCCATTCTGGTTTGGATTGCCCGTTATGCGGCCAACGCCGGAATCAATGGTTGTTGCGTCCAGACCATTATTCTTAGGTGCGGCGGCCGTGAACGTTTCTGTACCATGGCACCCGGCACAGGCAAGCTGCGGGCTGAAAAACAATTGCTTGCCCCGATTCTCTTCCGTGGTAAAATTGGCAAAGTCTACAGTGCCCGGCCCAATATTGGGAGCAAATGCGGCCCTGCCATCGTCATATTTTGATTGGTAGGAAACAATGGAACGTACGTATTGCGATAGCGCCTTGGATATCCTGTCACTGGTTACAGTGCTGCTGCCAAAGGCATTATTGAACAAGGGACCATAATACGCTAGTGCAGATAATTTCTTCACCAAAGAATCCAGGTTCATGCCCATTTCTGTATGGTCCTGAATGGGTGTCAGCGTTTGCACTTCCAAGGTGGCCGCACGTTCGTCCCAGAAAAATTTCCCATCAAGATAATACCTAGCATTGGCAAGTCCCATGGAATTCCTTCCTGTATTGCCACCTGCAAAGCCTTTGCTCAAGGCAGTGGCATCTGCAAAGCCCAAGTCCTGTTTATGGCAGGAAGCACAGGAAACAGTATTGTTGAACGAAATGTTTTTATCGTAAAATAAAACCCTTCCAAGGGTAGCACCATTGTCTGTTATTGGGTTGTTGGCTGGCGTATTTATTTGCCCTGCAATTAGTGGCGTTTGTAAATATGCAGGTAATGTTTGATTGGCATAATTAAATGGCGTTATAGGAATATTCAGCACGCTGCTTATGGCAGGGCCCTGTGCAGCAGTGTCATTCTTCTTGCAAGCAATGGTAATTAAGGAGCAACAGGCAACAATGGACAGTATTGTAGCAGCCGTTTTTTGATATTTCATATAGTGCAGGTTTAAGGGTTGGATGCAATTACTTGTAGAAACCTTCGATAAAAATTCTTTTTTTATTGGTGCAAAGGTTTGTTTAGTTTACCACGTCTAAATTTAAAGAACCCCTCAACTTTTTTGAACGAACCGCAACTAATACGGCAATTGCAGCAAGGCGACAGGCAGGCTTTTACCCAATTGGTACAGGCTTACCAGCACATGGTGTACAATACCGCGTTGGGCATTGTGCAGCACATGCAAGAAGCTGAGGATGTGGCCCAGGAAGTGTTTGTGCTGGCTTATTTGAATGTGCAGCATTTTAGGGGCGACAGCAAAATTTCCACTTGGTTGTACCGGATTGCCATTACCAAGGCGCTGGACTGTGAAAGGAAAAAGAAAACAAAGAAACGCATCAACTTGGTAAAAAATGTTTTCGGTATTGGTGAAAAGGAAGCAGAACAGATTGCTGACTTCCATCATCCGGGGGTGGAGCTTGATAATAAGGAACAGTCAGCCACACTGTTCAGGGCCATGCAACAGTTACCCGAAAATCAACGTGTTGCCTTTACGCTGATAAAAGTGGAGGGACTAAACTATGAGGAAACAAGCAACGTTATGCGAACAACTGTAAAGGCTGTGGAATCATTGATGCATAGGGCAAAAGAGAACCTGCGGAAAACATTGAAAAGTTATTATTCCAACCATTCATAAACAATTTTATGGAAGAGATGAACAGAAAAATTGAAACTATTTTAAATAGCATTGATGGCTTGCAAAGGGCTGAAGCCCCTGCATTCTTTCATACCCGTGTGCAGGCAAAACTTGAAAAACAATTGGCTATGCAATCTGGCATGCCCTTGCCTATACGCAAGCCTGTTTGGGTAATTGCTACATTGGTGGTGTTACTGGCAGCGAATGTATTCCTCCTTACAGCGCAATCAGGCAAGATACCCACATCCAGCGGCGGTGCTGCTGAAACAGCCAACCTGCAAGGATTTGCCAATAGTTATGGATTAGCAACATCAACTGGATACTGATAAACCGATAACATGAACAATATTACCAAGGGCCGCCTATTGAGTGTAGTTGTTGTGGTTTTGCTACTGGCAAACATTGCAACGCTTACTACATTCTGGCTGAAGAAAGAAAATACAAAATTACCACCACCGCCACAACAGCAAGGCGGGGGTGGCCCCTTTGCTTTTTTGGTAAAGGAATTATCATTTGATTCTGTACAGGTTATTGCGTACAGGAAACTGAGGGATGAACACCAAAAAGATGTGGAAGGTTACCGGAAGGAAATGAGGGAAGCAAAGGATGCTTTGTTTGCCTTGCTCAAGGAACCAAGCACCAATGAGGGCAGTTTGCAAAATGCTTTGAACAATATTGGTGAAAAGGAAAAAAATTTTGATAGGATTGTATTCATGCACTTCCAAAAAGTGAGGGCATTGTGCACGGAAGTACAGCAGAAAAAATTTGATGAAGTCATTCAGGAAGCATTGAGAATGGTTCCATCCGGACCACAACGGCAGGGCCCGCCCCCAAGAAGGGAAGGGGATATGGGCAAAGATGGACCGCCGCCACCTGGAAGTGAGGACAACCCAGGCCCACCACCTCCAGGTAAAGCTGATGGTAATAGGCCACCGCCACCACAAGATGGAAATCGTCTACCACAATAGAAAAAAACCTTGGGACTGTGTTCCAAGGTTTTTTATTGAGCAGGAATAAAAATGAACGGAGCTTCTTGTCGGCAACTATCTGCGGTCCCGAAAAAGTGTCATTTTAGAAATCGAAGTTTTATTTGACACATTTTTGCTCGTGTATTATTTGAGCAAATTCTTTCCTTCATTCCAATGGTTGGCTGATGGATTTTGCAATGCTGGCGAAGGTTCGCCGCTAACTGGCTGGCCATTCGCTAGCAGTCCCGCTGAAATTAATTCAAATGAACAAGGTAATCGAATCATTAATTGACAACTGGCAATTGGTAATGATTATATCAATAACCCATTACGATCAACAGCCAATTGTTGATACTACATCCCGCTTCCTTATTTTTACAAAAAGCAATTAACTTGTCGTTACCATCAGTGGCTATCGTAATCCTGAATTATAATGGGAGGAATTATTTGGAACAGTTTCTTCCTTCTGTGCTTGCTTCAACTTATTCCAACAAAAAAATTATTGTTGCTGACAATGCATCTACCGATGGGAGTGTTGAAATTATCAAGCAAAAATTCCCTGCAGTTGAATTGTTGTTGAACACTTCCAATCTTGGTTTCGCAGGTGGTTATAACTGGGCATTAAGAAAAGTGGAAGCAGATTATTATGTACTGCTCAATTCAGATGTAGAAGTTGCCACCAATTGGATGGAGCCAATTATTGAATTGATGGAAAATGAAAGAACCATTGCCGCTTGCCAACCAAAAATTCTATCCTTTTACCAAAAAGAATCATTTGAATATGCGGGTGCTGCCGGTGGCTGGATCGATACATTGGGCTATCCATTTTCCCGCGGAAGGGTTTTTGATACTTGTGAAAAAGACAATCACCAATACAACAGCACACAGAAAATTTTTTGGGCCACAGGTGCAGCCATGTTTGTACGGAGCAATGTTTTCCATGAAACTGGTGGTTTTGATGAGTTCTTCTTTGCCCACATGGAGGAAATAGATTTGTGCTGGCGGATGCAGCTAAGTGGGCATTCCATTTATGCAGTACCCATTTCCGTTGTCTATCATGTTGGTGGCGGAACATTGCCCAAAGGTTCCAGAAAAACTTTCCTTAACTTCCGCAATAACCTGATCATGCTTTCCAAGAACCTGCCATTTGCTGAAAAGACTTGGAAGCTTCCATTACGATTGGTACTGGATATGGTTTCAGCGTTCAAGAGTTTATTGAAAGGGGATGTTGTTATGTTCAAAGCAATCATCAGCGCCCATTTTGCATTCATTGGCTGGTACTTCAATCACAAACAAAAAAACAGGAACCAGCAGCGTAAGCCATTGGAAACATTGGATGGTGTTTATAGAGGATCTGTTGTCTGGCAGTATTTTGTTGGCAAGAAAAAAACATTCTTCGAAATTGTTAATAATATGCGGTGAAAATTTAGCCTGCACCCTTATTTTTGCAAGCGTAATAAAAAACTATGGCACACGATATTCAGGATAACAGCAATAAGGATTTTACCAAAAACTGGGTAAACTCTTCAAGGTTCTTATTTTATCTGCAAGTATTTTGCGTTCTGGCATTTGTTCTTGGTGGTTGCTACCGCTTGTACAACCAACGTTACAAAGGCAAACCTGATGTTGAAATCCAGAGCAGCACAAAATATACACCTGAATATAAATAAATTTTTTTGAACAAAAAATTTTGCGGAGAACTTTAGGTTGCTATTTTTGCACTCCCAAATATTTAAGTTCTTATTACACAGGCGGAAGTAGCTCATTTGGTAGAGCACGACCTTGCCAAGGTCGGGGTGGCCGGTTCGAGCCCGGTCTTCCGCTCCAAGAAAAAAAGTCCCGCATTTGCGGGATTTTTTTTCGGTAGCCCCGGTGGTGGAATTGGTAGACACGCAGGACTTAAAATCCTGTTCGCCGCAACGCGAGTAACGGTTCAACTCCGTTCCGGGGCACAAAAAAGCAGAAAGAATCCTTTCTGCTTTTTTTATGACCGGTTGTCTCCACGTCAAGGAAAAACTGCGGAAATGGCCTGCAAAGAATTTATTTGAAATTTCTTTGCGTTTTTTCGCTATCAAACCTTACTTTTGCCGTCCTAATTTTTCATAGACATGTTAGCAGTAGTAAAAATCGCAGGTCAACAATTCAAAGTACAGGCAGGAGATAGCCTATACGTTCCTCACCTGCAAGGAAACACCGGAGACAAAGTTGAGTTCAACGATGTTTTGATGGTTGACAATAGTGGAACTGTATCTGCTGGTAGCGATGCGAAAGCAACTGTTACTGCTGAAATAGTAAGAGCTCTTGTACAAGGTGACAAAGTGATAGCTTTTAAAATGAAAAGGAGAAAAGGTTTCAGAAAAAAGCATGGTCATAGGACCCACTATACACAAATCAAAATTGAAAGCATCGCTTAACAAAATTTCTGATGGAAAGGGTGTATAGGATTTGCAAGTATGCATATTCTTAGCATCCTGAAATTTTCAAATTTTCAAATTAATAAAAAATGGCACACAAAAAAGGTGAAGGCAGTGTAAAGAACGGCCGTGACTCAAACAGTAAACGTTTGGGTGTAAAAATATTTGGTGGTCAACCAGCTATATCTGGTAATATCATCATTCGTCAACGCGGTACAGTTTACCACCCAGGTAAGAATGTTGGTGTTGGCAAGGACTTTACTTTGTTTGCATTGACTGATGGAACAGTTCAGTTCAGGAAGACAAAGAACGATAAAACAATTGTTTCAGTAGCTGCTGTTGTTGAAGCTGTAGAAGCCACTGCATAAAAAAAATTTTGCAGTTACAAAAATGTTTTTAATTTTATGGCATTAACTAACCATTAAATTTTACAAACATGGCAACTGCAAAGAAAGCCGCTCCTAAGAAAGCTGCTCCAAAGAAAGCCGCTCCTAAGAAAGCTGCTCCAGTAAAGAAAGCTGCTCCAGCTAAGAAAGCTGCTCCAGTAAAGAAAGCCGCTCCTAAGAAAGCTGCTCCTGCAAAGAAAGCCGCTCCTAAGAAAGCTGCTCCTGCAAAGAAAGCTGCTCCTAAGAAGAAATAATCTTCATTAGATTAGCGAATAGAATTAAGTCCCGATTTTGTCGGGACTTTTTTTATTGTTTTATCTTCACCGCTATACATCTTGTTTTATGGATAATTATGCAATTGCAGATAATTTTTCAATGCTGTCAAAACTCATGGACATCCATGGTGACAATAGTTTCAAAGCAAAATCATATTCTTCTGCTGCATTTACTATAGAGAAATTACCAATGCAATTAGCAACTGTTGAACCCGATAAAATTTTCTCCATAAAGGGTATTGGTGAATCTGTTGGCAGGAAAATCTTGGAGCAACTGGAAACAGGAACATTACTTGCTTTACAGGAGTATGTTCATAAAACGCCACCGGGTGTAATTGAAATGCTGAATATCAAAGGCATTGGTCCGAAGAAAATTGCAACGATATGGAAGGACATGGAAGTGGAAACTTTAGGTGAGCTTTTATATGCATGTGAAGAGAACAGGCTTACATTGTATAAAGGTTTTGGTGAGAAAACACAGCAGAGTGTTAAGGAGGGAATTGAATTTTATCTAGGAACATTGGGTAGTTATTTATACCAGCAGATAGAGAGCTATACGCTAAATGTTCATGAAAAGTTGAATAAAGCGTTTGACGCTGAATTTATTTTGACCGGTACTTTCAGGAGGCAGATGGAAATAATTGAGAAGTTGGAATGGGTAACAACGGCTTCCGGTGATGAACTGAAAATTTTTTTTATTGCGGGCAACTATGAAATTGTAAATGAAGAAGCTGGTTATGTTTCATTCAAAGGAAAGGAAAATGTAACGCTCGGTTTCTTTTGTTGTTATGAGGGACAATTGTACAACCAACTATTTGCAACAAGTTGCTCAGAGGTTTTTTTGCAAGCATGGATATCCGTTACAGGCTGGGATGCAACGAACCCATATTCATCAGAGGAAGAAATTTTTGAAGATTGCAATTGTGCATTCATTCCCGTATGTGAAAGGGAAACTGCAGAAATAATCGAATTGGCGTTGAACAATCAATTGCCCGAACTCATACAAACAACCGATATCCGGGGTGTCATCCATTGCCATAGTAAATGGAGCGATGGCCTGAACAGCATTGAAGAAATGGTGAAAGCCTGTATTGATAAAGGATATGAATATCTAGTAATCAGTGACCATAGTAAAACAGCTTCTTATGCGCAGGGGCTGCAAGTGGAAAGGGTAATGGCGCAGCATGGAGAAATTGATGAACTGAATGCCAAATACCCGTCATTCAGGATTTTTAAAAGTATTGAGAGCGATATCCTCAGTGATGGTAGTTTGGATTATGACAGCAATGTGCTGTCAACTTTTGATATTGTTATTGCATCTGTGCATTCCAATTTGAAAATGACCGAAGAAAAAGCGATGCTGCGACTGATGAATGCCATCGCGAACCCCTTCACAAGCATTCTGGGGCACATGACTGGCAGATTGCTGCTGAGCAGGAACGGTTACCCGGTAAACCACAAAACGATTATAGAGGCCTGTGCTGCACATAATGTGGTGATTGAATTGAATGCCCATCCAAGGAGGCTGGATGTAGATTGGCGATGGATTGACTATGCCTTGGAAAAAAATGTATTGATATCAATTGATCCCGATGCCCACAATGTAGATGGCTACAATGATTGCAAATATGGTGTACTCGTGGCCCAGAAAGCTGGGTTGACAAAAGAGCAGAACCTGAGCAGCTTTAATTTAGCTAGGCTTGAAGAATTCGTTGTTCAGCAGCAATTGAAAAGGAAATAGTGTTTATTGTTGATTTCCCACTTGTATTAATCATTGTTTCCTGATAATGATGGCAACTCAATATAAAAAATGGAACCTTTATTTTCTTCTGTTTCAAACCAGATATGTCCATTTGCATTTTCTACAATGCCTTTGCAAATGGCCAAACCAAGACCAGTGCCCGAGGTTTTTGTAGTGAAGTTGGGCATAAAAATTTTATGCTGTGTTTCTTTTGGTATACCGGTGCCATTGTCTGTAATGGCAATCTGTATTTTATTGTTGACAATCTGTTGGTGGATACCGATTCTGATTTTATCATTTTCTTCGGCTGCTTCTATGGCATTCTTCAATAAGTTGGTAAACAAACGGGCCATTTGGATCTTGTCTGCTTCAATAGTATAATTGCCATGCTCTTTTTTATAATGGATGTTTATATTTTCATTGGCTTGGTGGAGCTGAACCAACGAAGCAATAATGTCCGTTACATCAAATAACTCAGGCTTTGAATTGTTGATGTTGGCAAACTGGGAAAAATCCCCGGCAATATTTGATAGTTGGTCTATTTGCTGTACCAGTGTTTCCGCTACCTGCTTTGAGAGTTCCTTTACATTTTCCGAATTGTTGTTGATGGCACGTTGCAGGTATTGTATGCTCAATTTCATGGGTGTGAGTGGGTTCTTGATCTCGTGTGCCACTTGCCTTGCCATTTCCCTCCATGCCCCTTCACGTTCACTTTGCGCTAGCGCCTTGGCACTTTGTTCAAGTTTGTGCACCATTTTATTGTATTCACTTACAAGAACCCCAATTTCGTCCTGCTTCTCCCATTTTATTTCCTCGTTTATCTTACCAAGGTTTATTTCTTTCATCTTTTGCGTTATCAAACTGAACGATGAAGTAATCCGGTTCGTTATCAAGAATGCAATGGCCCCGGCCAGTAAGAAAATGAAAGCGTTCAAGTTAATGAGTGTTGCAAGGAAACCTGAAATTTCCTGGTTCAGTTCCGCTTGCGAATTGAGGTAGGGAATATTTAGGTAGGCATAGGTATTGCCTTCATCATCATTTACGGGGATATAAATGCTGAGGAAGGAAAAGCTGCTGATTTTTTCTGAGTGGATGTAAAGTATTTTCTTGTTGCTGTTCAGTTCATTGTAGGCAATCGGGTCCATTTTTTCACTTACCAAATGCTTATTGTAAATGTATGGCTGGGTTGAAGTGACCAGTTTGCCTGTTGTATCATAGAAGTTCACATCCACATTGTGCACTTCGGAAATGTCATTTATTTTTTTCTCAATATCGCTTCCGAAGCCAATATCACTGATAGACGTAAGTACATCGTCAAAATTCAATTGTGAGCGGACAACCCTTTCTTTTTCCTCAATTTCGTTGGCCATTACTTGGATTGATTTCGATAGACGCTCCTCATTGCTTTGATTGAACCTGTAAATGAAAAATGAAATGGTAGCAATACCAATTACCAGGAAAGAAAATACGCTGATAAAAATAATAGTTGCATGTATCTGCGAACGGATGTTGAATTGGAAAAATGCTTTAAGCTCCCTTCTCCTGAACCTTGTACGCAATAAGAAGCTACCTATATTGAAAACAGAAATAACCAATAAGAAAACACAGAATAAGTAAGCAAACAACGTGATGAACTCCAAGGACCATGCATTCTTCTTTACAACAATGACCCTTTTGCCATTGTCTGCATTGTACCACAGTTCATCATACCCCCCATTGTCCCTTTGTTCAAACCGCATAAGGGGGAACCTGGTTCTTGCTAATGATGATGGGAAACTGTAATCATTGTAGTGGTTCACCAGTTTACCATTCTTGTAAACAGCAGAAGCATAATTGGTGTTGAAATCGGCGTTCAGATCTTGTGACTGCCTGAACAGTTCGGGATACAGGGCTTCACTTTTGTAGCGCTTCGGTTTCACCGAAACAAATAGGTAACCGAGCCTATTGGAATCCATGCTTATTTTCTTCTCATAAAAATAACTGGACTTTTGGTTGGTATTGTCATAACTGTACAAATCATCAATGCCAGTTGGTTTCCCTTGGTTGAGTATGATTGTTTTGATGCGTGCATAGCTGAGGGAATCATCATTGAACATTGGATGGTAAAGGCTATCAAATGTGTAGATTCTTGTATCGTATTTGTTGAGGTACCCTGAAAAGTTCTCGGTTATCAGGCTGTCCTTGATGAACTTATTGGAATATTCACTTTGAAGCCTGTAATAATTTGCTGATAGGAAATTATCGCTAAAATTTGTCGCGGCAATGCTCAATAAGTTTTCACTTGCGGGGTCAGCTTGCAAGGAAAGGTTCTCGGCATATTTTTTTCTTTGCTCAAATTCTATCTTCCTGTTTTGCGATAGTACCAATGCAGCAACGGAAATAGCAAACAGCAATACCCAAAAGATGAAGAAGGATGATTTTAGTATGGATAGATGAATGTCCGGTTTTCTGTAATTAAGTATGGAAATATAGATTACTAACCAACAAAGTACAAGCAGGTTGCTATCAATGGAAGGATGGCCAATATCAAGACTGAGCAATGCAAGTCCGGACACCGTTACAACTAAAATCTGCGTGTACAGTTCAAGCCCCGCTTCAAAAATTCTCCTGAACAGTACATGTGAAATATGGAAGAAAGAAAGTGCCGACAAGCAAAGGATAACAAAACTAATAAAGCTGTAAACACTCAAGCTGAAGAAACTGCTTACATCAAAGGAAATTTTGGAATCCTGCACAAGGCTCCGAACGATAGCTGCTAGCAACAATGCAAAGATGGTCAATACGAACAGGTTCAAATAAGCAATGAAACTGCTTTTACTTGGCGCAATGGGTTTGTTGGAAATATTGAATTTATAGAAGCCTACCAGCCAGAATACAAGTGATATGTTGATCAATAGGTCACCAAGGGATGGGTGCAGGAAATTGGAAGCATAAATGGAGGGATCAAATAAAGCGAGTTCCTTGAAGTTGAAGGGAAAAGGAAGCAAGTAAGTAACGAGCCTCAACAGAAGGGCGGTGCTGACCAGAAATGTAAAACCATTCTTGAACCCTTTGCTCCAAACTATTTCATTGGCCAATGCATTCAAAAAAAATAGCAACAAAAGAATAGCAGAAGTACGCAGCAGAATGGTTACCACGTCATAACCAGCAGAAGGATTTTCTTTTTTTAATTGTATCCTGAAGACTTCTTGGTTACTTGAATTGATGATGGGCAAACCATTTGCAGCATCAGTAAGTTCATACTGAGCATCCAGACGTGAAAAGCCATCAAAGCCAGCATTCAAATATTTGTTCTTGATGAAATAATCCCAGTGTATGGGAATCATGGCCACAATAAACTGCTCCCCATTCCTACTGGGGATTGTCTTCTTGATGAATTCGAAGTCTCCATTTTGATAATGCAGTAAGTAGCTACTGTCTTTTTTTTGAAGGTCTTCTGGAATGACATAATACCTATTGCTGTTCCAATAACTCAATACAGGATTGCCTGTACTGTTGGTTTTATAAACAAAAAGCCCAAACGGTTCATTGATCAGTTCAATTTTTTTTGCATCCGCATTTTTATCATTGCTGATAACATTGATAAGTGATGTATCAGCCAGTATTTCAGCAAAACGTTTTTCATTGTCCTGCAAAGATTGCTGCAGCTTATGCTGCACTTTTTTCGGAGATGAGCTATAGGAGAGGTAATTGGTGGCAATAAAGGAAATGGTGTACAGCCATGCAGCTATGATCAACAAATAGCCGTGTTTAAGCGTTGCATTGCGTAACGTGGTAATCAATGATTGGGCTTTTGTTTTTTTACTTCATTCCAAATGGCATCCATTTCTTCAAGTGTCATATCCGCCAAGGATTTCCCTTCGGCAGTGGCAATGGATTCCATCTGTTGAAAACGGTAGATGAATTTCCGGTTTGTCTTTTCCAGCACACCTTCGGCATCCACTTGCAAAAACCGTGCATAATTAACGAGGCTGAACAGCACGTCGCCAAATTCTTCCTCAATATGCGCCTGGTCATTTTCGGTAATGGCTTCCTTAAGCTCGCCAATTTCCTCTTCTACTTTCTTCCACACATCTTCCTTATTTTCCCATTCAAAGCCCACTTGCTTTGCTTTCTCCTGGATGCGTGTTGCCTTTACCATAGCAGGGAGTGCAGCAGGGACGCCTCCGAGGATGGTCTTGTTCTTTCCTTCCTTCAACTTTATCTTTTCCCAGTTACGTTTCACATCTTCTTCATCGGCCACTTTTACATCACCATAGATATGTGGATGACGGTTGATCAGTTTTTCGCAAACGCCGTTGATTACATCTTCCAGTTCAAACTGTTGCTGCTCGCTGCCAATCTTTGCATAGAAAACAAGGTGCAGCAGTACATCGCCCAGCTCTTCCTTGATGCTTTTCCAATCATCGTTGGTAATGGCATCAGCCAGTTCATACGTTTCTTCTATGGTTAATGGGCGGAGTGTGTGTATGGTCTGCTTCCTGTCCCATGGGCATTGCTCACGTAGTTCATCCATTATTTTCACTAACCTTAAAAAGCTATCAGCTTTGTTTTGCATGGTTTATTTTTTATTGGACAATGGCAGGATATTGATTGAACTGCTATTGTAAGTTTATCATAAATAATTAGTCGAAAGGTACTTGTACCATGTAAGACCATTCATCCACCCAATCCTATTTAAACACTAATGGCAGAAAAAGCCAAAAATGTAGTGAACAGGAATGCCATCAGCATCATGGTAAGGAACATCAATATGATGAACTTCAAAATAGTTTTGCCCCTTCGTTGTTCATAAAAATTCCTGAAAGCCTTATACCAGTAAAACAGTATGACCAAGCTGAATACTACCCTTAAAAAGGCAGGTATTTCCGAATGGAACCACTCGAAGATGCTCATTGTCCATAAACGGAGGAGGATGATGATAAATGTGGCACAATAAAGATGTATGGTAAAGATGGCATGGTTGATATAAAAGAACTGCTTCCTTCTCCTATAAAGTAATTGTAGCAGCAATGCAAACAATGGCAAGGAGGTGAAAAGCATTTGGGGGAAATGATGGGTGAAATTTTCTTTCAAGCTTTCCCAATAAGCTTCATTGTTATTGCCATACTTTATCCTTCTTTTGATGTCATGTTCTTCAAAGAACCTTTCGACTTTGCCGTCCCTTTTATCCACGGTCAAACTTGCCTGAATGGAATCATATTCCCCCAGTGATTTGTACTTATGTTCACTTAGGCTAGTTGAAATTTCAGGCACTTCATCATCATCGCTCAATAGCTTATTTTTTCTGGTGCTGTCCTTCTGTAACAGAACAATATCGCTATCAATCAATGCAATCTTCTCCCTTATATTGTCCATCTTCATTGCAGGTAGCGAAGCAATCGATAATCTTTTTTCATATTTGGCCTTGTCCCTTTTCAGTTCCTGCAGAACATCGGCAACATTACTGGTGGTAGTGGTGGAATTTATTATTTCCAACTCCTTGTAAAAGCTGAAAAATATCAGGAAGAAAAAAGCAGAAGTAAAAACGTAGAGTTTTATAGGGTGCAGGTAAGAAGCCCTGCGGCCCTTCAAATATTCATGTGATAAATGGCCCGGCCTGAACAATAAATATTTTATGGTGCTGAAGAACTTGCCATCAAAATGGGTAATGTCATAAACAAAATGTGTGATCAAATGCCAAGCTGTTTCCTTCGGTTCAATATTTTCCTGTCCGCAAACATGGCAGAACCTGCCATAGATGGCAGCTCCGCAGTTTAGGCATATTTTTTCTTTTCTTTCTTCTAAATGGGACACCTTGTTAACGTTTGATTAAAAATACGGAACAAACATAAGGCTGCAATATGAATGTGCAATCTGTTATTTGCATGTTGGTAAACTGCTTGCTACATTTGGTGCAGAATAAACAAACATGAAGCATTTTCTTTCGTTCCTGACAGTTTTCCTTCTTGCCATTGCTGCCAAAGCACAATATTATTATAACGATATACTTGCTACGCAGCAAACCAATGCCAACTATAAACAATTGCGTAGCAATAAGATAAAAAAAATAAAGGCCGTTAGTAAGGATGCGAACAATGAAATAGTCGAAGGGTTCTCATTGCTGCAGGAACTGAGCAATGATGGTAAAAAATCAACTACCACTACAGCCACTTCCGATGGGGTTACTTCTGAATTGACCAGTTACTATGAAAATGACAGGATTATTCAAACGCAGGAAAAATCAGTTAATGTGAACACGACCCTGGATTATATGTATGACGTTTCAGGAAAATTGCAAAGCATCACTTCAACAAGCTCCGATACCATTATCAATGGCTTTTCAAAAGAAGCACATGTTTGGTTGTATAATGATAAAGGCTTGCCCGTTCAAATGTTCAAAATAAAAAATGGTACGGATACCACTACCATCAATCTGGTATACGATGAAAAAGGGAATCCGGGCATTGAACAATGGAAAAAAAAGAACAGGACCATCGAGACCTACTATTACTATTTTGATGCAAACAAGCGGGTTACCGATGTGGTCCGCTACGATGAATATATTGGTAAAATGCTTCCTGATTGTTTGTATGAATATGATAACCAAGGGAGGATAACCAAAATGACGCAGGTAAGAACAGGGGGCAGTAATTATGTGGTATGGAAATATGCCTACAATGAAAATGGTTTCAAGGCAAAGGAAATTTGCTTGGACAAGGCAAAACGTGTGCTTGGCATTATGGAATACAGTTACAATTAGAAAAATTTCACCAACATTCCAGTTGGTGTTTCAAGATTTGGTACATGAACCTAAAATCCTTGTTGGCGAAGCCTTTTGCCAGTTATATATATAAGCAGGTAAAAAAGAATATGGATAATGCTGTACCGGACCAGCAGGCCATATTGACCAATTTATTGAAAGTTGGTAAGCTTACCAGCTTTGGCAAGGACCACCAATTAAAGGAGGTAAGTAACCATGAAGAGTTTACACAATCAGTTCCGATAAGGGATTTTGAACAGATTAAAGATTACATAGAACAGATAAAGGAAGGCAAACAAAATGTGCTTTGGAAAGGCAGGCCCATTTATTTGGCAAAAACAAGCGGCACAACAAGTGGTGTAAAATATATCCCGATTACCAAGGATTCCATTCCCAACCACATCAATACAGCAAGGAATGCATTGCTATGCTACATGGCAGAAACGGGGAACTATGATTTCGCCAAAGGGAAAATGATTTTCCTGAGCGGTTCGCCCGAACTGGAAAGGATTGCTGGCATACCAACAGGCAGGTTAAGTGGAATAGTGAACCATCATGTGCCCAAATATTTGCGTGGCAATCAATTGCCCTCTTACGAAACCAATTGCATAGAGGATTGGGAAACCAAACTTGATAAAATTGTTGAAGAAACAATCAATCAGGACATGACGCTTATTAGCGGCATACCACCTTGGATGCAGATGTATTTTGACAGGCTTACTGAAAAAAGCCAGAAAAAAATTGCTGAGATTTTCCCCAATTTCAGCGTGATGGTGCAGGGCGGTGTAAATTTTGAGCCATACAAAACCAAATTGTATGAAAGTATTGGGAAGAAAATAGACAGCATCGAACTCTTCCCCGCCAGCGAGGGCTTTTTTGCATTTCAGGATTCCCAACAGCATGAAGGTTTGTTGCTGAATACCAATAGCGGTATTTATTTTGAATTTGTACCTGCCCATGAAATCTTCCACGAACACCCCACTAGGTTAAGTTTACAGGAGGTGAAAGTTGGGGAGAACTATGCCCTCATCATCAACAGCAATGCTGGTTTATGGGGATACAATATTGGCGATACCGTAAAATTTGTGAGCACCAATCCATATAGGATTATTGTTAGTGGAAGGACCAAGCATTTTATCTCTGCCTTTGGTGAACATGTGATTGGTGAAGAAGTGGAACATGCTTTATTGAAAGCTGCAAATGAAGAAGGTATAAAGATTACGGAGTTTACCGTTGCTCCAAACATTGCACAGAGCAAGGGCCAAAGCTTCCACGAATGGTTCATTGAATTTGAGAATGAACCCAAGGATATAAATGTTTTTACAGAAAAGGTAGATAATAACCTGCGAGCAAAAAATGTATACTACGATGACCTAATTGCTGGTAATATCCTGAAGCAATTGATCATTAGAAAAGTCCGTAAGAACGGCTTCATCGATTACATGAAATCAATAGGCAAGTTGGGTGGTCAAAATAAAGTACCAAGGTTGAGTAACGACAGGAAATTGGCCATCGGGTTGGAGGCATTTTTATACTAATCTTTCTTTTGCCTTCCCTATCTTTACCCACTCCGCTAAAGCAAACACAATGAGCGTAAAACGCATAGCTATATTCGGTTCCACAGGTTCAATTGGCACTCAGGCGTTGGATGTAATTGCTGCAAACCCCGAACTCTTTTCAGTTGAGATACTTACGGCACAGAACAATGATGAACTGTTGGTGAAACAGGCACTGGAATTCAATCCAAACTGTGTGGTCATTGGTGATGAAAAGAAGTACCAAAAAGTAAAAGATGCACTTGCCAGCAGCAATGTAAAGGTTTTTGCTGGCGAAAAAGCTTTGGAAGAAGCTGCTGCTATGGATTGCTATGATATGATGCTGGCTGCTATTGTAGGTTACGCAGGATTGAAGCCAACATTGAAAGCCATTGAAAATTCAAAGCCAATTGCCTTGGCCAATAAGGAAACATTGGTGGTAGCTGGCGAAATTGTGATGCAGAAAGCTATTGAAAGAAGGATTCCCATTATACCTGTTGATAGTGAACATTCAGCCATATTCCAATGCTTGGTGGGTGAGGGCAGGAACAAAATTGAAAAAATAGTCCTTACGGCAAGTGGCGGCCCCTTCAGGGGAAGGAAACCGAATTTCCTGGTAAATGTGAAACGTGACCATGCCCTGCAGCACCCCAATTGGGCAATGGGAGCAAAGATCACTATCGATTCAGCAACATTGATGAACAAGGGCCTTGAAATGATTGAGGCCAAATGGTTGTTCAATTTGAAACCCGAACAGATACAAGTGGTGGTGCACCCACAAAGCATCATCCACAGTATGGTCATGTTTGAAGATGGAAGCACCAAGGCGCAAATGGGCCTGCCCGATATGAAGCTGCCTATCCAGTACGCCATGGCCTTTCCGCAACGGATCCCCAACAAATTCCCGCGTTATGATTTCAGGAAGCCGGATACATTAACTTTTGAGGAGCCTGACCTGAAAACTTTCAGGAGCTTGGCATTGGCCATGGAATGCCTGAACCAAGGAGGCAATATGCCCTGCATATTGAATGCGGCCAATGAAATAGCGGTATTTGCCTTTTTAAGGAACCGTGTTGGTTTTTTGGACATGACAGAAATGGTGGAGAGGACCATCAACAAGATTCCATTTATAGAAAAGCCAACATTGGAAGAACTGTACCATAGTGATGGCGAGGCCCGTAATTTTGCAGCCACTTTAATTGAAATGTAATATTCCTGTTCAGTCATGTACCAATCAATGTAGGACCCAATCATTATCGGGCGTACGACGTAACTGGAACTGAACAAAAGTCGACAAACAAAAATACTTTATGACATTATTAGCGATTGACTGGAGCAGTGTAGGAATTAAAACTTTACAGTTTATTTTGTCCTTTTCCATTCTTGTAGTGCTTCACGAACTGGGCCATTATTTTCCTGCAAAATGGTTCAAGTGCCGTGTTGAAAAATTCTATCTCTTCTTCAACCCATGGTTCAGTTTATTCAAGAAAAAAATTGGCGAAACTGAATGGGGCATTGGCTGGATACCATTTGGGGGCTACGTGAAAATTTCGGGGATGGTGGATGAGAGCATGGACAAGGAACAGATGAAGCTTCCACCAAAACCTTATGAATTCCGCAGCAAGCCAGCTTGGCAACGTTTGATCATTATGGTGGGTGGTGTTACGGTAAATGTAATCCTGGCCATCATTATTTTCATTGGCATCATGTGGAAATGGGGCGAGGAATTCCTGCCCGCTAAGAACGTGAAATACGGTATTGTAGCGGATAGCTTAGGCGAAAGGGTAGGCCTGAAAGATGGGGATGTAATCTTGAAAGTGGGCGATAAGGAAGTAAGGAATGCACTGAAATATGCTGGCGAGGTCATCTTGAGCAATGCCCATGAAATGACAGTATTGCGTGATGGCAACGAAATGAAAATTACCTACACGGACGAGCTGATCAAATCATTGAACAAAAGCAAGGGTGATTTTTTTGCAGACGTCAGGATGCCTTTTGTGGTGGAAGAAGTAACCAAAGGTGGGGCTGCTGACAAAAGCGGTTTGCTGAAAGAAGATAGGATCATTGCTGTTGATACGGTGCCCACGCCTTTTTACAATGACTTTGTAAAGGCGGTAAAGGGGAAGTCCGAAAAAACAATCCAGCTCAAAATATTGCGTAACGATAAGGACACCCTCGTTAAACCTGTTACGTTGACCAAGGAAGGGAAGATAGGTGTGCAACGGATCTCGGCATTGTCCAAACTTGGTTTCAAAAGCGATACCCTGCATTATACACTGGCCCAATCAGTTCCCAAAGGATTTGAAATGTGCTGGACAAGCTTGAACAGGTATGTTACCGGCATTGGGCAGCTTTTCAATGGCAAGGCAAACCCCAACGATAGCTTGGGCAGCGTCATAAGTATCGGTAAGATTTTTCCGGGGATCTGGGACTGGGAAGCTTTCTGGACATTGACTGCGCTGTTTTCCATTATCCTTGCATTCATGAACATCCTGCCGATACCTGGTCTGGATGGGGGACATGCGCTGTTCTGCATAGTGGAAATAGTTACGGGCAAAAAACCAAGTGACAAGTTCATGGAATATGCTCAGATGGTGGGTATGGTTTTGCTTTTGGGTTTAATGGCCTACGCCATGGGACTTGATATCTGGCGGTTGTTCAAATAAATTCTTATCCGATTTTCTTAACGGCCTTCACTTGAATAAAGTGAAGGCCGTTTCATATGAAGCAGCAACCCGTGTGCTTACTAAGCCAATTTTTAAACATGAAGCCAATCTCTTACGATTGTAATTGATTATCAGAATATTTTTTAGTTTTACACATATTGGTATTTTGGGTTGCCGTTTTTTAACAGCTTCTTACAAGAAGCTAGAATTTCCTTCATTCCACCACAGCTCCTTTTGATGTCCCCGGAGCCTGACATAAACTTCTGGGAACCACTTCCACCTAACCCTGACCGTTATGGCAACACACTGCGTTCCAGTAGTAGGCCCCCGTCAAATGTTGGACAGCTTCCTCCCTTTACCATACTGCCCATGGCAGGCCAATTATTATGTACCAAGCGGAAAAAACCGCATTGCAAAAAAACGATGGACCGAACAGGGCAAAAAAATACGGCGAAAAAAAATGACACAAAAAAAATGACACATTTTGAAATGTGTCAAAAAAAGTGTGTCATTTTTTTTTTGAAAATTTTAGTAGATGTTTTTTCTGGGACCTGCATTCATGCGAGGCGATTTTAAAGGAATAAATAAAAAACAGTTAAGTGATGTCCTATTGTTCATATCAGGTTGCTTTTTTCAAGGAGTTGATATAAATAATGGATGATTTGCTGTGTTCTAGGTTTTTTTATTTAAACCAATAAATGGATAGAACAGAATGGCTATATGCACCTAAACCTTTTGAACTGAAGTTGTAATAGCGGATATTTGCACCCTTATGATTGTCATCGTTGGTTACATTGCCTCTGCCTTACTTGCTATCTCTTTAATGACAAGTAACTCTATCAGGTTCCGCTGGCTCAATATTGCTGGTTGTGTTTTCTTTATTGCTTATGGTGTACTTATTAATGCATTCCCGGTCATGCTGGCAAATTCCATTTTGCTGTGCATCAATATTTACCAGACCATTAAGCTTTATACTTTCAAGGAGAGTTTCAGCTTGGTGCCTTTTGAAATGGGCGACAGGTTTATACAACAGTTCCTGCAGTTTTACAGGGCAGATATCAATAGCTTCTTTCCGGATTTCAATTTCTATCAATCCGGTAACAATATCAGTTTTGCTGTTCTGCGTGACCTTGTCATTTCCAATATTTTTGTGGCACGATTGGAGGCAGATGGCCATGCTTTTGTTGAAATCAACTATACAGTGGCCAGTTACCGCGACTATAAAGTGGGCCGCTTCATTTTTGAAAAGGAGAAGGAATACTTGATGGCCCAAGGCATCAAGCATATTGTGTATGAAAAAGTTCATAACCGGAACCATGTGAACTTTATCAAGGTCATGGGCTTTACGCAACAATTGTTAAATGGAAAGGATTGTTGGGTGAAGAGTTTGTAGCAAAATTATTTCATGAAAGGCGATGACAGGTTGAGCCTGTTATAACCGGCACAGCGTGCAAAATTCTTTTTTGATGACCTTCAAGAGGCTGACGGCTCAATCTTGGAATTCTACTTCTTTCAAATAATTCAAATCAACCGTTTTCTTAAATTTCTTGCGCATATAAAAATGGGGGAGCGCGCTTAATACTGTGTGGAGTACCTTGTCCTGCCAGCCCTTTCTTTGGTGGCTGAACCTTCCAAAATGATAGGACAGGTTATTGATGAACTTTATCTTTTCCTGCCTCAGGGATTGGTAAGTGGTAAAAGCTTCCTGCAAGTTGCCGTATTTTTTCAGGCAGCCTGCCAAGGTATAGGCACTTTCAATGGCTTGACAGGCACCTTGTGATAAATGTGGTGTACAGGCATGGATACTGTCCCCAACAAATACAATCCTGTTGGTATGCCAGGGGAAATTTCCCGGAGCAATATCTTTCAAATCTGTCCGTAGAATATTGTCCGTTGCATGTACAATTTCAATGGGATGTACATGGTGCTTATCAAAAAGTTTCTTTAAATCGTGTTGAATAGTGGCAGCATCATCCTTCCCGTTTTCCGAAGCAAACCTCACAATGTACCAGAAGTAATTGTCATTGCCCAAATCAACGATGCCCATGCGCCTGTTCATGCCCCAGAGTTCATGCATCCTGTTCTGGAAATAGTCCGGCAAACCTATTTTTGCAATGCCACGCCACATCGTCTGCCCAGTATAACGTGCCACCACTTGCGGCAGTACTTTTTTCCTTATGCATGAGTGTATGCCATCTGCAGCCACCACCATATCAAACTGATGCGTACTACCGTCTTTCAACTTTACTTCAACATGGTCCTCCCGTTCATCAACACTTCCTATCTGGGCATTGAGCGTGTATTGATCGGGCTGTAATGGCTTGCTTAGCACTTCTACCAGTTTCGCCCGGCGAATGCAATAACCAATACCATCAAAAGGCACATTCAATACTTTTTTTAAACGGTGGTTCACAATCACGAAACGTTTCAGGGGAACGGCTGTCTCCAAGAAAGCATTGCCCACACCAAGTTTCTGCAGCAGGTTGAAAGTACTGGTGCTAATGCCCATGCCTGCACCAACCTCACCAAAAGCAGGGCTTTGCTCAAATAAGTGAAACTGGAAGCCAGCCTTTTGCAAAGCCAGCGCAGTGCTTAATCCTGCCACGCCTCCGCCTATGATGCCAATATTCATGCAGTTGGTTTGGGTTGAATGAATTTACCTGGCAGGGTAAATTTATTGTTGAAAGATAATAACCATTTCAATAAGTGAACCGTATTGCAGTAGGTTTGTTGAGTATTCGACAAGGAAAACTTAAAGATAAGTACGGAAAAAAATCCGGAACTGGTTGGTAATGAGGATGCATGGAGGGGCTGATACCAGCAATTCAACTAAAAATATTTTATGCCCACAGCTTTAATTACAGGAGGAACAGGTTTGATTGGTAAGCAACTCACGAACATGCTTGTGAAAAAAGGTTATGAGGTTATTATCATGAGCCGTGAAGAAAAACTTGGTACACAACAGCATGTTTCGTATGCAGTTTGGAATGTGGAACAGCAAACGATTGATATGGATGCCGTCAACAAGGCTGATTATATAATTCACTTGGCAGGTGCGGGTGTAGCTGAAAAACGCTGGACAGAGAAAAGGAAGGAAGAAATTGTTGGCAGCCGTACAAAGAGCAGTGCCTTGATTGTAAAAGCTTTGGGAGGAGGCAGTAATAAAGTAAAAGCAGTGATTGCTGCAAGCGCCATCGGTTGGTACGGGCCTGATCCTTCAACACATAAGGAGGGCTTTGAAGAAATGGATGCGCCCTATAATGATTTCCTTGGTGAAACATGCAAACTGTGGGAAGAAAGTATGGAACCCTTAACGAAATTGAGCAAACGCCTGGTTAAGTTGAGAACGGGGATTGTACTGAGCAAGGAAGGCGGCGCCTTGAAGGAATTCATGCTGCCCATTAAATTTGGTATTGCCGCTATTTTAAGCGGGGGCAAGCAAATGATTAGCTGGGTTCATATTGATGACCTCTGCAGAATGTATATTGATGCCATGGAGAACGAAAATATGCAGGGCTGCTACAATGCGGTGGCCCCGGTACCGGTAAGCAATAAGCAGTTGACATTTGCATTGGCCAAAAAAGTGCGGAACAAATTTTTCATCCCCATACACGTACCATCATTTATACTGAAAATAGTATTGGGAGAAATGAGCATACGAAGTATTAAAAAGTACTACGGTAAGTTGCCATAAAATAAAAACAGTAGGATACAAATTCTTGTACCCTACTGTTGATGATGCATTTAAGCAGCTATTATTTAAATGAGCAATTGTGCCGCATCTTTGAGCGTATGGCACAACTTGTTATAGGTCCCTTTTGCGGTAGATGGCAAAACATAGCCACCAGATACCGGCGGTCAATACGCAAGTATAGAGTATATGAATGTTCATGTCTGCCAAATTTTTTGCATAAGCAGCTTCATTGAACCTGCCAAAAAAAGCAGGCGGTGGCACAAGTTTATCTGAAATCTCCAGCGGGAAGAAATCCGCTATTCTGGTTACTGATGAAAAGGATGGGCTGTTCCTGATAAATAAAGTGGCTATTGGCTCAAGCACTGCGAAATAGAAAAGGAAAAGTCCCAATGCTATGAAAGAGCGCTTCAGTAGGAAGCCAAGCAAAAAGGCAATGCTCAATTGTGCAAATGTTTGCAGCAGGAACAGTGGAATGTATTTTAACTGCTCGGCCCATCTGGTTTTTTCCAGTTCCGATGAATAGCTGAAACCGAATATGGTTGAAATGACAATATAGGCCAATGTTACCACCACAGAAATAATAGCTACATCAAATAGTTTGCTCAATATGAACTGGTTCTTGCTCCAACCGTCAATAATGTTTTGCCTGTTTGTTTTGAACGTGTATTCATTGGATATGAGCATGATGACCAGAATGGCAGGTACCATTAAAAACCAAGAAGAAAAATAACCTACCGTATGCCATACTTCAGGAAATGCGAAGGGATTGCCCAATAACATTTTTGCAAGGTTACCCGCCATGTCCTTTTTTGCTACAAGGTTCTCATAACCACTATGGAACATTAAGTTGATACCGGGGTTTGTCAGTGCCACAATACCCAGTATCCACCAGAAAGCAGGGTATTTTTTTATTTTGAGCCATTCAATTTTTAATAAGGATAACATGTTATGAATTTAAGGTAAATAGTATGAGGTTTAGAATGTAGGGTTTGGGATGTAATGGTATAATCCGATTAACCAATACCCACTTGCTACTAGCCAATTCTAGTTATTGGTCAGTTCAAAGAATTTGGCTTCAAGGCTCTTGCGCTTCAATGTAAGCAGGTTCAGGGTTATGCCCTTACTGAAGCAGTAACTGTTGATGTTTTCCAGTTTGGCCGTCCCCAATGGAAAATACAGTTGCACATTGCCACCTTCCATTTTGATCCCGGTGCTACCGGAGAAGCTTTTGAGTGCATCAAACAGTTGTTGGGCATTGGTTGCACCTACTTCGGCAATGTCCTCGTTCAGCATTACTTCGTTTACGGCACCGGCCGTTACCAATGTGCCTTTTTTTAAGATAGCCACATGGGTACAAACTTTTTCCACCTCATCCAACAAATGACTGGCCATGATAATGGTTTTGCCCTCATTGGCCAAACGTTTGATCAGCTCGCGGATTTCTGCAATGCCCACTGGATCAAGTCCATTGGTTGGTTCATCAAATACCAGTACATCCGGATTGCCAAGCAGTGCGGCACCTATGGCCAATCGTTGCTTCATGCCCAAGCTGTAGCTGCTGAATTTGCTTGTTTTTCTATGGGCAAGATTTACCGTTTTCAGTACTTCTTCAATATCATTTGGCGTACCACGATGACTGATGGCCTGTGTGATGCGCAAATTGTCCAGAGCAGATAGGTAATGGTAGAAATTCGGTGTTTCAAGTAAGGAACCTATTTGTTTCCTTGTATCCGGGCTGCTTGGTTTGTCAAACCATGTAAAGGAACCACTGTTGGCTTTCAGTACATCCAAAATGATTCCAAGGGTGGTTGTCTTGCCACTCCCGTTAGGGCCAAGAATGCCAAAAACACACCCCTTGGGGACATCAAATGAAATCCCGTTCAGGGCTTTTATGCTGCCATAATTTTTGGCAAGGTTGTTAATTGATAAAATAGCTGTGCTCATTTCAGGTTTGAATTTTGGGTTTTATATGCCGAATGTTTTTGGATGCCACTGTCCATCATGGCAGGCTATCTATACCTATTGGTATAAATGGAACAATTGGTTGAAGTTGGAGGCAACAAGATAGTCGGAAAAAACGTTTTATACAAAATAGTTCATCCATAATTTTTATTTAGGTAATCCATAAATAAAATTGGGAAATAGAATTCTTCCTGTTCCGTAAAAGAGTTACTTTGAACGGGAACGCGCACCTTGATAAAACTGAATACTTGGCTGGAGCCTTTAAACATATAGAACGCACCTCTTCTTTTGCATTACCGGGAAACAGGAATACGCTAACCATATTGCTATTTTTTATCGCAGCCATTCCGCTGTTTTCTTTGGCCAATGAAGATACCACCGCCCTAAGGTTCCGGTATAGAATTGCTACCGCCCCAAATGATTCAGCAAGAACAGTAGCTTTGAAGGATATCTGCTGGTACTACCGTTATACCAATCTCGATTCCGCTGTTGATTATGGTAAAAAGGCCATTGTGATGGCACAGAAAACAAAGAATAGGAAACTGGAAGGCGATATTACCCGTTTTATAGGTATTTCCTATTGGCATTATGCTTACGAAGAAGAAAGCCTGGAATGGATTTACGCATCATTGAAAATTGCCGAAGAAATCAATGATCAAAGTGGCGAAGCTTATTGCTATGACAATATTGGCAATACTTTTTTCAGTCAGGGTTTTTTTGACAAAGCATTGGAAAATTTTTCGAGGGCAAAAGGGATATTCGTTTCGGTTAAAGATGATAAAGGAATAGCTTATACATTACTTCATAGTAGTTGGGTATATGCTGGTGAAAAGGATTTTAATACTGCATTGAACTGTATATACCAAGCCGTAGCATTGAGAAGGAAAATAGGGGATAGCCTACTGGTAAGTGGAGCTTTGAAGGAGGTGGCGAATGTTTACAGGGCAATGGGCAGGTACAAAGAAGCACTGGTTATTTATAGGAACTCCAAAACTGTTTTTGAAAAGGCCAACCTGCATTATAGCCTTGCAGATGATTACCAGCAAATGGCAGAAACTTTCCGTTTGGCAAACATGAATGACTCTGCTATTTTTTTTGGGTTGACAAGTCTTAAAGTAGCTACCGAGTACAACAACTACAGGCAAATATTCAGGACAGCCAAAACATTGCAACTGGCCTATACTGCTTTGAAGAATTATGAACGTGCATTGTTTTACCAGAATCTTTATTATGAAAACAAAGAAAAGTTATTGAACGACAGGGTTGCACTTCGTCTTGCACGGAAAGATGCAGAGCATGAATTTGGGATCAAAACAGTGCAATTAAAAAATCATAACCTTGACGTAGTCGTCATTCTTTCATCACTGCTGTTTATTGCCTTGGTAATTGCCGCAGTTATCTATTTCAGCCAGAAAAAAACAAAAGAATACAATCACTTACTTGAAGCAAAGAATGTGGAGATTACCAAGCAATCAGTGGAACTCCGCCGGTTAAATGAAGTAAAGGACAAGATGTTCTCCGTGGTGTCACATGATATACGGTCACCGCTTACTTCATTACAAAGTATGCTGTACCTGTACAATAATACGATGATTAGCCCGGCAGAAATGAAAGAGTTGATGCCTTCCATTGCTTTGCATGTAAACAGCACGGCCAGCTTTGTCGATAATCTCCTGTACTGGTCAAAAACACAGTTCAAAGGATTGAGTGTTTCAAAAACAAGCTTCAATCTGAACGAGTGCATCCAGATAGAGCTGGAACTCTTGAACAAAAAAGCTAGTGATAAAAGGATTACTTTCCAGTGGGACTCACCTGATGAATTGCGGGTGTTTGCAGATAAGGATATGATAGCTATTGTGATGAGGAACCTGTTGAACAATGCAGTAAAATTTTCGTCAGAAGGAAAAAATATCTTTATCAAAACAACAGCTATGGATAAGGAAACCATTGTCTGCATAAGGGATGAAGGTAAAGGCATGACTGAAAAACAATTAGCCAACCTTTTTGTGACCAGCAATACTACTTTGGGTACTGCAGAAGAAACAGGTACCGGACTTGGATTGATCCTATCAAAGGATTTTGTGGAGAAAAACAATGGTCGGATCTGGGCAGAAAGTAAATTGGGAGTAGGAAGCAGTTTCTACGTGGCGTTGCTAAAGAATGATATTTGATATTCAAGCTTCCACAAGGGGCGATAGGGAGGGTCAGACCTTGTGGAGCCGCTTTATTTCCAAAAAAGCACCCCGGATTTTTCGGGATGCTTTTGTAGTAAAGGTTTCCATAGTTAATTCCTTAAAGGCTTTCCACTTTTCAATACACTCTGTATCCTTTCCAAGGTTTTCTTCTCACCGCAAAGGCTTAAGAAAGCCTCCCTTTCCAGGTCCAATAAATATTGTTCGCTCACCAATTGTGGTTCACTCAAATCGCCACCGCACATTACATAAGCCAATTTCCTGGCAACAAGCGCATCATGGTCCGTTGCATAATTGCCGCGCCACATGCCATTGATGCCAGCCAGAAAAGCTCCCAGACCCAACCGTCCCAATACCTTAACGTCTTTTCTTTGCTGTGGAATATGGTAACCTTCGTCATATAGTTCAATTACACTTTTCTTTGCTTCGCTGATGCGCCTGCCAATGTTCATGACCACTTCATCATGGCCCTTACGCAAGATGCCCATATCAAAAGCCTCGTGTGCGGAGGTAGCCACTTTTGCTGTTGCAATAGCAAAGAACCTATCCTTCAATGTATTGGTATCTGGTTCGCCATCATGCAGTTCATCACTTGCACGCAGCACAAATTCCTTAGTACCGCCACCACCGGGAATCAGGCCCACGCCCAATTCTACCAAGCCAATATAAGTTTCGGCAGCAGCGCAAACCTTATCTGCATGAAGGTTCATTTCGCAACCACCGCCCAAGGTCAATCCGTGTGGGGCAGTAACAACAGGAATGTTGGAGTAGCGCAAACGCATCATGGTATTCTGGAACATCCGTATGGCCATATCCAGTTCATCATACTCCTGTTCAATGGCCAGCATGAAGATCATGCCAACATTGGCACCTGCACTGAAGTTGGCCCCATCATTCGCAATAACCAGGCCCTTGAACTTTTCTTCTGCAATGCCAATGGCTTTGTTTACTCCTTCCAATACTTCCCCACCAATACTGTTCATTTTGGTGCTCCATTCAAGGCCTGCAACACCATCGCCTATATCGTATACTTTGCAGGCAGAATTTTTCCAGATCAGTTTGTCGGCATTGTTGCTCAAAACAATAAATGCATCGCCACCCGGTAAAGCTTTGTATGTTTTTGTAGGAACATCATAATATAAACGCTTGCCATTTCCTACTTTATAGAAGCTGGAGGCACCGCTTGCAATCATTTCATCCACCCAAGTTGCGACCTTGTAACCACTAGCTTTCATGGCTTCAACGGTTTTGGCCACGCCCAATACATCCCAACTTTCAAAGGCACCAATTTCCCAACCAAAGCCGGCCATCATGGCATCATCCACACGGTAGATTTCATCGCTTATTTCAGGAATGCGATGGGAGATATAGGAGAACAAAGAGTAGTGGAACTGGCGATAAAAATCACCCGCTTTATCCATACCGGCACTCAATGCCTTCAACCTTGTTTTTAAATCATCAATGGGTTTTGCTGTTTCAATCGTTGCAAATTTTGGCTTGACCCTTGCGCCATACTCCATGGTTTGCAGGTTCAATGTCAAAATTTCTTTGCCGGCATCGGATTTTGTTTTCTTGAAAAATCCCTGCCCTGTTTTATCGCCCAACCAATTATTGGTCACTACTTTATCCAGCCATGATGGGATGGTGAAAATTCCCTTGGCCTCATCTTCAGGACAATTATCGGCCACACCTTTCGCAACCTTCACCAGTGTATCTATGCCTACCACATCCGCTGTACGGAAAGTGGCGGATTTTGGACGGCCGATGATTGGGCCTGTCAGTGCATCCACTTCGTCAATGGTCAATCCTATTTTCTCCATAAGATGGAAAATGCTCATGATACTGAATACCCCGATCCTATTGGCGATGAAAGCTGGTGTATCCTTGCACAGTACAGTCGTTTTGCCTAAATGCAAGCTGCCATAATCCATCAAGAAATCGACAACCGCTTCATCTGTATCGGGTGTTGGAATGATTTCCAATAACCTCAAATACCTTGGTGGGTTGAAGAAGTGTGTACCACAGAAATTCTTTTTGAAGTCCCCGCTTCTGCCAACGCTTAGCATGTGTATGGGAATGCCCGAAGTATTGGATGTGATCAAAGTACCAGCCTTTCTGAACTGTTCCACTTTTTCATATACCTGTTGCTTGATATCCAACCGTTCAATCACCACTTCAATGATCCAGTCGCAGTTGGCAATATCTTTCATGTTGTCATCAAAGTTGCCTGTGGTGATTTTCTTCACCACCTCTTTTGTAAACACTGGACTTGGATTGCTTTTGATAGCAGCAGTCAATGCATCATTTACAATTTTGTTTTTCAGTGCGGGTTTGGCATCTGCTGGTGTATCTTTCGGAACTATGTCCAGCAGCAAAACCTGTACACCAATGCCTGCAAAGTGACAGGCAATCCTTGAACCCATTACACCACTTCCTAGGACTGCCACTTTTTTAATGACTCTTTTCATACAACAAATACTATTTGATTTTTTATGTGCTTCTGCCAGAGGATTATTAGGGACATCCCGTTGCGTAGCACATGCTGTGTTCAGCACTTACCTGAACAGAATCAAAGCTAAATAAAAATTAGTTAGCTATGCAACTAATTTTTATTGCTATGGATTATCCATCTTTGCCATGCACCTTCAATTGACTGTATGAATAAACGTGGTATTGTTTTTATGCTGTTCAATGTGGTACTATTTTCAGCTTGTTATGTAGGCAGGGCATACAAACACAGGAAATTCAATTTGAAAGACCTTGATGGTATGGCAAGCACTGCACTCGCCAAAAGCGGGCATCCTTTCTATTTTGAAACAGGAGCAGTTAAGCCTGCATTGGCAAACTTTCTGGATAGCAATTTGGTGGACACCTACACCTATGCTTTTTTGATAATCAGGAACGATAGCATACTGTATGAAAAGTATTTTGACCAATTGGATTCTTCCAGCTTGCTCCCTTCTTTTTCTGTGGCCAAATCCTTTGTAGGTACTTTGGTAGGCATGGCTCTGGAAGAAGGAAAAATTAAGAATTTGGATGAACCGGTTACCAATTACTTGCCCTATCTCCTAAAGAAGGACCGGGCCTTTTCAAAGATTAGCATTCAACATGTACTTGATATGCGGAGCGGTATAAAGAGCAATGAGGATTATGGTAACCCCTTTTCCGATGTGCTGAAACTAGGCTTTACCAAAAATATGAAGGGAAAGCTGAAGAAATTGAAAATAGAAACCGCACCGGGAACACAGGATTATAAAAGTGTGAACACACAGGTACTGGCCATGATTGTGGAAGCGGCAACGGGGAAGAAAATACAGGATTATCTGGTTGAGAAAATATGGCAGCCACTGGGAATGGAAACTTCTGCTACATGGAATATTGATAGTAGAAAGCATCAGGTGGCAAGAGCGTTTTGCTGTATCAATGCCACTGCAAGGGACTTTGCAAAATTGGGAAAATTATACCTTAATAAAGGTAACTGGAACGGCAAGCAATTGGTATCGGCCAATTGGGTAAATGGTACCGTGAACGCTGATACCATGCGTAAATACGAAGGCTACAAAAATCAGTGGTGGGGCGGTGACCGTGCGGAATATTTCAAGGATTCCTTAAAAGCAGTTGAATATGCAATGGCAAATAATTGCCGTCGCTTATTCAGCTACACCACAAAGAAAGATAACATTAAGTATTTTGGCGTATCCTGCAACAACACACCTTACTATGCCGAAGGTATTTTGGATCAATTTGTTTTTGTGGACCCTCTTAAGAATGTAGTCATCGTAAGGTTGGGACATTACTGGAAACATCCCCAAACAAATTCGGAGAACTTCATTTATCAGGTTGACAAAAAGCTTTGATTTAACTTACTGTACTTCCTGCATCAATCTGTGAATCAGGATTCACAAAATGGAGCTTGCCAGCTTTGTCTTCTGCCATTAGGATCATTCCATTGCTTTCAATACCACGCATTTTACGTGGTGCGAGGTTGCACACAACGGTAACCTGTTTGCCAACAATCTCTTCGGGCTTGAAATGCAGGGCAATACCGGAGACAATGGTCCGGTTTTCAAAACCAAGGTCAACCTCCAGTTTCAATAGCTTATCTGCTTTCTCCACCTTTTCTGCTGAAAGGATGGTACCTATGCGTAAATCAATCTTTGCAAAATCATCGAACACAATTTCTGGCTTAATGCTTAATGCAGAGGGTTCCACGCTTTCTGCATTTGGCGTTTGGCCTTCTGCTTCTTGCTTTTCGCTTTCAGCTTTCATTCTTTTTTGTTTTAGTTTTTCTATCTGTACCTGTATCTCCTCATCCTCAATTTTCCTGAACAACAATTGTGGCTCCCGTAAGCTATACCCTACTTTCAATAGATCCACTTTGCCTGCATTCTGCCAGTCAAGCATCCGGTCTACCACTTTCATCATGCCCAGCATTTTCTTGGCAGTGAAAGGTAGAAATGGATTAATGAGTATCGCTAAGTTGGCTGTGAGTTGCAAGCACAAATGCAAACAGTTATCAATCAATTTTTGTGCATCCGGATTTTCTGCCAACTTCTTCACCACAATCCAAGGCTCTTTTTTCTGCATGTACTGGTTGGCTTTTCTTGCCAAATCAATTACTTCAAATTGAGCATCACGGAACTTGTATCCTTCCAATAAAGTCTCCACTTTTGTTTTTGCAGCAGCAATATCAATAATCAATTGCTTATCAATATCATCAATCAAATCATTGTGGAATACAGGCACTTTACTTCCGCATAGTTTATGCATCAATACAAAAGTCCTGTTTACATAATTACCGAAGATACTTACCAGTTCACTGTTGTTGGCATCTTGGAAGCCCTTCCAAGTAAACTCGCTATCCTTTGTTTCCGGTGCAATAGCTGTTAGGTAGTAACGCAGCACATCGGCCATGCTTTCGCCACCGTTGTCTTTTTTTATCCAATCATTGATGTAATCATCCATTTCAATGCTCCATCCACGGCTGGTACTCATTTTGTCGCCTTCCAAGTTCATGAACTCATTGCTGGGAACATTATCGGGCAAGATATTGCCATGCAGCTTCAACATGATCGGGAATATCAATGCATGGAAAACAATATTGTCCTTTCCAATAAAATGGACCAACTGCGTAT
>JAHEZD010000070.1:0-21419 GCA_023251255.1 Chitinophagaceae bacterium
GAACAGATGATGAAGTAATAGAAAAAGCCAACAATACACCTTTTGGTTTAAGTGCAGGAGTTTGGACAGACAAGGGCTCCAAGATTTTCAATTTAACAACGAAACTTCGGGCCGGCGTTATTTGGGCAAACACCTACAACAAGTTCGATCCAACTTCACCATTTGGTGGTTATAAGGAAAGTGGTTATGGACGAGAGGGGGGCTTGCATGGATTGGGTGCCTACTTGAAAATGTAGTGGATTTTTGGGTACAAGCAGAAGAATGTTACTAAGCTCTTATTGAAGTGGGGTATAGTTGGAATGATTATTAACATTGACTTATGTAAATTTTGAAGGATATCACAAATTGTGACATCCTACTAGGAAAATGGTTAGGATTACCAATGAAATTATGCTTGCAAAACAGAGGATATCACAATTTGTGACATCCTTCCCAAACAAAAAGCATGGCTAAGAAACAGGTACAAGTTGGCTTTACTGATGAATCCGTGATGAATAAAATTCTATTCATCCGGAATAAAAAGGTAATGATTGACCGTGACTTAGCAGAATTATACGGTGTGGATACAAGACAATTGAACCAGCAAGTGAAAAGGAACATCAAGAAGTTCCCAAAAGATTTCATGATTCAGTTAACTACAAAGGAGAAGGACAAGGTAGTTGCAACTTGCGAACACCTTCAAAGGTTGAAATTTTCCAAAACACTGCCCTTTGCTTTTACAGAACATGGTGCAGTTATGTTGGCAAGTGTACTGAACAGTGACAGGGCAATAGAAGTAAACATCCAAATTGTAAGGATTTTTACCAAAATGAAAGAACTGCTGCTCACACACAAAGACATACTATTGAAACTGGAACAAGCAGAAAAGAAGATGAACAAGCATGGTGATGATATAGAACTGATATTTAAGTACCTTAAACAATTACTTACAGCACCGGAACCTGAACCAAGAACAAGAATTGGTTTCAGGCGTAAGGAAGAAACGGATTGAAAATCAATCCTCCATTTTATAAAGAGAACAAAACAATATTATGGCAACAACAATTTCAAAACGTGTGGAAGTTTTAAAGACATACAAAATATATATTGGTGGCCAGTTTCCAAGAACGGAAAGTGGTAGGTACTATACGCCAAAAAATAAAACGGGAGAGGCATTGGCCAATGTTTGCCTCAGTAGCCGTAAGGATTTCCGCGAAGCTGTGGTAGCAGCCCGTGGTGCATTTGGTGGATGGAGTGCAAAAGCAGCCTTCAATCGTGGGCAGATCCTGTACAGGATTGCCGAAATGCTGGAAGGCAGGAAGGCACAGTTCATTGATGAACTCATCAAACAGGATTCAACACCTGCTCAAGCAGAGGCAGAAGTGAATTTATCAATTGACAGGTTGATTTACTATGCTGGCTGGTGCGATAAGTTCCAGCAGGTTTTTGGAAGCGTGAACCCCGTTGCCTCATCACACTTTAACTTCTCCGTTCCTGAACCAACAGGTGTGGTAAGCATCATTGCCCCACAACAAACTTCATTACTTGGCTTGGTTTCTGTTATAGCACCTGTGATTGCTGGTGGAAATACTTGCATCGTTCTTGCAAGTGAAACAAAACCTTTGTGTGCGGTAACTTTTGCAGAAGTAATCAACTCAAGTGACGTTTCTGGCGGTGTGATAAATATACTTACTGGTAAGCCAAGTGAATTGGTCAAATATTTTGCTGACCACATGGACGTAAATGCAATGGTTTATTGTGAGAGCGATGTGGAAAGCCATAAACTCATTCAGGAAAAAGCAGCCTTGAATGTTAAACGTGCCATATTCTACAATGCTATAAAATGGAATACGGACGAAGCTGAGAACCCTTACCTGATGATGGATACACAAGAAGTTAAAACCACTTGGCATCCAATTGAAAATATTGGCGGGGCCAAAGCTGGATATTAGCTACACTTCCTAATGGGTAAAACAATAGTATGAAACGATTGATCCTCCTACTTGTCATAGCAATGTTTGCCTTGTCGGCAAATGCCGCAGATAACGATACCATTATTGTGAGGAAGGACCCGAGGCTCGATGTGCTTACTGCCAAGCAAGCGGCCATCAACAAACGCACTTCCATGCAAACGGCAAATGGGCAGTACAAAGGTTACCGCATTCAAGTGGTAAGTACTACCAGCAGGGAGCAGGCATTCAAAGTGAAATCGGATCTGCTCAACAAGTATCCGGCCGAAAAAGTATATATACTTTTCCAGTCACCCTATTTCAAGGTCCGCATTGGGAATTTCTTGAAGAAAGAAGATGCAGATAACTTCAAGAAGCCAATGAACAAGCAGTTTCCACAAGGGGTCTATGTAGTGGAAGATGCCATTGAATACACGCCACCTGATGAGGAGATAAATAATCCATAGGTGTTACCTTAGAAGCTTTTCCAAGTGATGCTTCAATAATTGTCCTAGGTACACTGCGCCGCTTTTTGTTAAATGCAAGCAGTCTTGACTAATGAACTTGCAATCATTTGTAAATGCAGGAACGGTATTATTTGAATCAGCCATCAGTCCAATTAAATCAATGTACTGATTTCCCCATTGCTTTTTCAATAACTCATTGGTTTGTAAAGTTCTTTCATTGATTTTTACCCGTTGGCTGCAGTAATGGTCATCATGTTTTTTATTGTACAAAACGCCATTGCTTTTGCCAAAGTTTTTTAATCCAATGATATTAATTTTAACCGGATCAATAGCATATTGAACATAGCTGCTCCTGTAGCCCATAGTGTCTACGGCAGAAAGAAAAACAAGACTGGCTTCCCTGCACCTTACTGCAAAATCTTTACAAAATGTCGGTTTTTCTACATACGATATTTGTAGATGCTCCTGTAAACTTGATTCCAACAGGACATTTGCCCAGTCCCTTGCCTGACTGTTGCCAACAACCAGTATCCTAGTTGAACCATTGTGCTTGAAATCTTGGTTTAAAGAATAAATTCTGTCATTGTACTTGGCATGTACATTCCTTTCAGCCGTAGTTGGGTCAAGGTTTAATTCTGGTACAACACGGACAATTCCTGCATGTAAATAAATATAGAGGCCTGCACTCGTAACCAATATAAAGAAGGCACCTGTCATCCATAAAAGCAGGGATGTTTTAATAATTGATTTGTTCCTGAAGGGCTGTTCAATGAAAAAATAGGAAAGGATAGACAGCAGCAGGATTACCATAAAAATTAGGAGAGCTAGCCCATTGCTGAAACTGTCCACAAAAACATACCTAAGAAAAACCAGTACGGGTTGGTGCCATAGGTACAGGCTGAAACTTATTTTGCCTATACCTACCAGCAACTTGTTTTCCAGGAGCATAGAAGTTATTGGGTGATATTCATTTGCGGATATGACCACACCCACGCTGGCCAATACCATTAAGCATACTGAAAAGGCATTTGGCAAGTGGTTACCAAATAATAAAATGGCCACAATGCCAATTATAAAAAGGAAGGAACCTTTGCTTCTCAAAAGCATGCCATTGAATTGTTGCTTTATTATTAAAGAGGCTAGGCCTCCAATGGAAAGTTCAAAAAATCGGTAAGGCAGTAAATAAAACTTGAACAGTTCATTTTTGGCTATAAGAAATAAAACGAATGAACCGATTGTAAGCAGCAACAGAATAGGGAACAAACGTTTCATCTTCTTTAATCCAATTGCCCAAAAAAGAAAAGGATAAAACAAGTAAAACTGTTCTTCTATACCAAGGCTCCAAGTATGCAGCAGTGGTTTATAATCATTGATAATGTCCCAATAATTTTTGGTTGTAAGTACTTGTAAAATATTGTTGGAAAACAGGTTGGTAGCAATAACCGATTCGCTCAGGTTTTCCAGGTCATCCGGAAGCATTACCAATAAGCCAATAGCCAAAACAGAAATGGCCACTAACAAGACCATTGGAATGATCCTTCTAATTCTTCTCAAATAAAATTCCTTAATGGAAAACTGCTGTTCAAGAAGTTGATCGAAAAGGATACCGGTAATCAAAAAGCCACTGATTACAAAGAATATGTCCACACCCAAATACCCATTGGGTAAATAACCAAAATGAAAGGCCATTACGGCCAGCACCGCAATGGCCCTCAATCCATCAATATCTTTTCGGTACAACGATGGAATAACTGTAGTCATGGAATTCGGTTTTCCCTTTCATTCGTCCAAGGGCAATATTTGTTTTCCTGCAAACTGAGGTTCTATCTTTCAATACTATCAGATTTCCTTAAAAAAACAAGGGCCATCATGGTTAGTCTTTTAACGCAACAAAATACGACTGATGGCCCAAACAGGAAAATCTTATCAGGCAATACCAGATACAGCTTTGTACAAGAAACAGGGCAGGCAAAAAGTATTGGTACAATATCCTTTGATCAGGTGCTCATAGATATCCTAACCCAATTATATTCCTGCCCAGTTACATAATCTTCCTTCAAAACTTTATCTTGCAGCCATTCAAAAAACGAACATGAAATATTTGCCTTTGAACCCTGACATCTTCATCAATAACCGCAAGCGTTTTGTAAGCAAGATGCAGCCAAACAGCATTGCCGTTTTTGTGAGCAACGATGAATGGCCAAGCAATGGCGATGCCATCCACAGGTTCAAGCAGAACAGTGACCTGTACTGGCTTTCGGGTATTGAACAGGAAGATAGCATGGTAATCCTCTTCCCCGATTCCCCTGATGCAAAATACCGTGAAGTGCTGGTGCTGGTACGTCCCAATGAACTGAAAGAAAAATGGGACGGCAAAAGGTTAAGGGCCGGTGAGGCCAGCAATATTTCAGGTATGCAGACCATTGTTTGGTTGGATACCATTGATGCCCTACTGCAAACATGGGTGCATTTAGCGGATACCATTTATTTGGATTCGAACGAGAATGACAGGAAATCGCCTTTGGCGAGGAGCCGTGATTACCGTTTCATAGATGAAATGAAAAGCCGTTACCCCCTCCATCATTATGCAAGGGCCGCCAGGATCATGAAGGAACTGCGTGGCATCAAAACCAAGGAAGAAGTAGAAGTAATCCAGAAGGCCATCGATATAACGGACCTTACTTTCAGGAGGTTATTGGGTTTTATCAAGCCCGGTGTGATGGAATATGAAATTGAAGCAGAACTGGTGCATAGCTTTTTGAGCAACCGTGCCACAGGCGAAGCCTACGGAAGTATTATTGCCAGTGGCGATAGGGCAAGGACCTTGCACTATATTAGCAATAACCAGGAATGCAAGGATGGTGAACTGGTACTGATGGATTTTGGTGCAAGCTATGGTGGCTACAATGCAGACCTTACCAGAACGGTTCCTGTAAACGGCAAGTTCAGCAGGAGGCAGAAGACCGTTTATAATGCCTGCTTGCATTTGCACAATTATGCCAAGAGCATACTGAAACCGGGTATTCCCATAGTGGACTATACGGAAATGGTGGGCGAGGAAGCAACGCAGCAGTTCCTGAAAATTGGCCTGCTCCGTAAAAGCGATGTAAAGAATGAAGACAAAGAAAACCGGGCATACAGGAAATACCTTTACCATGGCATTAGTCACCATTTGGGCCTGGATGTGCATGACTTAGGAACGAGGACGGAGCCCATCAAAGCGGGAATGGTGTTTACCGTTGAGCCAGGTATCTACATTGAGGAGGAACAAATGGGCATCCGCATAGAGAACAATCTTTGGATTACCAAGAACGGCCATGTAGATTTAATGAGGAATATTCCGATTACGGTGGAGGAGATAGAGATGTTAATGAGATAATATGCTGATGTGCTAATTAGCTAATTGGGTTGACTGTTATGTTTGCCTCATTAGCAAATTAACATATTGGTTAACCAGCAAATTATGATGAAACAGATTCCCAATATATTTACCCTGCTCAATCTACTATTCGGTTGCATGGCCATCATTGCTGCTGTGCAAACTGGGTTGACGGTGAGTTTCGACAGTAACGGTCAGCAAATAGTGGAAATACCCGAGAAGATTTTCATGGCCAGTGCCTTCATTGGCATTGCTGCTGTGATAGATTTTCTGGACGGCTTTGTGGCCAGGCTGTTAAAAGCATCTTCAGAAATGGGCAAGCAATTGGATAGCTTGGCAGACGTGGTAAGTTTTGGCGTGGCCCCGGGCATGATTATCTACCAGTTCCTGCGTTTGAGTTTTGCCCAGCAGGAAGATGGTCTGGACATCAACATGCTCTGTCTGTTGCCTGCATTTATCATCCCATGCGCTGGAGCCTATAGGTTGGCAAGGTTCAATATAGACACGCAACAATCCTATGGGTTCAAGGGTGTTCCCATTCCGGCAGCAGGTTTGCTGATTGCATCTTTCCCGTTGATATTCTGGTATTCGTATGATAAGGGCTCCTGGATACTGGCCTTGCTCACCAACAAATGGTTCTGGTATGCAGTAGTTGCAGTGGTGAGTTATTTAATGGTGTCAACCCTGCCTATGATGGCTTTGAAGTTCAAGGACGTAACCGTAAAGAAACTGATGCCATTTATTATCATTGCCATTATTTCAGTGATAAGTGCCATATCATTGGGATGGCTGGCAGTGCCAATTGGGTTTATTGCCTATGTGATTTTATCTTTGGTGTATAAACAACAAGCATAGAGGCAGGTCAAGTTGGGCCTACACTTTTTGGAAAGGGCAGGATTGAATGAGGGTAATCCTTGACCAATGTATTGATCAAATAAAAACTAATCATCTAATAAGAATAACCATGGTGTACAACGTTCAGATTAAAGTAATGCCCTTGAAAGATTTATTGGATCCCCAAGGCAAAGCAGTACAAAGCGGATTGGGCAATTTAGGTATCAACAATGTGACGGATGTACGCATTGGCAAGCATATCACCCTGCAAATTGATGCAGCCACCGAGGAAGAAGCGAAAGCAGTGGCCGATGAAGCCAGCCGGAAATTATTGGCCAATGCAGTTATGGAGTTTTACGAAATCGAAATGATAAATTAAGAGGGTTAATTTATTAACTGGTCAATTCGTTAATTGGTTGACCGAATGGAAGATTGGCGTTTGATACCCATTAACCAATAAACGAATTAACCAATTAACTTGCTTCATGCTTTACCTCGTTCCCACACCACTTGGAAATTTAAAGGACATCACTTACCGTGCAATAGAAATACTGCAAACGGTGGATGTAATCCTATGTGAGGATACAAGGACCTCTTCCAAATTATTGAACCATTACAATATCCATAAACCCTTATCCCCCTACCACCAGCACAACGAACATAAGATAGTCCAGCATTTGGCCGAGCAGATGCAAGCAGGTAAAAGTTTTGCGCTGATCACAGATGCAGGTACACCGGGTATCAGCGACCCTGCGTTCTTGTTGGTTAGGGAATGCATCAAGCAGGATATAAAAGTGGAATGTTTGCCAGGGGCAACAGCCTTTGTTCCAGCATTGGTAAACAGCGGCCTGCCCACCAATAGTTTTGTGTTTGAAGGCTTCCTCCCACTGAAAAAAGGAAGGCAGACCAAATTGAAGCAATTGGCACTGGAAGAAAGGACCTTCATTATTTATGAAAGTCCTATGCGTTTGGTGAAATCGTTGGAAGAGTTTGCCATTTACTTTGGTGGGGACCGGCAGTGCTGCGTTACCCGTGAACTCACTAAAATGTTCGAGGAAAACAAGCGCGGTTCATTAAAGGAAGTGGCTGATTACTTTAAAGCAAAAACAGTAAGAGGTGAAATCGTGATTGTAGTTGCTGGCAAAGGGTAAGCTGGTACAATACTTGCCTTTTATTCAAAAAACAGTTTTTATGAAAAAATATTTCAGTGTCCTTTTCTTATTGATAGCCCTATCGGCTTCATCACAATTGAGAAAAGTTCCAGCAGAAGTTACCACTGCATTCGAATCAAGGTTCCCAGGGGCAAAAAAAATTTCATGGAAGGATAACATCACCAACTTCGAGGCAAGCTTTGTAATCAAGGGCACAGAAACATCGGCCAAATTCAATGTAAAAGGGGAGTGGCTGGTTACCGAAAAGAAGATAGAATATGTAGGCCTCCCGCCTGCTGTACAGGATGGGTTCAAAAAAAGCAAGTACAGTGATTGGGATTTGAGGGGCGTGAAAATGATTGATGAAGAAGGTAAGGAACTTGCTTACAGGATGCTTGTGAGGAAAAATAATGTGCAGAAGAAATACCTTTTTTTTAATGGCGACGGAAAGCTTCTAAGGGATGTAATAACACTTTGATACCTATCCAGAAAGGCCAAGTTTAAACACTTGGCCTTTTCTTTTATGGACCATCTTGTTTCTGGTGGTATACAATTTCTTAGCTTTGCCCCGTTATATCTGCATAAAGCCCCAGCCCATGAAAGCTAAACAGGTTGATTTTGTTACCGACTGCCTCGCTTGTACAAAAGGAGCACATTCCATATTCTCAATGCTTGATAATGAAAGTTTGATTGAACTGAATATCAATAAATCCTGTACCTCATTCAAGAAAGGGCAATTAATTTTTGCCGAAAATGCATTGCCCTTTGGCCTTTTTTGCATAAACAGCGGCAAGATAAAATTATCAACGTCAGGCTCTGACGGTAAGGAGCAGATTCTCCGTTTGGTAAAAGGTGGTGATATTCTTGGTTACCGTGCATTGCTTGCAAACGACCGTTACCACTGCAATGCAATAGCTTTGGAAGACAGTGCCGTTTGTGTAATTGACAAGACTTTCTTCTTGCAGCTTGCCATGTCCAATCAACGTTTATGTATGGCACTGTTCAAAAAAATCAGTGATGACCTGAAGACAGCAGAAGACCATATTGTTTCCCTCTCGCAGAAAAACGTAAGGGAAAGGGTGGCCGAAGCACTCCTGTTCTTAAAAGCCACTTACGGTTTTGAAGGAGATGGGCAAACAATCAATGTGCAATTGAGCCGGGAAGAAATCGCTGATTTTGTTGGCACATCCACAGAAAGCACCATTAGGCTCCTATCGGAATTCAACTCCAGTAAATTGATAGAATTGGCAGGCAAGAAAATCAAGATTGTCAACTATGCCAAGCTTACAAAAACCGCCAACCTCCAATATTAGAAAACATGACAAATATCATGTAGGAATGCATCAAACATCATAGCGGAATCAGGATCAATATAACAGCTTTGTAGAAAATGTACTGTTATGTGTGCCCATTCTTCTTCAGCAAATGATATTGTTAGCAAGATTAGCCAGAAACTCTATCCATTTATTGTTGACCAGTTTCGTGAACTTGACGAGTACAATGAAATAAATCCGCCTAGCAACAAGACCTCCCTGCTCAATGAGCTTGTACAGACCATCAAACATGAATTTGAATCGCTGAGGAACTATGAAACAAAACTGGTTTTCCCATCGGTCCAAGAACTATTTGATACCAAGAATAATCCCAATTTCAAGTCCACTGTAAATGTGCAGGAACTGCAGCAACTTACCCAAAAGAAAGAAGAAGTTATCAGGGGACTTTTAAAGGACCTTCAGCGTGAAGCAGCCTCACTGCACCTTATCAAAGGACATCCAGTTTACTTGATCATTAATGTGTTCACTGATTTCTTCTTCATTGAAAAAGAGAAATGGCACAGGATGCTCAATTCATGGAACAGCGGTTGTGCTTGTTTTGCTAAAGCCAATTGCAAGAACAAAGCAAAAGCCACACATTCAAAATAAGTTATGGTACATGGCAAAACTGAAACCAAGGCAATTTGCTACCACTGTGGTGATGATTGTTCCAACAGGCAGGTAACACTTGCCGAACATGTGTTCTGCTGCGAAGGGTGCAAGATGGTTTTTGAGATACTCAACAGCAATGGGTTATGCAGTTATTACGATTTGAATGCCAATCCCGGCATTGCCCAAAAGATAAAAATCCGCTCAGATAAATTCTCGTTCTTGGATGATGCTGCCATTGTGCAAAAGCTCATCAGCTTTACGGACGGCAATCAAACAAACATCACTTTATACCTTCCCCAAATGCACTGCAGCAGTTGCCTATGGCTGCTGGAAAATATGCACCGCATCAATGATGGCATCATTTCCTGCAGGGTCAATTTTTTGAAGAAAGAAGTTTTTGTTGTGTTCAGCAACCACAAAACCAATTTGCGTAAAGTAGTTGAGACATTTACAGCTATTGGCTATGAACCACATATTAGCTTGCAGGATTTTGATGCCAAGAAATCCAATGCTTACAATAAGGCACAGCTATACAAAATTGGCATAGCGGGCTTCTGCTTTGCCAATATCATGATGATGAGCCTTCCGGAATATTTTGCGATAGGCCATGTATTTGATCAACAGGTTGAAAGGGTATTCAGGTATGTAACGGTGCTGCTTTCATTGCCGGTCCTTTTTTATTGTGCCACTGAATTTTTTGTGATTGCCTGGCAGGGACTGAAGAAAAGATACCTGAACATAGATGCACCCATTGCCTTGGCCATTGCCATCACATTTTGCAGGAGCCTTTATGAAATATTCATCAATCATGGTAGCGGGTACTTGGACAGCATGAGTGGCATTGTTTTCTTCATGCTACTTGGACGTTTGGTGCAACAAAGAACTTATAGGTCCATTTCTTTTGATAGGGATTTTGCTTCATTCTTCCCAATTGCTGTAAACGTAAAGAGGGGGGGGCTGTTTGTTCCATTGCCCATTAACGAAATAAAGGTTGATGATGTTATCCACGTGTACGACCATGAAATTGTGCCTGCCGATGCCATACTGTCAAAAGGAAGGGCATCTATTGATTATAGTTTTGTAAGTGGTGAAAGCATGCCTGTGCAAAAGGAAATTGGCGAAATTATTTATGCGGGTGGTAAGCAGTTAGGAGAGAAGCTTGAATTGATAGTAGTAAAGGAAGTAGCCCAAAGCTACCTCACCAGTTTATGGAACAGGGACGTGTTCAAGAACCAGAAAACGCAGCACTCCTTTATAGATGCGGTAAGCAAATATTTCACCATCGTACTGCTGGGCCTGAGCCTAGTGGCAGCTACTTATTGGTATTTTCAACAGCAACCACAATTGATGTGGAATGCTTTGACCACGGTGTTAATTGTGGCATGCCCTTGTGCATTGCTGCTTTCCTCAACATTCACCAATGGCAATATTGTAAGGATAATGACCAGGAACAAATTTTACCTCCGCCATCCAGATGTGATAGAGGATCTAGGTAACGTTAACCATATTGTTTTCGACAAAACTGGAACTTTGACGCAGCGCAAAAAAGTGCATGTTGCTTATCATGGTTTTTCACTTTCAACGGCTGATGAAAACAATATCGCTTCATTGCTTGCACAGTCCAACCACCCATTAAGTATAGCTGCACTTGATTACTTTGATATTGATGAACCCGAACAAGTGAAGCATTTTAAAACACATGTGGGAAAAGGCATTGAAGGTTGGATAGATGAACGTCATATTATGCTTGGTTCGGCGGAATTTGTTCAGTACAAAGGGGAAAGGGAATGTGAAGCAGCTGCGCTTTTTGTGAAAATTGATGGCCAGGAAATTGGACATTTTTCCATATCCAACCAATACAGGTCCGGTTTCAAGGAACTGCTGCAATCTTTGAAGAGCAGTTTTTCGGTTTCTGTAATCAGTGGCGATAATGATGCTGAACTGGAAAACTTGCAAAATGTTTTGGGGGATGAGAGTGACATACTGTTCAATATGAAACCAGATAAAAAACTGGCCTATATAAAGTACCTGCAAAAAGTAAGAAAAGAAAATGTGCTAATGATTGGCGATGGGTTGAACGATGCTGGTGCACTGCGCCAGAGCAATGTGGGCATTGCCATTACAGAAGCTAACAACAACTTTACCCCAGCTTCTGATGGTATCCTTGATGCTGCACAATTTTCCAAACTGCACCAGTTCATCAACTTTGCCAAAGGAAGCAGGAAGATTATCCTGAGCAGTTTTGTACTATCAATTCTATACAATATGGTAGGCCTGTATTTTGCTTTGCAGGGTACGTTGTCGCCATTAATTGCAGCTATATTAATGCCTATCAGTTCCGTAAGCATCATTCTCATTACTTATGGGTTAAGTGGGGTACTTGCTAAGAAATACAAATTGTAAATAGGTTATGGGGCTTACCTGTAAAGGCTCCTGCCATTTTCAATGGTAGCTTGCCTTGTTTATTCTAACGATTGTGTGTGTGGCTTTTCATTTTACGAACGTGCCTCCTCATTGCCCAAATAATGTTATGCCGTATAAATGTGCGACATCAATGTCGATGCCACTAGTGTGCAGTTTGTAACCAAGAAATTGGTCCCATTTTAAAGGATACCTTCTTCTTATGAAACTAGCCTATTGGTAACCAGGAAGTATTTACCAAAGTTTTTACTATGATAATAATCATGTTTTGTCATGACTCAACGCATAGTATAAAACTGGCTTACTGACCAATTTTGCATTACACACACACACACATAAGCCAACATGGGAATATTCATAGTCATAGCTCTTCTCAGTCTTTTGATGGCAGGCGGCTTTCTAATAGCTTTTTTATGGAGTGTGAAAGATGGTCAATTCGATGACAATTACTCCCCACCCAACAGGATTCTTTTCGATAATAAACCTTCCCCTAAAAACTAATCATTACAACAATCACTATGGAATTACAAAAGTTCACTTACGACAATAGGATGCCCAGGAATTTTGCTATTGCCACCGTTTTATGGGGGGCAGTAGGAATGCTTGTTGGTGTTCTTGCTGCATTCCAGTTAGCATTCCCATCCTTGAATTTTGGACTGTCCTTCACCACATTTGGCCGGATACGCCCATTGCATACCAATGCCGTAATTTTTGCATTTGTGGGCAATGGTATTTTCACGGCGGTCTATTATTCATTACCACGTTTGGTGAAGACACCCATGTGGAGCAATAAACTGAGCAGGATACATTTTTGGGGCTGGCAAGCAATCATTGTTGCAGCAGCAGTTACCTTATTGATGGGCTTCACTTCAGGCAAGGAATACGCTGAACTGGAATGGCCGATAGACATAGCCATCACTTTGGTTTGGGTTGTGTTCGGTATCAACATGTTCGGCACCATCCTAACAAGAAGGGAGCGGCATTTGTATGTGGCCATCTGGTTCTACATTGCTTCATGGGTTACCGTGGCCATGCTGCATATTGTTAACTCGTTTGAACTTCCCGTAAGCTTCTTCAAAAGTTATTCATGGTATGCCGGAGTGCAGGATGCATTGGTACAGTGGTGGTATGGACATAATGCAGTGGCTTTCTTTCTTACAACACCTTATTTGGGCCTGATGTATTATTTCCTGCCCAAAGCTGCCGAAAGACCTGTGTACTCCTACCGTTTGAGCATCATCCATTTTTGGAGCCTGATATTTTTGTACATCTGGGCTGGCCCGCACCATTTATTATATACAGCCTTGCCAAACTGGGCCCAATCATTGGGCACTGCATTCTCCATCATGTTATTGTTGCCAAGTTGGGGAGGCATGATCAATGGCCTGTTCACTTTGCGTGGAGCGTGGGATAAAGTGCGTGAAAACCCGGTACTGAAATTTTTCGTGGTGGCTGTTACCTGTTATGGTATGGCAACATTTGAAGGGCCCATGCTTTCATTGAAAAATGTAAATGCTATTTCCCATTATAGTGACTGGACCATTGCACACGTTCACGTTGGCGCATTGGGCTGGAACGGGTTCCTCACTTTTGGCATGATGTACTGGCTGATACCAAAATTGTTCAGGACCAAATTGTATTCAATCAAGTTGGCTGCAACGCATTTCTGGATAGGCACATTGGGCATCATACTGTACGCCGTGCCCATGTACTGGGCCGCCTTCCGTTCCTACTTCATGATGAAAGCTTTTACACCATCAGGCCAGTTGCAGTACCAGTTCATAGACATTGTTCAAACAGTGGTACCATTTTATATACTCCGTGCCATAGGGGGAACGATATATCTCCTCGGTGTTTTTATCATGGTGTACAACTTGGTCAAAACAGCTAAACAAGGAAACTTCCTTGCTTTTGAAGATGCAGAAGCACCTGCGTTGGAAAAAAAATACAAATCACCCAGTGGCTCTTTCTGGCACTCAGTTATTGAACGCAAGCCAATCATGTTATTGACTTTGAGCCTGGTTGTAGTGGCCATTGGCGGAATGGTGGAGATGGTACCCACTTTCTTGGTGAAATCAAATATACCCACCATTGCAAGTGTGAAGCCCTATACACCATTGGAACTGCAGGGACGTGATATCTATATAAGGGAAGGATGCTACAACTGCCATTCACAAATGATCCGGCCGTTCAGGTATGAAGTGGCACGTTATGGTGAATATTCCAAAGCAGGTGAGTTTGTGTACGATCATCCATTTCAGTGGGGCAGCAAACGAACAGGTCCAGACCTTGCCCGGGAAGGTGGCAAGTATCCTGATAGCTGGCATTTCAACCACATGTTGGAGCCGGTATCCATGTCGCCAGGTTCCATCATGCCAAACTATCCATGGCTATATGACAATGTATTGGATATAGGTTCTACCAACTCAAAGATCCATGCCATGCGTAAAATGGGTGTACCCTATCCGGAGGGCTATGAAAGTATTGCACCTAGTGACTTGAAGGCACAGGCTACTGCCATTGCAGATGGCTTGAAAAAAGACAAGATAGAAGTGAAGAGCGATAAGGAAATCATTGCCTTGATTTCCTATCTGCAGCGTTTGGGAAGGGACATCAAAACAGATACAACCAATTACTCCAATAAATAAACGTCATGAAATTTTCGCACTATTTAGAAAAGATAACGGGTATTGGAACCTATCCCATGGTTTCATTGCTGCTGTTTGTTGTTTTTTTTACGGCGGTAACCATCATTGTTTTCAAAACAAGTAAGGATACCATCACCCATTTAGAAAACCTGCCTCTAGAAAACTAAATAAAATACGATGCAACTAATTAAAAAAATTACTGCAACAGTCATATTCCTTGCTACTTCGATTGTATCAATGGCACAGGATGCCAAACCTGTTGCTACTAATGCAGATAGCTCCCTTGATGCAGATACCATGTTGGTCGTTTGCATTGGCTTGCTGGCAATCGTGATTATTTCCTTGGCAAATACATTGCTGTTTACCATGAAGTATTATAAGGAAAAAATAAGGGTGGAAAAGGAGGCCAGTAATACCGGCTTGAAAGCCGTGATGCTTATTGCTTTATCACTTGCAGGATTATCAGCCATGGCACAAGCACCCAATTTGGTAAGTAATACCGTGGTTACGGAACATGCCAGCGCGTTCAGGATGATCCTTTATATTATTGTGGGATTGGAGATGGTAGTGATTTTCCTTTTCACACGCATGATCAAGTTCTTCATGAAATCCGAGTATCCCGGCATGGTGAAGGTCGTGGTCAAAAAGGCGCCCATTATCAATATCAACTTCAAGAAAGTATGGGATAAGGTTAACCAGTTCAAGCCAATAGAAGAGGAGGCAAGTGTGGATACTGGTCATAGCTACGACGGCATACATGAGCTGAACAATGTTACGCCACCATGGTTCAAGGTTGCATTCCTTTTGTCCATTGCTGTGGCGATAGGTTATTTATACCGTTACCATGTGGCAAAATCCGCACCCTTGCCAGAAGAAGAATACAGGATTGAAATGGCTGAAGCGAAAGAACAACATGATGAGTTCATCAAATCACAAAAAAGTAATGTGGATGAAAATACAGTTGCCATGCTAGATGCAGATGGCATAGCTGCTGGGGCCGCATTGTTCAAATCGAATTGCGTCGCCTGTCATGGAGCGGCTGGTCAAGGTGGCGTAGGGCCAAACCTAACAGATGAATTCTGGTTGCACAACGGCGGTATCAAGGACGTTTTCAAGAGCATCAAATATGGTTGGAAGGAAAAGGGGATGCAAGCTTGGGAAAGCACATTTTCTCCGGTGCAGATTGCACAGTTGGCCAGCTATATAAAATCATTGAAAGGTACAAATCCAACTGGCGCAAAGGCGCCGCAAGGGGAGGTGTACAACGAAGCAAAGGATTCATCTGCAACTTCCAAAGTTGTGATGGATAGTGCAAGCACCACTGGAAAATAAGGAAATACAATGAACGACACAGGTATTATAGAACCAATAGTTACTTTTAGGGACAGGGTCAGTAACGTTACCAAGGATGGGCGGCGTAAATGGGTCCATGCTTCCCAGCCTAAGGGAAGATTCTATAGGTACCGTACCTATGTTTCCTTGTTTTACCTGATTGTTTTTTTTGCGCTTCCATTGATAAAATATAATGGGATGCCTTTTTTCATGCTCAACTTTCCAGAAGGCAAGTTCATTGTGTTCGGTAATATATTCTGGCCACAGGACTTTTTTATTTTCGCTGTGGCCATGATTACATTCATTGTATTTGTGGCATTGTTCACCGTTATTTACGGACGGTTGTTCTGTGGATGGGTCTGTCCTCAAACTGTTTTCATGGAAATGGTTTTCAGGAAAATAGAATGGTGGATAGAAGGCTCTCCCGCACAGCAGAAAAAAAATAGCCAAGGCAAACTCAGTTCTGAACAAATGTCAAGGAAGACGATTAAGCACTTTGTTTTTCTTGTTATTTCTTTCCTGATTGCCAATACATTCCTGGCTTATATCATAAGCTTGAATGGACTGTTGAAAATTATGCATGAGCCTATTGGCGAACACACCATCCTCCTTACTGGCCTGATATTTTTTACTTTATTGTTCTACGCAGTGTTTGCTTTTGTAAGGGATATTATCTGCACCACCGTTTGCCCCTACGGAAGGTTGCAAAGTGTGCTGTTTGACAAGGATACCATGCAGATCTCCTACGACTACAACCGCGGCGAACCAAGGGGGAAATTTTCGAGGGCAGCCGAAAGGGAAATAGGCGACTGTGTTGATTGCAAAAAGTGCGTGCAAGTTTGCCCAACAGGAATAGACATCCGTGATGGCATACAAATGGAATGTGTTGGCTGCACAGCCTGCATAGATGCCTGCAATGAGGTGATGGCAAAAATAGACCTGCCCAAAGGCCTTATCCGTTACGCGTCTGAAAATGAAATTGCTACAAAAAGCAAGTTCCATTTCAACACACGCATGAAAGCATATACCGTTCTATTGGGTGTGCTGCTGGTTATTACCACCCTGTTGATGGTTACGCGGAAGAGTATTGACACGCATATAACTAGGGTGGCGGGACAATTGTACCAGGAAGTTGGGAAAGATACATTGGGCAATCTTTTCAATGCAAAACTGCTGAACAAGACCAATAAGGAATTTACCGTTGAAATGAAGCTGGAAAACGTGGAAGGCGAGATAACCATGGTGAACACCAATGAAACACATATGAAGAAGGAAGCGGTGAACGACCTCACTTTCTTTATACGCATCAATAGGAAGTATATCCATAAACGCAGCACCGATATACAAGTGGGTATTTATCAAAATGGCAAGAAGGTGCAGACCGTGAAAAGTGTTTTTCTTGGACCTTTTATTTAGCCCCATCGGTGGTTAAAAAAAATCGCATACTAAACGGTAAACACCCTGACGGCGGTTATAAACCCCGTTAGCGGTTTTGGAAAAGCACCTTTTGATCAACGAGAATAGTCTGATAGTGGCGCTCCTAAGAACAAATTTTTTTATTAAAGAAGATAATATGAACTGGGGAAACAAAATACTCATTGGCTTCAGCACATTTGTGGTTGCCATTTCCACCATGGTCTATGTGGCCATGAAACAGACCAATGAAATGGTGGATGATAATTACTACGAAAAGGAGCTGAAGTACCAAGGTAAAATTGATGCTTCAAAGAACCTATCGGCATTAGCGGAAAAAATTACCATTCATTATGATGATGGGGCCATCACCATAAAATTTCCCATAGCTTCCATTAGCAGTAATGCAGTTGGCACCATAGAATGTTTGCGTTCATCCGAACAGCGAAGGGATGTGAACATAAAGCTAGCCCCTGATAGTAATGGCTTACAGTCATTGCCCAGATCACTTTTCATTAAGGGCCGTTACCAATTGAGGATTGACTGGACCAATAAAGGCGTGGCCTATTTTCATCAGCAGGAGCTAAACATCCAATAATATGTTTGCATGGCCAGCCATCGGTATCAGTATTGGCTTCTTGGGAAGCTTCCATTGTGTGGGCATGTGCGGCCCCATCGCCTTGTCATTGCCCATTCTGCATGAACGCAGGAGCAAACGGCTATTACTTGTGGCACTGTACAATTTGGGCAGGGCATCTACCTATGCCTTATTGGGGGCCATGTTCGGGTTTATTGGCAACCGGTTCTTCCTGACAGGTTACCAGCAACTATTTTCCATTATCATCGGTAGCTTAATACTGTTTATATTAATAGGCGGCAGGTTCCTGAACCTGGAAAAATTGTTCTTCAAAAATTTCCATCAAAAAGTGCAATTGCTGCTATCCAAATATTTATTTGGCAGAAAAAGTAGCAGGCATTTCTATTTCATAGGTATGATCAATGGCCTGCTTCCATGTGGGCTGGTATATTTGGCAGTAGCTTCTGCCGCATCAACCGGTAGTGTATTAACGGGGGCAATGCTCATGTTTGCTTTTGGACTGGGTACCTTCCCGCTCATGTTTTCCATCATGGTACTGGGTAGGGCCATCAGTTTCAATGCAAAGCAGCACATGCGTAAAGCCATGCCCTTTTTCATTGGCATGACGGCCTGTTTGTTGATCCTCCGGGGAATGAATTTAGGCATACCTTTCGTAAGCCCGTCCTTTGAAAAGGTGGGAGACAAAATTGCCATCGGTTGCCACAAATAATTGGGGCTGCACTATACTTTAAATCATGAACAAACACGATATCTCCACCCGGGCCGACATAGAACTATTGGTGGACAGTTTCTATAAAAAAGTACTGGTTGACCCAATCATTGGTTTCATTTTCACGGAAGTTGCGCAATTGTCGTGGGAAAAGCATATGCCTATTATGTACGCTTTCTGGTCGTCCGTTCTCCTGCCGCCAAGTGATTATACAGGGAACCCCATGGGCAAGCATTTTAAGCTTGACAAGGAAGTCCATTTCACGAAAGCCCATTTTGATCGATGGTTGGAACTTTGGGAGCAAACTGTCAACGATTGCTTTGTTGGCGACAAGGCCAACGAAGCCGTCACAAGGGCCAGGAACATCGCTGCATTGATGTTCCATAAAATAACGGAGCAAAGAACATAGCCTGCCAGAAAATGGCCCCCTATTTTTTGCGGTAATAACAATAACAGCATCCACTGGTCATTTTAACTTCTTCCATCTGTTATATTTGAAGAAATTTGTTGCTGGTTTTCCACAGCACCTGATTTTGTCATAAGGATTTCCTTATTCCCTTCTAGTGGGGTAGGAATAAAAATAAATATAGGAAGATGATTAAAAAGATTACGCTACTTGCATTGTTCACCATCCACCTCCCAGTTTTCATTTTTGCCCAGCCAGACCGCTGGCAGCAGCGGATAAAATACAGTATCAATGTGAACATGGACGTGTTGAGCAACCAGTTTGGAGGTACTGAAAAAATGGAATACACCAATAACTCACCTGATACTTTGAACAAACTGTTCCTCCACCTGTACTGGAATGCCTTCCAGCCAAACAGTAGCATGGATGTGCGCAGCAAGGAACTGGGCAGGCTGCAGATTGGCAATCCCAAGAAGAACAATGATGGATACGATTGGGACCAACGTGTAAAGGACAGGATCGGGAAGCTGCAGCCAAAAGAAATTGGTTACCAACATGTAAAAAGTTTGAAGATTGGCGGCAAGGAGCAGAAACTTATTGAACATGAAACCATCTTGGAAGTTTTGCTGGACAAGCCCGTACTTCCCAAAAGCAAAACCATCATTGATATTGCTTTTGAAGCGCAAGTGCCCGTGCAGGTGAGGAGGAGCGGGAGGGACAATGCAGAGGGCATACGCTACAGTATGAGCCAATGGTATCCCAAAATGGTGGAATACGACTACCAGGGCTGGAATGCAAACCCGTATATCGCAAGGGAGTTTTATGGTGTGTGGGGAGATTATGATGTGAAGATTACGATTGACAAGGATTATATGGTTGCAGCTACTGGCATACTGCAGAACCCCAATAATATTGGCATGGGCTACCAGACCCCGGGACTGAAACCAGCCCGCAATAACAACAAAATAGTTACCTGGAATTTTATAGGCAGCAATATCCACGATTTTGTTTGGGCGGCCGATCCGGGCTATGCACATCTTTCAAAAGAAGTGAGGAAGGACCTGACGCTGCATGTTTTCTATAAAGCTACCACTGCCACCAATGACAGTGCATGGAACAATGTTTTGTGGGCTGCTGAAAAAGCATTGCCTTTTATGGAGAAGAAATTTGGCAAGTATCCCTATCCCCAGTATTCATTTATACAGGGTGGCGATGGCGGCATGGAATACGCCATGGCCACCCTGGTGAAGAGTTCCGGGCTGGGCACTGCCTTTCATGAATGGATGCACAGTTGGTACCAGCAGATGCTGGGCACCAATGAAAGTTTGTTTGCTTGGATGGACGAAGGGTTTACCACCTATGCGGAAAATGAAGTGATGGATTATTACAATAAAAACTGGGCAGAACAGTCACCTTTCCAAAGCCTGCTCACAAAAGCAGGCGAGAGAAAAAGGAGGGATTCCATCGCTGCACTGAACAAACTGCCCACCTCCCAATGGGAAGATTATGTAGGGTATTTCAATTTGGCCAAAAGTCCCTATGAAGAACCCATGACCACCCATGCAGACCATTTCAATACCAACTATGCTTATGGAAATGCTGCTTACAGTAAGGGCGCTGTGTTCCTTAGCCAGCTTGGTTATATTGTTGGCGACAAAACAAGGGACAAAATATTATTGGAGTATTACAATCAATGGCGGTTCAAGCATCCCAATGCCAATGATTTTGTGCGTGTGGCAGAGAAGGTAAGTGGTATGGCATTGCAGTGGTACAAGGAATACTGGGTGTACGGAACAAAAACCATTGACTATGCACTGGGTGGCATCAACACCGATACATTAACGGGCAAAACCTTGCTCACCATTAAACGTGTGGGCAAGATGCCCATGCCGGTGGAAGTATTGGTTACCTATAAAGATGGGAGCAAGGAACTGCACTATATTCCCTTGAGTTTGATGTACGGTGCAAAACCTGAGGAAGATGCAGTGCCCAGGACCGTTCATGCAGAATGGCGTTGGACGCACCCTGAATATACTTTTGAGACCAACCGGAAAGTGGGGGAAATAAAATCCATTGAAATAGACCCCACACAAAGAATGGCCGATGTGAACAGGAACAACAACAAAGTGGTGATACCTGATTAGTTAAGGGCCGGACACTATGAAAACGAGATTGCTTCTTTCGTCGCAAGTGACGTTTTCATAGTGT
>JAHEZD010000070.1:21429-33118 GCA_023251255.1 Chitinophagaceae bacterium
CTGACCATATACATATAATGATAAAGGCGTTGCTTTAAACCAACGCCTTTATCATTTACTTGCTCACATAGATGATATACTTCTCCTTAAAATATTCCTCGCCAAAAATTTCGAACACGCTCATCATCTTGGGCCTTGTGCCGCTTTCAAATATTTCCTGGTGAAGGTCCCCGCCCTTCAGGCAGATCAGGCCATTGTTGATTTCGTTCTTATGTTCCTTCTTGAGCAATGGCTTTGCCCAGGTCCACAGTTCCTTTAACGGTGCCACAGCACGGCTTACAGCAAAGTCAAACTTCTTGTTCTTGATTTCTTCTGCCCTTGAATGTTGCGTGGTAATGTTCTGTATGTTGGCACCTTCTGCCACAGCTTCCACCACTTTCAGTTTCTTGCCGATACTGTCCACCATGTGGAACCTTGTTTCGGGGAAGAAGATGGCCAATGGCACGCCCGGGAAGCCGCCGCCGCAGCCAATATCAATTACATCCGCACCCGGCTTGAAGCTCACGATGGCTGCAATGCTGAGTGAATGCAGTACATGGTGCAGGTAAATCTGGTCAATGTCCTTCCTGGAAACCACGTTGATCTTCTCGTTCCATTCCTTGTACAGCCCTTCCAGTGTTTCCAATTGTTTCAACTGGTTGGGCGTAAAGTCGTCGAAATATTTAAGTACGATGTCTAAACCTTGCATGGTGCAAATGTAAAAGTAAAATGATGGTTCTATAAATACATGCGGAATTGATAAAGAAAGATTATTGCAATCAGTACTATTTCAATTAGCCAAAGCAAACCTGTTCTCCCTTTTAAAAAGTATTTGAGTAGAAGGTCAGCCACAAGCACGATAACCAAAATCGGAACCAAGATGATGACTCCAATAAAGCTCCAGCCTTTAGAATGCCCCATGTCTAAATAACTGTCAATAATGCCATACAAACAAATTAGTGCAGCTAGTAAACACGGAGAAACAATAAATAACCAGTTACTTTTCGTTGGTTGTTTGCTTTCATCCATAATTCATTCCAATTTCTAGGGTTAAGAATACGTTCGATAAAAGCTCGATGCATGCTGGTTTTGGACAGAGCGGTACCGTTTCGCGTTTATTCGTGGGCAACCACCACCTGCAAAGATCAATTCCAGTTCCGCTGCGGTTTTTTCCAAACGGCTGGCAAGGTAATGAGGAAATAGAATGGCATCCACAAATCGAAAAGCAGGAACCAGGGCCAAAGGTCTTTTTCGTTCAGTTTGATCATGGCCTTATAGAGCACCAAGCCCTGCAGCAAAAGCCTTACACCAAATACGGCCAGTGCCATCCACCAGTTGAACAAAATGATGGAAGCTGCCAGCATGGGGTACACCAGTACCAGTGAAGCCGAATACAGTCCCAACCAGAATTTGTGTGAAGGCTTGTAATATTTTGCGGTGGTATAGTGGCGGTATTTCTGGTTCATCCAATCGTTCCAGGTTTTCTTCGGCTCACTCAATGTATGGGCTTCGGGATCGATCACGATGGCTGTGTTTGTTTTGTTGGCCACTTGGTTAATGAACAGGTCATCATCCCCACTGGGAATCTGGTTGATGGAGGAGAACCCCTTGTTGTTCATGAACATGTCGCGCTTGTAGCTCAGGTTCCTGCCAACACCCATATAGGGTTTGCCTGCCAGTGCATAGGAGAAATATTGCAGGGCCGTATGGAAGGTTTCAAAGCGGATCAGCTTGTTCAAAATGCCGGGCCGCTTATTGTAGGCCCCGTAACCAAGTACCACTTCAATATTATCCGTATAGGCATCCTGCATTTTGAATATCCAGTTTTCAGTGGCAGGAACGCAGTCAGCATCCGTCAGCAGCACAATTTCATGCTTGGCGCTCTTGATGCCCATGCTCAGGGGGAATTTCTTCCCGCTGATCATTTTGGCTTCCTGCGTGAGTTCAATATGGTTCAGTTCCTTGAAACTTTTCCTGAATTCGTCCAGCACATATTTGCTGTCGTCTATGGAATTATCGTTCACCACAATTACCTCATGCGTGGTCTTGTAATCCTGTACCAATATACCGGGCAGGTAATTGGCCAGGTTCTGTGCTTCGTCCCTTGCGCAGACAATGATGGAAACAGGATATTGTAAAGAAGTTGGTTTCGTTGGGGCCTTGTAAAATGCCAGCCTCCTGAAAAAGAACAGGTAATAAAAAACCTGTGCGGCTATGATGGCACAGAAAGCGTAAAAAATTATTGGGGCAACAAAGGGTGGAACATGAATCATCATCCGGCAAAAATAACCCTTGACCAAGCTTTTAGCGGTAGGGTTGTGCAGATGTGGAAAAGAAATGGTGACGGTTCATGGGGAATAGTTGATAGGTCATGGGGCATAGATTATAAACTCCGATGACCTATTAGCCATGACCTATTTCCCAGCAACTACTACATTTGCACCCTTATGCCGCAACTCCAATTTCAATTATTGCAAACAGATACCGCCAGCAAAGCAAGGGCCGGGAAGATCAATACAGACCATGGTGAAATATTAACGCCCATCTTCATGCCGGTGGGCACGGTGGGCACGGTGAAAGCCGTAACACAGCAGCAACTGGACCTGGACGTGCAGGCACAGATCATTTTGGGCAATACCTACCATTTGTACCTGCGTCCCGGTACCGATGTGCTGGAAGCGGCTGGTGGACTGCACCAATTTAACGGTTGGCATAAACCAATTCTTACGGATAGTGGTGGTTATCAAGTGTTTTCATTGGCCGCCAGCAGGAAGATCAATGAAGAAGGTGTGATGTTCCAGAGCCATATAGATGGGAGCAAGCACCTGTTCACACCGGAAAAAGTGATGGACATCCAGCGCAGCATTGGTGCAGACATTATCATGGCCTTTGATGAATGCCCGCCCTATCCAAGCGATTATATCTATGCCAAGAAAAGCATGGAACTGACACACCGCTGGTTGCAGCGCTGCATCAGCCGACTGGCAGAAACACCCGATAAATATGGCTATGCACAGAACCTGTTCCCCATTGTGCAGGGCAGCACCTACAAGGACCTGCGGACGGCTTCCTGCGAGTTCATCAGCTCCGTTGGGGCCGCAGGCAATGCCATTGGTGGATTGAGCGTGGGTGAGCCTATTGAAATGATGTACGAGTTTGCGGCGCTCTGCTGCGAACACTTGCCCATGGACAAGCCCCGCTACTTAATGGGCGTGGGCACACCTTGGGATATCCTGGAGGGAATTTCGATAGGCATTGATATGTTTGATTGCGTGATGCCCACCCGCAATGGAAGAAACGGCATGCTGTTTACCACGCAGGGCGTTATCAATATCAAGAACAAAAAGTGGGCAACCGATTTTTCGCCCATTGATGCTGGCATGCCCTCCCAGATCAGCAATTATTACAGCAAGGCCTATATGCGCCACCTCTTTGTGGCCAATGAAATTTTGGGGCTGCAATTGGCCAGCCTACAGAACCTGACATTTTATTTGTGGTTGGTGGGCGAAGCAAGGAAACAGATACTCAACAACAACTTCAATACTTGGAAGTCGGAAATCATGCCCATCATCAAGCAAAGGTTGTAAATACGTACTCTTCGAAGTCAGGAGACTTTGTATAGAAATGAACAATGACGAACTGGCAAATTGCCAATTAGTTTTATCTTTCCCGCATGATCAAGGTTGGCATCACAGGCGGCATAGGTTCGGGCAAAAGCACAGTGAGCAATATCTTCAAGGTATTGGGCATACCTGTTTTTGATGCTGACAGTGCTGCCAAGGAAATCATGGAGCGGGACGAAGACCTGAAACTGGCCCTGCAAGAAGAATTTGGACAGGAAGTGTATGCAGATGGGAAGCTCAATAGAAAATATTTGGCAGGCATTGTGTTCAATGATGCCCACCGTTTGGAAATACTGAACAGCTTGGTACATCCTGCATCCATAGCCGCAGGGCTGCAATGGGCTACCAAGCAAACGACGCCCTATATAATCAAGGAAGCTGCATTGATGTTTGAAGCAGGTTCCGGATTGAACCTTGATTATATCATTGGTGTATATGCACCGCAAGCTATCCGTATCAAACGGGTAATGGACAGGGATGGTGTGAGCAGGCAGGATGTACTGAACCGGATGGGCAAGCAGATCAACGAGGAAATGAAAATGAAGCTCTGTGATTTTATAATTGTGAACGATGAACAGCAATTGGTGATACCGCAAGTGCTGAAACTGCATGAACATTTTTTGGCACTATCGAAAGCTGATTAAAAAATGATTTATTACTGATGTTACGCAAAATGTCAAATACTGATGTCAGATTGAGCCTGTCGAAACCTATTTGGAAACCAGATCGCCTTCGAGGGCCTCAGGCTGACATTATTCTTACAATCTTTGCGTAACATCAGTTATTATTTTCATCATTCACTATTTACCACTCACTTTTCACCATTCGACACATGATTGCACAAACCCCACAGCCCCCGTATTACGCAGTCATCTTCACGTCCACAAGAACGGCCATTGATGAAGGCTATGGGGAAATGGCCCAGCAAATGGTGGAACTTGCCGCACAGCAGCCCGGTTTCCTGGGCGTTGAAAGTGCCAGGAGCGAAGTGGGTATAACCGTTAGCTATTGGGAAAGCTTGGCAGCCATCAAAAACTGGAAGCAGGTATCGGAACATTTAATGGCACAGAAATTCGGCAGGGAGAAATGGTACAGTGCGTACAGGACAAGGATCTGTTTGGTGGAGCGGGATTATGGGTTTGAAAAATAATGGGAAGACCTAGTCCCATTGATCGTAATAATGCAGTTGTCATCAAGACATAAAATATTATTGCTATTGGCCCTGATAATCCTGTTTTTGGGGTTCCTGAATTATGTTTTTTTTCAGAACGATATTGTTTTATTCAAATTAATTGGGGTGCACCCATTCAAAAGTTTCCCAATTCCAAGCAGACCCGTTCGCCTTTTCTTTACTGGTTACTTTTCAGATATGGCTTGGTGCATTTCGCTATGCCTAACTGTACTGGTCTTTTCGGAGTTAAATTATTTTGGTTTCTATGGCAAAATAGCTACTTTAGCATTACCTATACTAACAGAGTTACTTCAGCAGTTTGGCATTGTTTACGGATTTTTCGATTGGTATGATATTGCAATCTATACGGCCATAATACTTTTTTTCATTCCCGCCATTTTCAATCTTAAACGTAATTGCCATGAGAAAAATTAAACACCTGCTAGTTCCTGCCACTGTATTTATTTTTTTTCTTGTTATTGCAATAGCCAGTGCTACCCATGCCCCTGTTGCAGAAAAATATGATGGGATATTTAAATATGCCCCGGAAAAGGACGAAGTGGTTAAGAATGCCGACAAATTAAAGTTTTTGAAGGAAGCAAAAAATCCAACCATTGTTCTCAGGGTACCCCATGCAAGTAGGGATGTGCTGGATGAGGATAAAAATGTAAAAACAAACAAGAACCAGGATGGCACCAACAACCTGAATGACATAAACGTGTACAATGTTATTGAGAAGGAACTATTGAAAGGTGGTTTTACGGTCAGGGACAGGGCTTTGTTTGATAAGGTTCTTGGGGATAAGAGCGTAAACGATTATTCCAAAATAAAGGAACTGACAGAAACGGACCTCATTCTTGAATTGAGCAGTATCCAATTTGTAAAATACCCAATGAACAGTTTTGCTTACAATACAAAAGGGAAAAAGAATGCGGATATAGAAAAGACAGTTGGTTGTTCAAACTATTTCAGCCTTTATGGATTGAAACTGGAATTCAGGGTAATTAAAGTGAAGGAGAATGATTTCATTGGCTCATTTACCTACAATTATACTCCCTGTGAAACGGTTTATGGCTGTAGGTACAGTATAGGTGTAAATGCTTCCGACAAAAGCTGCACGGAGCCCTATACATACCAAGGTAATGTTTCTTATTCCGGTGTAAGGTTGATACCTCAATCCGACGTCGAAAAATTTGTGAAAATAGCTTCCCAAAAATTGGTAGCCGAGATTATGCATTAGGATGGTGTTATTTGGTCATGAAGTAGCACCACCGCTTCAACTTCCCTTCAAAATCAAAAGGTGTAGTAGCTTTGGTAATATCTTTTACAGATGTAGCATTTATTTTCTCCGTTTCTATTTTGAACCTCGTGAAATTGGTGCTGAAGTAAATGGTGCCACCTGCAGTGGTAGCAGCCAGTACATCGTTCAGCAGTTCCGCATGGTCACGCTGGATGTCCAAAAAATCCTTCATCCTTTTGCTGTTGCTGAAAGTGGGCGGGTCCATGATGACCAGGTCAAAACTATTGGGCTCCAGTGTTTTCAAATACTGCTTCACATCTGCATGGATGAAATGGTAATTGTCCTGATTGCTGAACTGGTTAATGGCAAAATTGTCCTCGGCCCATTGCAGGTAGGTCTTGCTCAGGTCCACCGTGGTAACGCTGGCGGCCTTTCCTGCGGCTGCATATACGGAGAAGGAGCCTGTATAGGCAAAGAGGTTCAGCACACGCTTGCCAGCACATTGGTCCATCACCATCTTGCGGGTAATGCGGTGGTCCAGGAACAGGCCCGTATCCAGATAGTCCGTCAGGTTCACCAGAAATTTGAGGCCGTTTTCCTGCACGGTGAAGTATTCCTGTTGCGTGCCCGTTTTCTCATATTGGTCCTGCCTGTTGCTCTTTCTTTTGCGCTGCTTGATGAACACGTTTTCGTCCTTTACCTCCAGCACCTTGCAGATAACGGCAATGCAGGTTTCCAGCCATGCTTCGTGCTCCTCATCCGTCAGGGCATGCCGCTTCAGGTATTCTGCCAGGTAAACCTTGTCTTCGTACAGCTCTATGCAGAAGGGAAACTCGTTGAGGTCGTTATCGTACACACGGAAGCACTGGATATGCTGCCGCCTGGCCAGTTTGCCCTTGTGCTTGTACACTTTGACCAAGCGGTTTTCAAACATGATGAGCTTTTCAGCCAGTGATGCCTTGCTTTCGGTGGGAAGGTTTTCTTGTGAAATGGTTTCTTCTTCGTTCATTGGTGCAAAGCTAACCCCTGGCCCCTAAAAGGGGAAGGCTTTGCACAGATTTGTCCAAGAACCCTCCACCATTGTTCGAGTGGCCAATAGCTGTTGCAGGCATGCAGTAAGTTTACTTGTTTGTCCAGCAAAGCATAAAAAACTTTCAGAAAAAAAATGAGACAAATTTTTTGAGACATTTTAAATTGTCACATTTTTTTTGTCACATTGTTGTGACAATCTTTTTGAGACATTTTAAATTGTCTCATTTTTTTTGTCACATTTTTTTAGCGTCATTTTTTTACGGTGCCCAGTTCATCGCTTATGGCAGTATAAAGTAAAAATGGCCCACTCTTTTGAGTGGACCACTTATTTATCTTCTACATCATCTCCTCCATTTCCCCCTTCAGGGGATAGGGGTTCCTATTGCAATTTCGCCAGTGCTTCCTTGATTCTTGCCCAGGCTTTTTCAATGTTGGTCATGCTATTGGCAAAGGAGAAACGCACACAATTGGGTTCGCCAAATGCATCGCCCATCACACTGGAAACGTGGGCCGTGTTCAACAGGTACATGCTGAACTCAGCAGCACCGGTGATTACATTGTCACCATCGCTTTTACCATAGTAATAGCTTACATCGGGAAACACATAGAAGGCACCCTGCGGCTCAAAGCACTTGAAGCCGGGAATGCCGTTTACCAGTTCCAGTGTCTTGGTACGGCGGCGGGTAAACTCTTCGGTCATTTCCTGTGAAGGTTTCAGGTCACCGGTCAGTGCTACTACTGCGGCTTTCTGCGTAATGGAGCAGGTGGCACTGGTAAACTGCCCCTGCAATTTCTCACAGGCTTTGGCTATTTCCACATTGGCTGCAATGTAACCCAAACGCCAGCCGGTCATGGCAAAGCCTTTGCTCAAACCATTTACGATCACCACGCGGTCTTTCAGGTCTTCAAACTGTGCAATGCTTTCATGCTTGCCCACGAAGTTGATGTATTCATAAATTTCATCGGCAAGAATGGTTACTTGTGGGTATTTCCTGAACACATTGGCTAGGCCTTCCAGTTCTTCCTTACTGTACACTGCACCACTTGGGTTGCAGGGTGAGGAAAACATGAACACTTTTGTGTTGGGCGTAATAGCTGCTTCCACCTCTGCAGGCGTTGCTTTGAAACCGTTCTCCACGGAAGTCCTGATTTCCACCACTTTTGCCCTGGCAATTTTTACCAGTTCGGAGTAAGTAACCCAATAAGGTGTTGGGATGATTACTTCATCACCTTCTTCTGCCAACGCCAAAATAACATTCGCCAAACTTTGCTTGGCACCTGTGGATGTGATGATGTTTTCTGGTTTATAGTCAAGGTTGTTGTCACGCTTCAACTTGGTACATACCGCTTCACGGAGGTCAAGGAACCCTGCTACTGGTGTGTAGTGGCTCCAGTTGTCGTTGATGGCCTTGATAGCTGCATCCTTAATGTGCTGTGGCGTATCGAAATCCGGTTCGCCAAGGCTGAGGTCAATTACGTCGATTCCTTTGGCACGCAGTTCACGGCCAAGTTTTGCCATCTTCAATGTTTCGGGTTCGCTGAAACGTTGAAGGAGAGAAGATAGTTGCATCTTTTAAATAAATATGGGTTTAAACAATTGGCAGGCGGCGCCGAAGATAGAAGAAAATGGTTAAATGGGGGATGGCGAGAGGTGAATGGTGAGTTGTGAGTGGGAAATGTTTAGTGCGTAGAAACTGTGTAGGTTGAAAATGCCATTGATGCAAGGCAGTGTAGCTGCTTGAACAATGCAGGGACGTGTCAAATTAAATTGACACTAAATGAATGACAGATTTGTTGGGACTGAAAAATGAACGGAAATTGTCCATACATCCTATAGGGCAACCAATTGGGTCAATTATTAGTTAGTACTGTGAAATCCAAAGCTGCCGGTGTGCCTGCGGCTCCATCTACGGCACCTGTTGCGGCAATGGTATAGATCCTGCCGCTGGCCAATACTATTGATTTAGTGAACACGACTGCATTGGTCACCGCATTCCTGGCCGTAAAAGTATAAGTGCCTGCATTCACGGAAATGAAACTGCTTGCACTGCTATTGGTGGACTGGTCATTGAATATCCTGCTGCTGAAAAGTGTGGCACCAGCAGTAGTGGTGGCTGTATCCACACTGAGGTAAGGGGCATTGCCCGCCAAATGGAAGAACCGGATACTTGACTTGCCAGCGGCTGGCGTAATCAGGTCATCCGTTACCACGGATACTTTGAGTTTACTAACGGAATCAGTGGCGATAATGGTGTAATTGATATTGCTCTGGAAGGAACTGATGCCAGTGGTATTGGTGATAAGCACCGTTGTGCCGGTAGTGGCCGTGGCCTGGATCTTTATTGTTGGCGTGCCCACATTCACAAAAGCATAGTTACTGGCAGTGGGGAACCCTGTAGCTGCTACCAGCAGTGCACCATCAAAAGTTACTTCCGCAGAAGCCGTGTTCACTGATGCATTGATAAACTTTACCTGCGCCTGTGGCCCTGGCCTGGTTTCTTTTGTGCAGGAAAACAATAGTACCGCTGTAATGGGAAGTATGGTGAACAGGATTTTCTTCATTGCTTGATTTATGGTTCTTAAGGTAATGATCAGCTTGCAAATTGTCAGCATGAGCTGGCCTTTCATCAGGCAAGTTCATTGAAACCGACTTAGGATTTCTATCTAATTCGCCTTCGACAAGCCTGCCTACCGGCAAAGGCAGGCTCAGGCTAACAATCCCAACTGTTGAAACTGATTACGAATTCGCTGTAAATAACGCTAAGTATTTTGTTATTGTTGCAGATAGTTGATATTGAATTTTGTTAAATCGGGTTTCTGTTTGCGTTCCCGCTGCAGTTCATAATGGTAAATGAGCTGCCCCAGATTTTTCATGAACGGAAAGCCAATGGTTTCATAATCATATTTGTCATCATTGTAAATGCCATCGGAGTTGCAGGAAATGGTGGCACTTAACATGAACTCAATATTGTTCCTGAAATCAACCACATAAGCAATATCAGTTAAAAAGCCATAAGCATCCCCGGGCTTATTGAAAATGCGGATATAATTCGGTACTTCCTTTTTCTCCGAACCGAAAAGGATGAACTTGCCATAGGCATCCCAATAGGTTGAGCTGTCGTAATATGGGTACTTGCTTTCCCTTGGAAAGGCACTCATCCAGTGTAGCAGGAAATCGTTGTCGTCTTTTGTAAGGTTGAAGCGGTGCCTTGCTTTGGTTGCTTCAGGAAAAAGCACGCTGCGTAAAATATTGTGCTGGTCATCCAAGTAGACCCTGTTCTTGAGGGAAAAATCAAAGGGCTCGTTCACCAGTTCGCTGCCCCTGTAATAGCCTTTCCCCAATTTTATGTCCAACGGCTCAAACCGGGCCTCGCTGTAGGTTAGTGGCTGTTCAAACAGCAATTTCCCGCTGGTATCATAAAATGAAACGGGATTGGTCAATTTGTTCTGCTCTGGTGTCAGCGTCACCTGTAACCTATGGCGTATGATGGCATCAGGGTATCCCTTTTTCTTCAGTTGCTTCTGTATATATTGCTGGCCCAGGAATTCGTACAAACGGTTGAACGCATCATTGTCGCTCACCAGAAAAATCTGCTTGATATAATGGGCAATGCTGGGCACACTGTTTTCTGCCATGGGATGCGTGTAAACAACGCTCTGTTTTTCCGAACTGCTGTCCGTGATCATGGTGCTGTACTTGTTCACCCCCTTGTGTTTCATTTCGTTCAGCTTTTCGAGTGCAAGGAAGGCGATGGGCATTTTTACCGTGCTGGCAGGGTAGAAGTACCTATTGCTGTTCAACTGGTAGGTGTAATCCGTAAAATGCGGCAGGTTCTTTTCGTCCCGATCAATTTTGGTGTAGATAATCTGGATGTTCAGTTCCTTTTTCTGCTGGAGCAGTGGCTTAATCTGTGCATCGGTTTTCAGCAGGCTGTCCAGGAAGTTCCTATCGTTCGAGGATGGGCGCCTAGTACTCCCTTTTTGTGCATGTGCAGATAATGCCATTAGCAGGGCAAGCAAGAGTTTTGTGCATCTCATTACCAAATATAATGAACGGTTTACTAAAAAATGGGGCCGTTATGGCCGTTTTGGAATGGATTCAATAAGTATCCGCAGGGAATTTGGACATTCAAGTTTAGTCCGTTTGGGTTTACCCACTACTCTTTGCGGCTTACAATGTTAATATTATGCATCCATCTTTGCATCGCTAATCAACAACAGCCGTTGTTAACTTATGAAAAGCCCTTGCTCACCACAGGGGTTTGTTTTTTATAGCACTGCCCTTCGCAATTTCACCAGCTTTTCCAATAAATTTTCCAGTAGATCAAGCTTCAGCATATTGGCACCGTCGCTTAATGCCACAGCAGGATTTGGATGTGTTTCAATGAACAATCCATCTGCACCCGTGGCAATGGCGGCTTTTGCAATGGTTTCAATTAATTGCGGGTTGCCGCCGGTAACGCCGGAAGTTTGATTGGGCTGCTGCAGGCTATGTGTTACGTCCATGATTACGGGTGTGCCATGTGCCTTCATCCAGGGAATGTTCCTGTAATCCACCACCAGGTCCTGGTAGCCGAACGTGGTGCCGCGTTCGGTAAGCATTACTTTGTTGTTGCCCGCTTTTTTTATTTTATCAACCGCAAA
>JAHEZD010000071.1 GCA_023251255.1 Chitinophagaceae bacterium
AAGCGCAATACTATGACATCATCATTCCCATCGGGACCACTATTGCTGCCGTCGCCATGTATCTGGCCGGCTACAATATGGGGCTTCACCACAGGCAGGTGTGTGATGGCCTGGTCTATTTCCATGGTATGTGTTCCTGAGCTTACAGACCATGCAGCGAGGGATGCACCGTTGTTGGTCATTTCCCTCAGTTCACTCCTAGGGTAACCGGAGCCGCTTGTGGTGGAACCTCCTGTATTCGATTGAAAGATTACCCCGGTATTTGTTGCGTTGTTCTTGAAATACGGGTCAATGGAATAGGTGGCCAGTGCAGGTTGCGTTACTTCAATGGCATTGCCTGTCTGGGTTCCATTGGCATCGATTGGGATGGTGACTTTCCAGTTAGTCAGGTTCAGGATATCTGCAGGGTAGCTAGGTGTTACTGTGGTAGCAGATGCTTCGGCACTGTAAGCACTGTTTCCTGCCGCATTGTAGGAACGTATCCTATAGAAGTAGGTGGTACCTGCTGTGAGGCCGGTATTGCTGTAGGTGGTGGTATTGGCGGCCTGGTTGCTTACAATTTCGGCATAGGTGCCACCTGAGCCAGTTTTGCGTTCAATTTTGAAGCCTGTTTCGTTGCTGCTGTTATCGGCCCAAGTTAAATTGATGGTTGTTCCACTTGCTGTAGCTGTTAAGGTGGATGGTGCTGCGGGCACACTTACCGTAGTGGCAGAAACCTCTGCTGTATAGCTGCTGTTACCAGCAGCATTGTAGGAACGCAGGCGATAAAAATAAGTGGTGGCTGCGGTGAGTCCATTATCAGCATAGGTGGTGGCATTGGCGGCAATGGATGAGGCAATTTCAGCATAGGTACCGCCTGAACCGGTTTTCCGTTCCAGTTTGAAGCCTGTTTCATCGGTGCTATTGTCTGTCCATGTAAGGTTGATGGACAGGCCGCTGGCTGTTGCACCCAAGCTTGATGGTGCTGCTGGTGGCGTTGCACCAGCTCCCGCTTCTTCCAATGTAAAATCATCGAACCTTCCAGTGCCGCCGTTGTAGGCACCGTAAATGGTGATGGATGTAGCGGTTCCTGAATTGAAGTTGACGGTTTGCTGCACAAAGCCAGTGGTTGGGTTGGCACTTACACTTCCCAAGACTGTTGAACCAGCTTTTGCGCCCAATGTTCCTTTTTGGTACAACCATGCTTTCAATACGTAATCCGTATTGGCATTGACGGTAACGGTCTGTTCAATCTTATCGCCAGTTGAGCCAAGCTTGGCAGATTTTGTACCTGAATGCTTGTCGCTTGTTGAAATAGCAAACAGGTTCGGGTCGCCCCAGTCTGTTTTATCGCTTTCAAAACCCGGATTGGAAATGGTGATGGTTACCACTTGGTCTGATGTCATTTGCCCATTCGCTACTTGAGTTGGAGGCTTGGTGTCATCTTTGATTTGTTTGGAACAGGAAAGGATGAAGAGGAGCATGCATAGGATTCCATACTTCAGCGCAGGAAGTAGTAACTGCCTTGTGTTTTTTTTCATTTGTTGCAATTGTTAGTGGTGAATAAAACGCTTCATAGGTAAGCTTGCAAGGAAGGTTATAATCAACCACATCAAGAAGACAATTGGGGAGGGTTCACGGAGTACATAGAGGCATTCTTTTTTCTAACTGTTTTGCATAGGCTGCCTCCGACAGGTTAGCAAGACAGATTCTTTGTGGAGGATGGAAGAAGGCGCAATCCTTTTGAAATTATGCTTCGGGCAACCGGCTGGCGCATTCTTGATAGGCTTCTTACTTTTTTGTCATCGCCACAAGAAAGTAAGGCAAAAAAAGTCTAGGCAAACACGACGGCTCCGCCCGTTTTGCCTTGCCAGCGCCGCCCTAAGTGCAGCCCGCTGTGTTTTATTGTTGGATGATTGGACTTTTTGGAGTGCTTACGTACATGGGCGAGTGGAGTGCATCTTCCAGCACTGCATCCACTCCTTTGAAAAAATATGTCCTGCATTTTTTCAATCCCGCCAAGGCGGAACCGAAGCGGCTGAGGTGCTCTAGAAATCCGTTTCGCAGATGATGGACAGATAGGCTGTATTGTTTATAGCGGGACCGATTTTCGATGTGGCTTGAATGTCTTTTATATAGGATTTGAAACAATTGGTTTTAATGAGAATGATCATTGTGCAGCCATATCCTTATGCTTGAAGAATTGGCGTATAGAACTTAAGGCCCTTGACATGTGGGTCTTTACCGTTAGTGGGGACAATGATAGCAGTGCACCAATTTGTTCATAGGACAATTCATGCTCCCTTGCTAAAATATATACCGTTTTCTGCTGCACAGAAAGTTCCTGTATGGCCTGCTGTACCAGCTCCAAGTATTGGGCACCCCTGATTTTGTAATCCGTATCGTTTGCTGTTCGCAGCAAATCCTTTGTGAATTTCTTAATGGCAATGGTTTCGTTTGCACGTTTCTTCAGGTGATTGAGTATGGCATGTTTGGTAACCGTGCGAAGCCAGGCTTCAGGGGAATTGAGCCCCTCTATTTTTTCCCTATTGGACCAAAGTTTCAAAAACACTTCCTGGAGAATTTCCTCAGCAGCATCCGATGCCTTCAAGTACAGGAGTGCCAATCTATAGACCTTGTTACTGTACTGGTTGAATATTAATTGGAATGAGCCTGCATCTTCATGAGAAGGTTCAGCTAGTGGTAGATGGGCACCCTTGTTCCTGTTAAAATCCATATGGCTTCATTTTGTATAATGGGAATACTTATTGTATCCCTTACATAAATGAAGCAAGCATTGATATAAAGATGTTCAGGTTCAGCAACATGAAAATAATGAATTAGTCAAAGAAGCAAAATCTTTTATCTTCCTTCTTCATACTCAGTAGCTTATCTTTTGACAAAGCGAAAATAGGCAGCCATATAAAAAGGGTCCTTGTACAAGGACCCTTTTAACTAATCAACATTCATAGGAGTAGAATTAGTTTCTGAAAAAGTACCTCAACATAAACTCGTGTGCATTGGTATAGGAATTTGAGATATCACTTGGGTTGTTGTAGATGTTAAAGGCGTAGTCCATTACAATGTTCTTTGTGAGGTTGAGGCCAGCACCCACATTGGCATTGCCTGTGGCACTGATGCCTACTGATGCCGAGAACACATTTTCCAGCCTGTATTTTGCTGCAAAGTTGTATTCGGTTGTTGCATTGGGCAGGTAGATAATCAAGAAGCTTGGTGTAACTGTACTGGTTTCGTCCAGATTCATCTTGTAAGAACCATGCATGTAATAATGCCTGTACAACCGGGCTTCCTGGTTCCTTACGAGGCTTCCTGTATAGTTGTTCTGTTTTGTTTGCAAGAGTTGTGCTACAGAGGCACCTAATTGTAGCCTATCGTTGGTATAGGATATACCAAAGCCTGCATCGTACTTGAAACTGTTGTTCTTGTTGCCTATAGCTGGGTCGTTACCCAATGTTTCAGCAAGTTTTGCAGTGTTGATGGAGAACTGCTGGAACCTGTTTTCAATTCCCAAAGAGAGGGTGGAATTGTCCTTGAACAGGATGTGCTTGGCAACAGACAATGAGATGCCGGTCCTGGAAGTGGGGCCTGTTTTATCATTAAAAACATTGCCGCTGATACCCATTTTATGCTTTGGCAAATTGAATGAACCAAATACGGTTACCGTTTTGGGGGCATCGTCCAAACTGCTCCATTGTGTCCTGTAATTGGCGCCTATAAAATCGTGTTCGCCCACACCTGCAAGTGATGGGTTATGTATTACCCCCTGTAGTTCATAGAATGCGGAGGTTTGCAATTGCTGTGCCGATAGTTTACCAGTGGCAGCGAAAAACAGTATGATGATTGTTATGCGTTTCATTTTAGTATTGTTTTTTTGATTACCTCAATATTGTTAGGCTGCCTTTCATTACCAATGTTTTCCCATTGATCAACTCATAGGTCAAGGCATAATAGTAGGTACCATCGGGCAAAGGTTCATTTTTATAGGTACCATCCCAATCGTTTTGATAGTTGTCGTTTTTGTACACGGTATTGCCATACCTGTTGTACACTACGGCTGCTACTTTAAGGGTACATGCACCGGCGCTAGTGGCAAGCCACTTATCGTTGATGCCATCATTGTTTGGCGTGAATGCGGCCATTGGTTTAATACAATAAGGGATAACGGTTATGGATACATCATCTGTGGAGGTGCAACTGTTATTGTCAACCACTTTCAATGTGTAAGTGGTGCTTGTATTGGGTGTGGCCAATGGTGTGTATGTATTTGCACCAACTAAGTTGCCGAAAGGTGTCCAGGTAATGGTACCTGCACCACCGGAACCGTTCAATGTAACTGCATCTCCCTGCACAATTGTTTTATCTGGACCAGCACTGATGATTGGGTTTGCCTTGATATTAATTGGGATTGTCTTTGTTCTTACACAACCATTCAATGAAGCTGTAACTGTGTAAGAAGTATTGCTATTTGCTGTTGCTGTTGGGTTGCTTATGGATGTGCTGCTTAATCCGGATGGAGGGGCCCATGTATAGGTGGCAGATGCTGCACTCGTTGCTACTAAAGGTACCGGTGCACCAGCACAAACTGTAGTATCAACGGCAGGTGTAGTAGTTAGTGTTAAGTTATCAGTAAAGCCTACATTGATGGTTTTGGTCAACGTGCCACAGAAAGCATCTTTAATGGTTACCGTTTTTACACCTTGTGTTAAACCAGTAAATGTATTGGACGACTGGAATGGACCACCATTGATACTGTAAGTATAAGGGGCCAACCCGCCTGTGGTATTTAGCGTAATGCTACCAGCAGTTAAATTGGTGCAAGTGGTACCTACAACTGTTGGTGCTGCATTCACCCTAACATTCAAGGTATCCCCAAACTCCATAATGGAACTAACACCACCCGTAATACTCAACGTTCCTATAAACAATTTCCTATTGGCAAAAGGAATGGCTGCAGGTACAGCGCGTGGAGCAAAACCAAGTGCATTGTGGATATTGCCATGGGGTGCAACTTCCATCCGCCAAGTGGCGCCACCATCATTGGTTATATACATCACATTGCCACCAACCACATAACCATTGTTGGCATCGGAGAATAAAATATTGGTCATATTCCCTTGACCAAATGCTGGGATATTACCAGTTATATCTGTCCAAGTGGCCCCACCATCTATCGTTTTGTACACCCTTTTAACAGCAGCACTGGTAAACATATTACCTGCAACAAATACTGTGTTGTCATCCAATGCACAAATACCAGTATAGCTAACTGTGGTGCTAGTAAAACCAGGAGGACCATAGTTCAATGCTGGAAAAGGACTGATATTGGTCCATGTAAGCCCACCATCAATTGTTTTGTACACTGCATTCCTTGTGCCTGAAACATAACCAATATTACGGCTGGGGAAAGCCATCTTGTTAATGGCAGGTGCTGTAAATGCAGGTGTGGTAGTGGTTACAGCAATATCAATTGCTTGCCAGGTAACTCCATTGTTCACTGAACGGAAAAAGGAAGATTTCCTACTGGCTGTTGGTAGAACAGATGCATAACCCACTGCATACACGGTATCATTGCCAATGCCTACAATATCATTCATTTGATAATTGAAGTCGGAATAGATGGGGTCCAATGTTGTTGCCTGGTCTACGGAACGGTAAAGCGTACCATTGGTCACAGCAAAATAGGCTTTATTCAACTTTGTATAATGGAAGCCATTAATGCTGTAGAAAGAACTTATAAAATCTGCCCTGTCCTTATTAATCCAGTTATTGCCCCCATCAATTGTTACAGCAATTTGCCCACCTCCGACAACCATACCATTGCCACAATCAACAAAATCAACTTTGTTGCCAGTGCTCCCTACCCATACATAGGTACTGTTTAAGGAACCTCCTGGAATGGAGTCTGCTACTACACCTCCAGTTCCCATGGTAACCAGTTTTCCATTGGGTAAAAAATCTAATGCCCATGTTGAAAAGGCACTATAGCTTCTGCCTTGTGGCAAGCTGTTTTCACGTACCCAGTTCCTTCCTGTATCAACAGAGGTCCATAATGCCCCAGCTCCTGCAGCAGTATATAGCTTACCATTGCTTGCCCTCTTCAAATGGTATGGATTGGATGCTGCCAATACCTGTACAAGAGGTACTGAAGGATAACCAAATGGGGTACCACTAAAGCCTGTATTCAATATTTCATACTTCCCTTTTTCGTACACGGTAGGTCTGTTAATATTCTGCGTGCTGTCATTTTTACCTGTACGGATCCTTACAACTACATTGTTATTAAATGACATCATTACAATTAATGAGTCGTTAATGATATTCAGGGCACGGAACTGCTGAACAGTCTGGGTAACGTTGCCATATTTTTGAGAACAATTAAAGGGAGCAGCCGCAGGAAAACCAGTATATCCCAATCTTTCTTTACTGATAGAGTAATCTGTAAGTACCCCATTTTCAAATTTCCATAACAGGCTGGCATTATGAGAAGTAGTTGTAAAAGCAGTACCAGTGCCAACACAGTTTGTAGTAGAAGCGTTAGAGGGGATATTCAAACTTGGAAAATGACTGAAACCACCACCGCATATATAGCCAACACCTGTATTAGAGAACTGTATTCTCTGAATTTCTTTTGCTTTTGCGTCGATTGCCAAATCAATAGGAGGATAGTTTGGATTATTTATATAGCCAACTTTAGAGGTTCCATTGGAAACTGGTGCAGCCAATGAATCCCAAGTGCTGCCACCGTTTTTGGTGAAATATACTTTAGGTATGGAATCCAGTGTGTTCCATTGACCTCCAATATAACCAGTATCCTTGTTCAGGAACCAGCAGGTGTTGATGCTTTTTGAATTTGCATACAAGGGCGTATTCAAAAAGGTCCAGTTCTGACCAGCATTGGTGGTTTTTGCCATCATGCCATTGGAACCTACTGCATAAGCAACGTTTGCTGAAGCAATATGCACGTCATTAAATGAGCCACTTGTTACCAAACCAGCAGGTGATGTAAAAGTAAAAGGGCCGTAAGTCCATTTGGCACCGCCATCAGTTGTTCTGGCAATACCACCATTGGCCCCTACTGCAATACCAAAATTGTTGTCATAAAATTGAACATCCTGCACGGTAAATCCAAATTGCTTGGGATCGCTGAACCTCCATTTATCTGTTCGGTAGTCACTTTGTGACATGGAAGAAATAGAGACCAGAGACAGCATTAGCAGCAGTAAGCAATAATGCATTCTCATTGAGCGAAGCTTGTTCATAAATGAAAACGTTTTGGTTTTGGAATAATTGATGGAGCAAGATTAATACATCATTCAAGCGGTGCTTGTAGAACTAATTCTACAAGCCAAGGAATATGGAAGATTGAATATTGTATCCTGAAATATGAATACTCGATTTAAAATACTGTTCCTATTTATTCTTGCTATTGCAGTAAGCAATAGCTCCTATGCACAGGACAAATCGAACAGGGGCAAGGAATTCTGGCTGGCTTATGGGTTTGATTACAGCTTCTTCAATGAGTCGCCTGTCAACTTTCAGGAACTGGCCATTTACATAAGTACAGAACAGGCTGCAACCGTTACCGTGTCCATTACCAATACTGGCTATTCCCAAACATTAAACATTCCAGCAAACACTGCAGACGCATCCATTCTTATTCCAAAGTCCGGTGCCAATGATGCAAGAACATTAACCGATGGCTTGCAGAACAGGAACATCCACATATCAAGTAACGTTCCTGTAGCAGTGTATGCCCACGTGTACTCCACACAGGTCTCTGGCGCCACCATGTTGATGCCTGTTGAAACCTATGGCTATTCCTATTACTCCATCAATTACTATCAAACTACTTCACAAAGCAGCCCCGATGATTGGTATTCCTGGTTTTATGCAGTTGCTTCAGAAGACAATACAAGCATTGAGATAACGCCTTCTGACACGACCAAAAATGGTTGGCTGCCTGGGCAGAGTTATACTGTAACACTTAACAAGGGTGAATCCTATCATGTATTTGGCAAGGCCATTTTTAATGGCAATCCAGCTTTTGCAAGCAAGGACATGACGGGCAGCAAAATCATTTCAAAACCTGGGGCAGATGGCAACTGCCATCCTGTGGCTGTGTTCTCTGGCTCAGGTGGCATAAGGCTTTGCAGAGGTGACGGCGGAGAATTTGTGCATCAACAAGTATTCCCTTCACAGGCATGGGGAACGCGTTACTTAACTTATCACACCATCAATAATACCAATACCAATATCAACGAAACATTCAGGAACTATTACAGGGTTTGTTTGCAGGACCCAACTGCTATTGTAAAAAAGAATGGCATTGTAATGACTGGTCTACTCAAGAATTTTTACTACGAATACATGGATTCAACAGGTGGCGACTACATCACATCTGACAAGCCAATTCTTGTGGCACAGTACACACCCAACAAAAACCAGTGTTGGAACTTTCCAACAACGACACCCTCACCACCATCTTATGGTGACCCGGAAATGTTTTACATAAGCCCTATTGAACAGGGGCAAAAATCTGTATTGTTTTATGCAAGCAGGAAATCGAGTATTGATTACTTGTACGCCAATATCCACTTACCAACATCAGCTATCGGTTCCTTATTAGTTGATGGTGCAAGCATTCCTGCAAGCCAGATTGTAACACATCCCAACAATCCTTATTATTCAGTGGCAGTAGCAAGGTTTATTGGCCCTGCTGCGCAGCATACCATTACCTGTGATTCCACATTTACCTCCACTGTTTATGGATTGGGCAATTATGAAAGCTATGGTTATAACGTAGGCACTTTAATCAACAACCTCAATAACTATAGTGCCATCCAAAACACGTTCAACATAACAAATACTGAAGATACTTTCAGTTGCCCAAAAACACCTTTCAAGATATTTGTGAAACTTGGTTATCCTGCCAACAGCATTACTTGGAAACTGAGCCAAGTAGCAGGCATTTCACCCAATGCCGATTCCATTGTTACCAACCCAATTTTGATAAGAACAGAAAGCATTAATGGTAGAACCTATTATGTATATGGCTTGCAGCAGGACTTCAGTTTTGCCAATGCTGGTACTTATTATATTCCCGTTACTTACACTGCTACCGTGATTCAAAATTGTAGTCAATCAGAAAATGCCACAGTGAAAGTGGTGGTGAAACCTGGGCCCGTGGCCGATTTTACTTTTATGACTTCCCATTGCATTACCGATAGTGTGTACCTTACAGGAAGCTTTACTGGCAACAGCTTTAACATCATCCAGTACTTATGGAACTTTGATGATAATACTACAGCAAGCACCATTCATACAGTTAAGCGGTTCAATACTGCCGGAACACAAAATGTACGTTTCAGGATATATGCTGATAATGGTTGTGCAGCAGATACAACCAAGCAAATAAATATCAACCCATCACCCATTTCAAAATTTGGTGTGGCTACCGTAAGCTGTGCAAAGGATTCAGTTTATATAACAGATACTTCATCCATTGCATCGGGCAGTATCAGTAGCTGGAGGTACGATTTTGGTGATGGCAATACATTGATAAGAACAAGTAATACGCCTTTCTATCACACTTATCATTTGCCTGGAACTTACACCATCAAATTGGTAACGAGGTCCAATAGCAGTTGTTTGGGCGATACAGCTTATAGAACAGTTACAGTAAATGCAAAGCCTTTGGCAAAATTTGGCTATGCTAAAAATATATGTGTTGGTGATTCCATTCGCTTCAGTGATAGTTCATCCATTGCATCTGGTAGCATCATTAGTTGGCATTGGAATTTTGATGATGGGCAAACGGCTGTTCTTCCCAACAACAATGCTTTCTATCATCCTTATTCAACAACTGGCAACTATGTGGTGAAACTAGTAACTGTTTCCAATAATGGATGCACCAGCGATACTTTTAGGGTTACAGTTAGCGTGAACAATAAACCTCTTGCAATTTTTACTTTGACCGGGACAGCATGTGTTGATAGCATGTACAACTTTATTTCGTCCATTGCTTCAGGTACGGGGAACCCTCCTATTTGGTACTGGAGTTTTGGCGATGGGCAAACGCTGTCTTCATCAACTACTAACCTTGCCTCGCATGCCTATATCCATGTGGCAAGTAATCTTGTTGTGAAGCATGTAGTTAGCTATGGCGCAGGCTGCACAAGTGATACTGTAACCAACACAATCCCTATCATTAACATGAATCCTGTGGCATCATTTACGATTGCCGGTGATACACTTTGCGAAAACAAGACCATCACTTTTATTGGTTCATCAACACCAGTCAATGTTTCGTGGAACTGGCAGATTGGTAGTTTCAATACAAACGCAACAGCTCCAATCAGTTATGCTTTTGCCAATGCTGGCAACTATACTGCAAGCCTAGCAGTTAAGGCAAATGGCTGCTCGTCACCAACGTATATAAAGAACCTCATCATCAATCCAACTCCCGTTATTGATGCAGGGCCTGATAAAATAATTATCACTGGTTCATCCACTACCATTGATGCTTTAATTACCAATGCATCCAATTATGATTTTGTCTGGTCACCCTCCTTGTACCTTTCTTCATCAACAGCATTGAACCCCATTGCTACTCCACCAAGCACAATGGTTTATACCGTCCAAGCAATGGACAGAAGCAATTTCTGCATGAATAAAGACAGCCTGAAAATCAGTGTAATCAATAAGTTGGTGGTGCCCAATGCCTTTTCACCAAATGGTGATAACATCAATGATAAATGGGAGATACAGGGGCTGGAGCTTTATCCTGACGCAAGCGTAAGCATTTTTACAAGGGGGGGGCAAAAAATATTTGAGGCCAGGAACTATAAAAACAATCCATGGAATGGTACTTTCAATGGCAAACCTGCTGTTGTTGGTACTTATTATTACATCATTAAGTTTTATAGTTACAAGAACGATAACATGGCTGGGGCATTACTATTAATTAGGTAGTATCTTAGGCTTGTTGATATGAAAATACAAGGAGAAACAAATTTATGCAGCCAACAATATTGCTAGCAGATGACCATAGCATGATACGCAAGGGACTGAAACTGCAAATGCAGTTGAATCTTGGCTACAGTGATATCCAGGAAGTAGGCACCTGCAGCGACTTGATGAATGAACTTATCAAGAAAAAATATACGCACCTTATACTGGACATTGTTCTTTCTGATGGGAGCTCCTTGGAGGTGATACCCAATATCCGAAAAGTATATCCTTCGTTGAACATTTTGATATTCTCCATGCAGCCTGCAGAAGTTTACGGTGAAGCAGTGAAGCAATATGGCATCAACTATTATTTATCGAAGTCTGTTGGTGAAGAAGAAATATTGCAACTACTTGAAAAATTCCTACACAATGAAATGCCGGTAACCAAAAGCAATGGGCTACCCTATCAAGGCAACCCTTTTACCAGCTTGGCCCCCCGGGAACTGGAAATCCTGCATTATGTGCTGAAAGGCATTGGCACAAAGGAAATTGGTGAAACATTAAACTTGAAGATGAGTACCATCTCCACACTCAAAACGAGGATTTTTGAAAAGACCAATTCAAGTAACCTGAAGGAACTGATAGAACTGGCCAGCCTCTATAATGTGAACTATTAAGCTGCTGCCCAAATCCGATTTGCTGGTTACCACCTATCAATTGGGGGATGTTCCATGTGCAATTGCGGAATTGGATTCTTCATTATAGGCAGCAACTATGCCAGCGGAACCATTAATTATTGGTACTGTTCCGTTCCGCTCAAAATTATATACTGAAGACTTCCTCCAATCGAATTTAAATCGCTTATTAGGAACAAACTGTAAATTGTTCTTTTTTACCAATGGCACGTATTCAACCTTTTTTTCTTGTTATTGCAATTCTTCTTTGTGTCGATGTTTATTGCCAGGAAGAAAATAGTTTTTCTGTTCTTGAATTCAACACGGAGAATGGGTTACCATCCAATGGGATAAAAGGTTTGCAATGGGATGAACAAACAGGTTTTTTATGGATTGCCACAGAGGCAGGGTTGGTTAGGTTCAACGGTCTCAACTTCAAGACCTATACCAATAAAAACACCCCTTTTATCCAATCGGAAAGACTGCTGTTCCTTGTAAAGGATAATAGCGGCAATATTTATTCAGCAGACAGTTACAGCAATATCATTGGCATAAAAGAAAACAATCCACAACCATTTATCAAGGTTTCTGCTGAAGACAAAACAAAGCGAGTGCTTTTCTCCATTACTGTATCAAAGCAGTTCTTTCAGGAAAAAGTCCAGGGGCCTCCCAATAATGTTGTGGCCCACTATTATAGGGTACTACCTATCACAGACACTTCCTGTTTCATCCAGGAAGCTGATAGCCTTTATTACTATGCAAGCAGTACTGTTGTTCCAACAAAGGTCCATTTCAGAACAAACTTGTTGATCAAAACTGTTTTTAAAATAGGTGACCAGTCTTTTATCTATTCAAACAATAATGAAATTTTTGCATTGCAAGAACTGTTGAAAGAGGAACCAGCAGCAAAAAAGGTATTGAACCCTGGGATTGATTTCACCGATAAAGAGAATAAGATCTATTGGCAAAACGGAATGGACCATCCCATCCTAATAAACAAGAACAATGCATGGAAGCTATTCATAAAAGACAATGAAATCAAGGCTGGACTTATCTGTACAGGAGTTCCACTGAACTCTTTCATTGATTTTGTTCAATATAGCGATAAACTACAAATGCTGTTTATTGGCACCAATTCAAAAGGCATTTTTGTTGTTGAGCATAACCGATTGAAAACACTGAATACAAAGGTGCCAGACAAGAGCCTGAAGAATGCCTATTACTCGCAAATAGAACTTTCCAATGGGAATATCCTAACCAACCAAGGTAATGTGCTGGGGAACAACAACAATAATCAATTGCCCATAACTGGCAGTTTCAATTTCAATGTTTATTTGGACAAGGATTCCATTCTGTGGTTCTCACAAGTAGACCTTTCCGTAAACTCCAATTGCCTGCACAGTTACAATTACAGAACAAAACAAACCATTGCCTACCCCAAAATATGGGACAATGGAGCGGCAGCATTTGTAAAATGCGACAACAGGTTGTTCATTGCACACACAAGTGGTATTGGTTTTTTGGATAATGATAGTGTGAAGTATTTATTCAAGCCATCATCTGGCATTATTACACCTTACGACATGCTGCAATTGAGGCAAAATGTTCTGGCATTGGCCACTTGCAATGTCCTTGTTCTGGTAAACACACGCACATCAAAACTGGATACTGTTTTTACCACAACAGATAACTGCATAAGAACTCTATGGAAGTACGGGGACTATCTTTTCTTTGGCACCTATGGCAAGGGTTACTACATTTATAAAGATGGTGTTCTTAAGGCCATGCCATTGGATGTAAACAATTACTTGGCTTACACACACTGCTTTATGCAGGACGAAGATGGCTATGTTTGGATGAGCAGCAACAGGGGACTGTTCAAAGCAAAACTTGCAGATATTATTGCTGCCTACGAGAAAAATCCGCCCCAGGTCTACTACCATTATTTTGGCAAGAACGATGGCATGAACACCAGTGAAATGAATGGTGGCTGCACGCCTTGTGCAATCCAGCTAAGAAACAAAACGCTCTCCTTTCCAACAATGGATGGATTGGTACAGGCAAATCCAGCAACAATTTTACCAGTGCTGCCATCTGGAGACATTTTCATTGATGAAATTTTGGCCGATGGCAGGCTCGTACCCGACAGTAGTTTCAAGGAATTGAGCTTTGCTTACACAACAACAGAAATTGCCATCAACCTAAGTTTTACAGGATGGTGCAACAAGGAAAATATATACCTGGAATACCAACTGGACAATAACAACAGTTGGAAAAAAGTAAACATTGACGATGGTGCATCTATTAAGTTCAGTAACCTATCATCAGGCAACCACATATTGAGCATTAGAAAACTCAATGGATTTGGCAGCGATAATTTTTCCTACAAGGAAATCAGGTTTACCATTACCACCCCTTGGTACAAAAAATGGTGGTTCATACTGATAATGATTGCTGCTGTAATTGGACTGTTTCTCTTGATTTATAAATTCAGGACAAGACAATTCAGGATAAAGCAAATGCGGTTGGAGAAACAGATTGATGAAAAAACAAAGGAACTGAAAGAGAAGAATGAAATCCTTGAGAAAAATGATAGCATCAAAACAAGGCTTATCTCCATTATAAGCCACGACATTGTTACACCATTAAAATTCCTAAGTGTAGCTGGAAAAAACCTGCAGGAGAAAAGGAAGCAGATGCCGGAGGAACTGCAACAGGAAACCATTGAGGAGATAACCAATACCTCCACTGAACTGCAACTGCTTTCCACCAATATTTTAAACTGGATAAAGTACCAGAATGAACATAGGAGGTTGGTAAAGGAGGACTTCAATATAGCCGAGATGGTGAACCAGGTTTTTGGTGTACTGAGTTCATTGTCCAAGAAGAAACAGATAAGCCTGAAGAACAATGTTGAACCTGAAATTGTTATCCATCAGTTCTTTGAACCACTGAAAATCTCTGTTTACAACATCATATCCAATGCCATCAATTTTTCCGAAGGTGGGAATATCACTGTTTATTGTAGTACTTCAGCGGGAGGAGGTATTATCCTAACAATTGCAGATGAAGGTGTTGGCATGACGGCAGAGCAGATACACAATATCATGGCTGATGAGTTTATTGTTTCATCTACCAATATTGACAAAAGAAAAGGTAATGGACTGGGTTACCTCATCATCAAGGACCTACTTAAAATGATGAATGCAAGCTTACAAATAGTGAGTGAGAAGAACAAGGGCACTAAAGTTTCACTTATTGTTCCTGCTTAACTAATGCATTGTGCATCCAAAATAACTATTCAATTGACTTCCCGGCTACAAAGACAATTTATCCTGCAAGAAAGAATGGCTTTATGTTCCTTGCTATTCAATGAGGATGGAATTGTTAGGGGGTCGTGAATAGATTTCCCTCTCAAAGGAATTAAATCATCTCCTTCAGCTTCTCCACCACAATATCCACTTCTTCTTTTGTATTGTTCTTACTGAAGCTGAAACGCACCGTTACCTGATTGGGATTGTTGTTAATGGCACGCATTACATGGCTGCCAGCATCTGCTCCGCTGGTACACGCACTGCCGCCACTTGCGCAGATATTGTTGATGTCCATATTGAACAGGATCATTTCACTTTTCTCCGTTTTGGGGAAACTGATACTGAGGACAGTATATAAACTTCTGCCCAATGGGTCGCCATTAAAGGAAGTGCCGGGGATATGCTCCTGTTCCATCATATAGTTCCTCAACGCTTTGATGTGCTTACTATCGGCTTCATGGTTATCCGTGGCCATTTGCAATGCTTTGGCAAAGCCAACAATACCGTACAGGTTTTCAGTTCCGGCCCTCATGTTCCTCTCTTGGCTGCCACCATGAACAAATGGTTTAATCTTCACGTTTTCATTAATGTACAAGATACCGATCCCTTTTGGTCCGTGGAATTTATGCCCGGCACCCGTAATGAAGTGTACGGGGGTGTTCCTCAAATCGAATGGGAAATGACCAACTGTTTGAACGGTATCGCTGTGGAAAATGGCGTTGTATTTCTTGCAAAGGTTGCCCACAGCAAAAATGTCGATCATATTGCCAATTTCATTGTTGGCATGCATGAGGGTAACCAAGGTTTTTTCTTCATTTGCCTTCAGCAAGGCTTCCAGATCTTCCATATCCACATGCCCATTGGGCAGCAGGTTTACATAACTTACTTTAACATCCCCCCCGCAACCCAAATGTTCCACTGTATGCAAGGTTGCATGGTGTTCAATTTTTGAGCTGATGATATGTTTGCAGCCTAGATCCTTAACTGCTGCACCGATAGCGGTATTGCTGCTCTCCGTGCCCCCACTGGTGAAAAATATTTCAGCAGGGTGGGCATTCAAAATTTTGGCTACGGTTTTCCGGGCATTCTCAATGGCCATTCTGGTTTCCCTACCATAACTGTAAATGCTGGAGGGGTTGCCAAAATGATTGGTCAAATAGGGCATCATAGCTTCCAATACTTGTGGGTCGAGTGAAGTAGTGGCTGCGTTGTCAAAATAGATTCTATCCATGTATAAAGGAAGTTTGATTGTTCAAGTGTTTGAATGTTCGATTGTTCACCTGCTCAAGTGTTTGAATACTTGACTAAAGGACTAACGATTGGTAGCAAAAATAATTAAATACAGTTGAGCAACTGTATAAAATAAAAAAGCTGCCATTTTCATGACAGCTCCTGTTCATAAATTCAACCTTCTTATTGAACGATGATTTTCTGGTTGATATTTGTACCCGTTCCATAAAACCTTACAAAATACAATCCCCTTGCTGTACCCGAAGGCAGGTTGATGGTTTGGGATATGGTTCCTTCTACTTCATTGTTGATTATCCTGCTCAATAATGGCACCCCTGCATCACTATATACGGCCATTTGGTATTTTCCTTTTGGCAGGTTGTTCAACTGCATATTGAAGCTCCCAGTAGTGACAATAGTTGGCGTAATGGTTATACCAGATTGCTTGCTGCCATTGTATAGCCTAATGATTCCTGAATAAATGGCATCACCTGATTTTTCAATGGATTTAATCCGGTAGAAATTGTTGCCGTTGAAGAGATTTATATCTATAAATGAATATTCCGAAGGGGCCGAAGTATTGTAGGACGGAATATTGCTTAACTTGATAAACTGGAAGCCATCATTGCTTTTTTGCAGTTCATAGGCCTGCACGTTTGTTTCATTCATAGTGGTCCAAGTAATCCTTGCTTGGTTATTGCTAACATTGGCATCGAAACCTGCAAAAGACACTTGGGCATTCAACTTATTCACTGTTAATGAAAAGGCAATTGCCATCAAATAAATGAAGCTATTTTTCATAGCTAAAGTTTTTATTGTTGTTACTATCCAACACAATGAAAACTTCATGCCACAAGTGCTTATGCTAGAACAAGAAAAATGGGGGACAAAAATCCACAATTAAAAAGCCATTCCACAAAATGGAATGGCTATAAAATTCCTCAGAAGCTGTCTAAGTATTGAAATATTACATTACTTCCCGGATGTCTTTCATCATACGTTTGGCAATGTTGTCAGCCGTTGTTTCAAAATTGCTTTCACTGTAGATCCGGATGATGGGCTCGGTATTGCTGGTACGCAGGTGCACCCAGTCATTTTCAAAATCTATCTTCAACCCGTCTTCTACATTGATGGGATTGTTTTTGTATTTCTTTTTGATTTCACCAAAAATCTTGTTGATATCAACATCTTTTTCTAGTTCAATCTTGTTCTTGCTAATAAAATAATCTGGGTAGGTATTCCGCAATTGGCGGACAGATTTCTTTTCTTTGGCAAGATGGGTCAAAAACAAGGCAATACCGATTAATGCATCCCGCCCATAATGCAAATCGGGAACAATAATGCCTCCATTTCCTTCACCCCCTATCACCGCATTCACCGTTTTCATTTTGTTCACCACATTTACTTCACCCACCGCACTTGGGAAATATTCGCCTCCATGTTTTACCGTTACATCTTTCAGCGCCCTTGTAGATGACATATTACTGACTGTATTGCCTTTTCTATTTCGCAGTACATAATCAGCTACGGCTACCAACGTATATTCCTCACCAAACAGGGTCCCATCTTCACAAACAAAACAGAGCCTGTCCACGTCCGGATCAACCGCTATTCCCAAATCGGCATTCTGCTTGTTTACTTCATTGCACAGTTCCGTTAAGTGTTGTGGCAGTGGTTCAGGGTTGTGCGCAAATTTTCCATTTACTTCTGCATTCAAAACAGTGATGTCCTTTGCTGCAACACCCAACGCTTTCAGTAACATGGGTACTGCAAATGAACCGCTGCTATTAATGGCATCCAGTACAATTTTGAACTTGCGTTTCTTGATGGCACCGACATCCACTAAGGGGTAATTCACCACTGCATCGATATGCTGCTGCAATAAATTTTCATTGGTGGTATAAGTACCTAATTTATCCACTGTTACAAAGTTGAAATCATCTGCTTCTGCTATGGCCAATACTTTGGCTCCATCATCCCCACTAATAAATTCACCTTTGCTGTTCAATAATTTCAGGGCATTCCATTCTTTGGGATTATGGCTTGCAGTTAAGATAATTCCGCCTGCTGCATTTTCAAAGGTCACTGCCATTTCAACAGTTGGCGTGGTACTTAATCCAAGGTCCACTACATCAAAACCCAAAGCGTTCAATGTGCTTACCACCATGCGTTGCACCATTTCGCCACTAATTCTTCCATCGCGGCCAATAACAATTTTCTTGTTGGGTGATTGCTGTGAAAGCCAAGTGCCATAAGCTGCAGTGAACCTCACTACATCAAGTGGGCTTAATGTTTCTCCTGGTTTGCCACCTATAGTTCCTCTGATTCCCGAAATGCTTTTTATTAATGCCATTGTATAGGTTTTTGGGAAGGCGAAAATAGCGAAAAGAAGATGAATGCTTTGAATGTTTACAAGTTGGGATATTGAGAAAACTTATCCTGTTTTTCTGAACCTATATTTGTTTGATGGAAGGATATCCCATTTTTGACCGCTATTTTGCAGAAGAAGAAGCCATCTTTTACAAGGAACTGTTTCTTGAAAACAACCTGCATCCTGAAATAGAGAGGCCAAAGGAATTTTTTGATGTGGCAATTGGCTCCAACCATGCCGATCTATATTTTAATGTCCACTTGCCCAAGGAAGAATTTGCTGCAGCTGATGAGCTAATCTATAAAGCAGTAGTAAACAAAGGCATACCTGCCGATTACCCTTTACTTGACTTTCCCACCAAGGACCTGCAAGAAGTTATCGCCCAACCTGACCAATGGAGCAAACAGGATATTGCGGTAGCAAGGATTATCTTACAAGAAAGAGGGGATAGTGTTTCCTATGAAACAGTAACAGAGAAAGCAGAGGAACGCTATGACCAGTTGAAACAGACACATATCAAACTGCCAGTACTCCTTATTCTATATGCGCTTTGCTGCATCGGATATGTTTATACACTTATTGTTGGCCCTATGCTTTATTTTTTCAAGCACACTGATTTCAATGGAAAGAAACAATACTTTTTTTCTGAACGGACAAGGCATCAAGGCATACTTTTGTTTATCGTCAACATCATTTGCATTATGATTTGGTTGATGGTTTTACGTTAATATTTATAAAATAAGCATTGCTTAAAAATCATACAAATGCCTACAAAATCCTGGTACAAAGACTGGTTCTCCTCCCCATATTACCATCAGCTCTATCAACATAGGGACGATACAGAAGCATTTGCGTTCATCAATAAATTGCTTGAACACTTACATCCTGCAAAGGGAAGCAGGATGCTGGACGTTGCTTGCGGCAAGGGGAGGCATAGTAAGGCTTTGGCGGAAATGGGGTTTGATGTTACCGGCATTGACCTATCATTCCCATCCATTGATGAGGCAAAGGAGTTTGAGGGGGACAACCTGCATTTTTATCAACATGATATGCGTTTGCCTTTCTGGATCAATTACTATGATTATGCTTTTAACTTCTTTACGAGCTTTGGGTATTTCAGAACAAGAAGGGAACATGATAATGCCATTAGGACCATTGCACAAAGCTTAAAACAAGAAGGGGTATTTGTGATTGATTATTTAAATGTGCATTATGCCGAAGATAAAGCAGAGCGTTCCACTATTAAAGAAATTGAAGGCAATCAATTCCATATAACCAAGTGGTTTGATGAAGAGCATTTCTTTAAACAGATACAGGTAATTGATTCCAACAGCAGGGCCCTGAAGCATTTGTATACTGAACGAGTAGCCAAGTTCTCCTTGGGCGATTTTACGGATATGCTTTCCTATCAGCATGTGCAGGTGCAGGAAGTTTTTGGTGATTACCAGCTTGGGGCTTACGACCTAAAAAAATCGCCACGACTGATTATCGTGGCGAAGAAAAAGCTGAGGTGACCTATTTTATTGTGGTGACAATGGAAGCTTATCCAATTTGAATTTTTTAGGTTTCGGTACCGATAGATCATTATTTGGCCTAGTAAGGTTAAGGACAGTTTTTGCATCAAAAGGTTTGTACACAAAATTGTCATTGTTGGACAAACTTGCCAAATTAGCTACATCCGGCTTCAATACAGGCATATTATCTACTTGGGACTGGTACATATCATAGCCTTGCTGATTGTTGCTTTTGAACTGCTGGTTGTCAACAAATACACTTAATGCATTGGGCATTTTATCAATACTGGTCGCTGATTGACCAAAGAATGGTGGCATTGCCGCAATACTGGAAAGAACCGTGTCCTTTCCGTTTATCCGTAACTTAATTTGGGAAAAGGCCATACTGGAAACCAATATTGCCATCATTGTTAATCCCTTTTTCATAAGCGACTAATTTCTTATCGCTAAAGTAAGCAATAAAATCATTTCTCCTTGTTGTTTAGCAGCAACCATTTGGCTGTTTCATAAAAAGCAGTCGTAAAAGCAGATGCCTTTTTTTTGATGGCGGCCTCTTCGGCAGCAGTCCAATAAGGTTTGTTGGACAGAACAGGCAAAAGTTGTTCCTGTTCAAAACGGATGTTCTTTACAAAGTAAAATGAATCTGTTAGCCATCCTATTTTGCCTTCGTCATGGTGGATTACAAATGCCCCATTGCCTTTTGCAGATGGGCTCAATACATCCCTCCCCAATGTTGTATTCAGATAAGGTTGGTGCAACATGCCGGCAATGGTGGGCAATACATCAATTTGGGAGACAACCTTATTGTACTGTTTTGCTTCCAATAAGGATGGTGCATAAAATAGCAAGGGCACATGTTCATCACTTAACCTGTTACCTGTCCAGGCATCCGGGTACATTGCTTTGGCGTTTCCTTCCACGCCATGGTCACCAACAAAAACAAAAATGGTATTGGTAAAATACTTTTCTTTTCTGGCAGCATCCATAAAGGTTTTAAAAGCATAATCACTGTAAGCAAACCCATTGTATTCTTCAATTGATGAGAAGCCATATTTCGCCAATGTGTCCTTATTGATGTCCTTCTTCTTGAAATCACTATCTGCTTCAGGAATGGTGTAAGGGCGATGATTATCCGCTGTTTGAACAACTGCAAAGAAGGGTCTTGTTTGGGAAGCCAGTACCTTGTTGCTTTCCAGAAACAGGTCCTTGTCACTGATACCCCAAACATTTACTTTAGGGGCAGTGTACATGCCTTCTTCATAAATCCTTACCCCTTTGATGTTGTTCAATAAGCCCCGGTAATTATTGAATTCACTGCTACCCCCTATAAAATACATTCTACTGTAATCCTCAAAATTATTGATGATGGTATGCTGCTGAATGGCTTCTTCATTCCTGCTGCTGAACTTGGACAACTGCACATCGGGTATGCCAGTCAATATGGCAAATACACCTCTTGCCGTGGCGAAATGTGGTGTAAAGCACCTATTGAAGAAGACACCCTCCTTGCTCAATTGGTTGAAAAATGGCGTTGCATTTAATGGATTGCCGCTCATGCTGCTTTTGTACATACTGAAGCTTTCACAAATAACCAACACAATATTGGGCCTGCTCTCCAAGGCATGGCTATTGGGGTAGCCCCATCTTTCAAGGGACTGATTCTTTATGGATGAACTATCCAGTTGCAAAAAATCCGCAATAGCTGAATACGATTTCTTTATAGTGGACCTGTCTTTTTCAGGGGTCCTGAAACGGAGTGTTGTAAAGAAGTTTTCCAAGGGGTTCAAAGCTAGGTATGACTTGAAATTGTCCTTGTACCTAAAAGCATCTGTCCACTGCAACGGTTTTGAGGAGATGCTTCCATAGATGCCAACGACCATCAACAAAACAATCAATCCATACCATCCCCTTTTATAATCAATGCCTACATTGGTATTGATTGTTTCAACACGTTGATGCGTTTTCTTGTATAACCAATAGAACAGGCAAACAACTGCTATCAATGCCAGCACCATCCAGAACAATGGATAGGATTGCCAAAGCATTTCAAAAGAGATCTTCGCATCTTCTGCAAAGTTCAATGCGCTGGCATTGAGCCTTGTACTCACATAAGCAAAATGACCATAATCAGCCCCAAAGAAAAACATCAGCATAAAGGTTGTGGCGGCCAAATAAGTAACCCAAATTCTCCGCGAAACAATTGAACTGTAAGGCGAAATCCTTGGTATAAAGCTCAGCAGCACTATTGGCATTAGCAGTATGCAGATCCATCTTACATCGAAACGGATACCCATACAAAAAGAGGGACTTACCTCTTTAAAGGAAATATTTGCCGGTTTAAATGCTAGAAAGGTAGACAGCCTGAACATTGTGAACACCAATAAGAAAATGAAGAACAGTTTCACTACCCATTGAACGGTCTTGGGCATCCGCCATTTTAGCAACATGGTTACTGTGTTTTCTTTTTGTTGTTCAAAATCATGTAACGGGCCGTTTCGTAAAAAGCATCTGTTATTGAGCGGTACTGTTTCTCCAAACTGTCTTTTGTTGCAGGTACCTGATTGTTGAATGCTGCAAATTCCTTTTGGTTGGTACTGTTGAAATAATAGCCATATACATAATCATTGCCAATAGTGGCCACCTTTCTAATATCAACCAGTGTATTGAAAACATAATGCTGCGATTGTTTCTTTTCAGCTTTAACCACATCCCTTCCCATTGTTCTATTGGTGTAGGAAATATTGCAAAGCCCAGCAATGGTAGGCAGCACATCTATTTGGGAAACCACATTGCTGCTTTTCATGGCCTGCAATAAATGGGGGGCATAAAACAACAAGGGTACATGTGTGGAAACAAGACTTGCACTGTTGTAAATGGCAGGTAGCAATCTGCTTGCGTCGCCAGGGATGCCATGGTCCCCCACAAAAACAAAAATGGTGTTGGCGAAATATTTTTCCTTCTGTGCAGCTTCCATGAATTTCTGGTAGGAGAAATCCGTGTAACGGAATGCATTGTATTCATCCGCATTTTCAAATCCGAAATTCTTCAACGAATCCTTCGAAGGGCTTTTCTTCTGGAATTCCTTCAAGTCCTCTTCTGGTATCGTATATGGCCTGTGGTTGTCTGCTGTTTGGATAACTGCAAAAAAGGGCTTGTTCTGTTTTGCCAGCACCTGATTGGCTTCCAAGAAAAGCTGCTTATCGCTAATGCCCCAAACGTCCTGTGTTTTTGATTTGTAGCTTCCTTCTTCATATAAATGCAGGTCTTGAATATTGTTGGTGAGCAGGCCACGGATATTTGCCCAACTACTGCTTCCACCTAAGAAATAAAATTTATCATACCCTTTGAAGTCGCTAATAATGGTATGCTGGTCAACTGCTGCAGGATTGCGGCTGGAAGTGTTGGTCATTTCAATATCAGGTGTTCCTGTAAGTGTTGCCCATACCCCCCTTGCCGTGCCATAAGCAGGTGTGAAGCACCTATTAAAAAAGATTCCCTTGTTGCACATTCCATTGAAAAATGGTGTGGTATTCAATGGGTTACCCACCATACTGCTCTTGTACATGCTGAAGCTTTCGCAAATGACCAGCACCACATTTGGTCTGGATCCTGCTGTATCACCAATAACCGCCCTTTCAAAATTCAATGTATTGGAATCAGGGCTGTCTACCTCCAAGAAATTGCTCATCCAAGCATAATGTTCCCTTACTTTTTTCCCATCAAAGTTCGATTTACGGAAACTCATGGAACTGAAGAAGGACTGGAACGGGTTCAGTGAAATATTGGCCACATAATCATTGCCTTTAGAGAAGGCATCGCTCCAGCGGAGCGGATATTGCCCGCCTTTGAACACGGGCCTACCAACAATGCCCAGTACCATCAACACCACAAAAGCAATGCTCCATCCAATCCTGCTTTTTTTTGTGGATACATTTTGCTTGCTCAATGCATGGTTATAAACCAGTTTCACTATTGCCAACAGCAGTGCTATTGCTGCCACCAATCCGAGAATGCCCCAGCCCAGATGATATGTTTGCCACATCATATTGAAGGAAATCTTCGCATCATCCAAATAATTCAGGATACTTGCGTTCAACCGTTGGTGCAGGTAAGCATAATGGGCAAAATCAAAAGTGTAGAACACTGAAAACGAACAAATAAAAACAACCAGTAGCCACAAAGCTACCCTCCTGCCCCATTTCTTATTCAGCGGGTGCAAGGCCGGTAAAGTGCCCACTATGAACAGTACCAGCATTAGGATGCATACAACCCTCAAATCGAACCTCAGCCCCAAAACATAAGCATCCACCAATGAAATTTGCTTGGCGGCAGATGTACGGAAAACAAAAACGAGCAGCCACCTGAGGATGCTCATCAACAATAAAAAAAATGTTCCGGTTAGCGTGATCCAGTATAGGTAACGCGGTAATTTTAATCTTTTCATGGCTTACAAATGTAATGCTTAATACTTGCAGGCATAAGCCATTTCATCAGTTATTATCTTTACAGCATGACTATGCAAATCTTATTGATGGGCTTATTCCAGAAGCTTTGGTTATGGATGAACAGTATGGATACCCTTCTATTCCTAAAAATAAATACCGTTTATACAAATAGTTTCCTGGATTGGGCATTCCCAATTTGGAGGGAAGCCACTACTTGGGTTCCTTTTTATTTGTTCCTGCTACTTTTCGTTTCCTTCAATTACAAATGGAGAGCGTTTCCATGGATCATCTTTTTTGTGCTGACCATTGTGCTGAGCGACCAAATAAGCAGTGGCATACTGAAGGACTGGATTGGCAGGCCAAGGCCCTGTAACGACTTGTTCCTGCAGTTCCACATGCGTTTGTTGCTCAATCGTTGCCCAGTCAGTGGTAGTTTCACTTCATCACACGCTACCAACCATTTTGCGGCTGCCATGTACCTATGGCTTACCTTGAAACCTGTTGTAAAAAAATGGGGTTACCTGTTCTTTGTATGGGCAGTTACCATTTCCTATGGGCAGGTGTATGTGGGGGTGCATTACCCTTTGGACATTTTGGGAGGCTGCATTCTGGGTTGCGGAATAGGTTGGGCAACCGCCTCGTTTTTCAATAGAAGAATGGGGCTACCAGATTTCGAACTGGCCTGACCAATAAGTAGCCGCCTATATAAGCTGATGGAAGCCCCGGCTTTTTTCGCAAGCAACATCCACGCCCGTGAATAAAAAACTATAGGCCATCGCCCTGCTATCCTTAGTTTTGTTACAATAGCTATGAACGAAATACTAATCATCCTTGGACTGATACTTTTCAATGGGCTTTTTGCCATGGCAGAAATTGCCCTAGTTTCTGCACGTAAGGCGAGGCTTGAAGGCCAAGCAAATAAAGGTGATGCTTTAGCAAAAAGGGCATTGGGCCTTGCCAATAAACCAGATACATTCATCTCCACCATTCAATTGGTTATTACGCTTATCAGCCTATTGACTGGTATTTTCTCCGGTGATAAGATCAAGGAGGATTTAATCAAATGGCTGCAACAATTCCCCTCGGTTCAACCTTATAGCCATGGGCTGGCAACTGCCATTGTGGTGGTATCCGTTACCTATGTGGCTTTGGTGCTGGGAGAACTCGTTCCTAAAAGGATTGGCCTCAGCAATCCAGAATCCATTGCAAAAAAAGTCACGCTTCCATTAACCATTATCATTACCATCACTTACCCATTTGTCAAGTTATTGACCTTGTCCACCAATCTTATCACAGGTATTTTCAGGATACGCAGGAACGATAACCAAGTAACAGAAGAAGAGATAAAGGCCATCATCAGTGAAGGAACCGAACAGGGAACCATTGAGGAAGCAGAACAGGAAATCATTGAACGTGTGTTCCATTTAAGTGACCGGAACATTACTTCTTTGATGACCCATAGAAGTGATATTGTTTGGCTGGACACTTCAAAAACAATTGGTGATGTAAAAAATGAAATGGCAGAAGCTATCCATTCCATTTACCCTGTTTGTGACGGGAACATAGACAATGTGAAGGGCATGGTTTCCATCAAGGACCTTTTCACCAATAGTAATGATACGCTTATTGCATCCATCATCGAGCAGCCCATGTATGTTCCTGAAAACAATACGGCCTATCAAGTGCTGGAAAAATTCAAGGAAACGAAAATCCACCATTGTTTTATTGTTGATGAATACGGGAGCCTGCAGGGCCTGATCACCCTGAATGACATACTGGAAGCCATAGTTGGCGATATACCCCAGCATGATGAGCAGGATTATGAAATAACGGAAAGGGAAGATGGCAGTTTCCTCATAGATGCACAGATCCCTTTCTATGATTTCTTGCGCAAGTTCGAAAAAACAGAATGGATAAACGACGAGGAATATGACTTTGATACACTTGCTGGCTTCATACTCCACGAACTCAAGAAAATACCAAGTACAGGGGACAAACTTAAATGGAAAAGCTTCAAACTGGAAATTGTTGATATGGATAACCACCGCATTGATAAAGTGCTGGTAACGTTGATTGACTTTGATCCTATTGATGAATAATAAAACCTGCAACCAATGAGCTTTTTCAAAAAAATTGGTGAACTTTTCAAGGCCCCTCCACCACGTGATGCACATAGCAACTGGTTTTATTACAATAAAATTTTTTCCAAAACACTGCTCCTTTTTTACAGGAATATCATTCAAGTAAAAAAAGAGGGCGGCACAGCTAAAACCAGTGAAACCATTAACCCTCCTGAATTGCACTTTGACATATCAACGGAACAGGTCATTAAGCTTTGGGGCAAACCAAGGTCCAATTTCAATAACAATAAGGAAGGCAGCAACATACAGGTGTTTTTCTACAGGAGAAATTTCGTATATGAAAATGCGCTGACCCAATTGCAATTCTATAACGACGCCCTTTTTTTTGTGAGCGTAGAAGTAGGCAAAAGCATGATGGCCGAAGATGCCAAAATAAACATGCTGAACAATATGCTTCCAAACTATGTTTCTCTTGATTATAAAACCGCAGAGCACATTCCCGTATTTGAGGATGCCAACCACAATTTCCTATTGGTCAAGGATGAAGTACTATTGAGCATTTGTTATATGAGTGGCAGGTTTGCTGGGGATGAACTATCCTTGCTGGAGGAAGCAAAGAAATTTGTTCCTGAAGATTAAGGCAATCGATGAGCAGTGCATCATCAGCTTATTTTAAAAATCGAATTCCGCTTTTGTTGCTGGATAATCCAATTTGTAGTTCCGCTCGGTTCCTTTAGCTTTTACAGTGAAAATGTTTATTTGCTTGTCCTCAAAATCATATAGCAGGTTACAGGTCACTTCCACTTTTTTCACCGATGGGATGTTGGCTGTTTCAAAATAGACCCAAGTGCTTTCCTGTTTCTGTTCATAGCCCAAATATTGAAGGGAGATTGTTTTCCCGTCAACATTGATACTCAATTTCTGGTTGATATAGCTTGCAATCAATTTATCCAGTGCTGCTTTGTCGGCAGGCTTTGTCAGGTCTACCTTGGTATTGCCGAATTTCTTCAGGGTTGTTTCGAAATCCTCCGTAAAGATCCGCACACTTGTTTCGAGGGACCTGTCCTTGGCATTGTGGTTCAGTTCTATTACAGACACAAAAAATGGGTGCAATGCAGCCACAATGCCCACCATCAACCATTGGTACAAACTATTTGCCATTCAAACACATTATTTTGTAAAGGTAAAAGTCATCATTAATTTCCATTTCAACACATGAATAATTTCCAGATTTATTTTGCATTGGGCTACCACCATATTGTCAACTGGGGCTCACTTGACCATATCCTGTTTATGGTTGCCCTTGCTTTGCGTTACCAATTTGCCGATTGGAAGAAATTACTGGTACTTGTTACTGCATTTACCATTGGGCATACCATTACATTGGCATTGGCCGTATTCAACCTTGTGCATTTCCCCAATAAATGGATCGAGTTCCTTATTCCTGTAACCATTGTTATTACAGCATTGAGCAATTGTTTCGTAAAGAAGTTTTCCTATAAATCAAGGTTCCCTGCCATTTACTTTTTTGCGCTGTTCTTTGGATTGGTGCATGGACTGGGGTTCAGTAATGATTTAAGGAGTGTCATTGGCAATGGCAGTGGCGTTGTGGTGAAACTGCTTGCGGCCAATATCGGGATTGAAATGGCCCAGATCATGTTTGTAATGATACTGCTCATTATCAACCTGATCTGCCTGAATATTTTTAAGTTTAACCGACGGGAATACATTTTATTGATAAGTGGGGGCATATTTGGCGTTTCCTTGCAAATGGCCCTTACGCGTTTACCTTTCTAAATACAAACAAATGAGAAAACTGTTACTGTTTACGGTTCTGGCCCTTGCTTTCTGCGGCATTCAGGCACAGAACATCATGAACAACCCAACATCAAACCATGGCAACAAGTTTGAGCAGTTGGGTACCATTTTGCCAACACCCAATGAGTACAGGACTGCCAGTGGCGCCCCTGGACCCAAATACTGGCAACAACGGTGCGATTACAACATCAAATGCGACCTGGACGAGAAGAACCTGAAATTGACGGGAAGCGAAACGCTTACCTACTACAACAATTCACCGGACGTACTTAGTTATTTATGGTTGCAATTGGATGAGAACGAGCATAGCACCATCAATAATTCCGGTTACCAGAATTCTTCTTCGCTTCCAAGGCAGGGCGTTAATGTGAACACACTGAAAACTATTGGTGATGCTAAAATTGACAATGGATATGGACATATCATCAGCAAGTTAACCGATGCAGCAGGTGCCAAACTGAAGTACACCATCAACAAGACCATGATGCGTATTGACCTGCCAACAGCCTTGAAACCGGGGCAAAAATTTGTTTTCAACATTGATTGGAGCTATAAAATATCCGACCGTATGGTCATGGGCGGACGTGGTGGCTATGAGTTTTTCCCGGAAGACGGCAATTACCTTTTCACCATGACACAATGGTATCCCCGCCTCTGTGTATACAGTGATTTCCAGGGCTGGCAGAACCACCAGTTTGTTGGCTCGGGCGAGTTTGCGCTGACTTTTGGCAACTTCAACGTGCAGATGAACGTTCCTGCAGACCATGTGGTAATGGCCACAGGCGAATGCAAGAACTATCCATCCGTTCTGTCCCCTGCCCAACAGAAAAGATGGGCCGCAGCACAAGTGGCCAAGGAGCCCGTAGAAGTCGTAACACTGGACGAAGCAAAAGCTGCGGAAAAAGCCAAGAGCCAAGCAAGGAAAACATGGATTTTCAGTGCAAGCAATGTTCGTGATTTTGCGTGGGGCAGTTCACGCAAGTTTGTGTGGGATGCCATGCCTGCTTATGTAGAAGGCAAGAAGGTAATGTGCATGAGTGCTTATGCAAAAGAGGCTTATGGCCTTTACAGGAAATACTCCACCAAGGTAGTAGCGCATACCATTAAGTCATACTCCAAGTTTGCCATTCCGTATCCATACCCTGTTGCCCAGAGCCTTGAGGCAAGCAATGGCATGGAATACCCCATGATCTGCTTCAACAATGGGAGAACCGATAAGGATGGCACGTACACCGAAACATCCAAGAACAGCATGCTGGGTGTAATTATACATGAAGTGGGGCATAACTTCTTCCCTATGATCGTGAACAGTGATGAACGCCAGTGGACATGGATGGACGAAGGCCTCAATACATACGTGGAATACCTCACAGAAGAATTGTATGATAACAAGTTCCCGTCACGCCGTGGACCAGCATTTACCATTACGGATTATATGCGTTTGCCAAAGGACCAGTTGGAACCAATCATGACCAATAGTGAGAACATCATCCAATTTGGGCCCAATGCTTACAGCAAACCATCTACTGGCCTTAACATCTTAAGGGAAACAATTATAGGGCGTGAGCTGTTCGATTTTTCCTTCCGTGAATATGCAAGGCGGTGGGCTTTCAAGCACCCAACACCTGCAGACCTGTTCAGGACCATTGAAGATGCCAGTGGTGAAGACCTTGATTGGTTCTGGAGGGGCTGGTTCTATGGTATAGAGCCATGTGATATTTCCATTGACAGTGTTAAACATATTTCATTGGACCCTGATGCCAGTTTCACCCCCACAGGTGCTGGTGGAAGAAGGAACGGTGGCGGTGTCAATGGCCCCCGTGGTATAGACAAGCCAATTGTTACTTCCTTTGATGACATTTCCAAGATACGCAACAGGCAGGACCCTACCATTAAGTTCCTGACCGATGCCGACACAAGCCTCCGTGATTTTTACTGGAAGTATGATAGGGGCATCATTCCTTATGATTCCATCACCAAGATAACACCTGCACCCGGTGCAGGTTTTGCAACAGAAGCATTGACTGCTGAGGAAAGGGCCAAGTATGCCAACAAGCACCTTTACGAAATTTCCTTCACCAATAAGGGCGGTTTGGTAATGCCTATCATTGTGCAGTTTACATTTGAAGATGGCACTACGCAAACTGAAAGGATCGCTGCACAGATCTGGCGCAAAGATGAGAAGCATGTAACCAAGGTTTTCATGACAGATAAGCCTGCTACTGCCATTAAGCTTGACCCAATGAGGGAAACGGCAGATATTGATGAATCCAATAACAATTGGCCAAAGATTGATGAACCCAGCAAAGTGGCCCTGTACAAAATGAATGGTGGCAACCGCAGGAACCCCGCTGCATCTGCACCCAACCCTATGCAGAATGCACAGAAGAAAACAGATAAATAAACGCTGTACTATACCCCCCAACAAAAAGGCCCCAGCAGATTTTGTTGGGGCCTTTGCTTTTAAGCGGTGAAGCGCTTTTTCTATATTCAATGTTGCTAATCTTCTATCAATTATCCCACTTTCCCGTCCCTCACTTTCGTTGACTTCTTGCCAGAATTCTTTTTCTCGAACTGTTCCACTTCTTTGGGCTTGGCTTTCTTGGGCTCCGGCTTTTTTGCAGTGCCCGAGCTATCCGTTCCGGTTGCATTCGCATTGTTCTTGTCACCTGGTTCCTGGATCTTGTTCAAAAAATAAACTTCCGATCTAACAATTGACATCCCCCCCGGCCTGTACCATTTCCAGGTACCATGCTTCATGCTTTTACCATCGTTCTTCACCACCACCTGCAGGTACTTGTTTTCATTGTTCACATCCTCTACCTCCAAAGTATCATAGGCCTTATCGGGGTTCATCGCACGCCAGCTTTCTTCACGTTCCAGTCCAGCCACTGTATAGTACTGTGAAATCCCATCAAGATTGCCCCATTTGTAACTCTGCACAGCTAACAGGTCGCCCATTAAGCTGTACCTACGCCAGATGCCATCCTTCCGGTCATTCAAATATTCGCCCTCTTCGTCATAACCAGGATTGCCACGCAATGGGCCCACATGAACGGTCCATTTACCACGTTTCATATCGTTCCTGTCAATGCAGTTCAAAGTGTCGCCTTTGGGGGATAGCCTGAACGTTTTACATTGTGCCATTGCCTGCGAGCAGCAAACAATTAGCGCAGCCAAAATAAGTAAACGCATAATCGTATAAATTAGTGGCTCAAAAGTAAATGCAAATCCTGTGAAGAAAAGAATAATTGTGACGCCACCATCCGGACCCCATTGTCATGGCACACTTGTACATTCACCATTTCACACAACAACAAAACGCATTGGCATGGCCTTTAAACTAATTATTGCAGCATTTGCATCCATTGTACTAGTTTCTTATACCATGGATATAAACACCGTAAAAAAGATGGACGGCACCAGTCCATTGCAGTCAACACCCAAGGAAGCCTTCATGCTCAACTGCGGTACATGCCACCATCCAACAAGGGATTTAACAGGTCCATCCATTTATGGTGTACGCAGCCGCTGGAAGGACAGGAACCTGCTGTACAAATATGTCCGCAACTCACAGGAAGTCATCAAAACCAATGCTTACGCAAAAGCACTGTTCATTAAATGGAACAAAACAGTGATGACGCCATTTCCAAAATTGACCAATAAGGATATTGATGTCATTTTTGATTATGTGGATGGGGAAGCGAAGAAAAAAGGGCTGCTGTAACGGTTGCCAATGACCGGTATGCTTACCGATGAGCCTGTAATCCCAGTTTTCCAGGTTATCGGCTCCCCTGCAAATATGCTGGGAACCTACTTGGTTGTTAGAATACATAAAACAGGCTGACCTGCGCATTGTTGTTTTTGAAGTCGTTGTTCACATTTGATATATCGAAATCACCCACCTTGGACAATCCATAAATATACCGTGCGCCGATGCCCAGGCCTATTTTCGATTGGAAACCTATACCGCCTACCGCCGCAAAATCCAGTTTTTTGGCAAAATCACTTCCGTTCCATCCTGAAATATCCTCTTTTGATTTAAGCCCCACTTGAGTGCCTACCTCGGCATAGAACCCGGAATTTGCCCTGTATTTCAAGGTAATGGGTATGGAGATATAGTAAAGTTTGATGTCGTCCTTTCCAAACTGGCTGCCCTTGTTCTTTGCCCCTTCCGTCGAAAACAGGAAATCTTCCTGCACCAGGAAGTTCTTGGTAATCTTAAAGGCAACAGTGGCGCCTGCATGGAAACCGACCAACGGATCAGTGGGGAAATCTGCATTGGTGAAATTGCTGTAGTTGACACCTGCCTTGAGCCCGAACTCCAGGCGTTTTAATAATCCTTGGCCAAAGCCCTGCACGGACAATAGTACCAAACAAATGACCAGTAACTTTTTCATAATTTTCTGATTTAAGAATGAATGATTTTAATTGATGACAAAAGTGGATGGCCGAGAGGAACAGGCGGAGAGGAATACGACCGAAGCGGACAAACTCATTGGGGAAACGGAAATTGGGCAGGCCCAATAAAAGCAATTGCTTTGGCAACGCCACCAAGCATTGATCAATATGCCAAATAAAAATGGAGGCGTTCGTT
>JAHEZD010000136.1 GCA_023251255.1 Chitinophagaceae bacterium
GCGCACCCATGCCATGCCCACCACGGGCACCCCGCTCTACCAGAACTACTCCGCCGAGGAGGGCTACCTGACACGGTCGGTTGACGGTCAGTACCTGACCATGGTCGGCTACACGGTGGCGGCCGGCTCCGGTAGCGGGTTCAATGGCTCCACTGCCGTTTCGAACCCCCGGGCCATCGGCCTGGTGAAGTACGATGGCAGCACCAATGTGATCGTTCCTGCGGTGCCTGCCCCCGCGGCCACCGGTGTGGGCAAGTTCACTGCGGGCACCAGCCCTGCCCATTCAACGATAGTGATGAGCTCCATAGCCACGGGCACGGTTGCCGTTGGCCAGTACGTGTACGGCAACTGGGCCAACTCCGGTGCCACGGTGGAGTCCATATCGGGCACCGTGCCGAACATCACCGTCACGCTGTCCAACAGTGGGGGCACGACCAACACGGGCAACCAGAACTACCTGTTCATGGCAGCGGCCACGCCCACCTATGCCAATACGGTGAGCCCCGGTTCCGCGGTCACCACCAACGGTACGGACTTCTGGTTGAGCAGCCGTGAGTCTTCCCTGCAATACTACAATAGTACCAGCGGGGTTCTTACCAACCTTGTATCCGGCTATACCAGCACGATGGCCCGTAGCCTGAACATATTCGACGGACAGTTGTATGGCAGCAATGATTACGGTTACAAGCTGGAGAGCATCGGCACGGGCACACTGCCCACAGCGGCCACCACCACAGCGGCACTGTCGTATCCCACCAGCCCCAATTCTTTTGCTCCGGGCATGCCCAAGGGTTTTGTAATGGTGGATGCCAGCAGCACAGTAGCTGGCTCGGATATACTGTACGTAATACAATCGGTAACGGGCGGTGGTGGTGGTTCCACCACCAACAATGCTATTATTAAATATTGCAAGATTAACGGCTTATGGCAGGTGAACGGGGGCTATGGCGCTTATACGGACAACTACATGAGCTTAACAGCAGTGGTGAGCGGCAGCCAGGTAACGCTGTATGCGGTGCGGAAGGCAGGTGCGCAGGGCCCTGGCGGTGAGCTGGTGAAGATAGTGGATGCAGGAGGGTACAGCGGTTCCATGAGCGGCACGGAGACCATCATGGCTGCCTACAATACGGGTGGCAACCTGGGTGGTGCCTGGAGGGGCGTGGCAATGGCGCCGGATAATGCTTCGCTACCCCTTGACCTAATCTCTTTTTCAGCAAAGTTGATAGGTAAAAATGTTAGCGTTGACTGGGCCACTTCCAACGAGGTGAATGTTTCCCATTTTGAAATAGAAAGGGGGGCTGATGGAAGGAACTTTGAAAAAATTGGTGCAAGTGCCGCTACGGGCATGGGCAGGTATTCCTTTACGGATGACAAGCTATCCACAGGGACTGGTTATTACCGCTTGAAAGTGGTAGATAAGGATGGCTCGTACAGGTACAGCAAAGTTGTTGAAGTATCCACCAGGTCTGCATCAACCTTTTACATCTATCCCAACCCTGTAGGGGACGAGGTTAGGATAACCCATGACAGGGCAGAAACAGGGGCCTTCGTTATTATTGGCACATTGGATGGAAAGACTATGTTGACACAGAAGCTGCCCCCTGGGAATACACAGGACCTGATAGGTGTCGGTAGGCTCCCTTCAGGCAACTATATGGTTACCCTTAATATAAACAATTCAAGCAGTTCGCTGGAATTAATAAAAAAATAGAAGCACTGTATGGTTGGCCGTGGTTCCATAAGAACAAAATAGCTGTCCTTGATAATCCTAGTAAACTCTTTTAACCAGTTCAATGTCCTGTCATAAGTAAACGATTGTATTAATTTAATAACAATGCCATGAAAGTTAATTTATTGTTCTTGATCCTGTCTATAAGTATTAGCAGTACTATTTATTCGCAGGCTGCTGATACCTATTATTTTATTCCTTCAACAGGCGACGCCAATACGTTGAGCAATTGGAATACCAAGCCCGATGGTACGGGCGTAGCACCAACAAGTGTTTACAATACCAACCGTTTCTTTATCATCAATAACGGCAAGTCTGCTACACTGTCGGGGTCGTTTGGTGCCAATGGTGTGTATATCTATGTGGGGGATGAGACCGGCGGTAGTCTGGGTTCCGGTACGTCCGGTACGTTGACCACTGTAGCGACCAACGTTTATTTACAGGTTACGATTAATGTAAACAAAAACTCGACACTGAATTACAGGATGACAAATGGAGCATCCCGTTACCCTGTACTTAGTTACCTGGATCCAACAAGTACTGTTGTGTACACCGGTAGTGCTTCCCAGAACGTATTGGCAGCCAACTATGGCAATCTCATTGTCAACAATAGTGCGGGAGTGGTACTGCCGGAAAATATCGGCGTATCAAATACGCTTTCCTCAACGGCGGGTACTTTTAATACGGTTACCAATAGTGCCAATATTACTTTCAATGGTACCGCTGCCCAAACCATTCCCGGTAACGCAGTCTATTCAGGGAACAATGCCCACCAGGTAACAATCAACAACAATGCTGGCGTAAGGTTAGCAGATAGCACAACACTTACCATATTGGATTCGCTGGTCGTGAATTCAGGGGTATTTACACTGGGCAACGGTAGTAATGTTATTGCAAAAAAGAAAGTGTATGTACCAGCAGTACCTGTTGCGGATTCTACCTACAAGCTGGGATATACCCTGGTTTGGCATGATGAGTTTACCGGCCCTGCCAACACATTTCCCAACCCCAGTTATTGGACGCAGCACTATACTGATACCACCACTACAACGGTTACTTTTTGGGGACAGAACTTTTTATCAAAAAACCTGAAGAGTTATAATTACCTGGATGGCAATGGACATTATATAGCGAAGGTGAATGACTCGGCAGGTATTTATTATGCAGGCGGAAGTATTGCTACGGCATGGCCTTACAATTTGATGAAAGAATATGGTTATATGGAGTGTAAAACAACATTTACACCTAACAATGGCGTGAACTGTGCCTTTTGGCTGCAGTCGCCAACAATAGGGGATAATCCCACTGCCAACAACCCTGCTGTTTATGGTGCGGAGATTGATGTGTGTGAATATTTGGGCCCTTCAACCGTAGCACCACACGGGCAGGTCAATACGACCCTTCATAAAAACGGGTACACTGCTCCCTACCACCAGCAGGTTACCCATGCAACTACCGTAAGCAATTCCGGTTGGCATATCCTGGCCGTGGAGTGGTCCCCAACTTATTATAAGTTCTATACTGACGGGGTACTGACATGGACATTGACCGATACCGGTTTTATCTCCAAACGCCCTGAATTTATCCTGGTCGGTAACGGCATTGGCTGGACGCCGCCCAATCAGGCGGGTAATACATGGCCTGTGTACATGCAGGTTGATTATGTAAGAGTATACAATAAAAACTAAACCATTAAAAATGAAAAAATATACGATTGCTGTATTCATTTTTATTGCCTGCATAACAGCGCTGCACGCACAAACAACCAACGGTAGCATTTATACAGATAGCAGCCTCCTTACTTTTAATGGAACGGCAGCACAGGTAATACCCGTTGCTACCGCCTTTACAGGACAAGGTATTTATAAGCTGGTAGTGGATAATACAGCAGGCCTGGCAACTGGAGGAGGTACTTATTTGAATACCTGGGATACCCTTTTTCTAAAGAACGGGTTATTCACTACCGCCAATAGCTTGTATATACACGGGGCCATCAATGTGGGTAATGGTACCATCCAATCAGCCACTAATATCATTGGTATGTATGGAGCGGCTCCCCAAACGCTTCCTGTTAACGCCTTTGTAAGCGGCACCATCAAAGTGCTTTACATCAACAACAGTTTTGGTGTAGCCATTGCAGGTGCTTTAAAAGTGCCCAGTACACTTTTATTACAGGCTGGAACGCTTACCACGGGCGGCAATGTAAGCATATCCGGAACCATCATCCGTACAGGCGGCGGTATTGCTGCCGGTAATGATACCATCATATTGAACAGTACCGGCGCACAAACAATACCGGCCAGTACCTTCATCGGTAATGCTGTGAATAACCTGGCGATCAACAACAGTGCAGGTGTAACCAGTAGTGGTGCATTAACCATTGGTGGGTCACTAAGTTTAGCAGGCGTTGGCAGCACAACGGCTTTGGCAGCAAGTGGCCAAACTGTAAACATCTCCGGAAGCACCCTGGTCATAAATAGTTTTACTACACCCCCCACTGCTGGGCAAGCATTTACTTTGGTATCGGCCGGTACATTAACGGGTGCTTTTGCCTATACCATATTGCCACCGGGCTATGCAGGTACGGTGACATATGTATCCAACCAGGCAATATTGACCATTAATGCTATACCAACGGCATTCACTACAGGTAACCTAGTGGTACTAAGGGCTGGTTCAGGCACTGGTGCACTAAGTACGGGGAGCAATGCGGTTTACTTGGATGAGTATACTACAACGGGCGTATTGGTACGCAGTGTGCCTATGCCCAATACAACCCCGTCTGCCAATGTTCTCTTGGGCAATAGTGTGGAAGAAGGATATCTCACCCGTTCTGTTGATGGACAGTACCTCACATTGGTTGGGTATGCTAAGACCGGTGGTTCCAGCAGCTCACCTGCGTATGGTACAGGTGGGATACCAAGAGCGATTGGTGTAGTGAAAAGCGATGGCACTACCAATGTGCTTGTGCCTGCTGTACCCACACCCGCGGCAGCCGGTGTAGGTAAAATGACTGCAGGCGTTAGCCCCACCCTTTCCTCAATTGCCATGAATTCCATTACAAGCGGTACGGTAGGCGTAGGTCAATATGTATATGGTACCTGGGCCAATACAGGTGCTACCGTTCAATCCATAACAGGAACTTCGCCCAACATTACCGTGACGCTATCGAACAGTGGTGGAACAACGAATACCAACAACCAGAATTACCTGTTCATGGCTGCCGCTACACCTATGTATGCGAATACGGCAAGCCCAGGTTCTGCGGTTACTACCAACGGTACGGATTTCTGGCTGTCCAGCCGCGAGTCCTCCCTGCAATACTATAACAGTACCAGCGAGGCATTGACCAATATCGCTTCCGGTTATACCAGTACCACAGCACGTTCCCTCAACATATTCGACGGACAGTTGTATAGCAGCAACGATTATGGTTACAAGCTGGCAAGCATTGGCACCGGCACGCCTACTACGGCTACCACTACTGCTGGGCTGGCGTATTCAACCAGCCCCAGTTCTTTTGCGCCGGGCATGCCCAAAGGTTTTGTAATGGTAGATGCCAGCAGTACGGTAGCAGGATCGGATGTGCTGTATGTGGTACAAACAGTGAGCAATGGCGGAGGTGGTGGCACCACCAACAACGGCATCATTAAATACAGCAAAATAGGCGGCGTATGGCAGGTGAATGGTGGTTATGGCGCTTACACGGATAACTACCAGGGATTAACAGCAGTAGTGGATGGCAGCCAGGTAATCCTGTATGCGGTACGTAAAGCAAGTACTTCACCTAGTGGGGAACTGGTTAAAATAGTGGATGCGGGTGGTTATGGCGGGGCAATGAGTGGTACAGAAACCGTACTTGCGGCTTATAATGCAGGTAGCAACTTGGGGGGCGCATGGAGGGGCATCGCAATGGCCCCGGACAATACGTTGCTGCCCCGTGGCCTGCTCTCTTTTTCGGGAAAGTTAATTGGTAATGATGTGGATATGGACTGGACTACTGCCAATGAGGTCAATATGTCCCACTTTGAAATTGAAAGGGGAATTGATGGTAGGAGCTTTGAAAAAATAGGTACAAGTGCTGCTACCGGTAAAGGCATGTATTCGTATAGGGATGGTAGGCCAAGCTTGCCAACTACCAACTATTACAGATTAAAGATGGTGGACAAGGATGGGGCGTATAAGTACAGTTCGGTAGTTGAGGTACCAATCAAGCTGGGGCCAGTTCCTTTAATCTATCCCAATCCGGCTAGGAATGAGATAACGATTACACATGAGCGTGTGGAAACAGCATCTGCTATTGTGATTTCCTCAGTGGATGGGAAAAGGATGCTGACACAAAAATCGGCACCTGGGAGCACTAGGGACCTGGTCAATATCGCTAGGATCCCTGCGGGTAATTATATGGTTTCTTATATAAATGGCAGTACAAGGAAAACGGTATTGTTAACTAAGGAATAAGCCCAACACAAATAGGTAGATGGTGCTTGCAACGGGAACTTGTTATCCTTTTACTTTTAATACAATGATGTAATGAAAAAACCAATTTCTTTAATGCTCTTAACAGGGATCCTTGCAGTAGCATTCGTTTCGGACTGGACTGAACCACAATTCATAAAGGACAATTTTTCCTTTGCGGATAAGCAATTGAGGAAGATGTTAATTGTAGCTGATAGGTCTGATACCCTCTTCCCCCGTACCATTGACAAATTTGGTAAACTGCAACTGACCAACAAGTATGAATGGACTTCAGGTTTTTTTCCTGGGAACCTATGGTATGCCTATGAAGCTACGGGGAACGATACGTTAAAAAATGAAGCCGTGAAATGGACGGAGAAACTGGAGGCCCTAAAGGATTTTACAGAGCACCACGATTTAGGCTTTATGTTATACTGTAGTTACGGCAATGCATACAGGCTAACCGGAAATGAGAAGTACAAAACCGTTTTGGTACGGGCAGCAAGATCTTTAAGTACAAGGTTCAGTCCTAAGACGGGCAGTATAAAATCATGGAACACGTTCAAATCATGGGATGGGAGGAAAGAGTATTCCTATCCCGTTATTATCGACAATATGATGAACCTTGAGCTATTGTTCTTTGCTTCTAAAGCAACAGGGGACCCTTATTATAAAAATATAGCCATTGAGCATGCACTGAATACAATGAAAAACCAGTTAAGAAAGGATTATAGTTGTTTCCATGTAGTATGTTACGATTCCACAACGGGAAAAGTACTTGCAAAAGAAACGGCACAGGGCTACGCCAATAACTCCACCTGGGCAAGGGGCCAATCTTGGGGTATTTACGGCTTTACAATGACCTACCGTGAAACGGGCGACAAAAGGTTCCTCGACGTAGCTAAAAAAATGGCAGATTATTATATCAACAATCCTGAACTGCCAGTTGATAAAGTGCCATATTGGGACTTTAATGCAAATGATTCCGGTTACATGCCCTCCCAGGCATCATACGCCAAAGAAACACCCGTAAAATACAGGGATGCTTCTGCTGCTGCGGTCACTGCCTCTGCACTACTGGAATTAAGTACCTATCTGGGTGGGAATGGCAAAAAATACAGAGAGGTGGCCATCACAATATTGCATTCATTAAGCAGCTCGGCATACAGGGCAAGGATTGGCGAGAACGGCAACTTTATTTTAAAGCACAGTGTTGGTAGTATAGCACACGGCGCAGAAATAGATGTGCCGCTGGTATATGCAGACTATTATTTTTTGGAGGCATTGAACAGGTACAGGTTATTGTTGGATCATAAGGATCCTGTAACGCATTTTTAGTTTAAATAAAGAGCATGATGGTTTCAATCAAAAAATCGAATAAGTATCGCTTGTATCCCTCTGGACGAATGCTGTTATTCTTTTTTGTCCTTTTTTCTTCTATGGCTTTTGGCCAGCCTTACAGGATAGACACAACCAAAATAACAGGCCATCCACGATTGTTGTTACTGCAAGGGCAGGAGGAGGGGATCAAGAAAAACATTGCAGAGAATCCTGTGTGGAACTTTGCCAACAGCCAGATTATTGATGCATGCGAAGCGATGCTGGTATTGCCTAAAATAGAACGTGTACTGGTCGGGAGGCGTTTGTTGGACCAATCTAGGGAATGCCTACGGCGTGTGTTCTACCTTTCGTATGCTTGGCGCTTAACACAGAAGAAAAAATATTTTAAAAAATGCGAAGAGGAGTTATTGGCAGTGTCTAGGTTCAGCGACTGGAACCCCGACCATTTTTTGGATGTGGCCGAAATGACAACAGCCGTAGCTATAGGATACGACTGGTTATACAATGACCTTTCCATGTCCTCCAAGGAAATTATCCGCAATGCCATTATTGGTAAGGGCATTGAACCTTCCTTCAATACAAAATACAACTGGTGGCTGAAACAGACCAACAACTGGAACCAGGTATGCAACACTGGTGTTGCTTACGGGGCGATAGCAGTTTACGAAGACAAGCCTCAATTGAGCGCACAGGTCATCAACAGGTCACTGGAAAGCATACTTGTATCCATGAAAGGGTATGCACCAGATGGTAACTATGCGGAAGGCTACAATTATTGGGGATATGGAACATCGTACAATGTACTTTTCATAAGTGCATTGGAAAGATTGTTTGGTACCGACTATGGACTTTCCCAACAGCCAGGGTTCCTGAAAACAGCCGCTTTTTATGAAAATCTGGAAACACCGGCAGGTTATGCTTTCAACTATTCCGATGCCGCAAACGGTGGGGGGCAGGATGGGTTGCAGCCTGCCATGTTCTGGTTCGCAGAAAAATTAAACGACCCTACAGTACTCTTTTCGGAAAGGGACAACCTTGTAAGGTCTACTACGTTGCCCAAGTGGAACCGCTTCCTGCCGGCCATCATGTTGTGGGGCACGCATACCAACTTGCAAGCAATCGTTCCACCTAGCTACAAACTGTGGAATGGCAAAGGCGAGAATGCCGTAGCCATGATGCGTACCGCCTGGGACAACCCCAACGCCATATTTGTAGGGTTGAAAGCAGGGTCGCCTTCTTCAAGTCACGGTCACATGGATGCGGGCTCTTTTGTAATGGATGCTGACGGGGTGAGGTGGGGTGCAGACCCGGGTATGCAGGAGTATGAAAGCTTGGAGTCAAAAGGTATTAAAATATGGAGTGGTGGGCAGCATGATGACCGATGGAAAGTGTTCCGGTTGTCGAATTTTTCACACAGTACCTTAACGGTAAACAATTCATTGCAGCAGGTAACGGGGCATGCACCTATTATTTCTTCTTCTGGTGACTCATTGTTCCTGAATGCTGTGACCGATATAACTTCTTTGTACAGCAAAAGGCTGGTAAGCGCAAAGAGGGGGGTGGCCATAGTGAACAAGCAATACGTTTCGGTGCGGGATGAAATAGAAACAGGGGACACAGCTTGCACCATCAGGTGGGCAATGTTCACTCCTGCCACTGTCAGTTCCATCAATGGCAACCAGTTACAACTAACCAACAAGGGCAGGAAGCTCACCTTCTCAGTAGTGGGGATTGAGGATGTGCAATTGAGGACATGGCCTACCGATCCCCCCAATAGTTGGGATGCATTGAACCTTGGTACAACATTGGTCGGCTTTGAAATAACGGTGCCCGCCCATACAAAAAGATCGTTCAATGTGCTATTGGTTCCCGGTGAGGGGCAGATAGCTATCAAAAGGTCCTCGTTGAAACCATTAGGTCAATGGTAATAGATTTATTGATGTTAAAAATAAATGAAGTGAAGTATTTTAAAAGTATCCTGTTTATTCCGGTCCTGCCTTTGTTGATGAGCTGCCAGAAAAAATCGGAAAGTGTGAGCACCGGCACAAATGCAAATGATAAATGGGAACTGGTATGGCAGGACGAGTTCAATGTTGACGGTATGCCAGACAACACCAAATGGGGTTACGAAGAAGGGATGGTTAGGAACAATGAACCTCAATACTACACTGTAGGCAGGTACCAAAATGCACATGTGGCCAATGGGAACCTGTTCATTACCGCAATCAAGGAACCCTTTGTAAACAGATTCTATCAAAGGGGCTCTGCTGCTTGGAACACCAAGGACAGCTTGGCGGGCTATACATCTGCAAGCCTGATTACAAAGAACAAACAAAAATTCCGCTACGGTAGAATGGAGGTACTGGCCAAAATGCCCAAAGGCGCCGGGACCTGGCCCGCAATCTGGCTACTGGGAAACAATATTGATACGGTAAGCTGGCCTGCTTGTGGCGAAATTGATATGGTTGAATATTTGGGGAAGGACCCTGGCTCGGCCTATAGTACAATACATTTCAATAATGGTTCAGGCAACTATGCAAACCTCAGTGGGGCAAAGTACAATATACAGCCATTTCCCTACGATGGATATCATTTATATGCTTTGGAATGGTATGCAGACAGGATTGATTTTTTTTATGATAGCACCAAGTATTACAGTGCAGATCTATCCTTGACGGGCAACGCAGCAACGTTCAATAAGGACTTTTATTTGTTGATGAACTTTGCGTTGGGTTCGGTAAGTAACTGGGGTGGCCCCGTGGATGATGCCAGTCTCCCTGCCAACTATTTAATCGATTATATAAGGGTTTACAGGGCAAAGTAGATAAGGGTACAAGAAATAGCAATTATCAAAGAATAGATAGTATGAATATAAAAGTAAGTATCTTTTTCGCTGCCTTAATGTGTTGCACAGGGTCAAAGGCACAAGTAAGACTGCCACACTTGGTAAGTGATAGCATGGTGCTGCAGCGCAATGAGAAGGCACGTATTTGGGGCTGGGCTGCAGCGGGAGAAAGGGTAACGGTGGTGTTCAACAATCAAAAAATAACTGCAAAAACAGGCAGTGACGGTAAGTGGAGCCTCTTCTTGTCACCAATGAAAGAAGGCGGGCCTTATGATATGGTAATAAAAGCTTCCAATGAAATTACCATTAAAGGGATATTGATAGGGGAAGTATGGCTATGTTCCGGACAGTCCAATATGGAGTTCCCTCTAGGAAGGGTCAGTGACAAGTATGCAACAGATATTGCCCAGTCGGGGGATTACCCGATCAGGGAGTTTGCAGTAAAGCAACGGTACAGCTTTAGCCCCGAGATAGATGTGGAGGGAGCTTGGAAGCCCGCAAATCCTGTTAATGTGGGCCACTTTAGTGCAGTAGCCTACTTCTTTGGTAAAAGCCTGTATGATAAGTACAGGGTGCCGATAGGCCTGGTACATTCCAGTTGGCCTGGAACGCCGGCCGAGGCCTGGATCAGTGAAGCCCGGCTAAAGGATTTCCCTCAATATATTGACCTGGCCAATAAATTCAAGGACACCGCTTACTCCAATTCCCTTTTAAGAAGGGACAGGGCTATAGCAGATGGATGGTATAGCAGGGTAAAAACCAATGACAAAGGATTGATGGCAAATGGGAGCAATTGGGCCAATGCAAATGATGGTGCAGGTGATTGGAAGCCAATCACATTCCCGGGCTATTGGGAATCACAGGGCCCGGGAAATATTGATGGCGCAGTATGGGTGAAGAAAACAATTAACATCCCTCTCTCCATGCTGAATAAAGACCTGAGCCTGGACCTCGGAGTAATAGATGATATTGATACAACCTGGTTCAATGGGCAAAAGATTGGGGCCACCAATAACAGATACAATCCTCGCAAGTACAAAGTGCCTGCTGGTTTGGTAAAAGCAGGTAGCAACACCATTATGGTACGTATCATTGACAATGAAGGCAGTGGCGGCATGGTGAAAGGGAAAATATATAAACTGGGCGATGGCCAGCAAAGCATCGATCTGTCTGGTGAATGGCAGTACAATATAGGATTTGTTTCGCCGCCCCTGCCTGTGCAAACCTTTATACGTATGCATTACACCCCTACCTGTTTGTATTATGGCA
>JAHEZD010000011.1:0-46260 GCA_023251255.1 Chitinophagaceae bacterium
CTTTAGCATCAATCCACGTTCATGGAAGGTCATGTGGCGTAGGGTGCCGCTATTGGTCCTGGCATACTGTAGAATGGAAGCAAAGTCCAGTCCCTTGGTGGATGCAGTGGCTATGGTATTGCCATTTACTGCATTGTACAAAGTTTGCCCATCACCATCACCGGTAACCCATGAGCCAAGTATGTAATTGCCGAGTTTGTTCATGTCAATCGTTATTGAGGGGCCAAAGCTAACGATTGATAGGTTTTGAAAAGGGGATAAAAAGAAAATCGTAATTTAGGCTCCTAAAATTGAAGTTATGAGCGTAGCGGAAATGAAAAAAGCAATTCATGACAAGGTTGATAAAATTGAAAATGAAGCAGCTTTGAAAGAGGTGTTGGACCATATTGCCAAATTGAATGACAAGCAATTTGACCCGAATAAGTTTTTTGACAAAGTGGTTGAACAATATGGTGATGTACTTGAAAAGTTGGCGCAATGATTACGAAGGCTATTGTTTTATCACTACATAATGCATCGATTGAAAAATATGGCGGTTCCTATGGTGTAAGGGATGAAGGACTTATGGAATCCGCCATTGCAAGGCCCTACCAAACATTTGGTGGGGAAGACCTATACCCTACTGTTTTTGAAAAATCTGCTGCCATTGCCGAAAGCCTCATTATTAATCATCCATTTGTAGATGGCAATAAAAGAACTGGGTTTCTTACCATGTTGGCGGTATTGGAAATGGAAGGATTTCGTTTGACTGCATCAAAAAATGATGCTTATCAAACAACCATTGCCATTTCTACAGGAGAACTTCCTTTTGAACAAATTGTTGAATGGCTGAAAGCCAATACAATCGCTATTTAGCAGCAAACCGGAACACTATCTCCCCATTGGTTTGCTCATCGCTCTGCATGTTCAGGGTATATTCCTTTTTGTTGATGGTAATGACCATATAAGCAGTGTTGGGCGGCACGCTTCCCAAGTTTTCGGCAAATAGCACCAGTTTGTTTTCGGATAGCCCCTTATCCAATGTTATGGTGAAACTGGTAGCTGAGGCTTTGAGCATTTGATGGGAGGCAATGAGCTTTCCGTTCAGGAAAAGGGAAACAGAATCGCCATCAATTTCACCTACATCGTATAAATCTACTTTTACCAGGTCCGTATCCGTGACAATTTCCTTGAACAGTCTATTTGTCCTTGCGGAGACTGGATGAACTATTGGAATTAAAGTATCTTTTACTGGCACCATTGCTGGCGTATATTCGAGAACATCCGTTTTATTGTTTGTTTTCATCCTGCTGAAAACAATATTGCTATCCAGCATGATATGCGGGCTTTCTTCATCCAGCACAAGTGTCAAATATTCCTTTGTACTGTCCGAAGTGTATGTCCATTTGTACAGGTTGCCATCCTTCATGTTCGTTTCGGACCCGTCTGCAGATGAACGGAAATTCTCCGTATGGAGGGTCAACGTGTGGGCCTGCGTATCAACCATCCCCAATAGGTTCAGGCTCAAATAGCTATCCTTCCAGGAAACAGTTATTTTGGTTTTACCTTCCAGCAGTTTCATTTTCTTGTTGATGGCAATCTCATAGAACCTGCTGACCGTTCGGTTTTTCAATGTATTGGCCTTCTCTTTTTCGGACACCCAGTTACCACTGATATCCTGTGAAAAAATGCTTGGGGCAAGCGCAAGGAAAACAGTCAACAGCAATAATTCTTTCATTGCATGAATATACTAACGGTGACTATAAAAATGCCCATGGCACATAATTGCTGACCAATGAACCAAGTGTACAAATGGGAATGCTCATGAAACCAACCCAAACTGCCTAGCATGGTGGATTACATGTTTGTAATGCAGTAGGACCCATTCACTAAAATCAAGTTCGCCAAAAACCGGGTGGCAGGTTTTGGCATCGGGGTTTTGCTGGAAGTAGCTGACAAAGCTGTCAATTTGGTGTTGAAGCTTGCTGATGGCTATTTCCATGTTGGGGTTACGTACAGGCAAGGGCTCATCCCCCAAAACTGCTGTTGGAGCCTTGGTATTTTCCCTGAACTGCTTATCACTCAATAGGAATTCCTTGTATTTGGGCAAATGTTCAATGGCTGTCACCAAGGGCAATTGGACCTTGTTGGAAGAAACCTTGAAGAAATCGGCTACATGCTCCACCATTTGCTGGAAGCTCATTTTGCCCCATTTAGCTGCAGTGTTCCTGTCTGCATTTCTTAGTAGGGGAACAAACTCTGCGGTCATAAAGTGCAGCTTGGTATTATCCATACAATCGTTTTGGTGAAGCTAATAAAAAATCCCGCCAAAGAATTGACGGGATTTGCAGTTGGTATTGGTTGCAAAAAGTTAAACTATCTATTAAGACATGCGTTTGCCGATTTCGCTGCAAAGGTTGCCGAAAATTTCTTCCACAGTTCCTTCTCCTTTTACTGCAACTACTTTATCGAACTTCTTATAGTAGTCGGCAACTACCGCAGTCTTTGTTTCGTATTCAGCAATCCTAGCACGGATTACCTCCTCATTGGTATCATCACTTCTGCCACTGGTCAGCCCACGGTTCAACAATCTTTTTACCAGTTCCTCCTCCGTTACTTCCAAAGCAAGCATGACGCCTATCTCTGTTTTCTTGAGCTGGAGCAATTTATCCAGTGCTTCACTTTGCGCCTCGGTTCTGGGGAAACCGTCAAATAAAAAGCCTTTTGCGGCAGGATTTGCTTCCAATGCCGAGCTGATCATGCCTATTACCACTTCATCCGGCACCAATTGTCCCTTGTCCATAAACCCCTTGGCTTCCATACCCAACGGCGTTTTGGCAGCAATTTCGCTACGGAGCAAATCACCTGTACTAAGATGTTTCAACTGGTATTTGGAAATCAATTTTTCACTTTGCGTCCCTTTTCCACTTCCGGGAGGGCCGAACAAGATAATATTAAACATGGGGCTTTACTAACCTTGAATGAAGAACAAATATAAGGAACGGACTTTAAATTTCCTTTAACAAATGGAGCGAAACATTGTACGATTTGAATTGTAAGGAAATATTGCAGCCACCGTCAAACATTCTGCGTTATCTTGATTAAGTTGAACCTAATTTTATGTACAAATATTTGAACATGAAAAAATATTGCGGATTACTGCTTATTTTAATGATGTCCGTTTGGGGATGCAATGCCCAGAACAACCAACAAAAAAAAACAACCATGGATACAACCAACAAAAAAGACAACCCTGTTTATTCAAAAACAGATACCAGCAAAGTGGTGATGAAGGATGATGAATGGAAAAAAATACTCAGTCCTGAAGTGTACCAGATAGCCCGTGAGAAGGGTACTGAAAGACCATGGAGCAGCAAATTTGAGGATTACAAGGAAATAGGCACTTATTATTGTGCTGCCTGCGGCAATGCCCTTTTTAAAAGCGATACCAAATTTGAAAGTGGCTGTGGATGGCCAAGCTTCTATGAACCAATTAGCAAGGCCGCCATTATTTATACGCCAGATAATGCGCACGGTATGCAACGCACGGAAGTTCAGTGTGGCAGGTGCAAGGCACATTTGGGACATGTGTTTGAAGATGGACCAAAGCCTACCGGCTTACGTTACTGCATCAATGGTGTGGTGCTGGACTTTGAGAAGGCAAAGGAAGCGGAGAAGAACTATGAGGAAAAGAAAAAGGGGGAGTGAGTTTTTTAGTATTACAACAGGGCCGTTGACAGACTGTTGGCGGCTTTTTCATTCCACCTCCCAATCTCTTACCTTCGCCGCAAATTACGGTTATGGCCAAGCTGAGCAAACTTGCTGAAAATCAAACAGGATCTGAAATTGTAAAACTGGGCAATGCAATAAGTGAGCGCATCAGGAACGGCGAAAAAATCTATAATTATACGATTGGCGATTTTGACCCCTCTATTTTCCCCATACCAAAAGAGTTTGAGGATGCCATTGTGAATGAATACAGGAACGGCAGCACCAGCTACCCTCCTGCAGACGGAGTGGCCGACCTGCGTAAAGCAGTTTCCACCTTTATCAAGGATTGGGAAGGACTTGATTATGCGCCCAATGAAATCCAGATTGCTTCCGGTGGAAGACCGTTGCTCTACACCATTTTTAAAGTGCTGGTTGATCGGGGCGATAAAGTAATCTATGCCGTGCCTTCATGGAACAACAACCATTATGTGAACATGAATGATGGTGTACACTGCATGATCGAGGCAACACCCGAAAACAATTTCATGCCCACAGTAGCAGATATTGCCCCTCATATAAAAGGAGCAACACTGCTTTGTTTGTGCACCCCCCAAAACCCAACAGGTACCACGCTTTCCAAGGAATCCCTGGAACAGATCTGCGACCTGATCCTTGAAGAGAACAAGCAACGTGGCAATGAGGAGAAGAAGCTCTACCTTATGTTTGACCAGATGTACTGGACATTGACTTTTGGCAGCATTGAACATTTCAACCCGATCAGTTTAAGGCCAGCTATGAAGGAATACACCATTTTTGTGGATGGCATTTCAAAGGTTTTTTCTGCTACGGGTGTACGCGTTGGTTGGAGCATGGGTCCAGCAGAGATTATGGCAAAAGTAAAAGCCATCCTTAGCCATATTGGTGCCTGGGCCCCTATGGCAGAACAGAAAGCAACGGCTAAATACCTTGTTCAAAAAGAAAACATAAGCAAATACCTTGTCCATTTCAAAGCAGAAGTAGAAGAACGTTTGAGAACCATATATAATGGTTTTAAGAACTTGCAAGCAAAGGGTTATACCGTGGATGCAGTGGACCCCCAAGCCGCTATTTATCTTACCATAAAAATGGACCTAGTAGGTAAGGATGCCAATGGCAGAACGCTGCAAACACAAGCTGATGTAACTGAATATATTTTGAGTGAAGCCAAGCTTGCTGTGGTTCCTTTTTATGCTTTTGGTGCAGGCAATAACTCGCCTTGGTACAGGCTCAGTGTGGGTACCTGCAAAAAAGAGGAGATTCCGGAAATGCTTTCCAAACTGGAAGCAGCTTTGAGCAAGTTGAAATAATTGATATACCTATTGCAGTAATAATAAATGGTTCCATGTACTTCCTTGGAACCCTTTATTGTGTTATGTAGTACTACCGTAGCGCGATTACCGCCCGAACATCCTGTCTAAATAATCTTCCTTGAATTCCAAATAAGTGGGGCTTCCTGTGGGTGTAACATTGGGCGTGGTGCAAGTGAATAGCTGTTCAATCAAAGTTTGCATTTCATGCTGCCCCAAGGCCTGGCCGGCTTTAATGGCCTGCTGCCTGCTCATGCACCTTACCAGTTTTTCTCGTTTGCTGTATTTGATCTCGCTACTGAAATGCTTGAACTGTTCCAGCAATAAATCGATGCTGTGTTTCTCATTGCCATGGGCCACATCTGCTGGTGTTCCCTGTATAACAAAAGTATTGGTGCCAAAGGGCTCCACCTCATAGCCCAGTGCTGCAATATCGGGCAATAAATCTTCCAAAAGAACCGCATCCGGTGTTGCCAGTTCCAATGTTACGGGAAACAAGCTTTTCTGTGTTGCTGGCGTTTTGCTATGCACAGCAGTGCTGTATTTTTCATACAGTATCCTTTCATGTGCATGTTGCTGGTGCACCAACATAAAACCATTATTGGTAGCAGCAATGATGTAGGTATTGTGCAGTTGAATATAGTTGGATGCTAAAGGCTGAATGCTAAAGGCCGAATGCTGAGCGTTAGCTGCAGGCTGCTTTTCATAACTGAAAACTTCTTGGTTATTGCCTTCAGTCTTGAGCCCTACGCCCTCTGCGTCCTTACTCACAAAAAATTCCCTCCAATGTTTCAGTTCGCTTTTTTCATTGGGTTCTATTTTGTGTGCTTGGTGCTTTCCTGTAAATGTTTTGTACAGATTGGATATTGCTGCCGATTCCCTGTTCTCCAAAGTAAAGGGTTTGCTTACTGCATCCAATCCCTGGATTTCGGCATTCAGGGTAAAGTCCAAACTGGGAGCAATACTGAACTGGGCCAGTGCATGTTTCACTGCAGCCTGCACAAAAGCATATACTATTTTCTCATCTTCGAATTTTATTTCCTGTTTGGTCGGGTGGACATTGATATCAACTACAGACGGGTCCAAATCAATAAACAACACATAGCTGGGGAAACTGTCCTTTGCAATCATGTTCTCAAAAGCGCTGTTCACCGCATGGTTCAGATAAGCGCTTTTAATAAAACGGTTGTTCACAAAAAAATACTGGTCCCCACGGGTTTTTTTGGCAGTCTCCGGTTTGCCCACAAAACCGTAAACATTCATGTAATCGGTATCTTCCTTTACGCTCACCAATTTGGCCGTATAGTTGTTGCCCAGTATTTGAACAATCCTTTGCTTGAGGCTGCCCGCTTCTAAATGGAAGACCTCCTGTCCGTTGCTGGTCAGTGAAAAGAATATTTCAGGGAAGGCCATGGACACACGGATAAATTCATCCACGATATGCCTCATCTCGGCAGGGTTGCTTTTCAGGAAATTCCTCCTGGCCGGTACATTGAAAAACAGGTTTTTCATGCTGATGGTTGAACCAACTGCACTTGCACAGGCTTCCTGCTTTAGCACATTACTGTTCTCAATTTCTATATAGGTACCCAGTTCATCTTCAGCCCTTCTTGATTTCAGTTCCACTTGTGCCACGGCAGCAATGGATGCCAAAGCTTCCCCACGGAAACCCATTGTTTTTATCCGAAACAGGTCTTCTATATTCCTTATCTTACTGGTGGCATGCCTTTCAAAAGCCATCCTGGCATCGGTTTCGCTCATGCCCTTGCCATTATCAACCACAGAAATCAATGCTTTGCCCGAATCGGACACAATGAGCTTTATTTCGGTGGCCCCAGCATCCACTGCATTTTCCAGCAATTCCTTTACAGCACTGGATGGGCGCTGGATTACCTCTCCAGCGGCTATCTGATTGGCAATGTTGTCTGGTAAAAGTTGAATAATATCCGCCACAGTATCCCGTTTTTTTAGATGGCTGTAAAAATAGAAGTATCTGTGCTTACTTAAAGGTACTTTCTACTAACCATGAAACCCCTGATCTATGAAAAACACCATTTTCATTGTGGCGTTGATGCTTGCATGCTGCTCCTGCCAGAAATCTGTTGATGTGGCCGAACAGCCCAAAACAGATAGCACCAATCCCCCATCTACTTCCGTGATTGAGTACCTGATAAAACAGGGACAGCAGTATTGCGACAAAAACCCCTTTCAACAAGTGAGCGTCAGCGAATTGAAATTTACCGTAAAGTTTGACAGCTCCGCTATCTACCAAACAATTGACCCTGCTAACCAAGTTGATATCAATAAGTTGTATGGTTTTTCTGACAACAACGCTGACCACCATCTATTCAGTGCAAGGTTTGGTTGGAGATGGAAAAACAATGAACTGCAGATTTTTGCCTACATCTATAATACTGGCATCATGAGCTTCCAGCAAATTGGTGTTGCCAATATTGGATTGGAAAACAATTGCAGTATCAAGGTTTCCGGCAACAGCTATATTTTTTCGATGAATGGATACAGTGTTACCATGCCACGTGCAAGTACAACAAGTACTGGTTTAGGATATAAACTGTACCCTTATTTTGGTGGAAATGAAATGGCACCGCACGATATTAGGATCTGGATAAAGGAACTTTAAAATTAACTGACTATCCGTATGAAGGAAAGCATTGACGATTTCCGTTGTCATACTGAGGTTCTCGAAGTATTATGAACGTAGAACACAACTTGAATACGGTTTCGACAAGCTCAACCTGACATACTTTCCTTCATACGGATAGTCATATAAAATTATTTCCCTGACAGTTGAGAAATTATTGCTGGGAAAAACACAATTCATTGTTGAGAGTCATGCAGTTTATTAGTCAAGAACCTAAGGCCTTCAATACCTGTTCCTTATAACCACTGGACACTTCTATTTCTGTTCCATCTTGAAGTGTAAGAAAGCCCCCAGCACTTTTGGAATAGGATTTCACAAAATCCAAATTGATAATAAACGAACGGTGCACCCTTATAAAAGGAACATCCAGTAAGTCATCAAAATGCTTGAGAAATTTACAGATTAATTTTAATGACCCATCGGTTAATTGAACCTCAGTAAAATTGCCCTTGGCCTGCAATTTCACAATATTGGCCGTCTTTATTACATCAAAGCCATGCAAAGTGGGCAATACAATATGTTGTTGTTCCGGCTTGCTCCTTAGGTTTTGCACGAGCCATTTATTGCGGTCAAATTCATCTGCCTTTAGAAGTGAAAGCTGCACTTTGTTCACCGCCGTTACCAGTTCCGTAATGTCAATGGGTTTGAGTATATAATAGGCTGCACTCATGTTCAGTGCCTTTAAGGAATACTCCGAGAAAGCTGTGATGAAGATTACTTCAAAAACCTGCTCCCCGCAGGCTTCCAATATATCAAAGGCATTGCCATAAGGCATTTCAACATCCAAAAAAACCAGTTGGGGCTTTAAGGATTGTATCATGGGTACCGCCTCCTTTATATGCTGTGCTTGCCCCACCACCTCCACTATTGGGCAATATTTTTTTAAATAGCTGGCCAACACTTCCCTAGCAACGGGCTCGTCATCCACGATAACACTGTTTATTTTCATGGCTGGAAATTTTTGAGAAGGGGGAAGGATAAAATAACAATTACTCCTTGATCTGGTGAAGGCTTGTCCTCTATGGTACAGGTAATGTGTTTATGGTACAGGCCGTTCAGGATCTTAATTCGCTCCAAAGTATTATTCATTCCCCTGCTTGAATGTTGTTGTTGATTGCCTGTTTTCTGTTCCTTGCTTTTGGCAATGCCTATACCATTGTCCTCAATCCTTATCTCCATACAATTGTCTCTCTTGACAAAGCCCAACTGCAACTTTCCCTTATTTTCCAGATAGCGCAGACCATGCCAGATGGCATTCTCCAAAAATGGTTGGATAAGCATGGAAGGAACGAAGATTTGTTCATTGTCCAATAAATCATTGTCCATGTTAATCAGGTAATCAAATTTTTCTGGGAACCTTGTCTTTTCCAATGAAAGATAGTTCTTCAATAGTGCCACTTCATTGGCCAGCAGCACAAAATCATCTTTTGAATTCTGCATAACCATACGCATCAACATGGAAAATTTGGTTAGGTATTGGTTGGCTTCCAGTTCGTTATTCTGTGCAATGAATTGGTTGACACTGTTGAGGCTGTTGAAAATAAAATGTGGGTTCATTTCCCTGCGCAATGATTGAAGGGCGATTTTTTTGTTCTTGATACGCAGCTTCTTGAACAGGTAAAAACCCAGTACCAGAAAAGCAACAAGAACCGTTAGGAAACCCATCAACCAATAATTGAAAACATTTTTTTTGTGTATCAGTTCATCCTTAATGTTCTTGTCTGTCTCCAGTTCCTTGATACGGGCTTCGGTAACAGCCACAATTTTTGCATCAACTAAAGAACTGTCTCTGGAGATGGCATTGGGTAGTCGCGACAGGAACGAATTGTACAGTTCCAGCAAATGGTCCTTACGTTCGGATTTTTTGTAGATACTATCGAGCTTTTCCAGTGACTTGATGGCCTCCAAAGTATGGCCATGCTGCATAGATAAGGAATAGGCCTGGTTAAGCAGCGAGATAGCACTGCTGTCATCATTCTGTTTTAGGTATATATCGGCCAAGGCATTTGTTTGCAGGGCCTGCTGATAGGATGAGTTGGCAACAAAGGGTTCCTTCAAAATGTTTTTTTTGGTAGCAATGGCGTTTGTGAAATCCTTTTCCTGCAGGTATGCATTGGTGATTAACTGGTTAAGCTTGGAGGCTTGTGCCGGATTGTTCCTTGAAAAATTATACGCACCATTAAACGCTGTAATGGCAGTGGAAAAATGCCCATTCTTCAGGTTCAGGTTCCCAAGCCTTGAATAATTCTGAATGATTTCATTGGTGTCGCCATTTTGTATTGCCATATCCACATTACTGCTAAGCAGCCCTTGTTGCAGCTTAAAGGAATCGGGCAAGGAAAGGCGCTTTACATCATTTGCATTCAGGGAATTGTTCGCATTGTCGCCAACTTTGATATTGTTGACAAGAGCAGTAGCATAATTGTCTTTTGCCATGGGCATTTTGTTCATGTCTTCCTGCACCTGTGCCAATCCACGGCTGCTCTTTGCAATGCCATTGGCATCATTTATCTTTTCGAAAGCTTTTTTGGCTTTCTGGAAATAGTTTTCGCTTTTCTGAAGCTCCCCTTCTTTGTAGTAGGATTCGGCCAATTGAAAATAACCATTGGCCAACGTATCTGCATTGTTCTTGGTAATACCCCTTTCAATTTTTTGGGAAGCTTTCTTTACCTCGCCTGCGCCCATACTGGCCTGCCCATATAGGTATGGCTGTATGGACATGAACAGCCATAGAAAGAGGAGGGGCAGTCTACCTTGCTTGATATAGTGTTTCGATTGATGCATGGTTTGATAGAACAAAGTAAGCCCATTTAAAAATGCAATTCCATTCGTCCACCAAGTCAAAAGCCTGTTTTACCAAGTCTGCCTTACCAAGGTTTGCCTGCTGTCTACTTTCATGTTTCAAAACCACAAACATGAAAAAAACAACTATCATCCTGCTTGGCATCAACTTGTTATTGGTGCTTGCTGCTCAGGCACAATTGAATGCCGACAACCTGAATACCCCTTTTAAGTCCGGATCCGCCAGTGTATCGGAAGGGTTTAGCCAACAATATAAAAAGATAAAGCTCTACTACATAAAGGCAAAACCCTCCCTTATAAAAATCTACAAGAATATCGGCAACTATACCACTTTGGAAAATGCCATACAGCATTCCAAAATCAATATCACCGAGGTATCTAGTGGAGGCTCCGTAAATACCCTACTCTTCAGCAATGTATCAAAAGATACCATTATCGTTGCCATGGGTGATATTGTCAAAGGTGGAAAGCAGGATAGGGTAATTGAAAAAGACACGCTGTTGGGCCCTAGCCAAACCATGTACTTACCTGTGTACTGTGTGGAGCATGGTAGATGGACACCCAATACCGGCAATAGCAGAACTAGTAACATTGCCATTAATAATGGCTATTCCAGCACTGCCAATGCCAGCTTCAATGCATACCACAGCAATGCCAGTAATTTTATACGTAAAAGCATTGTGTTGGAAAAGAGTCAATCCAAGGTATGGGACAAAGTGGAAAGCCTCAATACCGCCAATGGCACCACTACCAGCACGGGCACTTATACAGCAATTACTCAATCGGCCAACTACAACCAGCAAATAAAAGAATACAAGGAAGCTTTCAGGAAAGAAATCATGAATGATTCACTTATTGTGGGTGTACTGGCCGTAACGGGTAACCGTATCATTGGTTGTGATATCTATGCCACGCCATTGTTGCTGAGAAAGAATGCCGATAACCTATTGAACTCCTATGCTTCAGAAGCCATTTATAATGGAAAGGAAGTAAGTATTACCGATGAAGCTGTTGCCCAATACCTGAGCAAGCTTTTGGCCAGTGAAGAAAAGCAGGATAATATCCTAAAGGATAATGGCCGTAGCTTGAAAGTAAATGGGAAAAAAATTAAAATAACAGCATTTGACAACTAGTTGCAGCAGGGCGGGCTGCAAAACCGTATGGGCAGGATGTTAACAACCGCACACACATACCAGCAAATATTATTCTTCATCATACATTAACAACAACATGAAAAAAACATTGCTCATCATTACTGTTTCGTTTATTGCTCGTACCTGCTTTGCACAGGTGTCAGGCAATATCAATTATCAAAGCCAGACCCATTATCCAGACAATAATATAGAACTTGGTTTCCCTTCCAGCCCCAATTTTACCGTTACTGTAAAAGGGCTGGCCAATCTTACAGCAGACAGCTATGTGGCTATCTTCAGTGTTTCACAAGTAGGCAAAACCACAGAGGAGGTCAACAGTTTAATGGACAGCAGGCTTAATAAGGCACTAACTATTTTAAAGAGCAAGCAGGGCGTGGATACTTTTGTTGATATGGTTTCCTTTGTGCCTGTTTATGAATATGAGATGGAGAAAAAACTGTTCAGCAAGAAGACATACAATGAAATTCCAAAAGGTTTTGAACTGAAAAAGAATATCCATATCAAGTATAAAAATCCAAACCTGCTAAATGAAATTATTACGGTACTCTCAAGTGCAGAAATCTATGACTTGGTAAGGGTTGACTATTTTTCTGACAAGGTTGAAGCAACCAAGGCAGAACTGGTAAATAAATCCCGGTCAATGCTACTGGAAAAAATCAAGAACTATAAATTGTTGTTAGGTGGAAAGATTGACAGTAGTGAAAGGCGGCTTGTGGATGGTTTCAGGATGGTTTATCCAGTGGAGATGTACAGGTCTTATCAAGCCTATTCCAATGCTGAGCTTAACTTGAAGAAGCCCAGCAATATCAATCAGGTTGAAAAATCAACCACCTTATATTATCAACCCATTGTTAACAAGGAATTTGATTTTGTGGTGAACTCAACCATTTTGGAACCTGTAATACAAGTGATGTATGAAATCAAAATGGAAATTATATTGGATAAAGAACAGCAGGCCAAACCTGTTGCATCAAAGGAATACTATATCCTTACCCCAAATGGCGATGTGAAAAGGATAAACCAGTTTAACTAAACTATTGTTGGGTAATTCATAAAAATCCAACCGTTCACAAACCTTCATTGTTAACCGTTCAAACGCATCCATCCCATTCCCTACCTTCGCACTCAAATTTTTACCGATGACATTGAGTGCAGATATAAAAAAGTTGGAGCGTCATTTCCTCCCAAAGGATTTCGTTATTACCACCTGGGAAAACCTGGAGCCTTTTTTCAAGAACTTGCTGGACAGGCCCATCAACAGCAAACAGGATTTGGAACAGTGGCTGAAGGACATGAGCGAAGCCGAAGCCGTGATTAGTGAAGATGCCTGCTGGAGGCAGATCAACATGACCTGTGATACCACGGATAAAGCCTTGGAGGAATCGTTCAACTATTTCTGCATGGAAATACAGCCCCAACTGCAGCCCTATGCAGATGCGCTGAACAAGAAACTGATCAATTCGCCCTTTACGGCTGAATTGGACCAGCAAAAGTTCTTTACCTACTTGCGTAGCGTAAAAAAGAGCATTGATTTATTCAGGGAGGAAAACATTCCTGTGCAAGCAGAACTTAGTGTGATGCAGCAACAGTACGGTGCCATTGCAGGAAAAATGACCATTGAAGTGAATGGGCAGGAGTACACTTTACAACAAGCTTCCAAATTCCTGGAAAGCAAGGACAGGAAATTGCGTGAGGAAGTATACAGGAAAATCCAGGACAGGAGGTTGCAGGACAAGGATGCGATGAACGACCTGTACACCCAACTGATAGGGAAACGCCAACAGGTAGCGAAGAATGCGGGTTTTGACAACTACCGTGATTACAAGTTTGTGGAGCTGGGCAGGTTTGATTATACCAAAGAAGATTGCTTCAACTTCCATGAAGCAGTAAAGCTGCACGTATTGCCACTGATTGAAAAAATATACCAGAAGAAAAAAGAAAAATTGGGGCTTGACAGTTTAAGGCCTTGGGATACGGAAGCTGAACCTGAAGGCATTGAGCCATTGAAACCGTTTAGTGGAGGCAATGAACTCTATGAAAAATCTGTGGCCTGCTTCGAGAAGCTCAATCCATTCTTTGCTGATTGTTTGAAGAAGATGAAGGAACTGAAGCATTTTGATCTGGAAAGCAGGAAGGGCAAAGCGCCGGGTGGCTATAATTGCCCCTTGGCCGAAAGTGGGGCGCCGTTTATTTTCATGAACGCTGCTGGGCAAATGAGCGATGTGACCACCATGGTACATGAAGGAGGACATGCCATCCATTCTTTCCTTTCACACAACTTGGAATTGAGTTCCTTCAAGGAATACCCTATGGAAATTGCTGAAGTGGCCAGTATGGCCATGGAACTGTTCAGCATGAACCATTGGGAAAGTTTTTTTGGGAATCCGGCCGACCTGCAACGTGCCAAGGAACACCAATTGGAAAGGACCATCACCATTTTCCCTTGGATCGCTACCATTGACAAGTTCCAGCATTGGGTTTATGAAAACCCAATACATAGCTTAGAAGAAAGGACCAACAAATGGATGGAAATATTACAGGAGTTTTCTACCAGCGCCATCGATTTCTCGGGTTTGGAGGAATACCGGAAAATTGCTTGGCAGCGCCAACTGCATTTATTTGAAGTGCCTTTTTATTATATCGAATACGGTATTGCACAATTGGGCGCCATTGGTTTATGGATGCAGTACCAGCAAAATCCGCAACAGGCGTTGCAGAACTATATCAACGCTTTGAGCCTGGGTGGAACAAAGACCTTACCTGAATTATACGAAGCGGCAGGGCTGAAGTTTGACCTATCGCCCAACCATATTAAAACATTGATGGAATTTGTAAATGGCGAAATGGAAAAGTTGAACTAGTAACGTTCAATATGTGCGACCAAAATATGCAATGTTTTTTCTTACCTCAGTTGCATGTTTTGGTCGCTTTTTATTCAATGGCATTTAATTTAAGCTAGTCCATGTTCCTGATTACTTGCTCTACCATGTTCTGGCCACGTTTGTACTTGTTCTCTTCTTTTTCAGGGAACTTTATTTCCATATCAAAGGCTTTCCATAAAATATCGTAACCCTGCTTTGCTTGGATCGTATCATAAAAACAATCTTCCCAAGCTTCTTTGACCTTCTTGTAATTCTTCAACCCTATGCCGTTATTAGCAGGCGTTAATGGACATACGAACCAATTGTAGGTAACAAAGTCCTTGTCATTCTTGATGGCATCTGTAAACAGCAACCTAAAAAATTCCAGATGGCCCATCACCCGCTGCTTCAATTGCTGCGGAGTTTCGGGTTGCTGGGGCCTTACCCTCCATCTATTGTTGTTAATACTGTATGGATCCAATGAAACATCACTATAATGTTCATTGTTGATTGTGAACTTAAAAGTGGTCATGCGTTTATCAAACCATCCCTCCACAGCATCTTTGGGATTCCTGAAACCTATGAACTTGATAAAATTGGCACTGTCAATTTTCAATTGCAGCACTTCGTTGGTAATGCTGTCCACTTTCAACAGGATAGATTTACTCCCATTGGGCAAGCTTAGCTGCAGGAAATTTCTCGTATCATTCAACTGCCAATTGCCATGGTAATAATTATCAAACAGCACCATATCAAATTCCTTGTTGCTCCTCAAAATAAATTTACTTCCAAGAAAAACTTGTTGATAGGGGTCAATGCCCTGTATATCTTTCAATTCTTTTACTTTCTCCGAAATCAATGGTGCATTGCTGAAAGAAAAATCCCAACGGTTTTCTATGCTGCCCTCGTTGGACAGGAAATTGCAACTGCCGATAATTATAGACACCATACAAATTATGGGCAAATATTTTTTCATGCAAGGAAGATAAAGCCAAAAAGAAACCTGCCCTAAAACATTTCTGTTCCGGGCAGGTCAGGCATTTTAAGCTCGCAAGTTGCTTTTTATTATTTTTTCTCCTCGGGCGGCTTCTGCTGCGGGGATTTCTGGATGGTTGGCCTTGGCCCCTGTGGCTTTTGTTCTTGTGGAGGTTTTTGTCCCTGTTGTCTTGGGCCTTGGTTTCTTTGTCCCTGGTTCCTGGGTCCTTGGTTAGGCCCCCTTTGCTCCTGGGGCGGTCTTGGCCCCTGTTGCTTTGGCCCTTGGGGCCTTTGTTCCTGTTGTGGTCTTGCTCCTTGCGGTCTTGGACCGCCTTGGGTTCTTGGCTCCTGCCCGCGTGGCTGGTTCCTTGAATCCTGTCCCCTGTTATTATCACGTTGTTGGTCACGTCTTTTCTATCATTCTTCTCCAAGCTACGCAAGCTAATTTCGCCAACGGCATCCACAAAAGTGGGTTCAATTTCTTTGGGCTTGCCCGTGGTTACATCCACTGGTTCCAATTCCTCTGGTTTTATTCCCTGGGCATTCAACCGCTTGATTTCCTTTACACGCTGTATGGTCAAGGGGTAATGCTTGCTTCCACCTTGAATAATGTACCACATCAGGTTCTTGAAAATATCTTTCTTAATTAAGAAGGCCGTACCTTTTGCTGTTTCAATATTTTCTGCATTGTCAGGGAAATGCTGCAAGGCATCCAAATAAGTATCCAGTTCATAATTCAAACAACATTTGAGCCTCCCACATTGGCCACTCAATTTTGTTTGATTGATGGAGAGGTTCTGGTAGCGGGCCGCTGTTGTGTTCACGCTTTTGAACTCAGTTAACCAGGTACTGCAGCAGAGTTCCCTACCGCAACTGCCAATGCCCCCTACTTTACCAGCTTCCTGCCTGATACCAATTTGCCTCATTTCCACCTTGAACTTGAATTCACTGGCAAAAATCCTGATCATCTCCCTGAAGTCAACCCTATCATCGGCGGTATAGAAGAAAGTTGCTTTTTTGCCATCCGCTTGGATTTCCACTTCGCTCAGCTTCATTTGCAATTTCAGGTCCCTAGCCACTTCCCTACTTCTGGCCTGCACTCTTGGTTCACGTTCCTTGCTTATTTTGAAGCTTTCAATATCGCGTTCGTGGCTGCTGCGGAGTATTTTTTTTATTTCATCGCTGAATTCATTCACCCCGCGTTTCTTCAATTGCATGCGGACCAGTTCACCTGTAAGCGAAACTTCGCCCACATCAAAACCGTTTACCCCTTCCACAGTAACCAGTTCCCCTTTTTCAAAATATTGGGAAGTTGTATTCCTGAAAAAATCTTTCCTGCTCCCTTGCTTAAAACTCACTTCCACCACTTTGCAGGTGCTTTCAGGTTCGCTAAACGGCAAATTGGCCAGCCAATCATGTACATTTAAACGGTTACAGCCACCTGTGCTGCAACCACCGTTACTTTTACATCCACCGGGTTTCCCACTTCCACCAGTGCCACAAGAACTACAGCCCATATCTTTCTATTAATAAGATGAGTTTAATTTAAAGGCATTTTCTGGGGAGGACAAACATGAACAATACTATTAAGCCTTAGTTGCATTGCCTACTTCAACAGTAGGAAAATATTGAACGTATGTAGAAACCTTATCAATAGCAGTTCCATTTATATCTTAAATAGCCATGTACAGTTTGTATGAGCAGCTTTTAACAAGCCAGATAATGCCGCTCTTTCCCCGAAAACTTTTGCCCGACTTTCAAAAATAGGGAATTATTGCTTAGCATCACTTACACTTCCACGATCACTTTGTTTTGGATAATATGGAACAACTTAATTGTCAGTGCCTGAAACAGCATTTTACCATTGGCATTCCTTTCTATATAGTAGGATGATTTGTCCAGTTCTTCAATCATGGCCTGCATTTGGCTTACGCTGGCAATTTTGTTGAGGCGCTGGGCAAAATCCTTTTCACTGTCTGGCATAGCAACGGCATCCATCCCCAATACCTTGATCCTGATGCTTTGCTCCAGCATGTGATTAAAGTACCGCAGGAACTGCTTCTGTTTCTCGCGGCCCAGTTTACTTATTTCATCAGTCCATTTAATCTGGTCAGGCAGCATTTTCCTGATAATGAACCTTAACCAATCTCCGAGTAAAGCCTGCCAATCCTGATCGGTATGCTGCATAATGTGCAAAGCTTCCCTGTAGTTGCCCTCGGCAATAGCAGCAATTTGCCTAGCAGTTTCCGGTGAGGATTTTCCGCGCACCATGAGGGCTTCTTCCACTTCATTGTTTTCCAATAAAGGAACCCGCACCAATTGGCAGCGGCTTAAAATGGTGGGCAAAATTTGCTCCTCATTTTCAGCTACCAGCACAAATAAGGTATTGGGTGGCGGTTCCTCAATCAATTTCAATAATTTATTGCCTTCTTTCCCCAAATATTCAGGCATCCATAAAACCAGCACCTTGTATTCGGCCTCATAGCTTTTTAGGCTGAGCTTGCGCATGATGTCGTTGCATTCATCGGCAGTAATGTTTCCCTGCTTATTTTCTGCACCTATAAACTGCAGCCAATCATACGCATTACCGTAAGGAAAAAGTTTTATGAATTCACGCCATTCGGCTATATAATCCGAACTAACTGGTTTGTCGCCACTTTTTTTGGGAATAACAGGAAAGGAGAAATGCAGGTCGGGATGTATCAGTTGCTCCGCACGCTGAAAAGGTTCCTGCGCTGCAATATCATCTGGATGGATAAAACTTGGGCCGCTGTTCAATGCACTCATCCCTCCAAACAGGTCTTCTACCAAGGGTGTTGCAACTGGCTGGCAGATAACAAACTGAGCAAAGGCCAACGCCAATGGCAATGCGCCGCTGCCTTCTTTGCCCAGAAACAACAAGGCATGGGAAAGCCGGTTCTGCTGCACCATCTCAGTAAGGTGCTGCTTCACCATCTGTTGACCGATAACATCTTTGAATTGCATAGTGGGCAAAGATAAGTGCATATGAAAAATGCCCCTTTAAGTTTAAAATACCAGCAAAAAAATCAAATCATTGATCCGCATTTTGAGTTAAACCAAACTGGAACCACATTTGCGCGCGTTAAAAAAAAAATCCTATGTGCCAACAATTAATTGCATTCTTATCGTTCTTCCTGCTTTGCTTAAACCAGGAACAACCCCTCAAAAAATTAATCAGGGGCAAACTTGTCTATAACACTTGTGCCACTGCAATAATCCAGATTAAGGATCCAAGTTATTTTCACCTAGGTCAAAAGATATGGCAAAAAACACCTTCCGATGTGGAATATGAACATGTCTTTACCGTAAAAAACAGGTGCCAATTAGTAAGCGCCAATATACAAACCAATGAGGAGTTCCTGTTTGAAGTGGCAAAGGAGGACATTGAGGAAACCAATTGCGCAAAATGTATACTTTATGACTACCCGCCGGATTCCATTCTGACTATCGGGTCAACAAGAAAATTATATTAGACTCCCCCTTAAATAGATTTCCGCTACCATTCTGCAACCTTTTTGATCAAAAATCCATCTATATGCAAATACCCGTTTTCTTTTAGATATCCGTACCAATAATCTATTGATAGCCAATTGTTAAACAATCAACAATTGCCGTAATGCTCAAATCACTTGTTAGCTATCCGAATGACCCATTGGTTTTACATGCAAAATCAAATCGACCCGCTGAAAGACTGGTTACTTATTATGAACTGTATAAGTTAATCAACCATTTGGACGGAAGCATTATAAAGTGCGGCATTTCGGCCGATGAAGCTTTTTCCTATTTTTCCTTTTTCAAACAAATAATTGGCAATAAGAAGCAACCAATGGTTTCCTTTGAAAAAAACCCTTCTGTTTTTGAAACGGTTGAGGTGAACGATGAAACGGTTACGGTTGTTAAATCAAAAAAAGTAACCATTAAGCAAATTGAACTAATAAAAGAAGGGAAGAAAAAGAATATCGAGTTTATGCCTGGGCAATTATGCGATTCAATCCCAGCTTATTTAATTGATAATCCGGAACTGAAGATAGCCCTATTGACCATTGACCTGGATGACTATGAAAGTACGCTCACAGCTATGCAGTACCTTTATCCAAGACTGGTAGGCGGGGGGGTGCTGATCATGAACAATTACCACAAAAGAAATGGCGAATCACTCGCTATAAAGGAATACTTCTTTGATCAGGATATTGTTATACGACATTTTTCATTGGAAAAAGGCCCCCATTATATCCTAAAAGACTAGCTAATTTGATGAAAGAACTGTTTCGATCCTAGGGCCGGTTAAGTTCTTTTGAAAAAAAATCAGAAACCTTTCCCTTTTTTGGTTTCATTCCCTTACTTTTGCCGTCCGTAAAAATTTAAGTTATGAGCTCAGCAGTTCAGTTTGTACACGAGCAGTTATCTGCAAAAAAAGATTATCCTAAGTTTAAAGCTGGTGATAATGTAACCGTTAACTATAAGATTGTTGAAGGTGGCAAGGAACGTATCCAAAGTTTCCGTGGTGATGTAATCAAATTACAAGGCCAAGGAGCTACAGCTACTTTCACAGTTCGCAAAATATCTGATGGGGTTGGTGTGGAGCGTTTGTTTCCTATCCTTTCTCCAAACATTGATGGCATTTTGTTGAACAAAGTGGGCAGGGTTCGCCGTGCTAAACTTTTCTACCTTCGTGAAAGAAGCGGTAAAAGTGCAAGGATCAAGGAAAAGCGTTTTTAATTTTATAAGCATACTATTTAAAGCGGAAGTGAAGCAAATGCTAAACTTCCGCTTTTTTATTAGGTCTTAATCTACAGGTTTGTTTAGATAACCGATTTTTAATCACAAGGCTTGGGTTTTACCCTAACTTTGTATTCTTCTAAAATTTATTTTATGGGCAATTTAGGTTTCCAAGAAATTTTGTTGATAGCAGTTGTGGTGCTTGTATTGTTTGGTGGAAGGAAAATCCCTGAATTCATGAGAGGCTTGGGCAAGGGCATCCGTGAGTTCAACGATGCAAAAAACAATGTGAAGAAAGAAATAGAAGAAGGCATGAGCGAAAAGGACAAAGCCACTACCACCCAACCTTAATATTTTTCAATCCCTTAAATTGCGGAAAGCCTTTGTTTAGTTTCACTAAAATCAAAGACTATCATAATGCATTATTGAACGGCCAGACCACTTGTGTGGAAGCCGTTCAATTTTATATTGATGCTATTCAAGCAAAGGAACGCCTCAATTCATTTCTTGAAATTTTCGCGGCGGAAGCATTGCAACGGGCCGATGAACTGGATGCCAAACGCCTATCTGGCAAGCCTCTCGGTAAAATGTTCGGCGTAGTTGTGGCACTTAAGGATGTTATTTGCTACAAGGGCCATCAAATATCTGCTGCTTCAAAGATCCTATCTGGTTTCACTTCTGTTTATAATGCTACCGTTGTTGAAAAACTCCTGGCAGAGGATGCCATTATCATTGGCAGGAACAACTGCGACGAATTTGCCATGGGTAGCAGCAATGAAAATTCTGCATTTGGACATGTAAAGAATGCATCGGACGAAACCCGTGTTCCCGGAGGGTCTTCGGGCGGCTCTGCCGTGGCTGTCCAAGCCGGTTTGTGCATGGTAAGTTTGGGAAGCGATACAGGTGGTTCTGTTCGTCAACCTGCAGATTTTTGTGGTATTGTTGGCCTCAAACCAACTTATGGCAGGATTTCCAGGTACGGACTGATTGCTTATGCTTCTTCATTTGACCAAATAGGAGTTTTCGCCAATACTATAGATGATGCAGCCCTCACACTTGAAGTGATTGCCGGAAAAGATGATTTTGATAGCACAGTATCGCTGCAAGACGTGCCGGACTACTCCCAATTAATTGAGGAGGAAAAGAAAGTTTATAGGATCACCTATTTCAAGCAAGCACTGGAAAACCCAGCACTCGACCCTGAAATTTCGGCCCGGATACAATCGTTTATAGAAACTTTAACAGCTCAGGGGCATATAGTGGAAGCCATTGATTTTGAATGGCTTGACTATGTTGTTCCTACTTACTATATTTTAACCACAGCAGAGGCAAGCAGCAATCTTTCAAGGTTTGATGGGCTGCGTTTTGGTTATCAATCGAAGCTCCCCAATGCAGATTTGACAACCTTGTACAAGGACTCCAGAAGCAAAGGTTTTGGCAAGGAAGTGCAGCGTAGGATCATGCTCGGGACATTTGTATTAAGTGCTGGCTATTATGATGCCTATTTTACTAAGGCCCAGCAGGTTAGGCAAATTTTGAGCAATAAGACCCAAGAAATATTTTCCCAGTACGATGCCATTATTTCCCCTACGGTTCCAACTACGGCCTGGAAGTTTGGCGAAAAGAGCAATGACCCCACAGAAATGTACCTAGCGGATATCTATACCGTTTTCGCCAATCTTGTGGGGATACCAGGCATTTCCCTCCCCTTATTCAAACATGGCAATGGTATGCCCTTCGGCCTGCAAGTAATGGTTTCTCACTTCAACGAGGTATCTTTGCACCGGCTTTCAAAAAAAATGATGGGCTTGAAATAGAACATTCTATCAAGAATCCTGTTGGGACCGGTTTTTTAATTGCCAATCGCCTTCGACAACTCTTCGATAAACGCAGAGTGACAAAGCTGGCGTTCCCAATTAAGAATCATCATATCATATCACCAAAACCTGCTTTATTGTTCATTAAAAAAGGGTGATTGCATGAATTTCGCTAAGAATATTTACAAACCTAAAAGTTATACAAAGGTTTTTTCAGTGGCCATGTTACTGATGGCATTCCTTCATACAAGGACTTTTGCCGCCACTTATACCGATTCTTCCAAAATAGTCCAACCAAAGAAAGATTCCACAGACAAGGAACCGCAGGGACTGAACAATTTATTCCCCAAGGAAACAGCAAAGCCCTTCCTAACTCCCTTGAACCCCCAAGCAATTTCCTTTGTTCAGCAATATGCCCAAAAACAAACCAAGGAATACGAAAAAATGAAGGTCTGGGGCAAGCCATATTTTGATATGTACGACAATATCCTCTCCCAATATGGCATCCCGAAAGAGCTGAAATATTTAAGCGTCATTGAAAGCTGTTTGCAACCCGGCACTGTTTCATGGGCCGGGGCGGTTGGCCCATGGCAATTGATGGATTATGAAGGCAAACGTTATGGGCTGAGGATGAGCGGCGGTGTTGATGAACGGATGGATTTTTACAAAAGCACCCATGCTGCTGCTAAATTGATCAAGGAGCTATATGCAGAATTTGGTGACTGGCTATTGGTGGTTGCTGCCTACAATGGCGGCGTAGGCCGTGTGAAGCAATGCATCAAAAAAGCCAACAGCAGGGATTTTTGGGACCTGCAGTATTACTTGCCAGAAGAAACAAGGACCCATGTAAAAAAATACATTGGTACCCATTTTATTTTTGAAGGTGGCGGAGGACTGACCACAATGACTGCTATGGAAACTGAAAAGTACAAGGCACAACTGGTCAATCAGCCCCAGGTTCAATTAACCGAAGATGAAATCAGGAATACCAGTACAGTTGAAATAAAGGGTAGGTACCTGTCCTCTGTCCTGGCCAATTATTTATTAATGGACATTGACCAGTTCAACAAATGGAATCCCGGGTTCGACCAGTCATTGGCCGAAGGCAAAAAGTATTATTTGAGATTGAGCAAGGACAGGGCCGTTGTTTTTGAGGCCAAGAAAAGTGAAATCCTATTGCAAAGTATCCGGACTTTATTGAACGGTTAGCATGCCGTTTATAGCTGTTTGGGGTTGACAAACGATTGCGTAAATATTTTTTGGCCCAATAAAATATTACAGGAGGTTTAAGTACATTGTGTGAAAATTAAACGATGCTTGAACCCTGGCGTACCGGAAAAATAGTCCGTATTGAAAATGAAACGAACAGCACCCGGCGTTTCTGGATTGAAATCCCTGAAGTGGATGATTTCAGTTTCCAACCCGGCCAGTTCGTTACGCTCGATTTGCCCATTCACGAACAAAAAAACAAACGCTGGCGTAGTTATTCCATTGCTTCTGCTCCTGATGGTACCAATATCATTGAGTTGGTCATTGTTTTATTGGAAGGCGGTGCCGGCACTACCTATTTATTCAATGAAACAACAGTTGGCAGTGAACTGGTATTAAGAGGCCCCCAAGGCAAGTTTACCCTTCCTGAATCAATAGATAAGGATATCTTCTTTATTTGTACGGGTACAGGAATCGCACCTTTCCGCTCCATGGCCCATTATGTTCACGCACATCAGGTTTCCCATCAGAATATCCACCTGATTTTTGGTTGCAGAACATTTGCAGATGCACTTTACCTGAAGGAACTGAAGGAACTTGAACAAAACCATCCGAATTTTTTCTTCCATCCTGTTTTTTCAAGGGAAGCGGAGGTTGGTGAAGGGATGTACAAAGGTTACGTTCATCAAGTTTATGAGCAGTTAACACAAGAAAACAAGCAACCTGCTCGTTTCTACCTGTGTGGATGGAAGAATATGATAGATGAAGCCAAACAGAGAATAGTGACACTGGGCTATGACAGGAAGGATATTCATCTTGAATTGTACGGATAATAAGTTTCCTTACCCTATTAAGATTAATGAAAAACGAAAGATTCAAGCAAATATGCCATTTCGCTGCTGGAGTATTGTTGCTGCCGCTTGCATTTAAACTCTTTGAACAAAAGAGGTTTTCACTCAGCGTTGCCCTTTTAATAGCGGGGATTGTTTTCCTGATTGCTTCCGGAACTGTGGAGTGGATGGAAAAGACGATTGGCAACTCATCAAAATTGTTCTATCTATTGGAATGTATGGTGCTTTTGTTTGCCGGTTATGTCTACTATTTTAAGATGAGCAAGAAAATGCCTGCTATTGCTTACGCTGTAGCAGGCATTATTTATTTTATGCTGTTTCTCTATTTTCTTTATGATAAGGATGTAAGCAAAAAGAAACGGAAGAAACACAGAAGCCATTCGAACCAAAACTCATCACCCCACTCCTCGGATGATGAATGAGTTTTAGAAGATTTCTTTAAGTACCAAATCCTTTACTTTATCAATGGCAATTCTCTCCTGCTGCATGCTGTCCCTATAGCGGATCGTAACCGTATTATCTTCTTTTGTTTGATGGTCAATGGTTACGCAGAAAGGCGTACCAATAGCATCCTGCCGTCTGTAGCGTTTGCCAATAGCATCCTTTTCTTCATAAAAGCAATGGAAATATGCCCTGCACCCATCCATCAGTTCCTTGGCAATCTCAGGCAGGCCATCTTTTTTGGTCAGAGGAAGGATGGCCAATTTTATCGGGGCCAATTTTGTTGGCAAATGAAGCACCACCCTACTATCGTTGGTACCATCTTCTTTGGGAATCACTTCCTCTTCGTATGCATTGGAAAGGATCAATAAGAACATCCTGTCCAAACCAATGGATGTCTCCACCACATAAGGCACATAGTTGCCATAAGGCTTCCCTGTAGCTTCGTCTATATCGTTATCGAAATATTGCTGTTTCTTTTTGCTATAGGTCTGGTGCTGGGTCAAGTCAAAATCGCTTCTGGAATGGATTCCTTCCACTTCCTTGAAACCAAATGGAAATTCAAATTCTATATCACAGGCTTCCTTGGCATAGTGGGCTAATTTAACGTGGTCGTGGTAACGGTATTTCTCTGTTGGTAGGCCAAGACTCAAATGCCATTTCAACCTTTCTTCTTTCCAGAATTTGTACCATTCCCCTTCTGTGCCGGGGCGAACAAAGAACTGCATTTCCATTTGCTCAAATTCCCGCATCCTGAAAATGAACTGCCTTGCCACAATCTCATTCCTGAAAGCCTTACCTGTTTGGGCAATACCAAACGGTATCTTCATCCTTGCAGTTTTTTGGACGTTCAGGAAATTCACAAAAATGCCCTGTGCCGTTTCTGGACGCAAGTACACTTTATTATCATCCGGGTTATCGGAACTGATGGCCCCAAACTCAGTGGAGAACATTAGGTTGAACTGGCGGATCTCTGTCCAGTTGGCCGTTCCACTTATGGAACAAACAATCTTATTGTCATCAATCAATTTTTTCAGGCCCACATAATCATCCGCAGCCAACAGTTCATCCATGCTTTTCAGTATAGCAAACTCTTCCTCCTTTTTGCCTTCCAACGCCAGTTGCTCTGCCTTTGCCTCAATCAAATGGTCAACCCTGTAACGTTTATTGCTGTCCTTGTTGTCAATCATGGGGTCACTGAAATTATCAACGTGGCCACTGGCCTTCCATGTGGTTGGGTGCATGAAAATAGCAGCATCGAGTCCCACAATGTTTTCATGCATTTGGGTCATGCTCTTCCACCAATAATCGCGGATATTTTTTTTGAGTTCACTGCCGTAAGGGCCGTAATCATATACTGCGCTTAGGCCATCATAAATTTCACTGGAAGGGAATACAAAGCCATATTCTTTGGCATGGGAAATAATGGACTGGAAAGTAGTTTCTGTTTGCGTACTCATAGGACGCAAACCTAATAAAAAATGATGTTCAGAAGTGATGTGGATGGAGATTAAGCAATTTTGCTTCTTGTCATTGCTTCTAGTTCGTCAACACGCTGCTGGAGTTTTTCGTTCTTCACTTCAAGCTTGAGTATCCTGGAGTGGCTCCGTGCTATTTCACTTTGGTATTCCTTGAACTTGTCCCTGCTCCTGACCGAATAGAATATCTTCAAAACAAAAGCCATGAAAAACACCAACAAAGCGGCTCCGGCAAAGGGGTACATGGAATTGGCAAAAATAATTCCCATAAAATAAGTTTTCAATTGGATAATGGCTCTGGCTTTGTTAAGTCATTGCACGCTTTAAAGAACGGCTATTGTAATTTTTTATTGTTGAGATGCCTGTCCGCATCCCTAAGGTTCTTCTTTTCGAAATTTTTCTGCAAAGCATCGGTAAGGTTCACGCCTGTTTGGTTGGCCAAACAGAGCAGCACCCAAAGCACATCGGCCATTTCATCACCTAAATCTTTGTTCTTATCAGATTCCTTGAAGGATTGTTCCCCGTATTTCCTCACCATCAACCTGGAAAGTTCCCCCACTTCTTCCATTAGGATCCCAAGATTGGTGAGCTCGTTGAAATACCTGACACCAACTGTTTTAATCCATTGGTCCACATCCTGTTGTGCTTGTTCTATTGTCATGGCTTATTCCTTGTTTTTGCTGTCGATAATAATGGTAACGGGTCCATCATTCAATGAGCGCACTTTCATGTCTGCGCCAAAAACACCCGTTTCTATCTTTCTTCCCAAATCTGCTTCCAGTTGGGCAATCATTTTCTCGTACAGCGGAATGGCAATATCCGGCTTACTTGCCTTCATATAGGATGGGCGGTTGCCTTTTTTGGTTGCAGCATGTAAAGTAAACTGGCTAATCAGCAAAATATTCCCATTCCGGTCCTTGACATTCCCATTCATGACACCATTTTCATCATTAAAAATCCGCAGGTTGGTTATCTTATTGCTGAGCCATTCAATATCTTCCCATGTATCTGCATCTTCAATGCCTACCAATACCAAAAGGCCTTCAGCAATTTGTCCAACCACACTTTCTTCCACCGATACTGAAGCTTCACTTACACGTTGTATAACTACCCGCATGTTTTATTTGTTTATCAGTGCAAGAAATACCTATTGGCCAATTTCATTGTTCAGGAAATCCAACTTCGCTTGTAATAAGTGTATTTCCGTCTGAACTTGCCATTGGATAGCCGGCCTGTTATGCTTGAATACTTCGGCATTTTCCAATTCCACAACGTTCAAAAAGCTGCGGCCCTCAGTTTGACCAACGGATTTCAATTGGTCCATTTTCTCCAGAACACTCAGGCTGCGCTGGTATTCAGCTTGCATGTTGGCTAACTTTTTCCTTGCATTTTGCAAATTGAGCTTAGTAGATACCAACTGGCTTTCGATAACTTCTTTCCTTTCTTCTTCCTGCTGCGCCAGTAAGGATGCTATCTTTTTATGTGCATTGGCCGATGGCGGTTTAATGGACAATATTTTATGGAATTCCAGCATCAGCATATTCTTTGGCCCTACTGATAAGCGCTCCCCCTTTTCCACCATTGAAACCTGGCTTCTGGAAATGCAAAGATAATCGGCCAGAAACTGCTGATTTATACCAAAGATTTTGCGGACCGCTTTAATCATAGTTACTATTTTAAATTTTAATGGTGGCAATTTTCTTGTGTCATTCGTTTTGCCACAAAACACTTGACACAAAAATAGTGTGGCAAATACCATCAACTTAAAAAAATGTCACAAAAATTCTTTTTCACCAAGGGTATGTATAAAGGCAGATGAAATTGATTGTACTTTCACCTCATGAAATTGGATCTCACGCCAGAAATAGTTTTCAAAACTGCACGTAGTGGTGGCAGTGGTGGGCAGAATGTAAACAAGGTGGAAACCATGGTGGAAGGCCGTTGGGATATAGCTGCTTCCAATATTGCAACGGAGGAACAGAAACAAACCATTGCCCAAAAATTGACCAATAAAATTACTGGCGAAGGCTTACTGCTGGTAAAATCACAGGAAGCCAGGACACAATTGGCCAACAAGGAACTGGTAATTAAAAAACTGAATGAACTGGTAAACCTATCGCTCGTCAAAAAGAAAAGTAGGATTGCTACCAAAATACCCAAAGCGGTAATTGAAAAGAGGATTGAGGGCAAGAAAAGAAAGGCCGTTCACAAGGAAGGCAGGAAAAGGGTGAAGCCTGATTTTGACTGATCTCAATACCTACTTTGAATCTTTTCTTTGCATTAACAATGCAACCGCATTCTAACATATAATTTGCAATATGCTACCCCGTTCAAAAAGGTTTTCCATTGTTCTTCTGGTTATTGTAATAATGACGGTCACTGCTGCTTGGAAAAACAGGGAAGGCCAATCGAGCAGCTTGGCTGTAACCTTCCACCATAAAGTGGGGGGAAAGGACTTGGTACTTTTTGACGAAACCTATACCAATGCTTTCAATGAACCTTTCAGCATAAACAAATTCCGCTATTATATTTCCAATGTGGAATTTGTTGACAAGGATGGCAAGAAGAAAATCTTGAAAGATTTCTATCATTTGGTGGACGAAGCAGATAGTGCCTCCAAAAGAATCATTTTCAATACATCCGGTTTGCAGCAGGTAGTCTCCATAGAATTCCTATTGGGTGTTGATAGTATCAAGAATACCAGTGGCGTACAAACTGGTGACCTGGACCCCATGAAGGGCATGTTCTGGACATGGAACAGTGGCTATGTATATGCAAAGCTGGAAGGGCAAAGTGATTCGTCACACGCACCCTTGAAATATTTCAATTTTGATGTGGGTGGCTACAAACCAAAAGAAAACGCAGTAAGGAAAATAAAGCTCAACATCAATATTCAATCATTGCCCACAAGAGGAATTGTAATAGATGTGGACGTCAGCAAATGGTTCAATGCTGTTCATCCCATCCACATTAATCAAACGCCCATTTGCCACCAGCCGGGTGACCTGGCCATGCAACTGGCAGATAATTATGCAACCATGTTTTCAATAGGGGAAGTAAAGCAATGAAAGCCATAAAGGCCATATCCTTACTACTTTGCTTAACCCTAATTGGTGCAGGCTTCATTGCTGTGAGCAAACCCAAGAAGTTGAAGTTTGTTGTGCCAAAAGGATGGCCAAAGCCTTTATATGATTTTAAAAGCAACCCACTTACGCAAGAAGGCTTTGAACTTGGACGGAAATTGTTTTATGATGAACGTTTGAGCAAGGACAGCACCATCAGTTGTGCCAGTTGCCACCAACAGTTTGCTGCTTTCACCACTTACGACCATAACCTTAGCCATGGCTTCAATAATTCACTCACTACAAGGAACGCCCCTTCTCTCCAGAACCTTGCCTGGCAAGGGGACTTCATGGCCGATGGTGGCATTAACCATTTGGACCTGCAGCCATTAGCACCAATGACAGCACCAAATGAAATGGGGGAATCCATTGAAAGCATCATCATTAAACTGAAGCGGGACAGTAGCTATAGAACAATGTTCAAAGCTGCTTTTGGTGATGGAACCATCAACACCCAACGCATCACAAAGGCCCTTAGCCAGTTCATGTTAATGCTGGTAAGCAGCAACAGCAAATATGACAAGGTAATGCGCGGGGAGGACTCGTTCAATTTGCCGCAACGATTGGGCTATGAAATTTTCCAGAAGAAATGCAACAGTTGCCATACCGGGCCCATGTTCACGGATTACAGTTTCCGCAATAATGGCATCCCATTGGACAAAGTGCTGAACGATTATGGCAGGATGAAAATTACCCACGATAAGAACGATTCCCTGAAATTCCGCGTGCCTTCCCTCAGGAATGTTGCAGTAACTGCACCATATGGACATGATGGAAGATTTTTCAGCCTATCGAACGTGATGGAGCACTACAGGAACAAAATGACCGTTGGCCCAACAACGGATACCTTGTTCAAGAACAGATTGCCCCTGTCCAATTTCGAAATAGGTCAGTTAACCGCATTCCTGTACACATTAACGGATACATCCTTTTTAAATAATCCCCTGTTTGCACCACTCGGCTACTACACCACGCCAAGCTTTATGCACAATCATTAGGCACAGTTTCATTACTTTGCCGTTTGAACCAAGTAATTGGGCATTGAGGATTAGTATAGCCCCTTTACCCAAACTACAAATTACAAATCACAAATTTCCCTTTCATTGAGCGGTATAAAAAAATTGGCAGGTCAAACAATGTGGTATGGATTAAGTTCCATTGCTGCCCGTTTTATCAACTACCTGCTCACACCCTACCTTACTTATACACTGGCCAATAAGAGTGATTATGGCAGGATGGGCGTTATTTACTCAGCCATCCCGCTGCTCAACGTACTGTTCACTTATGGTTTTGAAACAGCCTATTTCCGATTTTCGTCCAAGGAAGAAAACAAAAAAACCATTTATAGTACAGCATCTTTATCATTGCTCATATCCACTGTTTTTTTTACGTTGATCCTTTGGATGAACCAAACTGCTTTGTCTAAAGCAACTGGTCTAGCCGACGTTCCCCAAATTTTGCAGGTAAGCATTTTCATCATTGCATTTGACACACTGACAAGGATTCCATTTGCAAGGCTGCGGCAGGAAGGGCGGCCAAAAATGTTTGCCTTTGTAAACATCAGTAATATACTGGTGAATATTTTCTTTACCTGGTTTTTCATTGGTTACTGCCCCAAACATGCAACGGGATGGGTAAGCAGTTTTTATAACCCCAACACAAATGCCATTGTGTATGTAGTGATTGCAAACCTTATCGCATCTATTTTCACGCTATTGCTTTTATCAAAAGAAATCTTGGCAATTAAACTCCAGTTTGATACTAGACTGTGGAAAGAAATGATGGTGTATTCCCTACCATTAATTATTGCAGGAATGGGTGGCATGATCAACGAAACGTTTGACAGGTTGATGCTGCAATGGTGGCTGCCGGGCAATGAAGAATACCGGTTGTCGCAAGTGGGCGTTTACAATGCCTGTTACAAACTGTCCATTTTAATTACCCTGTTCATACAGGCCTTCCGCATGGGTGCGGAGCCTTTCTTTTTCAAGCAGGCAGAAAGTGAGAACCCGCAACGTGTCTATGCCAGGGTGATGAAATTTTTTGTGCTCACCATTTCGGTGATGTTCCTAGTGGTTACTTTATATATGCCCATCTGGAAACGCTTCATTTCCGATAAGTATTGGGAAGGGCTGGCCGTAGTGCCCATTCTGCTATTGGCCAATATGTTTCTCGGTATTTATTACAACCTCAGTGTCTGGTACAAATTGGGTCACAAAACCATGGCCGGAGCATGGATAACTTTAGCTGGCGCAGCCATCACTATTCTCATCAATTATTTTTTCATTCCTAGGTTCAGTTACATGGCCTGTGCATGGGCCACTTTTTTCTGCTACGGCAGCATGATGGTGTTCAGTTTCATGTGGGGGCAGAAGGAATACCGCATTCCCTACGCTTGGCGTAAGCTGGTAGCCTATATGGTCATTGTGGTAATGCTTTTCTTCATTCACAAAGGCATTGTTTATTTCTATTCCCCATCATGGTTCAGCCTCGTCACGGGCAGTTTGCTGCTGGCAGTTTTTATCTGGTTCATTTTATTGGTGGAGAAGAAGGAATTCCAAAAATTGCCGGTGGTGGGGAAATATATTAGGTAAGTTTTGGGAGACAAGCAGTAGTTTTTCATAGCATCAATACTGGCGTGGCACCATTCATCGTTCACAACGCTATTAGAATTTTATCGGAGAATAAAACCAATCCATAAAACTTCACTGGTTTTATGTAAATTTGGTAAATGAAAACGCTAACGCTGAACATACCTGAAACCGTTGACATAGACGAAAAGGAAGCGAGGCTTTTACTTGCATCCAAGCTTTATGAAAAAGGCTCTTTGTCCCTTGGCCAAGCCGCTGATTTAGCAGGTTATTCAAAAAGGATTTTTATGGAACTATTGGGCAATTATGAAGTATCCATCTTCAATTATTCCGAAAAGGAATTAGAAACCGAAATTGCAAATGCCCAAAGCTATCATTTCTGATACCAGTTGCCTCATCTTGTTGGAAAAGATTGGTGAACTTGATTTGCTCCATAAATTATTTGGTACAGTTACAACAACTTCTAAAGTTGAAGAAGAATTTGGTTCACCACTTCCTATATGGTTCAATATTGAAAATGCAAAAGACAAAAATTATCAATTAATAATCGAAGCTTCAGTCGATGAAGGAGAGGCCAGTGCTATAGCATTGGCTATAGAATTGCACGATTGTTTATTAATAATAGATGACCTTAAAGGAAGGAAACTTGCACAACAGCTTGGCATTGCTATTATAGGAACAATCGGCATTATTGTAGATGCAAAACTTGCAGGTATCATCCCTTCTATAAAGCCAATACTTGCAAAAATTAAGCAGACAAATTTCAGGATATCCGAAAGCCTTGAATTGTTGATTTTAAAAAAGGCAGAAGAATAAATTACAAACTTTCGAATCCATATTTTTCCAACCCCATTCTTCGCTTGAAAGGCGTGCTTCGTCTATGCTCAGGATAAACTTGGCAAGGTTACTTAATCCCCATCCGATAGTTAGGTACAAAAATCCATTTCCATCTTTCCAATCCATGTTATCCGTGCTGGCCAGTCGGCAAAGGCTGGTTCCCAAATTCCAATCCCAAATTCCTTTTTTACAATTTCCAATCATTCCCCTACTTTTGCCCTCCCTAAGTCAAAAAATGCAACCAAGCGGGTGTGGTGAAATTGGTAGACACGCTAGACTTAGGATCTAGTGCCGCGAGGCATGGGGGTTCGAGTCCCTCCACCCGCACACCTAATAACTCCCTCTCCATATGGAGGGGGAATTTTTTAAACAATAAATCGTGTGTTATGGCTACAGTAACAAGAGAAAATATCGGCAAGCTTACCGATAAGCTCACCGTAAACCTCTCCAAAGAAGATTACATCAACAGTTTTGAACAGAACCTGAAGAAATATGCGAAGACGGCCAATATCCCCGGCTTCCGCAAGGGAATGGTGCCTGCTGGTCTAGTGAAGAAAATGTACGGGCAAGGCGTTTTTCAGGAAGAAGTTCTGAAAACCGTTGAAAAACAATTAAGCGAATACTTGGGCAAGGAACAGTTGGACATTTTTGCACAGCCATTGCCTTTGGACAACGATGCTAGGGCCTTGGATATGAACAATCCGGCCGATTATGCTTTTGCATTTGAAATTGGCCTGAAGCCTTCATTTGATATTGATTCCAAAAAGATAAAGGTTACCCGTTACAAAGTGAACGTTACCGATGAAATGGTGAACGATGAAGTGGAGCGCTTGCAAACACGTTTTGGTAAAATGACCGAACCTGAAGCAGTGGATAGTGAAGAGAACGTATTGAATGTCACTTTTACGGAATTGGATGCAGAAGGCAATATGCTGGAAGGCGGCATCAACAAGGCCAATAGTTTACTGGTAAAATATTTCGCCCCTGCTTTCCGTCCAACTTTGATGGGCAAAAAGAAAGACGATGTGGTTGATGTCCATTTGGCCACCGCATTTGAGGACAAGGAACTGGAAGTGGTACTTGGTGATTTGGGCCTTGACAAAAATGAACCAGCGGTGGCCGACAAGCATTTCAAAATGACCATTACCAAAGTTGGTCTGGTTACCAAGGCCGAGATTGATGAGGAACTTTTCCTAGCTGCTTATCCAAATAGGGAAATTAAAAGCGAGGAGGAATTACGTGCAGCTATCAAGCAGGATATTGAAGCCCATTTTGAAGCACAGAGCCGTAACCAGGTGCATGACCAGATTTATCACCACCTGCTTGACCATACACCTATGGAATTTCCGGAGAGCTTCCTGAAACGCTGGTTGCAAACCAGTAGCGAAAAACCAAAGACTGCGGAAGAAGCCGAGGCCGAGTTTCCTTCATTTACGAATAGTTTGAAATGGACACTGGTTAGCACCAAGTTGATGGAAGACAATAAGATTGAAGTGCTGCCCAATGATATCCGTGAATTTGCAAAGGCCCAACTGTTCCAGTACATGGGCGGCCAACTGGGCGCTTTGGGCGATAACCAGCAATGGGTAGACGATTATGCTGATAAAATGATGAAGGACAGGAAGTTTGTGGAGGACAGTTACCATAGGATCAGCACGGACAAAATGTTCACTTTGCTGGAAGGTCAGGTAAAAGGAAAAGAAGAAAGCATCAGTGCGGAAGATTTTGCAAAGAAACTGCACCATCACCACCACTAATAAATTTTAAATCTATTGCAAAAGGCTACCAGTTGGTAGCCTTTTTGTTGACTGTACAATATCCACCCTCCCTACTCGTCGTTCATGTTTACCATTCAGGATGCTTTAAAGAAATTTTAGCATTTATCCTGATAATATTTGCACCTGAATGCCCACCTACCTTTTGCCTGCCTAGAAAGTAACGCATTACAAACCCAATACAAATCAATGACCAAAACTTATCTATTCCTATTACTGCTGTTCATAACAGTAAGCTCAGTTGCGCAAAAGTTCACCATTAGTGGTTCCATAACCTCCAAAACAAAAGGTGAAACCGTCATCGGTGCCAGTGTGAGGGCGGGCAAGGCAACAGCTATCAGCAATGAATATGGTTTCTATTCCATCACGCTTGAAAAAGGCCAATACAAACTAGAAGTTGGAGCAGTGAGCTTTCAAGTAAACACACAACAAATTGTATTGGACAAAGACATCGTTTTAAATATCTCCCTAGTTGATGAGTCAAAAGAGTTGGATGCTGTAACCGTTAAATCATCCTCTACTCGCAGGAGCTTGGGCAGTACACAAATGGGTGTGGAGAAACTTACAACAAAGGAAATCAAGAACATACCTGTATTGCTGGGTGAAAGGGACATACTTAAAACAGTGCAGTTATTGCCGGGCATTAAATCTGCTGGCGATGGCAATAGTGGTTTTTATGTTCGTGGTGGCGCCGCAGACCAAAATTTGATTTTACTGGATGAAGCCCCAGTTTACAATGCATCCCACCTGTTGGGCTTTTTCTCGACCTTTAATTCGGACGCTATCAAAGACATTACCATGTACAAAGCGGGCATGCCTGCGCAATATGGCGGGCGTTTGTCTTCGGTGCTTGACATTAAGATGAACGATGGTAACATCAAGGATTACAATGTAAGTGGTGGCATAGGTTTAATTTCTGCTAAATTGAATGTTGAAGGCCCTTTGCAAAATGAGAAATCCTCTTTTCTTATTACAGGCCGAAGAACTTACGTAGATATGTTTCTAAAACTGTCAAAAGACTCCACCGTTAATAGCAACAAGCTTTACTTCTACGACCTAAATGCAAAAGCAAACTATATTTTAGGAAAGAAGGACCGGCTGTATTTGTCAGGTTATTTTGGTCATGATCAACTAGGTGTTGGCGAAACATTTGGTCTAGGCTGGGGCAATGGCACAGCAACAGCAAGATGGAACCATATCTTCAGCAACAAGTTTTTTTCCAATACATCGTTAATATTCAGCAATTACAATTATAAAATTACCATCCGTAGTGGTGCCAATGATTTTGATATTTTCTCCCAAATACGTGACTGGAACTTAAAGGAAGAGTTGCAATGGTACCTGAATGACAAGCATAGCGTTCGTTTTGGTATAAATTCCATCTACCATACCATCCGCCCCGGTGAAGTAACTGCATCTAGCAGCTCAAGTATCAATAGCAGCTATTTACAAAAAAGATATTCCTGGGAAAATGCAGCATTTGTTTCTGACACTTGGAAGACATCCGATAAAATAAATGTTACTTACGGGGCAAGGCTTACAGCTTTTAGTATTTTAGGGAACGGCGATTTCTATACGATAGATGCAAATGGCAAAGTAATAGACACCACTACCTATAAAAACGGTGATTTTGTAAAAACTTATTTCAATGTGGAGCCACGTGCAGCAGTTAGCTATCAATACAGCAATACTGCATCATTTAAAGCATCCTATGTCCGCAACATACAGAACCTTCACCTGCTATCCAATTCAACATCATCAAGCCCTACGGATAAATGGGTAGCCAGTACCAATATCATTAAGCCAGAAATTTCTGACCAGGTTTCAATAGGCTGGTACAAAGACCTGCATGATAGGGCGTATGAACTTACCATTGAAGCATACTACAAAACCATGCAGAACCAAGTTGATTACAGGGATGGTGCAGATTTGTTCAACAATTCAAACGCAATAGAATCTCAACTATTATTTGGCAAGGGCAGGGCTTATGGGATTGAATGGTTATTGAAAAAAAGGGCAGGCAAGTTTACAGGTTGGTTAAGTTACACACTGTCCAAAACAGAAAGAAAAATTGATGGCATCAACAATAATCAATGGTACAATGCAAAGCAGGACAGGACTCATGATATTGCTATTGTGGGCTCTTATCAATTAAACAAAAAATGGGTAATCTCTGCCAACTGGATTTATTATACAGGCAGTGCTGTGACCTTCCCAGCAGGTAAGTACCAGGTTGGGGGGCAAACGGTTTACTATTACACTGAACGTAACGGCTACAGAATGCCAGCATACCACCGCCTGGACCTTGGTGCCACTTTACAGTTAAAAGAGCGGAAACATTGGAGCCATGAATTGACATTCAGTTTATATAATGCTTATGGCCGTGAAAATGCCTACACAATTGAATTTCGTGACAATAAAGATGATCCAAGTAAAACGGAAGCCTACCAAGTGGCGCTTTTTAAATTCATACCATCCATATCCTATAATTTCAAATTCTGATAACCAATTAATTGTTAAACTGAAAATATTAAATAATGAGCAATTTTAAACCAACAGGATTGATTATACTAATCGCAGGTTCTTTCTTCTTTGCATCCTGCGAAAAGGTAATAAACGTAGACCTTAACAATGCTGCAAAAAAATATGTCATAGAAGGTATTGTGTCAGATAAAGCAGGCCAAAGCAAAGTACTTCTATCAACGACCAAAAATTTTGACGAAAACAACAGTTTTGTTGGTGTTAGTGGTGCAAGCGTAACCGTTACAGATAACCTAGGCAATGTAACCACATTTATGGAAACCGCTACTGGCATATATTCAGCTCCAGCACTGGTAGCCATTAGTGGCAAAACCTATTCATTGAATGTTGTGGCCAACGGCAACACATTTACAGCGGTATCTACCATGCCACAAAAAATGATTATTGATACGGTTTTTGCAAGCGATGAGCTATTATTTGGATCTGCCACCAAATTGGTCAACTATGCGTATCAGGACCCAATAGGCAAAGGCAATGGATTACGGTTTGTGGAGTATATCAATGGGCTGCAGGTAAAAACAATATTCTTGAGGGATGATGATTATACCGATGGCAACTATGTGCAATCGAAACTATGGTATATGGCAGATGACAATGATGACAAGTTCAAAATAAAGCAAGGCGACAAAGTAGACGTTGATATCTTTTGTATATCGCCAGATGTATATAAATACTGGTTCAGCCTTGAACAAAGTGCCACCGGTGCTAGTCAGTCAGCCTCGCCAGCAAACCCTGTAAGCAATATTAAGGGCGGAGGAGGAGCATTGGGTTATTTCAGTGCCCAAACCTATCAAACAAAATCTTTTATTGTTCCATAGATGTCGATGGTTTTACATTGATTGTTAGCAATAAACCTAAAATAGAACACAACTTTAAAAAGCCAGTCAAAAAAGGACTGGCTTTTTTTACTGATATTTATTGTAACAGGACATTTCAGAAAACATTGTGCCATCACCAAAGGGTTCTGCAACACTGTTTTATTAAATATTCTTCCGAACTTCCGCATCCAAAATATTTTTCCTTGAAAAGGTTTCAACTCTTTGGTCTCACCATTCTATCGGGCATTCTTTTATCTGCTGCATGGCCCGTATCGCCATTGACCTTCTTTGTTTTTTTTGCGTTTGTTCCTTTATTGTTCATCGCTGACAAAACAACCAGGAGAAACCAGTTTTTCCTCTATGCTTTTATCGCATTGCTTATCTGGAATGCATTGACCACTTGGTGGATCTGGAACAGTTCCGAAGTAGGTGCCATCGTTGCCATTATTCCCAATGCCCTGCTCATGTGCATTCCATGGATAGGCTATGTTGTTTTCAAGAATAAATTCGGCAAACGGATTGGCTATTTTTCTTTGATTGCTTTCTGGATGCTGTTTGAATACATCCATTTGAACTGGCAGCTCACTTGGCCCTGGTTGAGCCTGGGCAATGTATTTGCCGCAAAAACAAATTGGGTACAGTGGTACGAATACACGGGAGTAGGTGGGGAAACTTTATGGGTACTGGCGGTGAATATCTTGCTGTATGAATTTTTGAAAAGGTTTAAGGTAGAGGGTTTAGGGTGGAAGGTTAAGCGAGCAGTGGTAATTGGGTTGTTGATTGCTGTTCCAGCTTTATGCTCCTTGCTATTATCAGGTACATTTTTAACATTGTTCCCCAGAGGAGAAAACAATGTCGTAATTGTTCAGCCAAACATAGACCCTTACCAAAAATTTGATGGCAACTCTGCAGCCCAGCAAATCCAAATATTGATTTCCCTATCGGAGCAGAAGATTGATTCTGCAACCAAATTGGTACTTTGGCCAGAAACCGCATTGGCAACCAATGTGGCCATCAACGAATTACATGCGGCCCATGTTTACCAACCGGTTTTTGATTTCGTGAACCGCCACCCCAATATCACGCTGCTAACAGGTATTGAAACCTATAAAATTGTGCAGGAGAAAACAGTTTCGTCAAGAAAAACACAGGATGGGCAATTGTATGAGTCATACAATGCAGCCGTTAGCATCAAGGCCAATCAGCCCCTGCAACTTTATGTGAAGAGCAAACTGGTGCCCGGTGTGGAATCATTGCCAAGCTTCCTGAACTTTTTAGGTCCGGTCTTTGAAAAATTTGGTGGCACCACAGGTGGTTATGCAAGGGATACAGCATCGGTTGCTTTTACCAATGGGGGCAACCCATTTGTCACTGCTCCCATCATCTGTTACGAAAGTATTTATGGTGAATATGTTTCCACCTATATGACAAAGGGTGCCAATATTATTACCATCATTACCAACGATGGCTGGTGGGGCAATACCCCCGGACACAAGCAGCACCTAGCATACGCCAAGCTGCGTGCCATTGAAACAAGGAAATGGGTGGCCAGAAGTGCCAACACCGGCATCAGCGCCGTGATTGATGAATATGGGAACATTAAGGAGCAGACAAAATGGGACGAAGCAACTGCCTTTAAATATTCTATTCCCGCAAAAAAAGGCCAAACGTTTTATGTAAAGTATGGGGATTATCTGTACAAGACATTTTCGGTACTTGCTTTGTTGATGCTTGGTTGGAACCTGGTTTTGTGGGGAAAGAAAAAAATATTGAAGCTGCAGCATAGATTAAAATAATGGTATCAGCCTGAGTAAATCAATGTTTGCTTCGCAAACAAGCGCATTGACCTTGCTTGTCGGCAAAAGCGGGGGTGACAAATGATGGCTTCGCCATTTGCTTTTTTAACCGGGAAGTCAATAAGTGGGAAGCTGAAATTACCGTTTTCCTTACCCTGCCTGCCGGGAACCTGCCTGTCTGCCGACAGGTAGGTTCCCGGAAAAACCATCTGTCATTGGCCGCTTGTCCAAGACGGTGCAATAAGTAGCCATGAAAAAAACATTTCAATATCAAAACACTTCCATCTCCTACCATGTAGAAGGCAATGGCAGACCTGTAGTGCTGCTGCACGGCTTTGGAGAAGACAGCAATATCTTCAACCACCAAATAGCGTTTTTAAAAGAACATTGTTTATTGATTGTTCCTGATTTGCCCGGCTCCGGAAAATCCGAACTGCTCAAACAATCGCTGCATCAACATTCAACTTCCAACATCCAGCTTCCAATATCAAGCGTCCAGTATTCTGCATCTATGAATGACTATGCAAAAATTGTTCAGGCCCTTCTTCAACACGAAAACATAACAACCTGCACTTTATTGGGCCATAGCATGGGCGGATATATCACTTTGGCCTTTGCAGAGCTGTACCCATCCATGCTAAATGGTTTCGGTCTGGTCCATTCCACCGCATTTGCAGATAATGAGGAGAAAAAACAGAACAGGCAACGTGGTATTGAAATGATGGAGCAATATGGCCCTTATCCTTTCCTCAAAAACACAACGCCCAATCTGTTTGGCAAAAAGTTCAAGGAAGCCTATCCAGAAAAAGTGGAGACGTTGATTGAAGCTGGCAAAACCTTCACAAAGGAAGCCCTACAGCAATATTATGCTGCCATGATGAGCAGGTTAGATAAGACACCTGTTCTCAAAGGCAGCAAAACACCTGTTTTATTTATCATGGGAACGGAAGATGTGGCTGCACCCTTGAATGATATTTTGCAGCAATCGGTTTTGCCTGAATGTTCGTATATTCATGTGCTGGAAGGCGTTGGGCATATGAGCATGTGGGAAGCCGCAGACCAACTGAACCATTACCTGCTGTTATTCATCAACAGGTAACAAAAAGTTTTTATGAAGAAAATGCTCTTCATAATTTTTTTTCTTTGTACCGCATCATCTTTGTTTGCAAAGCATGTTGCCGGCGGTGAACTGTTTTATGAATGGCTAAGCAATGGCAGCACTTCAAGTAGTAGTATTTACAGGATATCCCTACGCTTATTCCGGGACTATTACAACCCTTCGGGAACAGGCCTTAACACAGGCCCTCAATTGCAAAATGAGAATGTTGTTGTAGGTATCTACGAAAATAATTCCCTGTACAAATCACTTCCTTTACCACTGGTCAATTTTGAAACAATCACACTAAACACGGCGGCATTCCCCTGTCTTGTTGGGGATGTACATGTGAAATATGAAGTGGCCCTCTATTCTGCAACGATTGAACTTGCCAACAATGCAGTTGGCTATACGCTCTCAAGGAGTGGCTGCTGCAGGGTCGACAATATTTCCAATCTTTCCCAAGCATTGAATGTGGGTGCTACTTACGTTACCAAGATTCCAGGTACGAGTACCTTGCCCACTGGACATAACAGCAGTCCACAGTTCGCATTGAAGGACACAGCCCTGGTTTGTTCCAACAAAGCTTTTACGCTCGACTTCAGTGCCGCTGATCCCGACGATGATGTACTCAGTTATTCGCTTTGTGATGCCTATACCGCTCCCAATGCAGGTGGCGGCACAAGTTCCCCACCTACCCAAACCCTTAGCTTGCAAACATTGCCTTATCAATCACCCTTCAGTGGCTCAAGTCCATTGGGAGCTGCAGTAAGCATTAATTCTACCACAGGCATTATCCATGGCATAGCTCCGGGTATCGTTGGGCAATATGTGGTGAATGTTTGTATAACGGAATGGAGAAATGGCATAGGGTTTACAGAACACAGGAAGGATTTTATTTTGAAAGTGCAGGATTGCGATATTGCCAGTGCCGACCTGCCAGACAAAATTATCCAGTGCGACAGCCTTACGGTTGATTTCCAGAACCAATCCAACTCCACCTCCATTATTGCCTACCAATGGAACTTTGGTGATGGCAATACTTCTACCCAACCTGCGCCCAGCCATCATTATGCAGATACTGGCACCTATAAAGCAACCTTGTTTATTACTGGCCCCAATGGCTGTACAGGTTTTGACAGCACAGTGGTCATTGTTTATCCGGGCTTTACCCCCAATTTCAATTTTACAGGAAGCTGCTACCAAACACCCTTCCATTTTACTGATGCAACAATCACGGCTTATGGTACGGTAAATTCATGGCTCTGGGATTTTGGCGATGGGAGCAGTACCTCCACCGTGAAGAACCCTTCCCATACCTATTCGGCACCTGCCAATGAAAGTGTATCGCTTTTTGTAACGAGCAGTAAGGGCTGTGAAAAAACAATCATCAAATCTGTAACGGTAAGGGACAAGCCAGACCTGCAGCTTCCATTTAGGGATACATTGATTTGTAGCATAGATACCTTACCGCTAATAGCCAATGGAACGGGCGTTTTTTCGTGGAGCCCGAATGTCAATATCATCAATCCCAATACTTCCACACCATTGGTATATCCACATGACACCACCACTTACTACGTTACATTAACCGACCAGAGCTGCGTGAACACGGATTCCATCAAAGTAAATGTGCTGCAGTTCATTACAGTGGACCTGGGGCCTGATTCAACTATTTGCAGAACGGATACGTTCCGCCTGCATCCGGTAAGCCATGCACTGGGTTATACATGGACAGCTTCTACAGGCGAAGTGGTGGCCCCCATCAAATATCCTTTGGTGCAGCCATTGACCAGTACACTTTATTACGTAAAAGCCAATTTGGGCAAATGTGAAGACCGTGATACCATATTGATAAAGCCCATTCCTTATCCTGTAAGCAATGCTGGGCTTGATTCATCCATTTGTTTTGGCACAAAAGCGTTCCTGCATGGAAGCATTGTGGGCTCATCATTTGCATGGAGCCCATTGAGCAACCTTCTTGCTGCCAATACCCTCAACCCCATTGCAGCACCTGCTAGCACAACAAAATATATACTTACTGCCAAGGATACGTTGGGCTGTCCAAAGCCCACCCGTGATACGGTTGAAGTAACCGTGATAAGGCCCGTGGTTGTTTTTGCAGGGAACGATACTGCCATAGTGGTGAACCAACCCCTGCAATTGAATGCCATCTGCAATTTCGACAATGGCACAGCCTTTAAATGGACACCATCCACAGGTCTGAACAATGATGCCATCCCTAATCCTGTAGCCACACTGAATATTGCAGCAGACTCCATTAAATATAAGGTTCGTGCTACCATACCCGAAACCTGTTATGGTGAGGACGAGATTGTGGTGAGGCTGTTCAAAACAGATCCCGATATTTTTGTGCCATCAGGCTTCACGCCAAACAATGATGGCAAGAACGACATTTTGAAACCGATACCTGTTGGCATCAGCAAGCTGGAATTTTTCAGTATTTATAACCGTTGGGGCCAATTGATATTCACCACCTCAGAAATCGGTAAGGGCTGGAATGGCCTATTGGGCGATGCACAGCAACCAAGTGGCACTTATGTGTACATGGCCCAGGGTATTGACTACACAGGCAAAACCATTTTCAGGAAAGGCACAGTGGTGCTGATCAGGTAATTAATTTCCTCCTTGCACACTTGTGATAAGCAAAGCAGCGAAGCCCGCTTGTTTTTAATCTTGTCCATGTTGCAAATAGTTAAGGTTGTTTCCAAATTATAAGGCAATACAAACCTTTCGTACATTCACGTTTTGGGAAGTATTATGAACATGAAAAGATTTCTACTTTTTATTTACTGCTTGCTTGCTTCGGTTTCATCCTTTGCTACACATATTGCAGGTGGTGAACTGTTTTATGAATATATGGGCCCTGGCTCAACAGCCAATACTGATAAATTTAAGATTACCATGAGGTTGTTTAGGCAATGTGACTATACGGGTGGGTCCGGTGCCACATTGGACATTGAATCACCTAAAGTAGCCATTTACAATACCAATGGACTTACACTTAATACCACATTGGTGCTAGTTGCCCAGTTTTCAGGTACACCACCCGTTATTAACAATACCCCTTCCGCAAACCCTTGCTTAATAGGCACTACTGCTGAAATAAATGCATGCTACCAAATAGGCACATGGAGCAATACCATAGACCTGCCCAGAAGTACAGGAGGTTATACATTGGTTTGGACAAGGTACACGAGAAGGGTTACCGGAATGCAAAATGTGAACATAAGTGGTAATACGGGTGCAACTTTCGTTACGACCATACCCGGTACAAATATTCTCAGTACGACCAATAGTAGCCCCGAATTTGTGGTTAGGGATTCAGCGCTTGTTTGTGCCAGTTCACCCTTTACATTAAATTACAGCGCAGTTGACGCAGATGGCGACTCTCTTGCATACAGTTTTGCTACGGCTTATGACGGGATCAGCGGCTCATCTTCGGACCCTGATCCATTTAACTCGGTTGGCCCCCCGCAAGTTCTTTCGTTAATACCTTTAAGCTACACAGCTCCATACACCAGTGCAAGTCCACTGGGGCCTCAAGTGACACTTAATGTAAATACTGGTGTACTTAGTGGAACTGCGCCCACTGTTCCTGGGTATTATGTAATATGCATTGTTGTAGAAGAATGGAGAAACGGCGTGCTATTAAATAACCATAGGAAGGATTTTATTTTGAAAATTGGTAATTGTAGCAGCCCTAAGCCCAACGTAGGCCCCGATGTTAGAACCTGTGATGGCTTTACGTTCACTTTTGGTGAACTTACTGGGGGGGCTTTTACCTCCTATCAGTGGACATTTGGGGATGGCGGCTCTTCTACTTTACCGCAGCCCCCTCCATATACCTATACAACCGTGGGTGTGTATACTGTACAATTAAAAATAACTGCTCAGGGTGGTTGCCAGGATTCTTCTTCAAAACTGGTGTACGTTTTCCCCGGCTTCGTTCCCAAATTTTCTGTAACAGGGAGTTGTTATTTGAACCCCTACCAATTTAATGACCAAACATTCACCGCCTATGGAGCCGTGGATACCACCAAGTGGGATTTTGGTGACCCTACAACAGCGGCAGACACTTCTTATTTACGGAATCCTACTTATAAATATGCAGCAGTTGGCACTTATCCCATTCATTTGTACGCCACCAATACCAAGGGCTGCCAAAAGGATACCACCATTGATTTGGTGGTAAGGGACAAGCCGCAGATCCAGCTTCCTTTTAAAGACACCTTGATTTGCAGTATAGATACCTTACAGCTTTTTGCCAATGCCAATGGCGGCAGTTATGCTTGGGCAGCCATCCCCAGCACGCCCAATTCCATCGTCAATCCCAATGCCCAGAACCCATTGGTATTCCCGAAAGACACTACTTTATTTATCGTATCCGTAAACAATAATGGCTGCATCAATAAAGACTCGATAACGGTTAACGTACTTGACTTTATAAAAGTTGATGCAGGCATAGATACGGCCATTTGCAAAACAGATACTTTCAGGCTGCACCCAACAAGTTATGCATTGAGTTACCTATGGACTGCTTCTACAGGTGTTCCGGTAAGTCCAGAAAAATATCCGCTGGTACAGCCATTGGTCAACACAAGGTATTATGTGAATGCCAATCTCGGTAAATGTCAGGACAATGATTCAGTTTATGTTAAGGTGGCTCCTTACCCTCAAGTAACCGTGGCTGATGCAGGACCACTTTGTTTCGGCGATAAAGTACAGCTAACTGGTACCATTGTTGGCTCTACCTTTTCTTGGAGCCCCCTTGGCACCATGATCAACAGTAATACATTGACACCGATAGTTGGCCCAAGTGCTACCACCAATTATATACTTACTGCGTCTGACACCATTGGCTGTCCCAAACCTGTAAAGGACACGGTCACCATTATTGTTATTCCTCCTATTACTGCTTTTGCAGGCAAGGACACTTCCGTGGTAATCAACCAGCCATTGCAAATGTTCGTAGCAACCAATGCGGGTACTGGGACCCATTTTTTATGGACACCCAATGTATGGTTGAATAATGATACCCTTCAAAACCCTGTTGCAACAATAGCCACCACTGCAGATTCCATCAAATACCATGTACTCGTAACCACAAAAGAAGGTTGTATGGGGCAGGATGATATTGTGGTAAGGGTATTCAAAACGGATCCTGATATTTTTGTTCCAACGGCATTTACGCCCAATCACGATGGCAAGAACGATATACTCAAACCAATATGTGTGGGCATCGTAAGGCTAGACTATTTCAGGATTTACAATCGTTGGGGGCAAATGATCTTCGAAACAAGGGAATTTGAAAAAGGATGGGACGGAACGGTTGGAGGAACGGATCAGGATGCGGGAACCTATGTGTTTATGGCACAGGGAATAGACTATTCGGGGAAAGTGGTTTTTAGAAAGGGAACGGTTGTACTGATACATTAATTATAAATGGTGAATGCCGGATTTCAAATTAATAACGATTTGAAATCCGGATTTTTATTTGAATAACTCAACATGAACAAAACAGTATTTATCACTGGGGCAACGTCAGGCTTTGGAAAAGCAATGGCAGAAAAATTTTCATCCAATCATTGGAACTGCATTATTACCGGAAGGAGGAAGGAAAAATTATTGGCACTG
>JAHEZD010000011.1:46270-92231 GCA_023251255.1 Chitinophagaceae bacterium
AAAAACAAAATATGCCGTTGAGATATTGCCACTGGTTTTTGATGTGCAACAAAGGGAAGAAGTATTTGCAGCCATCAATTCCATTCCCGATGAATGGAAGCATATCGATGTGCTGATAAACAATGCTGGCCTTGCATTGGGCAGGGACAGTTTTGAAAATGCCAGCCTTGATGATTGGGACACCATGATACATACCAACCTAAATGGATTGCTGTACGTAACCAAAGCCGTATTGCCACTGATGATTGAAAAGAAGCAGGGACATATTATCAACATGGGCTCGGTAGCTGCTAAAGAAATCTATCAATTTGGAAATGCTTACTGTGCCAGCAAAGCGGCGGTAGATGCTGTAAGCCATAGCATGAGGATTGACCTGCTTCCCCATAAAATAAAAGTTACGGCCATTCATCCCGGAGCTGCAGAAACGGAATTTGCACTGGTACGTTTCCATGGAGATGAAATAAAGGCCAAACAAACTTACAATGGGCTAACGCCCCTATTTGCAGAGGATATTGCCAACATAGCTTACTACTGTGCCACGCTCCCAGCAAATGTTTGCATCAATGACCTTGTGGTAACCTGTACTGCACAAGCCGATGCAGTTTACTTCCATAGGGAACAATCATGACTGCGTGGCAGCAGTACGAACAATTTTCTTGATTACATCATCAAGTTCATGGGAAGAATCATACAATAAATCCAGTAGGCTCCTCACATCATCTGGCAATGAATCACGGTAATGGCTCAGGAGTTCTGCCAGGCCAAGGATATTGGACAAGGGCCTTCTTATTTCATGGGAATTGATCCTAGCAATTTCTTTCAATTGGGCATTCTGCTGTTCCAGTGCAATACGCGATTCAAATGCATTGCTCACATCCCTCATATTGATATTTACACCTGTTACCGTTTTGGAGCTTTCGGCATATACGGGGAAAAATTTTGCACGGAACCATATCTTCTTTCCACCAAAAGCATTGTACTGCTTGATATCATCCGTTGTTTCCCCGGCAAGGGCTTTCTGCATGGCAGCTTTTGCATCAGCAAGCATTTCAGGCGGCATGGCCTGTTCTAAATTATCACCGGGCAATAAACTAAAGCCAGTATATTTTTCAATATAGGTGATGGCCGCATAGTTCAGGGTGATGATGGTAAGGTTACTGTCAACAAAGAAATTGAAATCGCTTGTACTATTGAAGATGGCCCGGAAGCGGCTTTCGGAATCCATCAGTTTATGTTCTACGTTTATTGCTTCGGTTACTTCCTGCACGATACCCAGTTCCTGTACAACAGCACCTTTGTCATTCCTCAAAAAAACCGATCGTGTATTCTTGAACCAACCAAATGTCCCATCTTTTCTCCTATATCTTGACATCGTTACAAGCTCCTCCCCATCCTTAAGGCCCCTAACCTTATTCTGCGTTGTTTCAAGATTCACCAAATCATCTTCATGCAGAATTGTTTCCGGAATCCTATTGCCCATGGCTTCCATATCCTCCTGCGTATACCCTAATAAGCTTACTATCTTTTTACTACTGAAAACTGCCTTCTTTTCCTCAAAATCATATATATAAATCAGGAATGGCGAAGACGTCATTAATTTTTCAAAAAGATGGTCCTTATCGTAGTTGGTTATTGGCAAAAAACAGTTTTGAGCTATTAACTGATTACAAAATCATTTTATTGTGTGCCTCCGCACTATTTAAGGGGCCAATGAAACCCTTATCTGTAAACCAGCCCTTGTATTAATGGTTGGTGCAGAAGTTGATATGTAAGGTGTGACCCTCCGTTGGTCAAAAAACAATTTCACATTTACCCTGTTGTTCAACACATAATCAATGGATGGCTGAATGGTAATTACTTTTTGCCCACCTGTACCATAAGCGTTGGCTTGGTCCAAACGGCTGTTACTGGTGAAATCGTCCCTCATGGCAAGGTCAAGCTTAAAGTTAAGGTCATTCTCCAACTTCTTGCCTTTTATTTTTATGAAATTCAGCCCACGTTTACGCCAACTGGCACCAATTACCCACTCCGTGCTATTGGTTTCACTTAACTGGTAATCAATTAAGCTCAGGCTCAACTGCCTGCTTTTCTTGTACTCAAATTTCAGGTTCAATTGGCTCAGCGTGGTAACGTCTATGCCAATCAAAGGGGCAAACTGTTCCTGAATGGTGATATTGGGTACCAGGAAAAAAGGAATATAATTACCACTTACGGTATCCACAAAACTTGGTGCACCGTAACGGAACGGATCTGCGAAAAGCAATGCACTATTGTAGCTGTTCATGCCCAATGTGCCACTGTAAGCATGGGTCAAGGTAATATTGCTGAACACCTTGGCCAATGCAGGCATTTTGCTCAGTCCTGTATATGTGGCCCGCCAGTTCGGTTTTGGCAGTATACCTGCAAACGGGTTGGACTTGATACTGCTATTGTTCTGCTTGATCAATGACACAGTATTCGGATCCTTACCTGTATAAGCTGCTATGAAAGATGGGATCAGCACATCCTGTGCATAGCGGTTATAGCCTTTGGCATAACCATCGGCATTTACGCCGCCACCGGTAGCAGCGTAATAAGGATTGGCAGCAGCAGCGCGTTGGCTCATGATCAAACGGTAATCCTGGAACTTCTTGAAGGTGGCAGATATTTCATTGGGACTGCTTTTCTCGAACAAGGTACTGAAGGCGATATAGGAAACACTGAAGCCCCCACCAGCATAAGGGTTCAGGTGCATTTGCTTCCCAATGTGCGATGCGGTGGAATCCTTGAACAATTCTGTATACTCCTTACTGAAGGTTTTATCAAGGTTCAGGTCTATGATCAACTCCTTGATTGGTTCAATCTGTGCAGTAATACTTAGTTTCTGCTCGAAATTCTGCCTGAACAATGAGTTGAAAGTGGTATCCCTTGATATTAAACCTTGCGCTGCTTTCTTATTGAGCCAATTGGTATCCGGTTGTTTACCAAAAACATAATCCAGGCCAGGCTGCATACTTTTAAAGTTCTGACCAAGGAACTTGGTACTGTCCATATAGCCTGGCAAACGGCTCCTGTAATTTTCACCGTAATTTATGGATACCCTTTTCAGCATGGTAATCAGTTTACCGCCTGCTCTTACCATACTGCTCATTTCAACTGGCTGGTTCTGTTTCTGCAAACGGTTGGCCGTTCTGGCATCACGCTTCAATTGCCTCCATTTCTTTATTGCAGCAGTTAGCTCTTTGCCTTTCTTGCCTTTTGTATATTCTGCCTTTGTTGGCACCGTAATGCCAGCAGTTACCGGTTTGGGGGCAACTGCATCTTTTAATTTATCCCCTTTTTTCTTGGTATCCAGGCCACTTTTGGTTGAAGGCTTAGGTTGTGGCGCGGCCATATTGTCTATTGCCCTTAAGAACCTTGATTTACTGTACAGCCTTGTTAAATCAAACTCACCATTGATGGTATTTTCCTGACTGTTCTCCAGAATATTACCGAGGCTCCTAGCTATTAAGCTCGCCCCGATCCAGTTGTAGGATGTTGAGTAGCTATAACGGGCAGTTATCCAATCTGTCAATGGGAATTTGCTCAATGGGAAAACATAACTGGCCACCGCTTTTTGGGTGTACAAAGTATTACGACCGCCATCCCAAAAATTCCGCTTAACAGAATCCCGCTTCTCTTTCGTGTCCAACATGCCATAAGGTTCATCCACCCTTGCATTATTGGTAGCACTGAAATCAATGTTCAATGAACGTGACAGGTCCCAACGCATATTGTAGAACCTATCGAAAGTGAAGTACTTGTCATAAGTGGTATCCACTCTTTCTATTTTACCTGTACCATCAGTGCTTACAATACGCGGGATGTACTGGCCAAATTGCCTGTTCACATCTGCCCTGAAGCTCAACAAAGATGGCTTTGGATTGAAGTTGAAATCCCTGATCAGGTTGTACCATTGGCTTTTCCGTTTAACCAATAATTTCTTGAATGGCTCAATATATTTTGATTGGGTATTGTAAGTATAGCCAAACCCGCCTCTTTGTTTGGTTACTTCGTTCTTTAATATCAGTGGTGTTATTTGCGTTGTTCTCGTGTAGGAATAGCTCACATCAAAATTGCTGAGGCTCCAAAGTTTGGGCTTACCAGTGCTTTGCACACGCACATTCGTAAAGTTGAGCGTCTTGGTGGTGGTTTGGTCAAGCGCCACATTCTTTATTGAATCCCTTTGTTCCTTTGTTTTTGCGGCACTCAACTTGTCCTTGTACTTAACATCCTGGTCGTAGGGATCATACTCAGGTTTGCGTATGGTTGAGTTGATGCTTGCGTAAATTGGAATGGAAATTTTTGCCTGTTTGGGTACCAATTTACCTGCATCAATGGTTGCGGCAGCATCAAATTGGAAGAGATTGTCCCTTGACCGTTCGTTTACCCTTTGTTCTATGGTTCCAAAGCCTTGCGTATAAGTGTTGGCAGAAACGCTTATTGTGCCCAAGTCGGCCAACTGAACATCCACCCTGCCCAATGCAGCATAGGCACCATGTTCGTCAATTTGCGACAAACGGAGTTCATTCACCCATACTTCTGTATTCAGTGGAAAGCCATCGTCCTTAGGATTTTCCACCGCAATTAACACACTTTTTACTTCCCCAAGATTAGGGTTGCCAAATACTGAATAGGTTTTGTTGCCTACCTGTTCACGGTATATTTTATCTACTGAACCTCCGGCGGCAAGCCTTCTTGCTTTCAAATCTACCAGGTCCTTCAAACTGAAATCCAGGTTATTGGAATCCGGCCAAACCTTCAATTCATCCGTTTCATTTTGTAGGTACCTACTATTGGGAGGCGTTACCTTCAAAGGAACTTTTACTTCGTAATAATTGCTCAAATTATCCTGACCGATACGGATAATAGCGTTCAATTGATTGTCCTTAACAGTAGGGTATTTAAGCACACTTTCTGCGTGAACAAACATGGACAGCTTTCCATATTGGCGCATATCCAGGTTCAATGACTTTATAACGCCACGGGCATCCCCATCTTGCAGGTTCAACAAATGCAGGCTCATGGCCTGTTCATTCTGCAGCAGGTTAACACCATTATTGCTTAAAGACTGTACACGTTGAATACCTGGGGGCATGATGTAGTTAACGGGGGAACGGTTGTTGTTCTCTTCCAAGTTTACAGCCAGCACATCCAAAGTAGTGGTGTTGGAGCCATTGTTTATCGGAACGTATTGACCAGCGGTATCTACTTTGTAAGTAAAGTTTCTCCATTGGTTGCGTACCAAGTTGAACGTTGCAAAACGCAATACGGTGGAATCCACGAAATCGGATAGGTACATACGTACAAAACGGATAGACTTGAAATCCGTGATATTGCCCACTGTTCTTGTATAGTCCTTTATGGGTACACGGAAAAGGTACCAGTCTTCTGTACCTGGTGTCCCATTTACATAGTTAACAGTAAACGTTCTTCTATCTGTAATGAAATTGGTACCAACTGCCATGTTCTTGGTAAGGTTGATTTCATATTCATAATAGGATTCTGTTTCGTTCAGCGTATTGTCCCTGTTCAGGTCTTCATTGTCCGGGTACAAGGTGGCTGCGGAAGAAAGGTCACTGCTGGTAGAAGCCACGGGCGAATTACCTTGAGGGTTATTGTAATCTTTATAACGGCCCAGAATACCTACCCCTGCCGCATCATAGCTGGCGTCACGGAACCACTTATAATTGTCGTGCGATGGATCATTTGAAGCCTTAGCCTTCCAATTACCCGCCTGTAAGCGATTCAAATAATACTGCTTTTGCACCCTTTCGCTATCATCCCCCAATCCATCAAAACCAACATCCTGATAAGGACGGTCATTGGGGTCATTGCTAAAAGCTTGTGTAATCTGGATGGGGTTCAAGGGAACATTGCCCCATGTGCTGGTATCCATGGCCGCAGGGGAATTCGGTGTCCGCAACCCATTTTCATAAAACCGCTTGCCATCTTTTAAGATATCCTCGCTTACATTACCGAAGTTCAGGAAGAGCTTACCAGTAGGGTTGGCACTCGCATTTTTGATAAAAGGGTCCTGCACCCAGAATTCCACGTATTCCACATTCCCCGTTTCAAAATCGGTTTGGTCTATGGCACGCATGATACCGCCCCATTTCGCCGCTGGGTTTAAAAAATGACCATCTGTATCTATACTATCTGCCCTGCTTACATAATTGTACGGACCAATATCCCTTGGATAATAGGCCACATCAAATGTATTGGTCTGTACATTGGTAATATTGGTGGTGGTATTGGGGAAGAGTTCATTGGTGTACACTTGCCTTACCCTTGGATCGCTCAATGCATTCAAATCCCTTCGCAATGGGTTATTGGTGGCATTCTTGTCCTGCAAATTGGGTTCAATATTGTACCAGGCAATTTTGGCACGGTTGAAATTGTAATTGATGGAATCCATTAAAAATGCCTCGGGAAACCTTCCTGTTGGTGTGGAAGCCAGCGTCCATGCAATGGATGGGAAACGCAGGTCCAAGCTGCTGCGGGTTCCTTCAAAATTGTCCACATAAATAAGGCCCGCATCACCGGCACCAATTTGTTTAGGATGGCCCGGTTGCAAGTAGGCACCTTCACCATAAGCCGTAATGGTACTTTTTGCCTTGGTGGAATAGAAGGGCAATTTGTTCAGCAACCTTGTTAGGCCGGGCCACTCTGAACGGTAACTGAAATCAACACCATACATGGTATTGCGTATAGGGTCTTCGCCATAATCCACCTTGGTAAAAAATGGCCTTTCACCCAAACGCACCATGGATGCCCCAATGCTTAATTTCTTACTGGCCAAATAATCGGCGCGCAAACCAAGGAACCCTTTTTGCTGCGTGCCAAAGCTGGCATTGTTCTCATAGGAAACACTCACAGGAATACCAGAGTTCAATATAGCCTGGTTAATGATCTTTACCGAACCTAGGTTATAGTCAATGGTGTAGTCTTTCCCTTCCACCAACTGTGCACCGCCTGCAGTAATTTTTACGGAACCCTGTGGTATATTGAATGCCCCTAAATAGATATCGCTACCGCCACTTCCCTTCGCTTCCCCCTGCATTACAAAACGGTTGAGGTTGGCATAGGTTTGTGCTATGGCTTTTATGGAATCGTACAGCGCCCTGTAGATATATTTATCTTTTAAACTTTGTGGCATACCTGCAAATGCAAGTGTATCCAGATCACTACCAAATGGTTCAAGCACCGGGAACACAATCTTGCCCTGTTGTGGTAAAATAGTATAGCCGTCCACGTAGTCAAACACCCCATCAGGCTGCGGGTCATTCCTATTGTTCAGCCTATCCAGATTCAATATCCGCAGCAATGACAATCCAGAAACAGCGGGGGAACTTTCAGGCAAATACCTTTTCAAGCCACCACTCGGCTCTTCATACAGAACGTTCATTTTAAAGCCGTCCCTACTAATACCTGCCATATCCAAAGAATAAACGTTCTTCATCATTAGGTCCCAAATAGGCAGGTTAATACGGGCCGAAGTGGCTTTCAACATTTTAAGGAACAGTACCCGCTGAACACCCTGTGTGGAATCCAACGCTACGTCTTGCGAAAACTCACCCACTTGGTACACTTTACCATTATAGGTATATTGATAAGCCACGCCCAGCACTTCATCTGGCTGCAATTGTGCATTGATGGAAACGAAGCCAATTTGTGGGTTGAAATAATACTCATTGGGCGTTAGTTTCCTTGCAAATGTTTTTTCAAAATCATTCACAGAAGACAATCCAATGCCTTGCAAAAGACCTGTTACTTGGGAGGGTTTCCTAAACGGGGAGTTCAGCATGCCACCTTGTGTTAGTTTTGCGTACAAGGCATTTGAATAGTTGTCAGGCAAATTATTCGGGATGTTACCCACAGGAAGATTGGCTGGATTGCCGATTGTAAGGGGATTCCCTTCACGCAAATCTGCTAGGGCCACTACGTCCCTTGCATCAGTGGTTGCCCCAGTCCTGTTGGTTATCCAAACCTCTATACGCTGTATCTGTACCAGACTGTTCACCACAGGCAGGTTTTTCATGGCCTTGTTGTAATTACTGCGGAAATACTGGCCCATTAAAAAGTGCCTGTTCTCTTCGTAATCATCCAGTTTTTTGTTGAACTGGGTGGTAGCGGACCCGCCCTGCAAGGTCTGGCTCTGGCGCTGTGACCGTTGGTTGGCCAATGCTGCCGTGAAATAGAACTTACCAAATTGCAATTGCATTTTCAACCCAAACAGGTTTTGTGTGCTGGGTATCAAGGTACCTTTTGATTGCCAGGAGATATTACCAGCTTCAAAACTTTTCAATATCTCATCGTTCATGCCCTTGTAGTCCAGTTTCAACTGGTTCTCAAAATCAAAATTGGCCAGTGTGTTATAGTTGATGGGCAGTTTCAGTTTGTCGCCAATATTGGCATTCACGGAGAGGTTGGCATTCATGTCAAAATCAAATCCGCCGTTCTTCCGCGCAGCTTCTGGAAGTGTGGGGTTCTTGGTGACCTGGCCCTGATAGCCAGCCAGGATATCTACGGATCCCTGTGGCTTGATATCCACCTTGAAACCATCTTTCCCCACACCAAAAATCCTGTCGAACAGTTTATCGAACACTTTCATTTTCGGCCTCTCCACCTTCCTGTTCAATGTAGCCAGGGCCTGCGAGCGCTTCTTGAAATAATCCACTTCCGCTTTGCGTGCCTGTATGCGTTGGAACTCCTCAAAAGTCAAAAAAGTGGGGCGGCGGTAGGTTTTGCCGCCAATGGTTTCCACAATAACATACTGCTTTGTTTTGGGATCGTATTCAATATCCTGTTTAATGAGACTGGTATCCCTGATATCAAAGGGGTTATTGTTCTGCCAAGAGTAGCGGTCGCCCCTCCTGTCTTTAATGGGGTAGTGAAGGGAATCATTGCCCTGTGCAGCAGCCATCTGGCCGAAGCATATAAATGCTAAAGCAGTTAGAATGGTATTCCTATTAAAAAAAATTGCGTAATTCAAAACTTCAAAGCCTTGGTTAAGTAGAGCTCAATCTCAATACGGTCACAGATTTTTCAGTGCTTGTTTAATTAAATCTTCCAGCGCAATGGTGCCATCGCTGGCAGCATTTGCTTTTTTTATTGCCTGCTCCGCAGCAGGCCTTGCAATTCCTAAAGAAACCAGTGCAGTAACTGCGTCTCCATCAAGGGTGTTTTGTGTAAGGGCCGATAATGGGGAATCGAGTGATTGCTTCGCAAATTTGTCCCTCAATTCCACAATCAAACGTTCAGCACTTTTACGGCCTATCCCTTTGATACTTTCCAATTGCTTTGTGTTGCCTTGAATGATGGCCCTTGTAATTTCATCGGGCCTCATACCTGACAGCATCACCCTTGCAGTTGCTGCACCAACCCCTGAAACACTGATCAATTGCAGGAAAAGTTCCTTTTCGTCCATCCCTGCAAAACCAAACAATGTTTGTGCATTTTCAGTGATGTGCAGGTAAGTGAACAATTGCCCGGTTTCCTTGTTTGCAATGGCAGAATAAGTATGGAGGCTGATATGCAAATCATAGCCAACGCCATTCACGTCAACTATCACCCGTGCAGGCGTTTTCTGTACAAACTGTCCTCTTACAAATGCTATCATAAAACTAGGATTCCAAAAATAGGGGTTTAGGCCTAATGTTAGGTTTAAATTTGAAGTATGGGCATCTTCATAAACGGCGTTTGCTAAGTAAATATGCTGATATTTGCCGTCACAAAATTTTTGAGCCCTTAATTTTATCAAATGAACAAAATTACCGCAGCTATTACTGCCGTTGGAGGTTATGTACCGGAAGACAAATTGACCAATGCCGATTTGGAGAAAATAGTGGATACCAATGACGAATGGATCAGAACAAGAACAGGCATTTCCGAAAGGAGGATTTTGAAGGGAGAAGGAAAGGGTAGTAGCGATTTGGCGGCACCTGCCATTCAGGAACTCTTGCGCAAGAGGAATATAGATGCCACCGAAATTGACTGCATTATCTGTGCAACAGTGACCCCTGATATGGTTTTTCCAGCCACTGCAAATATTATTGCCCATAAAATTGGGGCCATCAATGCTTTTGGATTTGACCTGAATGCAGCTTGCAGTGGTTTCCTCTATGCTTTAACTACCGGGGCTTCTTTTATTGAGAGTGGCAGGTACAAAAAAGTAATTGTGGTGGGCGCAGATAAAATGAGCGCCATTGTGGATTATACGGATAGGAACACCTGCGTTCTTTTTGGTGATGCCGCCGGGGCAGTTTTATTGGAACCCAGTGTTGATGAAAATGGAATTTTGGACAGCCTCCTTAAAAGTGACGGCATTGGCAAGGATTTCCTCCATATGAAGGCTGGCGGTTCGGTGAAACCAGCTTCGGTGGAATCGGTACTGGCAAGGGAACACTATGCTTACCAGGAAGGAAAAACGGTTTTCAAGTTTGCCGTGAAAGGTATGGCTGATGTGAGCGCTGAACTGTTGGAAAAGAACAACCTAACGGGTGATGACATTGCTTGGCTGGTTCCCCATCAGGCCAACCTGAGGATCATTGATGCCACTGCTGACCGTATGGGGCTGTCAAAGGAAAAGGTGATGATCAATATCCAGAAATATGGCAATACCACGGCTGCAACCATTCCATTATGTTTATGGGAATGGGAAAGCCAACTGAAAAAGGGCGATAACCTTGTATTGGCCGCTTTTGGCGGAGGATTTACTTGGGGAGCCACCTGGGTGAAATGGGCTTATTAAAGTATCAATCATAAAATAAAAAATCCTGCCTTTAATAAAGCAGAATTTTTTATTGGACCATAGTGGTATTATTCAATCGGTTGGGATTAATGACGCATCATTATTGCCATCTACATTGGTGATCCTATTGTCTACTTCAGGCAAGGCAACTTGTACGTTTTCCATTTCCGGTCCTGATGGAATGACGGTTACAGGGTCTGGAGTAGGTGTTGTTCCCAATTTTTCAGGTACTGCTTTTTTTGCAGGAGTTTTCCTAGTTGCTATTTTCTTAATTGCTTTTGCCATAATTTGTGTATTTCAGCGTTTGTTAGTCTTCTCTTCCATGTAAAATGACAGGAAACATTATGCCATTAATGGGATTATCATGTGGCATAAGGGACTGTCCAAAAATGATTTGGGGGATTGCTATGCAATTCAATTGCTTCTTTAGCCACTTACCTGCCTTTGCCCGTAGGCAGGTAACACTTATCCACGCTACTCTTTTCATCAATTACTGCCTCAAGTGACGCAAAAAGAAAAAATGCGACACTTTTTTTGCGACATTTTAAAATGTCGCATTTTTTGTGTCGCATTTTATTTTCGATTGTTTTCGTTGTCTTTTTGCACTGCCGTTCATGCTACTTGCCAGAGATGAAGCCCTGCCATGGGCGGTATGGTGAATGAGGAGAAACTGTTACCCAACATTTGATGGGGATCTAGTGGAACGCAGGCACTATGAACGCCCAAATAATGCATGAGCGACGATTGTTTCCGCTTAATACTTCATGTATTTAACCAATTGAAAAACTGTTGGCATTGCCTGTGGGCAATGATTTCTATTTTTATTTTCAATTTATTTTGAAAGTACAGAAATAATGTTTTTACTTTGTGCTATGAAACTGGCAGAAGCAAAGGAACAATTCATACAGCAGTGGGGAATACTGGGCAGCCAATGGGGCATTAACAGGACCATGGCGCAGGTTCATGCCTTGTTAATGGTGGCAAGCCAACCATTGAGCACAGATGATATCATGGAACAATTGAACATTAGCCGTGGTAATGCCAACATGAACGTAAGGGATTTGATTAACTGGCAATTGGTACAGAAAGTAATTGTGAGCGGTGACAGGAAGGAATATTTCACAGCGGAAAAAGATATCTGGAAAGTGGCCACCTGTATCATGTACCAACGCAAGAAGCGTGAACTGGACCCCATGCTGAAAGTGCTGGACAAACTAAACGATATTGAAGGCGATAAAAAAACTGCAGAAGTGAAAGCCTTTACCGAAACCATTGCCAATATTCAGCGGTTTGCCGGCCACGCAGAAAAAACTTTGGACACGGTTATCAGGGCCGAAGAAAACTGGTTCTTCAGCAATTTCATGAAAATGTTCAAATAGCTTAGAATGTCAGCCTGAGCCTGTCGAAGGCAATCAAAAACGGTTTCGACAAGTTCAACCTGACAAAATAAAAAACAGGAGCCATGTAAATGGCTTTTTTAAGGACACAAACTTTCAATTATTCCTGAAATTATAGAATATTAATTAATCACTAAAAAATAGACGATGAGAACTTTCAAAAAATATGACTTCGGAATTCAGTGCACATTAATCATTGGCTTTTTGATTGCCAGCTTAATCTTAAGGAACCAGACTTTTATAGTAGGTTATTTTGTAGTAGGTGGGTGGCAGGTAATTAGTATGCTCGTCCACCAGTCAAAGCATTGGTTCAGTGAACTTGGCACTGCCCGTTATCATTACCATAGGATTACGCTGGTTACTGTCCTGCTCATGCTTGCAGGACTTATTGTCCCCTTATTCCTTTTTATTTTTTTCCTGCTGCTTTTCGCTGCCCCTTTTATGGCTTGCTATTATGCAGCCATCTGTTACGATGAAGTCTACCACAAAATGCAAAGACCATTAGCCCAACTAAAATAACTGTTATGAGCATCCTACACGATAAACGGTTAAAATCTGTTCCCTGGAAAGATTTAACCCAAATGACACTGCTAGATAGAATTATTGAGAATACCATTAGTTTGCCATGGCTTACCATTTCATTGGTATTGGCCTATTTCCAACTTTACTTTATTGCATTGCCTTTTTCATTTGTATTTTTTCTCACAGGCCTTCGGCAGTCCCACAATGGTTTCCACTATACATTGGGCCTATCCAAAAAAGCAACCTGGTTTGTTTTGTTCATCAATAGCCTACTTATGCTTGCAGCCATGCATGCCATCAAGTACAACCACCTCAGGCACCACAAATACTGCCTGCATGAAAATGATGTAGAAGGCAATTGTGCAAGGATGAAAGCATGGCAATCTTTGCTCTATGGACCAATATTCATTTTCAAGCAACATGCGGCCGCATTAAGGTCAAAGGAAAGCAAAACAGTAAAAAATGTATTGCTGGAAATCTTGGTAATTGCATTGATTGTACCACTCGCGTTTTATTTTGGAATACCTGTTTTGCAGTATCACCTACTGGCAATGGCCATTGGGGAATTCTTCACTGCATTTTTCGCTGTGTGGACCGTGCACCACGATTGCGACGAACATGTATTTGCAAGAACATTAAGCAATAAGTGGAAGAACATTTTCACCTATAATATGTTCTATCATTTGGAGCATCACTTATTTCCTAAAGTTCCTACCATCAAATTGCCAGAATTGGCAAAACGGATCAAGGAAGAAATGCCTGATTTGAAAGCAAAAGAAGTTTTTTAAGTCATTCAAACTACATAAATGAAAAACAAAAAAATAATCATAGCAGGAGGAACAGGTTTTATTGGTAGGGCGCTTATAAAATATTTTGCTCCAGAAAACGATATCATTGTTCTAACTAGAAATGTAAATGATGGAAGCAACAACAGTTTTGCAGCATTTAACTTAGACAATGCATTGAAGAAGAACGTGAAACTTGTTGAATGGAATGGAAAGAATCCAGGCAATTGGTACAAAGAAATTGACGGCAGTAATGTTGTAATAAACCTTGTTGGCAAAAGTGTAAACTGCCGTTATACTGAGAAAAACAAACGAGAAATTTTTGATAGCAGAGCCAACGCTACGAAAATTCTTGGTGAAGCCATCCATAATGCTACCGCACCTCCAAAACTTTGGATTAATGCAGCGAGTGCCACCATCTACCCCCATGCAGTAGATAAACCAAACGATGAATATGTTGTTGATTTCAAGAATGATTTCAGTGTGCAGGTTTGCAAACTTTGGGAGCAAACCCTATTTGAGCAACGTACTCCTTTCACTAGAAAGATTGCTTTACGTACAGCTATCGTTTTAGGTAAAGGGGGAGTGATGATGCCTTATTTGAATCTCTGCAAATTTGGTTTAGGAGGCAAGCAGGCAAGTGGCAAGCAAATGTTTAGCTGGATTCACATGGAGGATGTATGCAGAATAATTGATTTTATTTGGGAACACAACGAAATGGAAGGGATATACAACGCTTCTTCCCCAAACCCTGTAAACAATCAAACTTTCATGCAAACCTTGAGAAACGTAACTGGAAACAAAATAGGCTTGCCAGCGTTTAGGTGGATGCTTGAGATTGGTTCCAGGATATTAGGTACAGAAGCAGAATTGCTATTAAAAAGTCGTTGGGTTTTACCAACAAAAATGCTAGAGGCTGGTTATATGTTCAATTATCCAACATTGAAAGGCGCATTTGAAAATATCATCCATAAAATGCCAAAAAAAAGTTACCAATTGTTTAGGTAAATCACCATGAACCCATTCCTAAAAGCATACTGGAAAAACCTGCTACTGCTTAATTATACCATTGATGAAGCTATCCTGAAACCCTATTTGCCAAAGGGTGCAGAACTTGATTCCTTCAATGGTAAATGTTATGCAAGCCTTGTAGGCTTTATGTTCCTGGATACAACAATCAAGGGCGTGGCGTTCCCTTACCACAGGAATTTTGAGGAGGTGAACCTCCGCATCTATGTACGTTTCAAAGATGGGAACCACTGGAAGTGCGGCGTTGTCTTTGTAAAGGAAATTGTTCCAAGGAAAATGATAACCATAGTAGCCAACTTATTGTACGGCGAAAAGTATTACTGTATGCCCATGAAAAACTCATTGATCGAAACAAAGGATTTTTTTGAAGTGAAATATGAATGGCTGTTCAATAATCAATGGAACTATTTACAAGCAACTGCCGAAAAGGACACCAGTCCCGTTGTTGAAGGCAGTGAGGAGGAGTTTATAACAGCGCATTACTGGGGCTATTCAAGCATTAACGAAAACACTACTTCGGAATACCGTGTAAACCATCCTAAATGGCAGGTGCACAGGGTCCTCTCCTACGATTTGGACTGCAATATTGGCAAGCTTTATGGTAAGGAGTTCATGGAACCTTTATCGCAGCAACCAACATCTGTTTTGCTGGCGCAGGGTTCTGCCGTTTCCATTGACCACCGCAAGGTCTGGAAGTATTAAATTTGTTATCATGAAAAAGAAAACATTGGTACTGGGTGCATCAGATAATCCCCAACGTTACAGTTATTTGGCTGTGCAACGTTTAACCGCACATGACCATCCTGTTGTGGCGATAGGAAAAAAAGAAGGTGTTATTGGCAACAACGCAATCATCAAGGAGCATCCTGCACTGGATGATGTAGATACGGTAACACTTTACCTTAATCCAGCCCATCAAAAGGAGTATTACGATTACATTCTTTCCTTGAAACCCAAACGCATCATCTTCAATCCAGGCGCAGAAAATGAAGAACTGTATGATTTGGCAAAGGCCAATGGCATCAAGCCTTTGGAAGCCTGTACACTGGTGCTGTTGAGTACGGGGCAATATTAAAAAAGCAACTGGTGAACGGTGGGTTGTGAAGAAATGAAAGCCCCCATTATTATTCCAACTTTTCCCTTTCACCATTAACCCTTCACCTTCCACCTTCTTATATTTGCCCCCATGAGCAAACCTTTCCTGTACACAATTGTTTCCCCGAAATTGTTGGATATATACGATGTCAATAACAGTGTTGTTGTAATCATAGATGTGTTCCGTGCCACCAGTACCATTGCCACCGCACTGTACAATGGTGCAGAAAGGATCATTCCCGTAGATGATGTACAAAAATGCATTGCCATCGGCAACGCAACACCCAACAGCATCACAGCGGGTGAACGTGATGGCAAAGTAATTGAAGGCCTACAGCACGGCAACTCCCCTGCCGAGTATCCAAGCAGTTTTATCAAGGGCAAAACCCTGGTACTTACCACAACCAATGGAACCAAATTATTGCACATGGCCCTGAAAAATGGGGCTGCCGAAGTAATCACTGGCTCCTTCCCCAACCTATCTGCCGTTTGTGATTTCCTGATGAAGCAAAACAGGAATGTTTTTCTTGGCTGCAGTGCATGGAAAGACAGGTTCAACTTGGAGGATACACTGTTTGCAGGCGCCGTTATTGAAAAAGTGAAGGCGCATTTTACCATTCATTGCGACAGTAGCCTAATGGCCGAACAAATGTACCAGCACCACAAAAATGATATGCACAGTTTTGCACGGTTAACTACCCATTGGCACAGGCTGAGCAAGTTCGGATTGGAAAAGGACCTGGAATATTGCGTTACCAATGATGTGGCCAATGTGCTGCCCATTTATAAAGAGGGGTGCTTGGTGGTAGTATAATTCTTATAATGCAGCATGGTTCGGATAGCTTTTTACACGCTATTGCTTCCATTGCAAAAAATGGAAAAACCACACAAGATAATATTATTTTTTAACTCTAACTGGGTTAATAATCATAACAAACATTTCATCCACAAACCCCACTATTTTAGTGGAAATACCAACTGCATTCCTTTACTTTTGTGGATTGCCCTTTTCAGAAACAGTTGACTGGTGTTGACAACCAACAGCAGGTATCCCGGAGTGCTGGGATGAGGAACTGGAAGCCGTTACGCCATCAACTACTCTTTGATGGGCAATAGAATTCCTATTCAATTTAAATAAGTTTTTGTTGATGGTCCAGCTATTGCTTGACCATATAATCAGCTACAAACTATTAACTATCAACTAATCAATGGCACTACCTTTTCTTGTTAAACATATTTACAATGGCGGTTCCGAGGAAGTCATCCGACGTGGAAAAAAAATACATGCGCTTGGCAATGTGGAACTGATTGAACATGATGAACTCATGGGCAGCGTGGTGTTCCGTGTCAAGGACGATACCTATGCTACTTTTTACAAAGTGTATATCAGCAATTTCAAGGATGAAAAAAGTCTATCGCTCCGCTGCACCTGCCCTTACAATTTAAGTGAAATTTGCAGGCACAAAGCCGGCGCATTGTTCCAGTTGCAGGAAATGCTGGACAAGAACATGCTGGGCGATAAGACAACGGTGTACAATCAGAAGCACACGGTTGTAAAAATGAAGCTGCTTGATCTGAAGCTGATCAGGATGCTTTCCTCACCGGATAGCTTTGAAGCAGCGGAAGAATTTTTGAGGACAAAAAAAGCCATCATCCTTGAAGCAAAAGATGAAAAAGTAATTGCCGAAGTGGATTACAACGGCAAAAAGCATAAAGTACTCATCCAGAAAAATGAGGAAAGGAATTTTGACACAAGCTGCACCAATTCAGATGACACAACCCATCCGCTTTGTGTGGAGAAAGTAATTGTGTTCCTGCAATTGTTCAAAGCCTACGGTCCCAATTACTTTGATTCCATCAGGAACTGGGATGGTGTAAAAAATAAACTGCTGGCCATTTATGGTTACACATTGGACGACGACCTGAAGGGCAAATTTGAATTTACCTATCAGGATGGCAAGCCCTTCTTAAGGGTGCTTGACACTTCCATCAAACGTGTAGTGGCAGCACCAGCCCAAGAAGCAAGGCCCAAACCTGCTTGGGCCGAGATGCCTGTTAGTACCGCCTCTATACAGGTGGCTGCTCCAGTTCTGGAAGAACCAAAGAAAAGCGAATTGAAATTGGGCATTGTCATTACGACCAATGAACTCCAGTACCCATACATACAATTGGAAGCTGTGCAAGGTGAGGCCACTGAGGATTTTGCCAAATATGTGGGCAAGGTGGAGAAGCTTGACCTGAACAAGTTCATCAATACGGAAGTGTTCAGCGAAGAAGATAAAATGCTGCTGCAACAGGTACGCAAACTGATGCCTGCGGAAGTGAACAAATACTTGACAAGGAACTCCCCTTTTAGCGGTATCTGGGAAAACATCATCCAGCAACATGACGATGAATTACCGGAAGAGACCAGGCACCTGATCAATGAATACCTGCAGCCCAAGTTCAAGAAACTGTTTGCAGAATTGACAGGCAGCAATTTTGCTTTTTACCTGCCTACCAAGAAAAGCTTCACCACAGATAACCTGGCGCATGCCGAGCTATCAGCAGAAAAAATTGCACTTGAATTCGTAGTGAACTATAAAGATGCTACCTATGAAGTGGAATGTAGGGCCAAGCTACCATTGGTTGACCTGAACATCAATGAAAATGAAAGCGAAACACCTTTGTTCTTCCAGTACCAGAACCATTTTTTTACTTGGGACCGGACAGAAGACATTGCATTGATGCAGAAATTCCTGCCTTCCGGCAAAATGGTTATTGATGCCCACACATGGACCAAACAGTTGCAGCAGTTCATCCTCCCACTGGCAAAAGAGTACAATGTCCATTTTGGCAATTTGAAAAAGGAAGAAGTAAGGGATGTGAAGCCGGAAATGAAAGTACTGTTGAAGGAACGTGGTGATTACCTTGTATTCCAACCGGTCTTCACTTATAATGGTTATGATGTTAGAAGTGGCGATAAGGACAAAATCGTGCTGCCCCTGGCCGATAAATTATTATTGGTGCACCGTGACCTCGAAGCAGAAAGGGCATTGCTGGCAAAAATCGAGAACCTGCACTCACATTTTATCAGGCCCGTGGACAGCGATACATTGGCATTGAAGGGAACAGATGTATTGAAGAACAATTGGTTCTTCCTTTTCATTGATGCGGTGAAGGACATGAACGTTACCGTTCACGGCTTTGACGCACTGAGGAACTTCCGTTTCAACACAGCAAAACCCTCTACCAAAATTTATATCAGCAGCCAAACGGACTGGTTTGATGCAAAGATTGAAATACAGTTTGGTGAACAGAAGGTAACCGTGGACGATGTTAAAAAAGCATTGGCCAATAAGCAGCAGTTTGTGCAGTTGGAAGATGGCACGCTTGGCATTTTACCAGAAGAATGGATAAGGAAATATTCCCTGCTTTTCAAAGTGGGTGAAGGCAAGCTCGGCAACATGAAACTGAGCAAGTACCAGTTCAGCGTTATTGAAGACCTGTACAGCCAACGTGATGAGGAGGAACTCTTTGTTCAACTGGAAGAGAAGTACGACAAGCTGCGCTACAACCATGAAATCAAAAAGATTGATGCCCCTGAACATTTGAAGCCCATTCTCCGCCCCTACCAGGAAAGCGGTTTCCAATGGCTCAACTATTTGCGTGAAGTGCAATGGGGCGGCATCCTGGCAGATGACATGGGTCTTGGTAAAACCATTCAGGCATTGAGCTTCATGCACCACTTAAAAGAAGAGAGCGGTTCATTGAAAGCCTTGGTGGTTTGCCCAACTACCTTGATGTTCAACTGGCAAAATGAAATTAAAAAATTTGCGCCCAACCTGAGGTACTACACGCACCATGGCGGTGCAAGAATGAGGGAAACCCTGAGCCATGACCACATTGATGTCATCATTACCACTTATGGAACATTGCGGAGCGACATCAAACAGTTCATGGAAGTGTCTTTTGATTATGTGGTGCTGGATGAAAGCCAGGCCATTAAGAACCCGTCCAGCAAGGTAACCAAAGCAGCTTGTTTGCTTACGGCCAAAAACCGTTTGTGCCTAAGCGGTACGCCTTTGCAGAACAATACGTTTGACATTTTTGCACAGATGAACTTCCTGAACCCGGGTATGTTGGGCAGTCAGGAATTTTTCAAGAATGAATTTGCTGTGCCAATTGATAAGTTTGGGGAGAAGGAACAGAAAGACCACCTGCGCAAATTGCTCTATCCCTTCATCTTAAGGAGAACAAAGGAGCAAGTAGCCAAGGACCTGCCGGAGAAACAGGAAATGATCCTTTTCTGCGAAATGGGCGATGAGCAGCGTAAAATTTATGATGCTTACCGCAATGATTTCAGGGACAAGATCCTGGGTGTGGTACAGGAGCAGGGCATCCAGAAATCACAGCTTACCATTTTGCAGGGCCTGATGAAGCTCCGCCAGATTTGCGACAGCCCAGCTATTGTGAAAGAAGCCGATGCGGAGAAATTCCCCAATGCTTCCGTTAAACTGGAAGAGCTGGGAAGGGAAATCACGGAGAATATCAGCAACCACAAGGCCTTGGTATTTTCACAGTTCCTGGGCATGTTGGCGCTGATAAAAGCAAAGCTCACAGAGCTTGGTGTTGACTATGAATATTTTGATGGAAGCACCACTGCTGCGGATAGGGAAAAAGCCATCAACCGTTTCCAGAACGAAGATGACTGCCGTGTGTTCCTGATTTCATTGAAGGCTGGTGGTGTGGGCCTTAACCTGACCGCTGCTGATTATGTATATATCGTTGACCCTTGGTGGAACCCTGCTGTGGAGCAGCAGGCCATTGATAGGACCCACCGCATCGGCCAAACAAAAAACATTTTCGCCTACAGGATGATCTGTACGGATACCGTGGAAGACAAGATCCTGAAATTGCAGGAAAAGAAACGTGCCCTGGCCAAGGACCTGATTACCGATGATGAAGGCTTCGTTAAATCATTGACCAAGGAAGATGTGGAATACCTGTTCAGTTAATCCTTTGCCACGAGTAGGCAAATTGGAATGGCTTCTGCAGATTTATCGGGCATCTGTATCGTGCAAAATTTGAATGATTATTAACGCTTCGATCACCAACAACTAATTATCTTTATTCCTTAAAATTTATAAAAATGGCATTATTTCAATCAAGCAACCCTACCCTATCACAAAAAATATTCGATAGAAGTTTGCATCAAGAAGCTTCGATGCAAGGGGTTATGAGTGTAAGAGGTACAATTAACAAGTTTGGATTCTTAATGTTAATGGTAATTGCAGGAGCAGCATTTACATGGCAGCAGATTTACAGCGGGCAGCCCAATACTGCTTATGCATACATGATTGGCGGGCTTATCGTTGGTATGGTCTCCGGCTTGGCCATTTCCTTTAAGCCTACCTGGGCCAGCTATCTTGCCCCCATTTATGGCTTAGCAGAAGGTCTATTACTGGGTGCATTATCTGCTATAATCAATACTGCCTTCCAAAAAAATTATCCCGGCATCATATTACAGGCAGTGGGCCTAACTTTTGGCGTGGCAATAGCGATGTTCTTGTTGTACAATTTCAGGATTATTAAGGTAACGGAAAAATTCAAGAGCGTTATCATTGCTGCTACTTTGGGCATATTCATCTTCTACCTAATTACGTGGGTGGTTGGTTTGTTCAATGTGCAGATACCATTTATGAGCCTTACAAATGGTGGTTGGTTAGGCATTGGTATCAGTTTGTTCATTGTGGCCATTGCTGCATTGAACCTTCTACTGGATTTTGACCGCATTGAAAAAGGTGCAGAAATGGGTGCCCCGAAATTCATGGAATGGTATAGTGCATTTGGCTTGCTGGTAACCATTGTTTGGTTATACCTGGAAATCCTAAAACTGTTAATGCGTTTTGCCAATAACAGGAATTAAATACTATTTCTACAATAGAAAGTCAGACTTTAAATTAAGGTCTGACTTTTTTTATGCCCTTAACAGAAGGATATTAAACTGCATAAGGGCAGCATATCCGACAATTCGACCCTAATAGAGGCACAAGGGCTTAGCTTCCACCAAAGTTTAAAATATCAACATAAAACAGTTAAGGTAGCATACAAAAACTTCCTGCAATATGATAAAATTCATTGTTTCCGTAAGGTAATCGTTCCATATTTACATCATCAAAGCAGTAAATCCCAGGCGAAGATGACCATGGGTTCAACAATGGCAAAAAGCGTATAGTTAAAAATCGCTGTATCAACATCTTCACTGTATTGCTGTTTCGTACGGTTCTTGCCAAGGTTTGTTTATGGTTGTGTCCACTTACCTACGCGTAAGCAATTGCAATAGATCAACAGGTGCAAACAAACGATAACAACCATTTATTGGCAAGCATTCGTTTTCATACTTAATCGGCATAAGGCAACACTGCGATTGCCTTTAAATTGAAGGGTTAGGGTTTCCTTTTATAAGGAGACCCTTTATTTTAGTACAGTTTTCACAACAAACTCGATTCCCAAAAATTACCGTCTAATTATGCCATTCCATAGCAACAATTCAGTGTGGAGCAATTTAAAAGTGAGCAAAATAAAATGCTCACTTTTTTTTGCTCAAAAATTTGAGCATTTTTTATTTATTTTTTAAAAATGCTCAGAATGGCAAAAAAGCGCATGATTATCCATATTCGACTAGGACATTATCTGCAAAAATTGATTCCGACTCCTTGGATTGTTGACTAGAAGAAGGTCTTATTTTTTAAGTATTTCCATCACTGTGCCCAATAACACATTTGTTCCTAGGGCCAAATCTTCGTAGGAGGAATATTCCAGCGGATTGTGGCTGATGCCATCCTTGCTCCGAATGAAAATCATTCCGTAATCACAGCAATAGGAAAGTGGCAAAGAATCATGGAAAGGACCACTCATCAATTCGGGAGCATCGAGGTTCAATGCTTGGCATTGCGCATGGATAATTTCTTTTATCCAGTCTGCACAATAACGCGGTTCGCTATTGGTATCTTCGGAGATGGTATAAGTGAGTTGATGTTTTTGGGTAATGGCCTCAATTCGGTCCATCAATTGTTTTTCGTAGCGGTGGCGGCGCTCCAGATCAATATCACGCAGGTCAATGGTCATGGTTACTTCTTCTGGAATGATGTTCCTGCTGGCAGGGAAGACATTCAAAGTTCCCACTGTTCCCACAGTGGGTGCACCGGGAACTTGTGTGGCAATTTCATTCAGGACAATGATGATTTCAGCAGCACCTACCAATGCATCTTTCCTGATGGCCATGGGCACTGAACCGGCATGACCAGCCATACCTTTCAGTTTCAACGTTAACCACAATGGCCCTGAAATACCAGATACCACACCAATGGGTCTGTTGGCAATGTCCAATACTGGCCCTTGTTCTATGTGCAGCTCCAAGAAGCAGTAAATGCTGCCCGGTTTATATTCATCTTCCTTGAATTGGGTGATATCGCAACCAAAATCTTTCAACGCTTGTTCACGGGTAATGCCATCTTTATCCGTACGCTGCAAATCACCTTCCTCCAGTTTGCCCAAGATGCCCTTGCTGCCAAACAGGCCCTTGTTGAAACGCCAGCCTTCTTCATCGGCAAAGGAGATAACTTCTATGCTTCTTGTTGGTTGAATATTGTTTTCTTTCAAGGCCATTACCACTTCAATGGCACAAAGCACACCGGCCACACCATCAAACCTGCCACCATAGGGTTGTGAATCCAAATGCGACCCCATCATCAGCACAGGCAGTTCAGGATTGGTACCATGCAGGTGGCCAATAAGGTTGCCAAAGTTGTCAATCTTGGTGGTCATGCCCGCTTCCCGCATCCATGAGGCTGCCAGTTCAAAAGCCTTCTTTTCATCTGGTGAATGGGCTGGGCGATTGGTGCCTGTTTCGCCAATCTTGCCTATGAGGCTCATGGCTTCGAAATGGGATTGGAGGCGGGTAGAGTTGATCATTTTATTTTAATGATGAATTTTAAATGTTGAATTATGACTGCAAGACTTTAGAAGCTTTCTCCCAATCAATTAATCTTTCAGGATTTTGTTTTGCTTTTGTAATTCTATCCAAAACGATTGCTTGATGTTCAGATGGAGTTATGGTATCCTCATCCCATAACGCTTCATTCACTAATAATTTCTCAGCAGGGACTGCATTCAACCATTGCTGAAAACTTTTACTCTCCATATCAATCACATTTATCTTGATATTATAATTTATTGCACGGAAGGGCCCTTCGGCTTTGCTCAGGATAAACTTGCCACTGCAGCTTCATGTATAATTTGCTACTCGTCCCCAAATCCTTCGACTATAAATTTATATCCTATTGCTGGTTAACAAAAAAAATACTTTGTTCATTATTACAAACTTATTGGGCCATGTAAAATTGATGGCAAACAAAAAAGCTGCTCCAATATCGGAGCAGCTTTGTACTGTTATAAAAGAAGATTAATCTTCTTTTGGTTTCTTGATTTTCAACTTTGTTTTGCGATCAGTAACTTTCAACTTGCTGGTATCTGTCTTTTCTTTATAAGCATTACCATTGTCTTTTATTTTTGTACTAACCGCTTCGGTACTTGCTGGTGGAATATCCTGCTTAACTTCCAAGTTGTATGGATTTTCCATCAACTTCACTTCGTCAACAGTGTAATTGCCATCTTTTAAAACAAGGCTATTGTTAACGATGTAGCCCCTGTAATCGAAAGTATCCTTTGTGGATGGGTCATAATAATAATAACTGGTCGGTCGCTGGTTCGTCGTAGCATCAACATAATAGTAATATACAGTATCATACCTCAATACTATTTCCTTGTTTGTCTTGATATCCATCAAGCTCCTATTTTCCAAATTACGTTTTGCGTACCTAGTTGTAGTGGTGGTGGTCTTGGTGGTTACCGAACTGTCAGCGTTTACCTTAGTTGTTTCTGCATTGTTGCAAGCAGCTAGCATTAAAATGGCAGTGGCAGATGCCAAAGAAAATTGCGTTTTCATTGATGAGATTTTTTGATTCGCTGACAATACCAAAAAATCATGCCGTTAATATTTTTTAAATTTTTAATTAGTGGTCATTCAAAGGCAAACCCCGTTCCTGCCACTGTTTCCAGTTGATGTATTCAGGGGCCACACGGTGCTCTTCCATGGTAATGCAGGCATCCACAGGGCAAACCAGCTTGCACAAATTGCAACCTACACACTCTTCTTCCTTGATAGTGTAGGTGTTATAAGGATTTCCCTTAGCAATATTGATGGACTGATGCGATGTGTCTTCACAAGCAATATAGCAGAGGCCACAGTGTATACATTTATCTTGGTTGATTTTAGCAATATGGTGGTAATTGATATCCAAATCTTCCCAATGGGTGATTTTCTCCACGCTTTTGCCAATAAAATCATTGATGGTCTGGTAGCCTTTTTCATCCATCCAGTTATTTAGCCCTTCGCACATATCTTCCACAATCCTGAAACCATGCTTCATGGCTGCTGTGCAAACCTGAACAGTGGTGCTGCCCAACAACATGAACTCCACGGCATCTTTCCAGGTACTGATACCACCAATACCGGAGATGGGCACTCGGGAAGTAAGTTCATCCTGGGCAATAGTAGTGAGCATTTTCAGTGCAATGGGCTTTACCGCCGGACCGCAATAACCACCAAATACGCTTTTACCAGCCACATAAGGATTGGGAACAAGCGTATCCAAATCAATGCCCGTTACGCTTTGTATGGTGTTGATCAAACTGAGTGCATTGGTCCCACCTTCCACTGCTGCACGACCTGTTGGCACCACAGAATGCACATTGGGTGTCAACTTGGTAATAACAGGGATGGTGGCTTTTTCCATCACCCACTCCACCACCATTTTGGCGATATGCGGATCCTGTCCAACGGCCGCCCCCATGCCACGTTCCGTCATTCCATGCGGGCAACCAAAGTTGAGCTCAAAACCCATGGCCCCTGCATCCTCACATTTTTGGATGAGCTCATGCCAAGCTTCACGGTTATTGTCGGCCATCAACGAAACAATCATGGCCCTATCGGGGAAGAGTTTCACCACTTCCGTGATTTCCTTGAGGTTGATGTCCAGCGGCCTATCGCTGATGAGTTCAATATTGTTGAAGCCCATGACACGGTGGCCACCATAATCAACTGCCGAATACCTTGATGATACATTTTTTACTTGGCTGCCCAATGTTTTCCATACCACGCCGCCCCAACCTGCTTCATAAGCACGGAGCACATTGATTTTCTTGTCTGTTGGTGGGGCACTGGCCAGCCAAAACGGATTGGGGGACTTGATGCCGAGAAAGTTTGCTGATATATCTGCCATGAGGAAATATTTTGAATGATGAATTTTAAATGTCGAATTAGGAACCGTTTCCTTCGGAGGATGTTTTTACTATTTTAGTGATGATGTTAATGATATGTTCAATTGAGTTTAAATATGGTGAATAATCCAACTCAACAAGTTTACTTTTGTCGAGAAGCCTTAACCAGTATCTTGTTTCTCTCGCTTCTTTTGATGCGATGGCCATTTTGGAAATGAAATCCCTTTTTGATTGTGCAGCAGTTGCTTCTTCAACATTTGCTCCAATACTTGTTCCACTTTTCAATAACTGTTTCGATAACACGTATTCTTTTCTTTCCACCAGTATTTTATACAGTTCAATAATCTGTAACGAAAAATCAAAAGACATTTCCAATATTTTATTCTCTGTCTTCATTCAACATTTAAAATATAAAATTTAAAATAGCCTTTGCTCCATCTTTGCCAGACTGTACTGCATCTACTACTTCTTTGCCGCCATTTACACAATCACCACCAGCAAAAACGCCTTTTAAATTGGTCGCTGTTTTTTCTTTTACCGTGAGCTTGCCATTCCTGTTTTCTAAATGGTTAATGTTTGCCATATCTTCAAATGGCATTTGTCCTGCAGCTTTGATAACCATATCAACATCAAGCGCAATGGTTTCGCCTGTTGGTACTGGGCTTCTTCTGCCACTTGCATCGGGGTCACCAAGCTTCATTGTTTCGCAAATAAGCTGGGTAACTTTTCCCCGTCCGACCGGGTCATCCGAGCGGGCATCGACGCCAATGACTTCTTTGGGAGTCGCGAGCCAAATGATGTTGCAGCCATCCAACTTGGCAATGTTCAATTCATGTTCGGTACAGGGCATTTCTTCTTGCGTTCTTCTGTAAATAAGCGTTACTTCTTTTGCACCCAAGCGTTTGGCCTGTGTAGCAGCATCAATGGCAGTCATGCCCATGCCAATGACTGCTACTTTATCGCCAACCGCTAATGCTGAATAGTTGTTGGTTCTTAGTTCATAGATGAATGAAATGGCATCCACAACGCCATTCAGGTCTTCACCTGGTATTTCTAGCTGCCGGGCCAAGCCAACACCAAATGCCAAGTAAACTGCATCATAGTTTGCTTGTAGTTCTTCCAACGTAATATCTTTTCCCAACTCTTGATTATACTTGATGTCTATACCACCAATGCTCGTGATGTAGTTTACCTCATCCTCACAAAATGCTGGTGTTACTTTGTAAGCAGCAATGCCATAGGTCATCAACCCACCGCCTTTACTTTCCTTTTCATAGATGGTCACATCAATGCCTTCCCTGCTCAACGTATGGGCACAGCTTAATCCCGCTGGGCCAGCACCAACAATGGCCACTTTCTTTCCTGTTGAAGGTTTCCTATCAAACAATTGCCATTTCTTTTCCATGGCTATCTCTGTAGAATATCGTTGCAGCTTGGCAATATGAATGGGTGTTTCGTCCATGAGATTATAGACACAAGCTCCTTCACATAATTTCTCCACTGGACAAACCTTGCTGCAACCTGCTCCCATGATGTTGGAAGAGAAAATGGTATGTGCAGAACCTTTGATATTCTCAGTAGTTATCTGCTTGATGAACTTGGGCACGTTAATGCCTGTTGGACAGGATTTTGTACAAGGCGCATCATAGCAGAACAAGCAACGATTGGCTTCTACCAACGCAGCATCTTCTGTTTCGAAGGGAGGATGGATGTCGGAGAAGTTTTGTCCGTATTGTTCTGTTGTAAGCCTGTTATTCTGAATCATATGTTGAAATTTATATTCTGAATGTTGAATGAAGAACCAATGTTGACCAACTCAACATTGAAAATTCATCATTCAAAATAATTTATAGCTCTGTTATTTTACCATAAGTTTCAGGTCTTCTATCCCTGAAGAACTGCCACTTGCTTCTTATCTGTTCTATCAAATCCAAGTCAAATTCTGCAACGAGCAGTTCATCTTTATCTTCACTGGCTTCCTTGATGATTTGCCCCAAAGGGTTCACGAAATAGGACGTGCCATAAAACTTGCCAAGGTTCCAAGGTTGTTCCGTACCTACACGGTTAATACAGCCCATGAAATAACCATTGGCCACGGCATGTGCTGGCTGTTCCAGCTTCCATAAATATTGTGATTGGCCAACCGTAGTAGCTGATGGATTGTACACGATTTCAGCACCATTCAAGCCCAAGCATCTTGCACCATCCGGAAAGTGCCGATCATAGCAGATGTACACACCCACTTTTGCATATTTGGTTTGGAACACAGGGTAGCCGAGATTGCCTGGTTTGAAGAAGAATTTTTCCCAAAAACCGCCAGTATGTGGAATATGGTTCTTCCTATACTTGCCCAAGTAAGTTCCATCGGCATCTATTACTGCTGCAGTATTGTACAAAACACCTGCTTGTTCCTTTTCATAAACAGGAACTATAATCACCATGTTATACTTCTTGGCATATTCCTGCATTCGCTCCGTTGTGGGACCAGGGACGGTTTCAGCAGATGCATACCAAGCAGCATCCTGCCCTGGGCAGAAATAAGGCGTATTGAAGATTTCCTGGAAACACAGTATCTGCACACCCTGTTTGCCGGCTTCCTCAATTAAAGGAATATGCTTCTGCACCATGGCTTCTTTTATTTCAGCAATGGTACCTTCCCCTTCTGATTTGGGAAGGGACATTTGAATGAGCGCCGATTTGATGATTCTAGGCATAGACAAAATTTTTAAAGGTTTATTCTTTATTCAATACAGCTTCGATATGTTTATCTGGCACCAACCAAATAATGGAAACAATAAAGAAAAAACTGCATGCAAGAATGGTATTGATGAATAATGCAACAGGTATAGCCGAGGCATACAGTAAAATGGCACTGATGGAACGCCATCTACCCTTTGCAACAGCGGCAAGCATGGCGCTATCATTATAGTGTTTACAAATGGTTGACTGCAAAATATTGAATGACAACCCACACAACAGAGCCAGTACTGCATACGCAACGATTGTTGTTTTTTCAAAATGGTTTTCACCCATCCATGCCGTTGCAAATGGAACGAGCGATAGCCAGAACAACAAATTGATATTTGCCCACATGATGGATGACCTCACCCTTTTAACCGTATGCAATAAGTGGTGGTGGTTTACCCAATAAATGGCAACAAACAAAAAGCTGAGCATATAGCTGATATACTTGGGTATTAATGGTTTCATTATTTCCCAACTGGTGCCTTCGGGAGCTTTCATCTCCAGCACCATGATGGTAACAATGATTGCAATAACACCATCGCTAAATGCTTCCAATCTTGTTTTGTTCATTATATCTTCCCTCCAACTTTATTGCGTTTGATGAACTGCCCGTAACCTTTTTCCACTTTACATGCATTATTGTCAATAGCAATTTTACCCCTCAAAAAAACGGTCTTCACTTTGCCTGTTATTTCCCAACCTTCATAACCACTGTAATCAACATTCATGTGGTGTGTTGCCGCTGACAAAGTGTGTTTCTCATTGGCATCAAACAATACGATATCTGCATCGCTGCCAACAGCAATTGTTCCTTTTTTGGGGAACATGCCAAATATTTTTGCAGCATTAGTGCTGGCCACTTCCACATATTTGTTCAGTGAAATTTTTCCTTTGTTCACCCCTTCACTAAACAATAATTCCATCCTGTTTTCTATGGCTGGATGCCCGTTGGGTATCTTGGAGAAATCATCCTTGCCCATTTGCTTTTGTTCCCACATAAATGGGCAGTGGTCCGTTGCTACCACATTCACCAATCCTTGGTTAATGCCTGCCCAAAGCGTTGCCTGGTCTTTCTTTTCGCGAAGCGGTGGACTCATGACCCATTTTGCCCCCTCAAAATTCTGCTCATATAAACTTGCATCAAGAATGAGGTATTGGATGCAGGTTTCCACAAATACTTTTTGGTTCCGTCTTGTTGCATCACGTACTGCATTCAATGCGCCTTCACATGTTAGGTGTACGATATAACCTGGGCAACCTGTATAGTTGGCCATATCAGCAAATCGTCCACTGGCTTCTGCTTCTGTAACTTCTGGTTGGGACAAGTAGTGGTAGAGTGGCGCAAGCTTCCCTTCCACTCTATGCTTGGCAATCAAGTAATCAATCATATCGCCGTTGGTTGCATGCACATTGATAAGGCCGCCGTGCTTCTTTACTTCCAGCATCAAATCAATCATCTGTCTGTCATCAATCATCAAAGCTCCTTTGTAGGCCATGAATGTTTTGAAAGAAGTAATACCTTCTTCTTCAATAAAATGCTGGATTTCCTTTTTGGTATTTTCATTGAAATCCGTAACGGCCATGTGGAAACTGTAATCACCCACTGCATTATTATCGCTCCTGCTTTTCCATTCCTGCAGGGCTGCTTGCAAGCTATTCCCTTGTTTTTGCAAAATAAAATCTATAACCGTTGTGGTACCACCATACAAGGCTGCCCTTGTTCCTGTTTCATAGTTGTCGCTACTGTATGTACCCATGAAAGGCATATCCAAATGCACATGGGGGTCAATACCACCAGGCATTACCAATTTGCCAGTTGCATCAATAACTTCGTCGGCTTGAACGTTCAATTCTTTACCAATGGCAGAGATCGTCTCACCTTCGATGAAAACATCGGCCATATAATCATCTGTTGCAGTTACGATTCTTCCGTTTTTGATTAGTACAGACATACATTTATATTTTGAACCCATCACCAATTGTAATGGGTTATTTCTTAAATCCAATTCGTTGCCTTTCTTCCCATTGCTTCTGTTTCAATTCTTCATCTGTCTTTTTATCCAATAAATTTTCTATTGCATCATAGATGCTGCTTAGTTGCGTATCATGTTCATCAATGCGTTCCTTTAATTCCTTAATCAGGTTTAATGTCGTTAAGCTTTTGTTAGCTAACTTTTTCAAAGAAATAAAAGCCCTTACGATGGCGATATTCATTTCAATTGCTTTATCTGAATTTAGAACTGCAGCCAACATGGTAATGCCATGTTCGGTAAAAGCAAAAGGCATGTACCTTGTTCCACCTCTTTTTGAGGTGCTAAAATTGCACCTCAAAAATTCTTCCTTGGTTAGTTCGAACATAAAATCTTTAGGAAACCGTTTTATGTTTGCTTTAACCGCCCTTTTCAGGTATTTCGTTTCTGTTTGATACAGTTCTGCCAAGTCAAAATCTAGCATTACTTTTTCTCCTCTTATCTTATGAATTTTATTGTGTATTACCTCAACTTTCATGCTGCTTACTTTTCTTCATTAACAAAAAGTAAACTACTGCACTTACTGCAAAACCCACAAACCAAGCATAATGATATAAATCCACAATCCACGCTGAAACAATACCTGTATCCATTACCTTGATGGCTACAAGAAAGCCCGGAACATTTGGTGCAATGCCAATCAACAAAGCAATAATGGCTGCACTGTTGAACCCATTCTTAAAACGGTATATGCCTTGATGATTGTACAAATCATCAACCACCAATTGCTGCTTGCGTATAAAATAATAATCAGCAATCAGAATTCCACCAATTGGTCCAAGCAAACCTGAATAGGCAATGAGCCAAGTGAATATATAGCCATCTGGGTCTGCCATCAACTTCCAAGGAAAAATCAGTACACCAATAATTCCGGTGATATAGCCGCCTATTTTAAAACTTATTTTCTTTGGTGAAAGATTGGCAAAATCATTGGCAGGGCTAACAATATTAGCGGCAATATTTGTTGCCAGCGTTGAAATGACTATACCAATCATGGCAAAGCTCACCATGAGTTTACTATCGAATTTACTGGCCAATTTTACTGGGTCCCATTCTGGACTTCCATAAATAATGGCTGATGCAGATGTCACCACCACACCAACAAATGCAAACAAGGTCATAGACGTGGGCAAGCCGATGGCTTGACCTTTTAATTGTGCTTGCTGGCTTTTTGCATAGCGTGTAAAATCGGGAATGTTTAAGGATAAGGTTGCCCAAAAACCAACTACTGCTGTTAATGCGGGGAAGAAAAAATGAAAGAATGAAGCACTGTCTTCAAACTTGGATGGTGTTTTAAGAATAGGCCCTAACCCCTTTGCCATGACTACTGCCCAACAGAATAAAGCAATAGCGGCAATTGGCAAAAAGAATGCTTTGAACACCAATAATTTCCTGATGCTTTCAACGCCTTTATAAACGATAAACATATTGAGGAGCCAAAAAATAGCAAAGCATAATAATGGCAAAGCTTGGGGAAGCAGTCCTGTAACATTTATTTCCTGCAGCGATGGATTCCAAGCCCTGATCAAGTTGTAAAGGGATGCGCCACCAATCCATGTTTGAATACCAAACCATCCGCAAGCAACAACTGCACGCAGCATCGCAGGAATATTTGCTCCTTTTGTTCCAAAACTTGCCCTAGCAAAGACAGGGAAAGGAATACCGTACTTAGCTCCCGCATGACCATTCAACAACATGGGTACCAACACAATGGCATTGCCAATAAATATGGTGAGTATTGCCTGCCACCAATTCATTCCTTTATTGATCATGGAGCTTGCCATGGTATATGTAGGTATACATAAACTCATGCTTATCCATAGTGCAGCATAGTTCCAAGTGTTCCATGTTCTCTTTGATTGGGGAACAGGAGCTAGGTCTTCGCTGTACAAAGACGAAGTGGCGATGTTCTGGTTACTACTCATTAAGTGTTTAGTTTTGGAAAGTAGCTTTTCTAACTGTCAAGATAAGCAAGATTTTGTATTGATTGCTTACCTTGATTTTCTGGCATCTTTCATCCTATTTCTCCACTGCATCATCGGCAATCAACAATGCTTCACTGATAATAGCCAATCCTTCATCAATCTGTTCCTTGGTTACACATAAGGGGGGGGCAATGAATACATAGCCCCAGCGTACGAAAGTGTACATGCCCAACTCCTTAATCTTTGCTGCGACCTTGTTCATCACCAGCATTTCATCTGGTTTGGCGTTGAATGGGGCCATCGGTTCCTTGGTGGCTCTGTTTTTTACCAATTCTATGCAGCCCAATAAGCCTGTTGTCCTGAAATCTCCAATGCTTGGATGTTTTGCCTTCATCAATTCAACTTGCTCTGCCACATACTTGCCCATTGCTGCTGCATTTTCTATAAGGTTATCATCTTCATATATTTTCAATGTTTCCAAAGCCGCTGCACAGCTTACCGGATGGGCCGAATAGGTGAGTCCCAGTGCCAAAACATTGTCATCGTATCTAGCAGCAATTTTATCGCTGACCATTAAACAACCAAAAGGCAGGTAGCCGCAGGTCAGCCCTTTTGCCATGGCAATCATATCTGGCACGATTCCATGATTCTGGAAACCGAACCATTGTCCCGTTCTGCCAAACCCACTCATTACTTCATCCATGATTAACAGAATGCCGTGCTTGTCGCACAAGCTTCTCACCGCTTTCAAATAGCCCACAGGGTATTGCAAGCAACCAGATGAACCACTCTCACCTTCCAACAAAATAGCAGCAATATTTGCTGGTCCTTCATAAGCTATCAAACGTTCCAAACTTGCTACACACTCCTTCAACAAATTTTCTTCGCCGTATTCCCAACGGTATAAATAAGGCAAATCGAAATGCACAAAATTGGGAGCTTGCTGACTATCAACAGGAAGCTTTCTTGGATCGCCGCTTGCAGTCATTGCCCCATTGCTGGAGCCATGATAAGATTGATAGCGTGATAAGATTTTGTGACGGCCCGTATATAGCCTTGCTAATTTGATCCCGTTTTCAATGGATGTTGCACCGCATAAAGTGAAGAAGGCTTTGTTCAGATTACCGGGGCAAATCTCAGCCAGTTTCTTTCCCAAATCGCCACGGACTTTTGTGACGCAGCTTGGTGTTACATAACTCACTTCCTGCATTTGCTTCACTACAGCTTGTGTAATGCGCTGGTCACCATGACCAATATTCACGTTCATTAACCCACTGGAAAAATCTATGTAGCGCTTACCATCATAGTCATATAAATAAACACCTTCTGCATACTTAACAGCAATAGGGTTCTGGCCTTTCTGCTTGCTCCAGGAAAATAAAGTATAATCCAAATTGTCCTGAACGATTTCCTGTGTTTCTGATAATGTTTCTGTTTGCATAGTTGTTATTTTATCAGTTTCTTGAATATTATTCTACCACCTCAATTTGAAGCCACAAATTGCGACTTCAAGTTTCAAACCCTTTAAGGTGTCAATTTGCACTTTAAGGTTTTATAATTCCATCACTTCAACACCTCCTCAATGGTATTCCTAATACTTTTTTCAATAGTGCCCTTAAAGAAAGACAAAGCCAATGGCATTTTCCCTTCAATGTCAATGCTGTTATCATGAATTGTCATTGTTCCAGACACATCAAACCCTTTAGCAGATAAAGTAAACTTGGCTTCATAACCATTCCATTCCTCACTTACACTATCAATCATTCCTGCATATTTTTCTTTTAGGTTGGAGAAAAGGCTTTTTGTTTTTGCTGCTACTTCTTCCTTAGTCAATGAATGTGGGATACTGATATTAATTGATGCCATTTTTGCTTATTGTTGATTAATTGTTCGTCCTAAATTCCCTTCTATCTGTGTCTCCATTTGCCTCCCTTTCAGGGGAGGATAGGTGGGGCTAACTCATCCAATTTACACCAGCTTCTGCATTCCACTTGGTAGTACTCTTCTTCAATTTGGTCCAGAATTCGATGGAACTTTTACCTGTAATATCACCCACACCAAATTTGCTTTCGTTCCATCCACCAAAACTAAAAGGTTCACGTGGCACCGGCACGCCAACATTCACACCAATCATACCTGCACTTGCCCTGTCAATGATGTAACGTGCCATGCCCCCATTTTGTGTGAACACACTCGCGGCATTGCCATAGGGATTGGCATTTTCAATGGCCAATGCTTCATCAACAGTATTGGTACGCATGATGCTGATAACCGGGCCAAAAATTTCTTCCTTAGCCACACTCATTTCGGGCGTTACATAATCAATCACTGTTGGACCAACATAAGTACCATTTTCTTTGCCGGCAACTTTTGTGTTACGGCCATCCACCAAAATTTTTGCTCCATTACTTTCAGCTTCTGTAATATAACGTTCGATCCTTTCTTGGGATTCTTTATTGATGACTGCACCTAGATTTTGCCCAGGGACAATTTTCCTTGCTTCATCACAGATTTTATCAACAATGTGGTCAATATTGCCTACCCCAACCATGGCACTTGCTGCCATACAACGTTGGCCAGCACAACCAGACATGGATGCTGCAACATTTTGAGCGGTCATTCCTGGAATGGCATCAGGTAACACCATCAAGTGATTTTTTGCCCCGCCCAAGGCCAAGCAACGTTTGTAGTTATGTGTTGCGCGCTGGTAAACAATTTTTGCTACTTTGGTAGAACCAACAAAAGACACTGCTTCAATATTTGGATGGTCGCAAATAGCTTCCACAATCTCTGTATCACCGTGAACAATATTGAACACGCCATCAGGCAAGCCAGCCTCCTTCAAAATTTCAGCTAACCGTCCACAACTTAAGGGTACTTTTTCTGAAGGTTTCATAATCATGCAATTGCCGAGAGCAATGGCATTGGGAATGGTCCAATTGGGCACCATAGAGGGGAAATTAAAGGGGACGATGGATGCCACCACGCCTAACGGTACATGCTCTGTTCTGCACTCAACACCCTTGCTCACTTCCAGCACTTCACCTGTTACAAGTTGTGGTAATGATGTTGCAAATTCTGTTAGCTCAATGCATTTCTCAATTTCAGCAACAGATTCACCGTAGGTTTTTCCATTTTCTTCACTGCATAATTCAGCCAGTTCTTTCAGGTTCTTTTCCAATAAATATTTATAGCGGAAAAAAACCTGCACCCTTTCTTTAATGGGAGTTTTGCTCCAAGCTGGAAAAGCAGCTTTGGCAGCTTGGACTGCATCGTCCAAATCCTTGGAAGATGACATGGGAACGGTGGAAAGATGGTTCCCGTCCAATGGGGATATTACATCCATTGTTCTTGAGGTTGATGGGGCAACAAATTTTCCGTTGATATAATTTTGAATAGCTGGATACTTCATTATCTGTAATTATTTTAAAAATAAGGAATGAAAATAAAAATATTTTAGTAATAAACAATTTTTATGTCTTATTTTTTATTTAAAAGCTGCATTTTTGTTTTACAATTTTTTATGCAGAAGAGCAATTCATTGTTGGACGAACTTGATTTCAGCGTTCTTTCTTGCTTGCAGCAAGATGGAAGAATGAGTTTTACAATAATGGCTGATAAGCTGAAAGTTTCAGTTGGCACTATACGGACAAGGGTAAATAAATTGATTGAGGATGGAACAATAAATATTATCGGCCGTGTTGATCCAGATAAGGTTGGCTTTCATTCTTATGCACATATTGCTGTGTATGTGAGACCAGCAACGTTGAAGGAGAAGGTGGCTCAACAAATTGCCACGTTTAAGGAAGTGAGTTTTTTGGCGATGACCAGTGGTGATTATGATTTGGAAGTGGACGTGATGTGTAAGGACAACGACCACCTTGTTCAGTTTGTAAATGAGATCTCCAAGATTGAGGGCGTGAACCAAACAAAAACCACGATTTATTTTAAAGTATATAAATATGCCCAGCCTGATTTGAATTTGCTAAAATGATTTGTCATTGAGGCATAATAGAATAAAAAAGCCCCGAAAATTTTCGGGGCTTTTTTATTGTTGAATATCAATTATCTATTGGAAGCATATTTCCACCATTCGCCAAGGCTACTGCAATCGGCAAATTCCTTATCAATGGTGATGTAATAGTTAGGCATGTGCTCTTTGAACCAACGTTCCAAAGTTTCCTGCTTCTTTATTTCCAAAGCCCTTTGGGCAATTTTATTATAATCTTCCTGGATACTTTCCCTATGAGCCGCAGTTCTTGTTTTAAGGAAAACAACACGCACCTTCTTCACGCCCCTATCTTCATAGGTTTGGGGTTTTGAATATTGCCCAACCTTCATATCCTTGATGGCAATAACCATGTCCTTATCCAGTTCATCGATGGTTAAGTAAGATGAACCATCCCTTGCTTGTAACCTGCCACCAGTAAAATCCTTATCATCGGCATCACTGTATTTTTTTACGGCAGCGCCAAATGGCAAAACACCCGCTACCAATTGTGCCCTTACGGAATCCAATTTGTTAACAGATAATTTTATCTCATCTTCAGTTATTGGAGGAATCCTAAGAATATGCCTGATAACGATATCATCCCCGGAGCGGCTAACCATTTGTATAATATGGAAGCCGAATTTTGACCGTATTACTGGAGAAATTTGACCTTCCTTCAACTTGAAAGCCGCTGAAAAAAATGCGGGGTCCCATTGTTTGCTATCGTTTCTATTAAGGTTGTATTGACCGCCGTTGTCCTTGCTTCCTGGATCTTCTGACACAAGTTTGGCAATCGCTTCAAACTTCTTCTGACCAGATTCAACCTGCCTTTTATAATCGTACATCTGTTTAATTACATAATCCTCCACATCCTTATTTGCTTTTGGTATGGATACAATCTGGCTTACTTCTACTTCACTCTCATAATAAGGCAAACTATCAGTAGGAATCTTTGCAAAATAGGCCCTTACTTCATTGGGGGTAATCTTGATGTTGTCAACAATCTTTGCCCTCATTTGATCAGCAAGCTTCCTTTCCTTAAATGATTCCTTAAAATCATCTTTCAATTGGTATACCGTCCGGCCAGAAATTTCTTCCAACGCTTCCTTGCTACCATAAGCCTGAATAAATTGGCGAATCTGATTGTCAAGCATATTGTCAATTTCTTCTTCGGTCACGGTCAAAGAATCCTTTTCAGCTTGTAATACCAAGGCTTTTTGTATCAATTGCCCTTCCAAAAAGGAACATTCTGGATTCGGTGGCAATTGTGCATCTTGACCCTGGCGCTTATAATCCGAAATGGCGTTGATGATTTCCGAACGGAGAATAATCTTGTCGCCTACCTGTGCAATAATCTTATCTGCAATAATCTTTTTTGGCTGCGCAAATAGGGAGTGGTAAATGGTGAGGAATGAAACGAGGACTAATATTTTTTTCATAATCAATTTTACTTGTGTAAAAATAGCAGTTGCAGGCTTGCAATGCTTATTGTGAAAGGCTTTTAACAAAAATTAAAAAAGCCAAGGCTCCAAGATCCAAAAATCAGGGTATCTGTCCCGTTCTTGAATCTTGAAGCCTTGTTTCTTAACTCATTTTATAATGTCCTCTTTACTTCTTCTTCTTCGTAAGCTACCACTGTGTCGCCAACTTGGATATCGGTAAATCCTTTCACAGTCAACCCGCACTCATAGTTGTTGTTCACTTCCTTCACATCATCCTTGAAACGTTTCAAGCTGCCCAGTTCAGCATAACCACCTTCTTGTCGTGGGAATACAAGGATACCATCCCTGAAAACTTTGATTTTATGGTCGCGTTTAATTTTACCTTCTGTAACATAGGAACCAGCAACGGTTGCTTTATCAAATTTGTATACTTCCCGTATTTCAACTGTGGCCACTTCCTTCTCTTCAATTTTGGGTTCAAGCATACCTTCCATGGCACTCTTGATTTCTTCGATGGCGTTGTAAATAATGGAGTACTGCTTAATTTGCACGCCTTCGTTTTCAGCTAGTTTATTAGCTTGGGAAGAAGGGCGAACATTGAAGCCTATCAAGATAGCATCAGAAGCTGCTGCCAACAATACATCACTTTCGGAAATCTGGCCTACTGCTTTCAGTACCACTTTAATGGCCACTTCGGCAGTTGAAAGTTTCTGCAAGCTATCACTCAATGCTTCCACAGAGCCATCCACATCACCCTTGATGATAATATTCAGTTCTTTAAAGTTGCCCAAAGCCAAACGGCGGCCAATTTCATCCAATGTAATATGCTTCCTTGCACGCAAACCTTGCTCACGTGATATTTGGGCACGTTTGGTTGCTACTTCCTTTGCATCAGATTCATCTTGGTAAACTTTGAACTTTTCACCAGCCTGTGGTGCACCATTCAATCCAAGTATTACGACTGGTGTTGATGGAGGAGCTACGGTAACACGTTGGTTGCGTTCATTGAACATAGCTTTAACCCTACCATAATATTGACCCGATACAATCAAGTCACCTTGTCTCAATGTTCCATTTTGAATAAGTATTGTGGCTACATAACCACGGCCCTTATCCAAAGAGGCTTCAATGATGGTGCCATTGGCATCTTTTGCGGGATTGGCTTTCAGGTCAAGCACTTCAGCTTCCAACAATATTTTCTCCAACAGTAAATCTACATTATCACCTTTCTTGGCGCTTAGTTCCTGGCTTTGGTATTTACCGCCCCAAGACTCAACCAACAAATTCATTTGTGATAATTGTTCATAGATTTTTTGAGGGTTTGCTCCATCTTTATCAATCTTGTTCACAGCAAAAATCATTGGTACACTTGCAGCTTGTGCATGGCTGATAGCCTCTTTGGTCTGAGGCATCACTGCATCGTCAGCAGCTACCACAATAACTGCTATATCGGTTACTTTGGCGCCCCTTGCACGCATGGCCGTAAAAGCTTCGTGACCTGGTGTATCCAAGAATGTAATTTTTTTGCCTCCAGCAAGCTCCACTTCATAGGCACCAATATGCTGGGTAATACCCCCTGCTTCACCTGCCACAACCTTGGCACTCCTGATATAATCGAGCAATGATGTTTTACCATGATCCACGTGCCCCATGATGGTTACAATTGGGGCGCGACCTGTTAAATCATCCGGATTTTCTTCTTCTTCTTCAAAATCGTCATCCACATCTTCCACGCTGGTAAATTCCACCTCATAGTTGAACTCACTTGCTACCAATTCAATTACCTCAGCATCCAAACGTTGATTAATCGATACCATCAAGCCAAGGTTCATGCACTTACTGATAACATCAGTAAAGCTTACATCCATTAGATTGGCCAATTCACTCACCGTTACAAATTCCGTAACCTGCAATTTATTATCATCACCTGCCATTCCATCTGCAGCATCCGCAGCTTCTTGACGTTTCTCTCGACGGTATTTTGCTTTCAGGCTTTTTCCACGGCCGCCACCACCGGAAAGTTTGGCCTGTGTTTCCTTGATTTTATCCTGTATTTCTTTCGCATCAATTTCCTTGTCTTCCCTGCGAACAGTGATAGGCGTCCTTCCTCCTGGACGTGCACCAGCTTGGCCCGGCCTACTTGGCCCACCCGGCCTATTGCCCTGTTGGCCTGGCCTATTTGGCCCGCCCGGCCTATTGCCTGGCTGAACACCAATCCTGTTTTGCCCACCTTGACCAGCACCTGCCCCACCACTTTGCCTAAAGTCAACATGCTGGATATTGCCGCCAGCTTTTTTATCTACAGGTATACGTGTTCTCTTACGTTGTTCATTACGGCCTTGTGGCTTAGGACGAGTATCGTTATCAACTGGCAATTCAATTTTGCCAAGAATCTTTGGCCCACTTAATTTCTCCACTTCTATATTCTCAATAACTGGCGGAGCATCTTCTTTGGGCTCTTCAACAATAGGTTTTTCAACTATCGGAGCAATTTTTACTTCTTTGACCGGTTCAGCTTTCGCTTGCTCAGGCTGCGGTTGAGGAACTTCAATTTTAGGTTCTACCTGCTTCTTTGCCCCTTTCTTAGGGCGTGTTGAAGAGTCAATGGCACTTAAATCTATATTGCCCAAAACCTTTGGTCCTTCTATTTCAGGAGCATCAATCTTCACAAATCCAGATTCGGTTTCAGGTTCTTCTTTTGCTGCCTTTGGCTCTTCTATAACTATAGGTGCTGCTATAACTTCTTCAACCTTCTTCTCCTCTACTACTGGCAGCAGGATAACAGGCATTTCAACTTCCGCTGGCTGAAAAACTTCCACTTTTGGCTCTTCCACCTTCGGCTCTTCTTTTACAACAATTTTTTTGTCGTCTTCCTTCTTCTTAAAAGAAAGGTCTTCTTCATCTTTCTTCTTTCTTCCTTCACCTGTTCCACCTTTCGGTATTTCCACCAAATCGGCTTTGTTCTTGGCCACTTTGTCCCCTTGGAACTCTGCCTGAAGGGCATAGTACATGGGCTCTGTAAGCTTGGCGGTAGGCTTCAGGTCATCTTTATTGAACCCCTTCTTAGCCAAAAAATCAATGAGGGTATCCTGCCCAACATTGAACTCTTTGGCAGCGGCCAATAACCTTGGTAATTTCAGTTCTGACATTCAGTTTTTTTTAGTCCATATCTGCCTATACAGCAGACTTTAATTTGTTCTCGATGCGCAAACTGAGATTCAACTTATCTATCAGCAAGTTGAATCTCAGATGGATGCACTCTTGTACTATTGTTCTTTTAGCAGCTAAGCTTCTGGCTCTTCTGCCTGTTTTTCCTCTGTTACAGGAACTTCTGCTACTGGTGCTGGTGTTTCTTCTTGGGTTTCCTCCACTTCATCTTCTTTATCAAACTCAGCTTGCAACACTCTCCTTACTTCAGCAATGGTTTCTTTTTCAAGGTCAGTCCTTCTTTCAAGTTCATGGTCAGACAACTTCAGAACACTTTGTGCTGTATCACAGCCCACACGTTTGAATTCATCAATAACCCATTGTTCAATTTCATCGCTGAACTCATCCAATGCAATATCAAAGGTGTCCACCTGTTCTTCATCTTCACGGAAAACATCAATTTCATACCCTGTTAATTCACAAGCCAATTTGATGTTCACCCCTCTACGGCCAATTGCCAAAGAAACTTGGTCTGCTTTCAAATAAACATCCGCTTGCTTCTTGTCATTGTCCAAGTTCATGTAGCTGATCTTGGCCGGTGTTAATGAACGTTGAATTAGCAACTGAATATTTGCAGTGTAGTTGATAACGTCAATATTTTCATTTTTCAGTTCACGAACTATTCCGTGAATACGGCTTCCTTTCATACCTACGCATGCACCTACTGGGTCAATCCTGTCATCGAAACTTTCAACAGCCACTTTTGCCCTTTCTCCCGGATCGCGAACAATTTTCTTGATGGCAATCAGGCCATCAAAAATTTCCGGCACTTCAATTTCAAGCAATTTAGCCAAGAACAACGGACTTGTCCTTGATAAAATAATAACAGGCGAATTGTTTTTCATATCGACCCTAGCTACAACAGCACGGATATTCTCGCCTTTCTTGAAATAATCCTGCGGTATCTGCTCAGATTTTGGCAAGATTAATTCATTGCCTTCATCATCCAATAATAAAACTTCTTTCTTCCAAACCTGGTATACTTCAGAACTGATAATTTCGCCAATTCTGTCAGCATATTTTTTTACCAAAACATTCTTCTTTAGGTCGCTGATACGGCTTGCCAAAGTTTGTTTTGCGGCAAGGATGGCACGACGGCCAAAGTCATAAATATTTACTTCTTCGTACAGTTCTTCCCCTACTTCAAAATCGGGTTCAATTTTAACAGCTTCGCTATAAGCAACTTCCGCCAATGGGTCAACTACTTCACCATCTTCAACAATCATTCTGCGGCGGATAATTTCCAAATCACCCTTCTCAGCATTAACGATTACGTCAAAATTTTCGTCACTTACATACTTTTTACGCAAAAGGGTTTTAAAAACATCTTCCACTACTTTCATCATCGTTGGACGGTCTAGGTTTTCAGCGTCTTTAAAATCCTGAAATGCGTCAATTAAGTTTATACTTGCCATACCTCATTTTTTTAGGTTCAAAGTGCCAGTTTTTTAAGCTGATACTCATTTAGAATTTGATTTGAACTGTTGTTGTTTTTATATTATTGAATGGGATAACCAATTGCTGTGTCAATGCTTTCTTTCCTTTGCCTTCAGTGTGTTCCAGAATGATATCAGCTTCTGTTACTGTTAACAATTTGCCTTCTTTTTTTGTTTCATCCACAAACACCACTTCCACGGTCCGGCCAATATTTTTGGCGTATTGACGGTTCATCTTTAAAGGTTCCTCGATGCCCGGACTTGAAAGCTCCAAACTGAATTCGCCCTCTGGATACCAACCCTCTTCTTCAATCAGTTTGTAGAGTTTGCGATTGAATTTCACGCATTTCTCTATGGGCAACCCATTATCACCATCAATAAAAACCTTGATATTGTTGGTTGGTTTAATGCGTAGGTTCACCAAAAAATATTCTGGCTCCTCTTCAAGCATTAGGGCTATAAGTTTCTCTATTTGCTGTATTTGCGTTTCTACTGACATAGGTACAAAAGAGAAGGGAACGATTGCGTTCCCTTCTGCTGTTTCTTTATTCTGGTGCAAATGTAGGGAAATGGAAGTGTATGTTCCAAATTTGAATCCTGTTTAGCCATATCAATTTTAAATAACAAATGCGCTGCAATAAATTGTTTGATTGAACGACAAACTTTTTAACAGCATTACATTGATGCAGTTTATAAATTTGCGGTCTTATGTTAGGAGAATTATTTAGGATTTTACTTTGGGGATTTGTATTGTACTATGCCTACAAATTCGTGTTTGGAGTGGTGGTACCAGTTGGCAAGGCTACCAACCAAATGAAGAACAAAATCAAGGAAATGCAGGAGCAGCAGTCGCACCAACAACAGCAGGCACAGCAGCAGCCATCTGCACAAGCAAAACAACAATCCCCCCCCACTGTTGAAGGCGATTATATTGAGTTTGAAGAAGTGAAACAATAGCTGGGGTGTGGGGTAATTAACTCAAATTGATAGAATATAAACGCCCTTCACCGTCATCCTGCCTCATCATTTGTTCTGGTGCCGTATAGATAAAACATCCTGCTTTCTTCTTCAATGATCGACTTGTAAATCTTGCATTTCAGAACAAATGCCCCTGATTAGCTAAACAATTGATAACTAGTAACTTCCGTTAATTAACAAGCGTCTTTTTGCTATAATCCTAACTGGCTAACCCTTTCTGGCGGTGTTAACAAAATGGTTTGGAGTCCTGCCAATTTTGCTCCTTCAATATTTTTAATGGTATCATCTATAAAAACCGTTTCTCCGGCAAGAAGGTTTTGTTCTTCCAAAATTTTTTCAAAAGACTCTTTATATGGTTTACGGAGGCCCAAAGAGTGTGAATAGTAGGCTTTGATGAAATGATCATCGAAGCTTTTTTTTCTTGTTACCTGTTCAAAGGCCTTACTAAAAGCATTGTAATGGATCTGGTTGGTATTGGAGTACAGAAAAAGTTTGTACTTGTCTTTTATTGAGTCCAACCAGTTCAATTCTTCCAATAAGAAATTACCCAACATGGCATTCCAGGCAAGTTCGATTTTTTCATTTGAAAGGCTGCTATTGGCTGTTTTCCTGAATGTTTCATAAAACTGCTCAGGGGATATTTTGCCAGTTTCCAAATCTTCAAATAAAGAAGACGCATGGTGCTGGGAATAGAGTTCAGGGAAGTTGATGATGCCGGCATCTATAAATGCCTGTTCGGTTTTCTGGTAATCTATATCTATAAAAATACCGCCAAAATCAAAAATGATATTTTTTATATTGTTCATGGTGCAATGTTACAATTCCCCCATTCAAAAAAAATCAATCCCTTTTAATCCGTTTTTAAGTATTTTTAATTCCACTCAAAACTCAGGTGATTATGTGGGGAAATTACAGACGATATATAAAGGGGCTATTATTGCTTTATATTGTTCTGTTCAATCTGCGGATATCTGCACAATGCCCCCAGAATATTGGTTTTGAAACAGGTACTTTCGCTAATTGGGAATGCTTCGCAGGATCAATAAACTCTGCTGGTCTCATCAGCGTCACTGCCACGCCCCCGCTTGCAGATAGACATGTAATACTTCAAAACTCTGTACCACAACAAAAAGATTACTATGGTAATTTTCCTGTTAACTGCCCCAATGGAAGCCAATACTCCATTAGATTAGGCAATCCTTCCACAGGCGCTCAAGCAGAAAGGGTCAGCTACACTTTTACGATTCCTTCAACCCAGGTTGATTTCAGCATTATTTACAATTATGCTGTCGTTTTTCAGAACCCCAACCATGCAGCCATCCAGCAACCAAAGTTTACTGCCAAGGTTTTTGATGTAACAGCCAATGATTATATTGGTTGTGGCTCCTTTGAATTTGTTGCTTCTGGCGGATTGCCCGGATTTCAACAGTCGCCTGTTAAATCCGATGTCTTCTTCAAACCTTGGTCGCCCATTACCATTAAACTATTGGGCTATGCAGGCAAAACGATCAGGCTTGAGTTTACCAATAACGATTGTACCCCTGGCGGGCATTTTGGCTATGCATACATTGATGTGAATGAAAACTGCACTTCACCTATTTCCGGAAATACCTATTGTGCTGGTGTCACTGATTCCATAACGCTGGTAGCTCCATTTGGTTTCCAGGAATACCATTGGTACACGTCCGATTTCTCTACCATGCTTGGTACCAACAATACTTTAACCTTGACCCCACCGCCGCCAGCCGGCACCGTTTATGCGTTGGAAATTGTACCCTATCCAGGCTTGGGCTGTTTAGATACATTAAGAAGTACCATACAGTTTTCTGGCACCGCATTCAATCTTCGTGTAAAAGATAGTGTACAAAGCTGTTCGTCGTCAGGCATCGATTTAACGTTGCCTCTTATAACAGCAGGTAGTACACCGGGGCTCAGTTATTCCTACTTTACAGATGTTAGCCAACAGAATTATGTGCCAACGCCTACATCGGTCAGCACGGCAGGCACTTATTATATTAAAGGAACAAACAGTGAGGGATGCAACGGCATAAAACCTATTGTTGCTACTTTCAAGACACCACCCAATATTGTAATTCAGGATCCGCCAATTGCGTGTTCACCGCAAAAAGTGGACATCACCAATCCAACATACCGAAATGGAAGTAATCCAGGATTGGTTTATACCTATTGGATTGACCCCGAAGCTACTTCTCCAATTGCAAACCCTACGGCAATTGATGCAGGTGGGCCATATTATATAAAAGGCACCAATTCAGACGGCTGTT
>JAHEZD010000137.1 GCA_023251255.1 Chitinophagaceae bacterium
CAATTGAACCCGTAATGAGTGGGTTTGCGAATGTTTTAGCTGGAAAGTTTCGTTTTCTTCCCCGCAGCGTCTCTACGCCAAGCCAAGAGCGATGGCAGGACGCTGCGGTTTAAAGATGGAGATCCCGCAACATCCCTTGCTTTACTCAGCGCAACGCTCAGGAGACATCGCGGAGAAGGACGCATTGACAATTGAACCCGTAATGAGTGGGTTTGCGAATGTTTTAGCTGGAAAGTTTCGTTTTCTTCCCCGCAGCGTCTCTACGCCAAGCCAAGAGCGATGGCAGGACACTGCGGTTTAAAGATGGAGATCCAACTCTGAACGCAACGTCCCTTGCTTTACTCAGCGCAACGCCCAGGAGACATTGCGGAGAAGAAAGCATTGACAATTGAACCCGTAATGAGTGGGTTTGCGAATGTTTTAGCTGGAAAGTTTCGTTTATTTTTGAGTTAGCGGCAAGCGCAAAAGACGAACAGTAATAACACCAAGTTGGCAACTATTTAATAAGAGCAGCACACCTATGGCAACGAAGTACGCTCCCAAACAGACAAGCACGCACGGGCATACCATTCAGATCAACAATATGGAGCTGTACTACGAGGAGTACGGAGCCGGTGCCGATAGCTATCGGCAGCCACTGCTGCTGCTGCATGGGTTTGGCGGTTGTGCACAGAACTGGCATCCCTTTACCGCCAAGCTCTCGGAGCACCACCGACTGATCGTAGTGGACCTGCGTGGCCATGGCCACTCCACCAATCCAGACAACAAGTTCACCCATCAGCAAGCGGCCAGCGATGTATTCTTCCTGCTTGACAAATTGGGGGTTGACCGCTTCTCGGCCATGGGCATGAGTTCTGGCGGCATGGTGCTACTGCACATGGCCACGGGCCAGCCCAAGCGCATCCACTCCATGGTGTTAATCAGTGCCACTTCCCATTTCCCCGATGAGGCAAGGGCCATTATGCGCAGGGCTTCGTTTGGCACCATGCCCCAGCAGGTGCAGGAAATGTACAAGGAGTGCGCCAAACGCGGTGAGGAACAGGTCCGCCAACTCATTGCACAGTTCAACGCATTGCACGATAACTACGACGATATGAATTTCACCGCACAAAGCCTATCCACCATTACAGCCCGTACGCTGGTGGTGCATGGTGACAGCGACAACTTCTTTCCCGTTGACATTCCTGTAAGCATCTACCGTTCCATACCCGATGCTGCTTTATGGATCATTCCTGGCGGTGACCATGTTCCTATTTATAATCCCGCGGTTCCATTTACGGCTACAGCCTTGCGGTTCCTTGATGGACCAAACAGCCAGTAGCCATGAGCGGCTTACAAGGCACTCCGCCTGACCGCCATTTCCCGGATCTTCGCACTGTTCCTCCATCGTGCCTGCAGCGAACCACGAAACCGATCTATCAAACATGATTTCCTAAGTTGCAGTTGCCTTCGACAGGCCCGCCTGAACGGAACGGGCAGGCTCAGGCTAACAATTACTTAATAACATTGCCCGTAATGGAGGGGATTTGCGAATGTTTTAAATGGAGGGTTTCGTCTATTTTTGAGTTGTAGGCAATAAATCTAGCTCCCTAATATGCAAAGGATTTTCACGACACTTTTATTAATGCTTAGTTTGACAACTTATGGACAAAGAGGAATGTGGAAACCATTTAAACTTTGTGTTATCAGGCCAGACACTGCAATTATTGACACGTTCTTATTTAGTGACAGAGACAGCATTGAGGCTGGCAATTTAAAATCCTACTATTCTTCCTTAAAACAAATGGAAGACCTTTTAAATTTGAAGGACGATTCAAAAGAAATGGAAAACTCTTTTAAGGAGGCACAGGAGAGATTGAAAAAGCAAGTTCCATTGATGAAAGCTCAAGAGGGCAACGTAAAGAAGTTTAAATACTTTCAGACGATTTCTCAATACTCGACACAGGTTTATAATTTTTACTTCAACGAGTATGAACCTTTTTCAACAATAGTTGAATTACCAAACCAACAAACAAATTTGTCAAGTTTAAAAACGCTTGCGGACACTTCTAAGGCTGACTATATCGTTTTTTACAGCAACATACATACAGTTGACAAAGACGGCTCAGTAATTTTAAAATTGACAACATCGCTATATTCAAAAAAGGACAACAAAGTTATTTTGACCAAAGAAACTGATGGTGACACAAATAGCAGAGGCGATATGTGGACTTGCAGTATGAATGTTACACTTTCTTGTTTATTAATCAATGGCGTTAGGACATCTACTGACGAAGTAGCAAACGTTTTGCGTGAAAGACAAATTAGGCAAAAGTGACTTTCTTCCTCGCAGCGTCTCTACGCCAAGCCAAGTGCGGTGGCAGGACGCTGCGGTTTAGGGATGAAGATCCAACTCCTGAACGCAGAACACCATCCGTAGTGTACTTTGTGTTTACTTTGTGAACTTCGTGTTCCCTCTTCGTTGCTTATTACTATTTCACCATGCAAAAGACTGATGAATCCATAAGAAAAATATGCATTGCAGCCATCAAGCGGCATACCATTAAACCTATCCATTATCCATTGACAAAAATCTTGGAAACGCAATTATTGACCGACCTAGACAACAACATATCTGCGAGTTTCGCCCACTTAGAAAATGAACTCCCCATAGCAATAACCCTTGTTGACAATAACAATTGGACATTACTGACCACCAGAAAAATAATCACCAATAACAAGGGTACAATTAAACACACTTTTGCAAACAAGGTGGCTGAGTGGGCATGGAACGACTTCAAGGGCTATAAACAGAAGCCAGTCACATTAGGTAAACTTACATTGGATGACAATAGCACATTGGACACAATCATTGAAACTGGTAATGCTTCCATGATCATGATTTATGGCATCATGACATTGACAGGTTTTAAGTAGCACAAAGAACAGTAAGAACCACAAAAAGTACAACGTGGTGCACTTCGTATGAAAAGGCCGTCAGCCGATAATTATCGGCTGACGATAAGATTGCCTCTTTCTTCCTCGCAGCGTCTCTACTCCAAGCCAAGTGCGATGGCAGGACGCTGCGGTTTAAGGATGAAGATCCAACTCCTGAACGCAGCGTCCCTTGCTGCACACAAAGCAACGCTAAGGAGACACTGCGGAGAAGGAACGCAAAACAGATTGCCTCCTTCGTCGCAAAGGACGGAGAGGTAGACACTGCGGAGAAGGAAAGACGGCTCAGCAATTTTAAAATTGACAACATCGCTATATTCAAAAAAGGACAACAAAGTTATTTTGACCAAAGAAACTGATGGTGACACAAATAGCAGAGGCGATATGTGGACTTGCAGTATGAATGTTACACTTTCTTGTTTATTAATCAACGGCGTTAGGACATCTACCGACGAAGTAGCAAACGTTTTGTGTGAAAGACAAATTAGGCAAAAGTGACTTTCTTCCTCGCAGAGTCTCTACTCCAAGCCCAAGAGCGATGGCAGGGTTCTGCGGTTTAAAGATGAAGATCTCACTCTGAACGCAGCGTCCCTTGCTACACACAAAGCAACGCTAAGGAGACACTGCGCAGAAGGGATAATTACTTCTTCGCAGTATCTCTAGCCCAAGAGCGATGGCAGGACACTGCGGAGAAGCAAAAACAAAAGGCCGTTGCGATAAAAAGGCCGTCAGCCGATAATTATCGGCTGCGAGGTACGAAGCAATCTAGGCCTTCTCGGAGATGGATTCCCCTCCGTAACGCAATGCAGATTGCTTCCTTCGTCGCAATGACGTGAGGACCGCAATGACGGAGAGGGAGACACTGCGAAGAAGCAAGAACCACAAAGTTCACCGCGTAGTGTACTTCGTGCCTACTTTGTGAACTTCGTGCTCCTCTGGTATCCACGCCCTGACCGCTGGAAGCAGCAGTTAATTACGCAGGCTAACAAATCCAACCATCTAACTGCATGGCAAGGCGTACATTCTTCCTTTTCAACTAATTTTACCCTTATATAGCAGGCGTTGATTGTTACACCGCGGCTACTTAGCCTTGACCACTTCCAAATAAAGTTATCCATGAATATAGAATCCCTCCGCTCCTACGCACTCAGCAAACCCGATGCAGAAGAATCATTTCCTTTTGGCAATGAAACATTGGTGTTCAAAATAAACAACAAGATTTTTTTGCTCACCGGGCTGGATGCACATCCCCTGCAGTTCAATGTAAAATGCCAGCCCGATAAGGCAATAGAGTTACGGGAGGAGTTCCCTGAAAACGTATTGCCCGGTTACCACATGAACAAGAAACACTGGAACACCATCATTGTGGATGGCAGGCTGAACAATAAGCAGTTACAGGGGTTTATTGATGACTCGTACAATTTGGTGAAGAAATAACAGGAACACGGATGAAGCTGATATAGCAGATAAGTACGGATTTTACCTGTAATGACCCGTTCAATCCGTGTCATCCATACCCGCTCCTGCCGACAAAGGCAGGTTCCTATCCACAGGCTATGCGTAGACTGCTTCCCCCTCCATCCATAGGCACTGTTACTGACGGAAAAATGCCCGCTCAAAAAATGTTACCTATTTTTTTGTTACATTTTAAAAGGTAACATTTTTTCATGTAACATTTTTGTGGGGCAGTTTTTTTGGTTGCATGCTAAGAAGCTGTTTAGGGCCAGCCTCTGCAGTTCCTGTCTAGCTTCCCACTTGTTGTGTCCGTTCTGTCATGTTTTTGTTAAACAAAATTCAGGGTTGCAATATGTTATGGCTTGGAAAGATATATTTGCAGTAATGGCAAAACGGCTCATCAATATCTTCCTCATTCTTGTACTTAGTGTGCAGGTGCTGCCCGTGCAGCAAATGGGGCGTGCCTTGTTCAGCAACCTGTTCAATGAGGAAATCCCGCACAGTGTAGACCTGGAAAAGGACTGCTGCAAGAAAATGCAGGGCAAAAGTGAATTTATTGATTGGGCGGCCGGGCCTGTTTTAATTGCTACTTCCATTGAATTGCGGCTGCCTATTCTGGATGATGCTGCCATTCCCCACAACCATTCCAATGAAATATTGGTGCCCCCTCCAAATTGTTAGTGTAAATTCATTAGTTTAAGGCAACCGATTTCTTTATTTCAACTCTATTTCAAGCATGAAAAAATATTTTAAGCATGCAGGGGCAGATATGCCTGCATCTATCGTGGTATTATTGGTGGCACTGCCACTGTGTTTAGGCATTGCGCTGGGAAGCGGTGCGCCATTGTTTTCGGGCATCATAGCAGGCATTGCGGGCGGCGTTGTAATTGGTCTATTGAGCGGCTCCCAACTGAGCGTTAGTGGCCCGGCGGCGGGGCTAACCGTTATTGTGGCCACGGCCATCCTTAAACTGCAGGTGTACGAGGCATTCCTGCTGGCCGTGGTCATTGCAGGCATCATCCAATTGATACTGGGCTTTATCAAAGCAGGTGTTATTGGTGATTATGTGCCCAACTCCGTTATCAAGGGCATGTTGGCAGCCATTGGCCTGATCCTGATCCTGAAACAGGTGCCGCACCTGGTTGGTTACGACAAGAACTTTGAAGGTGACGAAACTTTTGCGCAGGGTGATAAGGAGAATACTTTTTCCGGCATACTGAGTGCCGTTAAATACATTACCCCTTCTGCTGCATTGATTGGTGGAATCAGTTTGTTGATCCTGATCATTTGGGAAAGCAAGCCCCTCAAAAAAATAAAGGCATTGCAATTGGTACCGGGTGCATTGGTGGTAGTGCTGGTGGGCACCATCATCAATGAAATATTCAAGGCCAGCAAACCCGATTATGCCCTAGAAGCCAAGCATTTGGTGGCGCTGCCCATTGCCCATAGTGCCAAGGAGTTTTTCTCCTTCTTCACTTTTCCGGATATCAAGTTCCTGAACAATCCGGATGTTTGGGTTACGGCCCTAACGCTGGCCATTGTGGCAAGCCTTGAAACCCTATTGGGCATTGAAGCGGTGGATAAGCTTGACCCTTTAAAAAGGGTCACCCCACCCAATAGGGAGCTGAAGGCCCAGGGCATTGGCAATATTGTTTCGGGACTGATTGGTGGCCTGCCCCTTACATCGGTGGTAGTGCGGAGCTCGGCCAATGTGGCGGCAGGAGGAAGGACCAAGATAAGTGCCATTATGCATGGGCTGCTGATGCTGCTGTGTGTAATGTTCATTCCCTTTATCCTCAATAAGATCCCCTTGGGTGCGTTGGCAGCCATACTGATCTTCACCGGCTATAAATTGGCAAAGGTTTCCCTGTTCAAGGAGTTCTACAACAAGGGTTGGGACCAGTTTGTGCCCTTTGTAATAACCATTGCAGCCATCTTGATGACGGACCTATTGAAGGGTATCTGCGTGGGCATAGTGGTGGGACTGTTCTACATGATCAGGAGCAATTTCCGCTCTGCGGTAATGGTGGTGAACGACCAGAACAATTACCTGATCCGTTTGCGCAAGGATGTATCGTTCCTGAACAAGCCCATCATCAAGAAGAAACTGGAAGACGTGCCGGCCAATGCCTATGTACTGATAGATGCACACCGTGCAGATTTTATTGACAAGGACATTATTGAGGAGATAAATAACTTTCTTTGCCATGCCCATTTAAAAAACATCCGTGTTGAAATCAAAAAAAGCCAGCACAAACAAATGCATGCTTTATTAAATGAACCATTAACAAAATAACCATGACGCCATACGATAAACTATTATTGGAAAACAAGGCCTGGGCACAGGAACAATTGGAAGACGACCCGGATTTCTTCAATCGCCTGTCCCAGATCCAGACACCGGATTTCCTGTGGATCGGCTGCAGCGACAGCCGTGTGCCAGCAGATAAGATTACCGGTACGCAGCCGGGTGAAATATTCGTTCACCGCAATATTGCCAATATGGTGGTGAACACGGACGTGAACCTTTTGTCCGTACTGGATTATGCAGTAAACCACCTGAAGGTTAAACATGTGATTGTTTGTGGCCATTATGGCTGCGGCGGTATAAAGGCATCCATGACAAAACATGATTTCAGGGCCGTATTGAATATGTGGCTGCGGAACATCAAGGATGTGCAGCGCTTGCATGAGGATGAACTGAACGGCATTAACGATGAGGAACTGAAGTTTGACAGGTTAGTGGAACTGAACGTGAAAGAGCAGGTACAGAACCTTGCCAAGACCTCCATTATTCAGCGTGCATGGAAGTACCACCAGCAACCGCACCTGCATGGATGGGTGTATGGCCTGAAGGATGGCATCATCAACCCGGTTTTTGAAATGCCGGCCAATACACATATCAATCCATTGTACGAGTATGATGATCTGGATTCCTGATACTTACCAAAAAAGGCTGTTTTCCCAAACAGCCTTTTTTATTGCAATGTTTTTCCTGTTTGCCCTGTCAATACACTAAACCCTCTTATGAAAGGAAGCTTTTTATTCACCACTGCACTGCTTTTTGTTTGCACTGCCCATGCACAGTATTCCAAAAGGATCGGCCTTACTATTGTTGGTGGGGCCAATACCGCACATTATAGTTTGAACAAGGAGACTTCCTACAATAACAGGATCACCAATCAGGGCAATGTACAACAGTTCCAAGCCGGCATCTTGGTAGGTATCCCTTTATCCAAGCAGGGCCTTCTGCAAACCGGATTGCTTGTAAATGGCAAGGGGGGAAAGGCCCAAGCAAGCAGCTATTACTCCCTATGGGAGCAATCTACCTCCAAGCCCATTTATCTTGAAATGCCGATTAGCTATGTATACAAGTTCAATATTGGCCAATCGTTCAGTTTGTATGCCGGAGCGGGCATATATGGTGCCATTGGTGTGGGTGGCAAAAATAGTTATGAGGGTTACTATGGTGAGTTCTATCCCCTGCATATTGCTGAAACAACCAAGATCCATTATGGTCACCATGAGGGCTCTGGCAATGGTATCTACAGTTCCTTACAAAGATTTGATTATGGTTTTAATTTTCTGGGTGGGGCATCATTCAAGCACATCCAATTGTACTGCAAATATGGTTTGGGCATGACCGATGTGCATCCTAAGGGTTATGATGCAGATATGGGAAGGAACAGGGTCTTAAGCTATGGGGTGGGATATACGTTTACGCTTTAAATAACCTGTTGGCGGAATCAAATCTTCAAAATCATATTAAGTAGGTAGTACATCATTGCGCTTGGGCTTCAACCCAATGTCATTAAGTTAAGAAGTAGGATGTCAGGTTGAGCTTGTCGAAACCGATATGTTAGACCATGATTTCCCAAATTTCCTTCGACAAGGCTTCAGCCCAAGCTTGACGGTTTGGGCTAAAGCCCAAGTAGTAATCATGCTTTCCATAACCCCGACCTAAAGCCCGCCTGAACGTCCGCCCGTGCCGGTTCGGACGGGGAACGGGCAGGGATCGGGGCAATGAAACCATTGTATTTATTAAACCACCCCTTACCATTTCATGTTCCGCTTCTTGATGTAGTCCCACCAAAGTATATATGCGGCGAGGGTCCTATTGGGCTTCCATTGTTCTGCTATCAATAGTATTTCTTCCTTGGTTGTTTGCTTGGGCAATTGCTTAATGTGCTTGATGCTATTGATCAATGCAATATCGCCTGTGGGGAAGCAGTCCGTTCTGTTCAGTGCCATCATTAAAAAAATATCCACTGTCCAATCGCCAATGCCCTTGATTTTCTTGAGCTGTACCCTTATCTCCTCATCGCTTTCCTTATCCAATGATTGCAGGTCCAATTCCCCGTTGATGATGGCCGTGGCCAGGCACCTTGCATACACCGTTTTCTGCCGGCTGAAATAACAGGACCGGAGTTCTTGGTCACTGAGCAACAGTATTTTTTCGGGGGTAACTTCACCAATCTTCTCCTTGAGTTTCACCAAGGCTGCTTTGGCCGAGGCCAAGGAAACCTGCTGTTCCAGAATGATATGGACCATTGTTTCAAAACTTGGTTCCCTGCTGAACATGGGCGGGTGGCCATGCGCCAAAATAATTTGGCGGAGCCCGTGATCAAGCTCCGTCAAATGGTTGCACAACTTTTTATAGTTGCCTTTATGGAATGTTCTGGTGGCCACTAATTCACTAATTCTTTTTCTGCTTGGCTTTGAACTTGGCAATAAAGTCTTTGCTGTAACTGCTCAATATAAGCCTTCCACTAATGGCTGCACGTTCTTTCAACAGCTCGTCCCAATGCTCCGTTCCTTTCCAGAACATCTTCTTCAGTTCCTTCATGGCTTCGGGGTTAGACTTTGACAAGGCAGTGGACAAGCGTGTGATGCTGTCATCCATACCTGCAATATCATTGTGCAGTTCGGCATACAGGCCTTTGCGCCTTGCCCAATCTGCTGGGCGCCATAGGTTGGCATCTATGGTCAATTGTGAAAATGAGCTTAGGCCCAATTTCCTTTCCACTGCTGGCCCAACCACAAACGGCCCTATGCCAACGGACAGTTCACTTAATTTTATTTCGGCCCCTTCACAGGCAATGGCATAATCTGCTGCTGCTGCCAGGCCCACGCCGCCGCCCACACATTTGCCCTGTACACGCACAATGATCAATTGTGGTGCCTTGCGCATGGCGTTGATCACATTTGCAAAGCCGCTGAAGAACTTCAGCCCTTCGGCTTCTGTTTGTATGGCTGCCAGTTCATCGAACGATGCACCACTGCAAAAAACCTTATCACTGGCAGACCTGATGATCATTACTTTTGTTTCCGGATTGATGCTCTCGGCATGGATATCCTTTGCCAGTGCATCCAGGATCTTACCCGGCAATGAGTTGCTCTGTGGATGGTGGAACTCGATTGTTACGATACCGTGTTCCCTTTCAACTTTTACGTAACCGTCTTTTATTTCTTCAATCATGGATTCTTTTTTATGCTTGATTTTTAAGTTTTACCATTGTTAATATGGTGGCTATGCCGATCAGTTCATCTTCCCCGTCAAACATTTCGACCAACCATTTCACTATTCCCTTAGCAATATCGGCTTCTTCTTTCTTTTCCTGACGCAATTTTTCCTTGCAGGTAAACCTCACATATATTTCCGTACCCGGATACACTGGTTTAGTGAAACGCAATTCATCGATGCCATAGTTTAACAGCACGGGATTTTTTTTGTAGCTATCCACAAAAAGCCCTGCTGCGGCACTCATGATGAAATAACCATGGGCCACTTGTTTTTCGAACATGGTGCCATTGAAATCGGTCCCTTCCAGATGGGCGTAAAAGTGGTCGCCGCTCAAATCGGCAAACCTGTTGATGTCCTCGGCAGTGACCAATCTTCTTTCGGTGATCAACTGGTCGCCAATAACCAGTTCCTCAAAATATTTGGTGAATGGATGGATACCATCCGTATTGCCCTTTGCATTGGGCTGGTACACATTGCTGACTGCTGTGAGCATGGTTGGGCTTCCTTGGATGGCCACCCGCTGCATATAATGCTTCACTCCCCTCATGCCGCCCATTTCTTCCCCGCCACCTGCACGTCCGGGGCCACCATGTACCAATAGGGGCAATGGGCTTCCATGTCCCGTACTTTCCTTTGCACATTCATTGTTCAGTACCAGGATCCTTCCATGGTAGGCTCCTGCTCCCAGTACATATTGCTTGGCAATTTTTGGTGAAGCGGTAACAATGGAGCTTACCAATGAACCCTTGCCCAATTTGGCCAGGGCAATGGCTTCGTCCATATTGCTATAAGGCATCAAAGTGCTTACCGGGCCAAAGGCTTCTACTTCATGTACTGCTGTGGAAGAGAAGGGGTCCTGGTTGAGCAGCAATAGGGGGGACATGAATGCCCCTTTATTGGGATCGGCATCAATTAGTTCCACACTGTCCAGCGAACCATAGATTATCTGCGATGAAGCCAGTAGTTTCTGTACCTGGTTCCTGACCTCCTCCTTTTGCGATTGACCGGCCAATGAACCCATTCTTACCTTGTCGTTCAATGGATTGCCAATGGTTGTTTGTGCCAATGCCTTGCCCAAAGCTATCTGCACGTCTTCTATTTTATTTGCGGGGACGAAGATGCGCCTGATAGCCGTGCATTTCTGGCCGCACTTGGTGGTCATTTCCTTCCTCACTTCCTTGATGAAGATGTCCCATTCCGGCATAGCTGGTGTTACATCATCACCCAGCACAATGCAATTCAATGAATCTGCTTCCATGGTAAACGGAACGCTTTCTTCCAGGACCCTCCTGCCACTTTTCAGCATTAAACCTGTGGATGCAGAACCCGTGAAGGTTATAATGTCCTGACTGGTTACCTGCTCCAGCATATCGCCAGCGCTTCCACATACCAACTGCAGCGCCCCTTTGTGGAGAATATTGGATGCAATGATTTCTCTGACCACAGCTTCTGTTAGGTAGGAGGTAACCGTTGCAGGCTTTACC